>NZ_AOIQ01000001.1 GCF_000337515.1 Halovivax asiaticus JCM 14624
GGAGCCGGTGGCACCGCACCGCACCATAGCCACCGGCACGTCTTCTACCGCACCGCACGGTGGAACGCCTGAATTGGCGAAGCATAGCGGCTCTTGAGTTGTTCTAACTAGCGTCGAGTAAAGACCGCACCGCCGCCGCACCGCCACCGCACAAGATAGCCCCCTCCCGCCGGTCGGGGGCGTGCGGATCGGGCGGCCCTCGAGCCGGGTACGCCGGCTCTCGGGCAAATCAAGATCGCCCGATCCTTGCGGTGGATCGGCGCTTAGTCGTCCAGACCGAGCGTTTCCGTGAACCGTCGAAACACTTACTGACTCGGCTGAGAGAGGACAGAGCGAGGACGAACCCTCCGGCCAAGAGGTTTCCACCGGGCGATTCTGCCACAAATCGCGTCCGGTGGAATCGTCCGTCGCCCGGGCCTTCTCCGGGCATTCACTCACGTTGCGTAGCTTTGACTGCGACGAGAACGACTAGCCCCTTAAAGAATACTGACCTTTCACCCCGGCAGAACATCTACCTATCCCGATACTACCAACACGCCCACATATTGTTATTAGCAGTTCTAACCATAGCCAGACAGAACCCGAAACCGCATGAC
>NZ_AOIQ01000002.1 GCF_000337515.1 Halovivax asiaticus JCM 14624
CCCACCTGCGTATCGGCAAGTACTGGCGTGGGAGACCCGCTGGGACCCCCGATTCGCCGCCTCCACTCATACTTCAAGCTTCACACAGCGCGTGCTGTGTGGGGCTTTTTTGCATTTCGGGCTCGCTCCTGGCGGATGGTGTGGTCGCTTTGGGGGGAGTGGCCACGCTGGCGCGTGCTCACTCGCGGAGGTACGCTCCCGATGGCCAACCCGTGGCGTGGGTCTGAGAGCGTTTTTCCGGCAATACATTCAGGAGGCCAAACCGATCGGATTTGATTGGGGAGACGAGCACGCGGACAGCGAGGAGAAGTGGCTGGCAGGGGATCGGCGACGCCTGCGTTCTACAACTGCGGCAGTGGCGACGATGTGAGCGCGGGAGGTGAAAACGTAACTCTCCAGAGATCGGAGACCTACTACCCGGATCTCGTCCTGTCGACGAGCTTCGTCCGGCCTGACGCGAGTGTCGCCCGGGGTTGAGGATTTCCGCTCGATGTGCCTGTCGAACTGTTTATTTGAACTGTGGGACTACCGTACTCGTATGTCTGTAGACGAGTCCGGCACTATCAGGAGGCTTCCGGCACGTGACCGACTGTTCCTCCCAGTGTTCGTCGTGACGTACGTCGCTGGCGGACTTGGCTTCGTTTCGTTTGAAACGGCAGTGTTGACGTTCCTCCTGTTCGTCGGATTGTACCTAGTGTTTTCGTAACGTGGTCCGTTCTCCCTTCCAGATCACAGTGAGTGGCGATGCTGTGCGGAGCGATACGGGAGGACCACCTTTTTAGCCCCTGCCCCGCGCATGGCCGTCCATGGTCGAGTCGGATCTACTCTCGCGGACGGCGGACGTACTCGCGGTCGATCCGGAGTCGTATCGGGCTGCGGTCGACGACGAAGCCGCGGAACTGAAGGCGGCACTGGCGGAGGGTGTCTTCGACAACCCCCAGGCCATCGTCGGCCTGGAGTACGAGTTCTACGCCGTCGATGCTGACGGCGCCGCCCTCGTTCGGGTGCCGCGGCGACTGCTCGACCTCATCGGATTCGAGAAGGAACTCGGGTTGCACAACGCGGAGATGACGACCAGTCCGCAACCGCTGTCGGCTCACGGCTTGCAGGCACAGGAGTCTGAGGTCAAGGCCAGACTCGAGACGGCGCTGTCGGTGACGAGTACGGAGGATATGCACCTGGTGAGCGATTCGATGTGGACGATCCCGCCGGAAGGTGAGACGGCCAGGGCGTACCTCACCGAGAGTGTCGAGCGGACCGTCGAGGTCGACGGTGCGGAACGGACGCTGCAGATCGCGGCCAACATGAGCGACTCGGCACGGTATCACGCGATGGCTAATACGGACCGTGCGTCGGCTGCGGGGATGCGGATCGAAGCACCGCACGTCTCGCTCGACGCGGATACCGTGATGCCGGAGAGTTTGATCACCTCGATCCAGCCCCACTATCAGGTCCCGCACGCACCCGACCTGCCGGCGTACTTCAACTACGCGCTGCGGATCGCCGGTCCGCTGGTCGCCCTTGGCGCCAACTCGCCGTTCTTTCCGCCGGATTGCTACGACGACGCCACGACCGTCGAAGACGCCCTCGCGGACGGCTGGATGGAACATCGGATCAGCGTCTTCGAGACGGTGCTGAACGCGAGTCGAGAGGCCCCGGGAAAGGTTCGATTCCCGGCAGATCTGGTCTCGACTGACGAAGCCGTCGATCGAATCGCTAACGACGACACCGTCGTCCCGATGCCCGTCGAGAAGCTCGGCCGATACGACGATCGATTTGCCCACCTCCGCCAGACCCACGGCACGTACTGGCGCTGGGTTCGGCCCGTCTTCGACGGCGCCTCTCGATCGGCAGCCAACGCCCGCATCGAGTTCCGTCCGATCCCGGCCCAGCCGACGGTCCGCGATTCGATCGCGTTCCAGGCCACGTTCGCCGGATTGATGGAGAGTCTCCCGCGGCTCGAACACCCGGTCGCGGACCTCGAGTGGGAATACGCCCGTGAGAACTTCTACGACGCGATGCGGGACGGCTTAGACGCTGACCTGTTCTGGATCACCAACGACGGACAGGAGACGACCGACGTCGACCGAATATACGCCGATATCCTCGCGTACGCGACCGACGGGCTGACGAGCCGGGGCCTTTCGAGCGCCGAGGCCGCCGCGTACGTCGACCCCCTTCGGAAACGCGTCAAG
The DNA here is from genome assembly GCF_000337515.1 of Halovivax asiaticus JCM 14624. Classification (GTDB taxonomy): domain Archaea; phylum Halobacteriota; class Halobacteria; order Halobacteriales; family Natrialbaceae; genus Halovivax; species Halovivax asiaticus. Next base: position 2,196 of record NZ_AOIQ01000002.1, read on the forward strand.
CAACGAACGACGCCGGCGGGCTGGAAACGTGACTGCGTTCGCGAGCACGCCGACGTCGGCGCCGATCTCGCCGAGGCGATCACCGAAATGCAGCGAGCGTACGTCGATGCCCAGCGCGAGACGATTCTCGACGGCTCGTTCGCGGAGTGGTTATAACTTTCCGTGAGGACGGCAGGGACCGCTTCGGGGGCCGCAACACCTTAGCCATCCCTCTCGAAACGTCCGTTCATGGTTACGTTCCTCTCCGGTGGGACCGGGACACCGAAGCTCCTCGACGGGGCGACGGCGGCGTTCACGCCGGCGGAGACGACGGTCGTCGCCAACACGGGCGACGACGTCGAACTCGGTGGTCTCTTCGTCTCTCCCGACATCGATACCCTTCTCTTTCAGGGTGGCGGCGTGCTGGATCGCGACACGTGGTGGGGTATCGACGGCGATACGCACCGTACGCACGACGCGCTCACCGATCTCGCCGCGTCGATGGGTCGGTCGTCGACCCCGACGTACCTTCCCGACGACGAACAGACGGCCGGTCGCGACCTCGCCAACTGGCGGCGCTTCTCCGGCGTGGGCGAGTTTATGACGATCGGGGACCGCGACAGGGCGGTCCACATCACGCGAACGAGTTTGCTCGACGAGGGCAAGTCGCTCTCGGGGGCGACCGCCGCGATCGCCGACGCGTTCGGCATCACCATCGACATTTTGCCGATGAGCGACGACCCGGTTGCGACGCTCGTGCACACCCCGGACGGTCTCATGCACTTCCAGGAGTTCTGGGTGGCAGAGAACGGTGAGCCGACGATCGAGAACGTCGAGTTCAGAGGATCGGCCAACGCCTCGCCGGCGCCGGGCGTGATCGATGCACTCGACGACGTCGTCGTCGTTGGCCCGTCGAACCCGGTCACCAGTATCGGGCCGATGCTCTCGGTTGCCGGGATTGGGGATGCGCTCGCCTCGACGACCGTCGTCGCGGTCTCTCCGTTCCTCGGCGACGACGCCTTCTCCGGCCCAGCCGCGAAACTGATGGACGCCGTCGGCGCACCACCGGGAACGGCTGGCCTCCCATCGGTCTACCCCTTCGCCGATGCGTTCGTCGTCGACGAAGCCGAGTCACGCTCGTTCGATCGGCCGACGATCGAGACGGACATTCGGATCGATTCGCCCGCGGACGCCCGTCGCGTCGTCGACGCGGTCTCCCGGGCGATCGACCGTGTCGAGTGACGATCGACCACTGATGGCACTGAGTTCCGATGCACCCTTCGAGCCACGACTCGCCCTGGCAAGCCTGAGCGGTGAGTCAGATGCCGCCTGGGCCCGTGAGGGAGCCGAGGAGGCCGGCGTCGCGTTCATGGGCGGGATCGCCCTCGACGAGGCCGCACGAGCGGCCGCTCGCGACCTCGTCGCTCGTGGCCGATCCGAGTTCCTTCCGCCCGACCCGATCCAGTTCGTCGACGAGCAACTCGGGGCGCTGTCGTCGGTGCCGATTCGACCGGGAATCAACGTCAGGTCCACCGCTCTCGAACCGATCCGGGCCGTTGCCCACGTGTGCCGACGCCACGATGCTCTGCTCGAACTCAACGCCCACTGCCGTCAGGATGAACTTCGAACCGTTGGGTGTGGCGAGACGCTCCTCGCGGATTCCGACCGGCTCGGCGAGTACGTCGCGACCGCGGCCGACACTGGTGCGACGGTCGGGGTGAAAGTCCGGGCCGAGGTACCGGGCGTCGACCTGCCGTCAGTCGCCCGCACCATCGAGGCTGCGGGGGGCTCGTTCGTGCACGTGGATGCGATGGATTCGGAATCGGTCGTGGCCGACGTCGTCGACGCCACCGAGTTGTTCGTCGTCGCGAACAACGGCGTCCGCGACGAGGCGACCGTTGCGGAATACGCGTCCATGGGGGCCGATGCAGTGAGCATCGGTCGACCAAGTACCGACCCACGCGTTCGCGAACGCGTTCGTGATGCCGTCGATCGATTGCTTCCAACCGATGAGAGGACCGAGGGCGGCGAGGTGGTTCGATTCACCTCGAATCGGCCTGGACCGGACGGCGACGAATCTCCCACCTCGATCGAGTCAGTGGACAAAAGCTAAGGACGCTCCTCGCTCACATTTGGTATGAACGGGCCGGCGGATCGCGCCCAGCTCGCGTTGTTGCTCGAGGTTGCCGGGACACCGAAACCCGGGAACGTCGACCGTGACCGTGACCTTCCGGACCTCCTGTTCGAGCACTTTCTCGCCGGTGCGATCGGTGCCAGACCGGGCCTCGAACTGGCCGAAGCTGGCGACCCGATCGGGACAGCCTTCGAACGAGCCGTCGAAGGGATGGCGACCCAGCGGGGCGGAAACACGCAGTTCGGTGCCTTACTCTTGCTCATCCCACTCGTGCGCGCAGCTGCCGAGGGGATGACACGACCGCAGTGTGAATCCGTCGTCGACGAGACGTCCGTCTCGGATGCGGCGTCGTTCTACCGTGCGTTCGACCACGTCGACGTCGCGGTCGGCGACCCGCCACCTGATGCACCCGCGCTCGACGTGCGCCGCGGTGCGGACGCGATTCCCGCCGTTCGCGAACGCGGGCTCGATCTCCAGTCGGTACTCGAACTCGGCGTTCCAGGCGACGACGTCGCGCGCGAGTGGGTGACGGGGTTCGAACGGTCGTTCGCGGCGGCCGATCGATTCGCCGATCGGGACGGTCCGATCGCCGACCGAGCCGGGGGCGTCTATCTGTCGTTGCTCGCCGAACGACCGGACACGCTAGTCGCGACGCGCCACGGCGAGTCCGTCGCGGCGGATGTCCACGAGCGAGCGGCGACGCTGGCCGATCGGAACGCGTTCGAACGTGATCGAACCGCGGTCGCCGACTTCGCGGACGACCTCGTCGCGGCTGGGATCAATCCGGGAACGACGGCAGATCTCACCGCGGCCGGGCTGTTCATCGCCCTGGAACGAGAATCGATCACTGTATGACGGGGACTGACGAGCCGGACGCGCCAGGTTGGTCTGCTGGGGCGCCCACCGATGACACCCCCGGCGACTGGCCGGTCGAACTCGCCGGCGTCACGGAGTCCCTCGTGACGACGCTGGGGCCGAACGACCGGTGGAACGTCGCTCCACTGGGGCTCTTCGCGGACGAGCCGGTGACGGCCACTACGTGGGGTCGGACGCGAACCCGGCGGAACGTCGAGCGGACCGGCGAGGGGTACGTCCAGTTCGTCACCGACCCGGTCACGTTCGTCGACGCGGCGCTCTCGATCGTCGAGGTGGACGATCCGATCCTGGAGCGGGCACTCGCGTGGGCGCGCGTTGAATTCGAACGGAGCGCGTCCGGTACCGAGGACGGGACCGAGTGGGTCCGCTGGAAACTCACGCCCGTCGAATCTGTGGTCGTCTCCAGCGGCGTCCCGACACTGTCGCGCGGGCTCGGGGCCGTCGTCGAGGCCAGCGTCGCCGCCTCTCGCCTCGATGTCCCGGGATACGACGACGGTGTATGTCGACGGACGATTACCCACGCGAAGGAGGTGGTCGAACGAGCGGGCAGTCCCCGCGAACGGGAGGCGTTCGACCGGCTGGTGTCGCACGTCGATGCTGACCTCGAACTCGAGTGAGTGAGATCGTCGGCCCCTTCGACGATCGGAAAACGGTGTTTATTAAGGGCCGGGGATCGGAGGCATACGCATGGCCATCAAACCCGCCTACGTGAAGAAGACCGCGACGCTCCTGCTGGAGCGCTACCCGCAGGCCTTCACGGACGATTTCGAGCAGAACAAAGAGAGCGTCGAGAAGCTGACGAACGTCGACTCGAAGGGCGTCCGGAACCGGATCGCCGGCTACGTCACGCGCAAGCAGAGCGTTCCGGCGTCGGCCTGACGTCGCTTTTTGACGTACGTCTTGTTGAACCTCGACCAAGTGAGTTGACGCAACGTCCTGGATCGGTCGACCCACGAGCCGTCGTTCGGAAGCAATATGGCTCGCTTTCCGACTCGTGCTATCGCTCTATCAGTTCGGTCAAAAGCCGCCTGTGAACGCGTTCAAGAACGAGTCCGTCGAGCAGGGCGTCAGTGTGAGGGTTCGGGGCTCAGCGAGAAGTCCGCGTATTTGCCGAGAATGATGGCGAAGAGGCCACCGATCACGCAGATGAACGCGGTGAGGATCGGTCGAAGCCGGTCGGTTTCACTCGGACCAGGGATGAGTTGATTCCAAATCTCTGCGTAAACGCCCAGAATCGTATACGCCCCGTAGAGAACGAGGCCAATCCCAACGACTAGGGCGAGATAATTGATGACCTTCCGTTCTACCAGCGTTTCGTAGATCGCGATGAGTTTGTCGAGCATGGGTGTTCGATTGCTCGCCGATGGCCCGGTCACCGTCCGGTTCGCCACCAGCTGCATGGTTGGTCGGACTAATTCGCTCCGGTCGCTTAATATCTTCTATCTGTGCGGGCCGCGGCCGGTGTCACCGTCGGTACGAGCCAGGAGTGAGGAGCATCTACGCGGCAACGCGACGGTTTCGACGCGGCCCAGATTTTGCACACATCCAAACGGCTTTCTTCGCCGGCGGCCGATGAGGACCTAATGAGCGTACGTGTCGGAATTCTCGGGGCAACCGGGGCGGTCGGCCAACGCCTCGTCGAGTTACTCGCACCGCACCCGCAGTTCGAGGTCGCCGCCCTGACGGCGAGCGAATCGAGCGTTGGACGCCCGTATCGTGAGGCGGCCACGTGGCGATTGGACGTTCCCATTCCGGATGGGGTCGCTGATCAGACCGTCGTCGAGACGGACCCGTCGGCGCTTCCCGGGGACGTGTCGTTGCTGTTCTCTGCGCTCCCGTCGGACGTCGGTGCCCAGGTCGAGCCGGCCTTTTGCGAGGCGGGCTACGTCGTCTCGTCGAACGCCTCGAACGAGCGCATGGCGACCGACGTCCCGCTCGTTATCCCCGAACTCAACGCCGATCACCTCGAACTACTCGAGGTTCAGCGCGCGGAACGCGGCTGGGACGGCGCGCTCGTCAAGAACCCCAACTGCTCGACGATCACGTTCGTTCCGACGCTGGCGCCGCTGACCGATTACGGCCTCGAACGCGTCCACGTCGCGACGTTGCAGGCCGTTTCGGGGGCCGGGTACGGCGGCGTCACGTCGATGGAGATACTCGACAACGCGGTTCCACACATCGGTGGTGAGGCCGAGAAACTCGAGACCGAGTCGCGCAAGCTGCTGGGATCGATCGACGGCGACCGGGTCAGCCACCACGACGTGACCGTCTCGGCGTCGGTCAATCGAATCCCGACGTTCGACGGCCACTTGGAGAACGTCTGGGTCGAGACGACTGACTCCATTTCGCCTGACGTCGCTGCCGACGCGATGGCCACGTATCCTGGGATCGACCTGCCCACCGCGCCCAATCCGTTCATCGAGGTCCTGGCAGATCCTGATCGACCCCAGCCGCGACTGGACCGTCGTCGCGGTGACGGTATGGCCATCTCCGTCGGCGGACTCGAATCGACGACCACCGACGGCATCCAGTACAACTGCCTCGCACACAACACGATTCGCGGTGCTGCCGGGGCGAGCGTTCTCAACGGCGAACTGCTCGTCGAGCGCGGCTACGTCTGACAGCCCGGTACGTCGTTGGTTGCGTCGTCAAGTGCGTCGGGTGGCGTCGTTCGGTAGGTAGTCAGGGGCACCGTGTGGTGAGCGACGTCGGTACCAGCGTCCTTCCGAGCCTGTCCGCGTTCCGAACGGCTTAATCGCTCCGGCGTGACAGTCACTCGTATGCACGTAGCCGTACTCGGTGCCGGAACGATGGGTCAGGGGATCGCGCAGGTCGCCGCCCAGGCCGGCCACGACGTCGTCGTCAGAGACATCGAGTCCGAATACGTCGCCGACGGCATCGACGAGATCGAATCGACGCTCGCAGCCGGCGTCGAACGCGAGAAGGTGACGCCCGACGCAAAATCGGCGACGCTCGATCGACTGTCCGGAACGACCGACCTCGAAACGGCGGTCGCGGACGCCAACGTCGTCGTCGAGGCCGTGCCCGAAGACGTCGAGCTCAAACAGGAGACGTTCACGTCCATCGAGGACGTAACGGGTTCGGAGACGCTCATCGCGTCGAACACGTCGGCCCTGTCGCTGACCGAAATCGCGAGCGTCCTGGAGCGGCCCGAGCGGGCGATCGGCCTCCACTTTTTCAATCCGGTGCATCTCATGGCGCTCGTCGAGATCGTCGTCCCCGAACAAGCGACCGACGAGACGGTCGAAGCGGCCCGCGAGTTCGTCGAGGGAATCGAGAAGACACCGATCACGGTTCGCGATTCACCCGGCTTCGCGTCCTCGCGACTCGGGGTCGCCCTCGGCGTCGAGGCGATCCGCATGCTCGAGACGGGCGTGGCGTCCCCGCGTGACGTCGACCAGGCGATGACACTCGGATACAACCACCCGATGGGCCCGATCGAACTCACCGACATTGTCGGGCTCGACGTGCGCCTGGACATCCTCGAACACCTCCGCGAGGAACTCGGAGAGCGCTTCAAGCCGCCGCAATTGCTCAAGCAGAAGGTGCGCGCCGGGAAGCTCGGTCGCAAGACGGGTGAAGGCTTCTACGTCTGGGAGGATGGCGAGATCGTGGGTGTGAGTGGCGAGACGACGAATTCCGTGGGGGCTGGCCAATGAGTGACGACGAAGCGAGAGGCGACGAGCAACCGACTGCTGAGGCTGATCTTTCGGATCGATCGTTCGAGACGATCGACGTCGAGATCGGCGAACGCACCGACCACGTCGCGACCGTGACGATCGACCGACCCGACGCCAGAAACGCCCTGAACGGGACCGTTCGAGAGGAACTGAAGACGGCGCTGCCGGCACTCGAATCGGACGAACAGGTCCGTGTCGTCGTGCTCACGGGATCGGACGAGGCGAAGGCGTTCGTCGCCGGCGCGGACGTCGGCGAGTTGCGCGAGCGCGACCTCGTCGCACAGCGCGAGAAGAGCAAACGCCCGCGGGTGTACGAGGTCGTCGACGACCTCGAGTTACCGGTGATCGCCCGCGTGAACGGCCACGCGCTGGGTGGCGGGCTCGAACTGGCGACCGCCTGTGACGTTCGAATCGCCGACGAACGGGCAAAGCTCGGTCAGCCCGAGATTACGCTAGGGTTGATCCCCGGCGGTGGCGGAACCCAGCGGCTCCCCCGACTCGTCGGGCCCGGTCAGGCGAAGCGGCTGATCCTCTCAGGCGACGTGATCGGCGCCGACGAGGCGCGCGACATCGGTCTCGTCGAAGAGGTGTGTTCACCCGATACGCTCGACGAGACCGTCTACGACCTCGCCGAGTCGATGGCCGCGAACAGTCCACTCGCCCTCGAGTACGCCAAATCGGCACTCCAAGCCAGCGCCCGAATGCCGCTCGACCGGGGCATCGACTACGAGTCGGAACTGTTCGTCCAACTGTTCGCGACGGCCGACAAGAACGAGGGAATCGACGCTTTCTTCGAGGATCGAGAGCCGGAGTGGGACGGACGCTGACGATACCGACACGTGCCGCATCGTCACGGAGGTGACGGGCGAGTTTTCAGCGAAACGGCGTGAGCGCGCCAGTCGATCAGTCGGCGTTGACGGCAGGGGAGTTACTCGCGGCTTCGACCGCAGTGTACTCGACGTCGTCCTCCGGGCCGTTGACGAACAGTGCGTGACCGATCAGCGCCGTCGCGACGAGCGCTCCGCCCGGGATCGCCGTGACCGTCGGGAGGCCGGCGACGATCAGGACCGCTGCGATACCCAGCAGCGAGAGGGGGATAAGGGCCAGAATGATGTCGTAGTACCGGGCCATAGCTATTCAGTACTACGTGAAATGGCTATATAAAGATTCGCCATATTCTAATCGTACTTGACTCGATCATCACAGTCTGGTTTCGAATGTGTTTTCGATAAGTTATGAATCAGGTGTGGGTAACGTCGACTCGAAGCGGGCATCGCCGACTCGAATGTGGATCGGCTGGGCCGAGTGCGAGTCGGCCATAGTACGCACCTCCGCGCCCACGTCAGTAACTGTGGTGGGCTGTCCGATGGATGTGTGAATCAGTGGGGCTGGACGAACGCTCGATGGGCTAGAGGCGATTCTCGTTCGTCCGGATGACGTACTCGTAGCCCAGTCGGGTCGTGAGAATAGCGATGGCGCCAAGCCCGACCATGACGACCATGAACGACCACGGCACGTTGCCAGGGGTAACGGGCAGGCCGCGGATCAGGAACGCCACGTTCGTGGCGGCCAGCCAGCAGACCAGGACAGCCCGGGCGTGCGTCGGGAGAGTGAGTCGCCGTCTGTTCCGATACAGGCCGAGCAGGGCCGCACTGACGAGCCAGCCGAGGACGAACGGTGCGATGGTCTCGACGGTGCGGATCGGCCAATCGAACGGCGTGTAGCCGTGTCTCAACTGGCCGGCCATCGTGAGGACGACGATGGCGAGACTGTCCAGCGCGAGCGGCCACTGATCGACGCGTCGAACCGGCGGCCAGCGATTGTCGGTAGCCACGTTCATAGCGGAGATGCTCGCTCGAACGGTATCGATGTCTCGATTTCCGTGAACCGGCCGGGTGTGGGAGAGCAGAACTAATATATCACGAACACATATTCCCCCGTAGATGGGTGTCGCCGACAACAGACGGAAAGGCTGTGACGGCTGCGACCGGTCCGTCGTGCTCGGACGGCTGACGACCGTCTCGATGCCCGATGGCACACAGGTTGCCTGTTGTCCGACCTGTACGCCACACGCCCGCGCAGCCGCAGCACGGGCGGAACTCGATACGGCGAGCGCGGCCTGCGAAGGCTGTCGGTCGACCGTCGGGACGGCCGACGTCGAGGACGTCGTCCTGACGGACGGCACCGTCATGTCGCTGTGTTCGGCGTGTCGGGCGCGCCGACCCAACAGGGGAGACGACGGGACCGGTTCGTCAACCACCACTTCCGACGCTCGGTCGGCTCCCGACGCCGATGTGGCCGCCTCGACCGAAATCGCTCCCAGTAAGCGACTGTGCGGTCACTGTCGTGAGTGGATCCGTGCGGAACCGTACCGCGTCACGCTCGTCGACGATCGGGTCGAATCCCTCTGTCCGACCTGCAAAGAGACTGCGGTCGACGAAGGGATCGTCGTCGACGTGGCGATGCGGCGTGTCGATGCTAGGGAGATCTTGGACGTGGACGAAGACGCCTCGGCCGAGGAGATCCGCGTGGCGTTTCAGGAACAGGTCAAGCACGCACACCCGGATCGACCGACGGGGACCCGCGAGGCGTTCCGGCTCGTCAGGGACGCCTACGAACGGCTGAAGTGAGTTTTGTCGGTTCACGCCCGCGCGTGGTCGGTGTGTTGATCCCCGTCACTTGATCGTCGCTTCTTCCCGTCTGACGAAGCCGATGGTCGCCGGGTCGAAATAATAACTCGTCTTACAGACGTCACAGCTCGTTTCGAGCAACTGGCCATGTTTGTGGAGTTTCCAGAGTTTCGTCTGACCCTCTTCGAGTTCGAGCGTTACCGGGTGGCCACAGTCGGCGAGCGTGCAGGGAAACCTGATGTACCAGTTCGGGACCGAGAGTGCGCCGAGAGGTGCGAGTTCGGCCCGGAGTCGGCTGAGAAGATTGAAGACGGTCTCGGTCAAGTTATCCCGATCGAGCGTGACGCCCTCGACGCCGTCGAGGAACCCACCGCCTAGCGACGGGTCGGTGTACAGCGCCACCACCGGGATCCCTTTCGCGATGGCGTAGCCGACTTCCTGGTTGATCCATTTGCTGTCCGCGGACGATTCCGTCAGGACCGCGACGACGACGTCGCTGTTCGCCAGCCGGCCTTCCAGTCGCTCACGGCTCCGGCCGGACTCGACGGCTTCTAGCGCGAGATGCACCCCGAACGGGAAATTCTTCACCGTCGAGAACAGCTCCTGAACGACAGACAGATCGGCCGGATCGTGCGAGACGAACACCTGTTCTCCGGACATTATCGGTTGGTCTACCACGGCGGTACACCGTTATTAATGTATCTACATCCCGCTGCCAGATACGGAAATGTGGCCCGGATCCGCCACAGATTTAGAAATAAAAGATTAGGGCCGGGCGGTCCGTCGTCTTTTGTTGGTTCTGTCTATCGATACCTGTGCCTCCCCGTCGATCGATCTGTGATTCCGTGGGTTGACGGCGGCCTAGAGCGGATCGACGAGCGACTCGAGTGCGCCGGCAGGATCGTCGGCCTTCGCGACGCCGCTCGCGAGTAAGACGCCGTCGGCGCCCAACTCCCGGGCGGCAAGGACGTCGTCGCCGGTCGAGATGCCGGCGCCACAGAGGACCGACACCGCGGAGTCGACCGCGCCGACGGCGTCGACGGCGTCTTCGACGATGTTCGGGTCCGCCTGACTGACCGGCGTGTCGCCGCCGATCAGTGCCGGGGGTTCGATCGCGACTGCATCGGGGCCGAGCGCGGCTGCGGCCCCGGCCTGGGCGGGCGTGTTCGCACAGACGATCGTTTCGAGGCCGGCTCGCTCGCTCGCCGCGAGGCTTTCGTCCAGTTGGTCGAGCCGTTGGCGACGCTCCGAGTGGTTGAGCAGCGTTCCTGCGGCTCCGGCGTCGGCGACCGACTCGGCGAGGATCGAGCCGGTGTTGCTGCCCGGATCGATCGGGTCGACGTGCTGGGCCCAGGTCTCGATGCCCGTCTCGGCGACTGCGGCCAGTGCGGTCGGCCCCGGTGCGACGGCGAGTCTGGCATCGGTCGACGGTTCGACGGCCGTTGCCGCCTTGGCGACGGCGACGGGGTCACACGGATACGTCTTGGTGTTGATGAGGACGAACATACCCGAACGGCTTCCGGGCGGCAGGAAAAACCTTGCGAGTCCGGGGTCAGCATGGCCAGCCGGCGGTGGCTGACGATCTCAGTCCTTTCGTTTCACGACGTCTCCGAGGGTGTAACTTCCCGAGGACGAGCCGCCACTCCACTCGGTATCGTCGCTCCCTCCGGTGCTCGCGGAGAGCGACAGGTCGAAGAATCGTTCGAGTTCCGACTGGACCTCGTCACTCGGCAACGTCTCGCCGCGTTCGAGTTTGCGGATGAGGCTCGCCTTCTCGTTGAGTTCGTTCGCCAGATCAGACTGGCTCAGCCCGGCTTCCTCGCGGGCCTGGCGAATGGTGTCGTCGTAATCCGGCGCGATTTCGTCCATCTCGTCGAACATATCCGACGATCGGCCGCCACCGCCGCCGCTGCTCCCACCACTGCTCGACCGACTCGTCGACCCACTCCCACTGCTCGACCCCGAACTGTCGGTGGAGTACTTCGTCGACGTGCTCGAGGTGGAGCCTGGCGTTTTGACCTCCGTCCCGAAGTCGGTACAGTTCGAGCAGACGTCCAGCTTCGCGCCCTCGACTTTGATCGTCTTCGGGGCCTGCGTCTCGGCGCCACACATCTCACACTGAACCATGGCAGTGGGTATGAGACGCCGAGTCATAAAGGATGCGCCCCGGTGGCCGTCTGACGAATCGATGCGTCCCCCTGGGTCGATTCAGTGTCTCTCGGGTGAACGACAGTCGCCTGGATTACTTGAGCGCGAGCCAGGCGTAGTAGAACCGCTGGATCGCCGTCAGGTGACCGACGACGGCGAGGAACGCGAGCAGCCACCAGACCAGTCCGTGGCCGCCGTACGCACCCGACAGGGGCACGACCAGGAAGCCGACCAGTCCGATCAGTGCGAGCCGATCGGCACGGCCGACGAGGCCCCCGTAGACGCGGTCCAGCCCGACTGCCTGCGCTTGCGTACCGAGATAGGAGGTGAGAAGAACGCCGGTGACGGCGGCGATTCCCAGCGGGTAGGCCTCGATCCCGGCGGCGAGTCCGACGATGATGACGACGTCGGCGTAGCGATCGAGCACGTGGTCGAGCATGTCGCCCGCGCGCGACGCTACCGATTGTTTTCTGGCGAGTGCGCCGTCGACGACGTCGAGCCAGCCGTTCGCCAGCACGAGCAGCGAGGCGACGGCGTACCACCACTGGGCCGATGCCCCGCCGAGGTAGAAGGCACCGGCGGCGCCGAGGGCCGTGACGAAGGCGACCACGCTTACGCCGTTGGGCGTCATTCCGAGTCGATCGAACCCGTTCACGAACGGTCTGAGGACCCCCGAGATGTAGGGGCGGAATTGATCGAGCGTCATTGCAGATACCCCACGAAGTCGACGGTCCCGGCACTCGGTTCGCGTTCGCCCGTCAGGACATCGACGATGCGGTCGGCCACGTCGTCGGGAGTGCGTTCCGTCGTGTCGATCTCGTAGACGGATTCCATGCCGTGGGATTCGACCGCCTCGGCGAGGATCACGTCGAGCGCCTCGCTCTCCGCGTTTTCGTGTGCTTTCTCGGCAACTTCGCCTCTCTCGCGCAGCCGACGGGCCAACTCGTTCGGTTCACACCGGAGGACGACGACGCGGTCGGCCGGCAGGTGATGTGCGAGGTGGGAGTCGACCACGACCGGCGCGCGGTCGTCGACGACCGATTCGAGGGCGTCCATATCGGCGATGACGCTGTCCCGATCCTCGTCGACGTCCGTGTACAGCGACTCGGACTCGATGAGGTCGTTCAGGTGACAGATATCGTCCTCGGTGAGTTCGTCGACCGTTGCCTCCCCATCGACTATCGCTGCGGCTGTCGACGTGCCGGCTTCCACGATGGCGTCGAACCGGTCGGCGAGGGCGGTCGTCGCCGTCGTCTTGCCCGTCCCCGGCGTGCCGGTCACGGCGACTCTCACGAGTGACTCACCTCCTCGCCAGCCGTGGATCGCCCGTCGCGCGCCGCGAGGACCTCGTCGATGGCGTCGGCGGCGCGCTTCGTCTCCGACTCCGTGCCACAACTCACCCGGATGCACCCCGGAAGGCCGAAACTCGTACAGTCGCGGACGATGACGCCGCGGTCCTGAAGCGCCGCCGCGACGGCCGCGCCGTCTCCGACGTCGAAGAGGACGAAGTTCCCCCCGCTCGGCCACGCGGGTGCGTCGACGGTGGACGCCAGATAATCGCGAGCCCAGCGTGCGGAGTCGACCGTTTGCTCGACGTGGTCGGTATCGTCGACCGCGGCCAGCCCGGCCCGACAAGCGAGTTCGCTCGCCGCGAACGGCGTGTTCACGCGTGCGTAGGCGTCCGCCCACGCCCCGGGAACGACGGCGTAGCCGAGGCGAACGCCGGCCAGGCCGTAGGCCTTCGAGAAGGTCCTGATCACGGCGACGTCGTCCCGCGCGTCGAACCCGTCTCGCCCTTCGATCAGGGCGACGCCGCTCTCGGTCTCGGCGAACTCGCCGTAGGCCTCGTCGACGACGACGAGCGTCTCGTCGGCTGTCTCGCGGGCGATCCGTTCGACGGTCTCGAGCGAGGCCGTCGACCCGGATGGGTTGTGTGGTGAGGTGAGATAGAGGAGTCGCTCGCATTCGGCGGCCGCCAGGAGCGAATCGGGGTCTTGCTCGAAGTCGTCGTCCTTCGAGAGTTCGTAGGTCCTGACGCGGCCGTGGTGAAAACGTGCGCTCATTGCGTAGTAGGCAAACCCCGGTTCGGGAACGAGGACGGTGTCGTCCGGTTCGAGCATCGCCCGGGAGAGGTAGTCGATCGCACCGTCGCCGCCGTTTCCGAGCCAGACCTGGTCGGGTTCGACATCCCACTTCTCGGCCAGCCGATCGGTCAGATCGGCGTGGGAAGCCTTGGGATAGGCGTGTGCCGATGACGCGGCCGCCCGTATCGCCTCGACGGCGGCGGGGGCGGGCCCGTGCGGGTTCTCGTTCGAGGAGAGCGTGACGAACTCGTCGGGGTCGCGCCCCTGTTCGCGGGCGACCTCCTCGACGCCCCGACCCGCCTCGTAGGTCGCGTGGGTCGAGAGATCTCGTGGCTGCATATGCGCTACTCCTCACCGGCGACTCTTAAGAAGTCCGCAACGCCCGGATCGGGCTATCCAGCTCCAGCAGAGGGGGAAGGCCGTGACGACGAATCAGTGCGCTACACGAAGTCGCCGAGGCCGGATTGCCCGTCGCTTCCGTCTCCGCCGTCGCCTGCATCGCTATCAGCTGCGTCGTCACTCGCCTTGCCCGCGGTGTCCGCGTCCGAATTCGACCTGTCTTCGTCGTCTCCGGACTGCCCATCGCCAGCGAGCGTCTGCTGGTTCGCCGGTTCGCTGTCGGCCGTCGACTCGTTCGTCTCGTCGTGGTCGCCGTCCGACCGAACGGCATCGAGGAAGGCATCACCGGAGTGTTCGACCGCTGCTCCCTCGCGGCGTGCTTCGGCGTCTTCGACGATCGATTCGACCTTGTTCGTGTCCTTGCCGCTGCCGGTGACGAACGAGACCTCACTCTCGTCTAGCTCGTAGGCGGCCGCCATCTCGACGGTGAGGTCTCGATTGTGGCAGTGGTGGGTCATCGACGCCAGATACGGGAGGATGTCGTTGCGGGCGGTCGCGATGCTCGCTCCCTCGCGGTCGGCGATGCGGCTGGCGATCGCGTCGCGCGTGTTCCGGCTCCCCCGACTCCGCCCGAGTTTGGACCAGTAACTCGGCGGGCCGTAGCGAGTCCAGCCGCCCTTCGACTCCCGGCGAGAGGCGGCGACGCCGGCGGTCATGTTGTCGGTGGCGTAGCGCCAGTAGCTGTACTCCTGGGTCGCGCGAACCCGCCCGAGCCAGCGGTCGGCGTTCGACAGATAGCCGTACGCGTCGGCGAGTTCGGCGCCGGCGTAGTCCTTCGGCATGTTGTCCTCGATCCAGTTGATCAGATCGTCCGGCGTTTCGTCGACGTCGTAAGAGGCTTTCAGCGCTCCCTCGGCGTCTTTCTCTTTGATGAGTTCGTCGAGGTAGTCGAAGATGCCTTCCGTGGTGTCTCGCGACCCGGTGACGACGTCGTCCTCGGTGAGCCGTTCTGTCGATTCGGCGATCGCCTGCAGGTCGTTGACCGCCGATCGCAGATCACCGCTCGTGTTTTCAGCGATCGCGCGCAAGGCGTCCGCCTCGAACTCGATGTCCTCCTTGCGGCAGATATCTCGGAGGACGGGAACGATCGAGCGCGTGGAGACGTCGCGGAATTCGATTGTCTTGCAAGCGTTGCGCAACGAGTTGCTCATGTCGTAGAACTCGTTGGCGACGAGGACGATGGGCTGGCTGGCCGACTTGACGACGTCCGTGACCGCCCGCGAGCCGCCGTAGTCGGCGTTGCCGTGGAAGTTGTCGGCTTCGTCCAGGATGACGAGCCGGCGGCCGCTCGTGCCGCCCGTCAGCGTGCCCGACTTCGAGGCCTCGCCCGCAACGCGGTCGATGATGTCTTTCCCGCGGTGGTCGCTCGCGTTCAGTTCCATCACGGGCCAGTTCATGTCGGCGGCCAGCGCGTGCGCAGCCGAGGTCTTCCCGACACCGGGGCTCCCGTGGACGATCACTGCCTTCCGGTGGTCGTCCCAGCTCTCGGCCCACTCGCGGAGCGCGTCGCGAGCCTTGTCGTTTCCCCGTACCGCCGACAACGTATCCGGGCGGTACTTCTCGGTCCAGTCGGTCATTGGCGGCGATTAGGCTGCGTCAAGTTTAGTGATTCCGGAGTGGGTCCTCGGCTCGCTTCCTCACAGGTTCCGTTCGATCGCGGTCGCGATGGCATTGTAGGTCGGCGAATCGACGGCCTCTCCTTCGACGAAAATGGCCGGCGTCCCCCGAATGCCCATGTCCGTTCCCTCTTCCTTGGCCGCCTCGACCACTGGCTTGTATCGATCGTCGGAGACGTCCGAGAGGAGCGAGTCGCCGTCGACGCCGAGGGCTTCGGCGGCCGACGAGAGCACGTCTTTGCTGTACGCTCCCTGGTTCTCGAACATGCGATCCTTGAACGTCCAGAAGGCGTCGGAGTCGTCTGCGTCGTCCTGGACGACGCGGGCCGCCTCGGAGACATCCCACGACCATCGGGTGAGAGGGATCGGAAAGTCGTAGAAGACGTACTGGATGTCGCCCGGAGTCACGTAGTTCTCGACCAGTTGCGGGTAGACGTTTTGGTCGAACGTCTTGCAGTGCGGGCAACTGAAGTCTTCCCAGACTTTGACGGTGACCGGTGCGTCGTCCGGGCCCAGCGTGGGGTTGGGGAGGCCATCGTCGCTATCGCTTCCCAGCAGGTCACCCAGGCAGCCGGAGACGGAGAGGGTCGATGCGCTGGCGATACCGGCGAGGGCGTGACGTCTATTCATACCGACATCTATGTGGCTGCCACCAAAAACGTCCCTCTTCTCGATTCCGTCGGTCGCCGTTCAGAGCGGCCGAGCGACCATCTCGCCCCAGTGGTCGAAGTCGTGGCGGTCGTAGAAGCCGGCTGCGCGCTCGTTGTCCCCGTCGACGTCGAGGACGAGTCGGTCGATGGGGAGGTCCTGTTTCCGAGCCACGTCGACGGCGGCGTCCATCAGTGCGTCCGAGACGCCTTCGCCGCGGTGGTCGGGAGCGACGTAGATCTCGTTGAGTACCGCGGCATCCCAGATCAACGCGAGCGACTCCGGGAGGACGAAGACGTAGCCCGCGGGGTCGCCACCGACGGTCGCTACCGTCACCGCGCGTGGCTCGTCGGCGAGACACCGTTCGACCCACGCCAGATATCGTTCCCGGTACTCGGTCGTGAGTTTCTCCTCGTAGGCTGTCTGCTTGTCCGAGCCCCCGGTTTCGCTCCCGAGTTCGCGCTCGAACGCTCGTTTGTGTTCCCACAGCGCCTCTCGGTCGCGTTCCGGGTCGTACGGTCGAACCTCGACTGTCATCGACGGGTGTTGCTCGCCGGGTCCCTTCGTCGTACCGGTGTCGGCGAAGGTGTCGGTCGACACGGATGCAATCCCGGGAGAGCGGTGAGAAAACGCGAGATCCTCGAATGCCTGTCGCTA
Organism: Halovivax asiaticus JCM 14624; assembly: GCF_000337515.1. GTDB lineage: Archaea > Halobacteriota > Halobacteria > Halobacteriales > Natrialbaceae > Halovivax > Halovivax asiaticus. The sequence goes on from NZ_AOIQ01000002.1 coordinate 19,068, forward strand.
TCGCCGTCAGTGGTCGAGGCGAGTCGATCGACGTCCCTCCCAGAGACGGACGGAGACCGCGAGGTAACCAGCGAGGGCGACGACGAACCGTTCGCCGTTGTACGCGATCGGGAAGATCCGTTCCGGATCCGGCTCGGTGTCGGGCCCCGGATCGAAGCCGGTCTCGTAGTGGGTGGTCTCGGTCGTCCCCGCGGTCGTCGACTCCGAGACGGTCCGCGAGCCGTCGTCCGCCGTGGTGAACTCGACGAACGTCTGGACGAGCCCGTCGTGATTCGAGAGGTAGAGTTTCCCCGAAAGGTCGTAGAACTGGTCGTGAAGCGGCCAGAAGAGGTTGACTCCGTTGAAGAAGGCGTCGAGCATGATGTGAGCGACGAGCAGACAGGCGAGTGTCACCCAGAGCACCCGCGGTGCGTCCGCTCCAAATCGCGTACGGACGATCGACTCCTCGCGTCGTCGGACGTCCCAGTACAGCAGCGCAGCCGGAACGGCGACGACGAAGAGATTGTGCAGTGCCGCCCGGTGTGTCCCCGTCCAGCCCATGCCGATCACCGTATCCAGGTCGAGCGCCGCAGTTGCGGCGAGCACCACCATAATCGCCTTCGCGTCGAAGCGATCGCCGAGCAGCGCGACGCCCAGCAGTCCGGCCAGGCCAACGTGGACGACGGTCGAGGGCATGTCGACCTCTACGCGTCGGATCGCTTGTACGTTTTCCCCCACGGGAGCCGTGATTGCTGTTCACCGAGTCGACCCTGATTCGACGGCTCGCCTCCGAAGGCACGGTTCCGACGACTCCGCTCCGGCGACACGGCTCCGATACGTTCTTGCGCGACGGCCCGAATAGCTGGCTATGGGCGATGACGGGGTCAAGACGGCGCTCGCGGAGAAGATCGCCGGCGAAATTACTCTCTCCAGTGATCCCGGCGCGACGATTCGCAAGTGGCGAACGGATTTCGGCATCTCTCAGACGGCGCTGGCCGACGAACTCGACGTCTCCGCTTCGGTGGTCTCCGATTACGAGAGCGGTCGGCGGGGGAACCCCGGTATCGGCGTCGTGAGCCGGCTCGTCGGGGGCTTGCTCGCCATCGACGAGCGGCGTGGCGGCGAGCGGATTAGACAGTACGGTCGCGTCCTCTCGGCGGGATTCGAGAGCGACGTCGTCTACGATCTCCGCGAGTACGCGACGACACGACCGCTCGGGACGCTGTACGACGCGCTCGACGCGACCGAAGTCGTCGCGGGCACGTCTGACCGCATCAGCGGTCACACCGTCATCGACAGTATCAGTGCGATCACTCGGCTCTCGAGCGAGGAGTTCATCCGCCTCTATGGCCAGTCGACGAATCGCGCGCTCGTGTTCACCGGCGTCACCCGCGGCGAATCGCCACTCGTCGCGCTCCGCGTCGTCACCCCGACCCCCAACGCCGTTATCCTCCACGGTATCGACGAATCGGCCCTGTGGGACCACGCGGCCGACCTGGCCCGTATCGACGGCTATTCGCTGGCTGTCACGGACGAGCCACTCGAATCGATGCTCGAGACGCTCGCGACGATCGACTGACGATGGTTCCGTCGGCTGAGACGGACTGCTCGTCTCTGTGAGGAAAGCTGTTCGGCTCTGTGAGAAGAGTTACTCGGTTCTGTCGGGTCGACGCGCGTCGACTCAGGCGATCTGGTCTTCGTACGCGTCGGCGTCGAGCAACGAATCGAGTTCAGCGTCGGCTTCGAGATCGAGTTCGAGCATCCAGCCGTCGCCGTAGGGATCGTCGTTGACGAGTTCGGGCGCGTCGAACAGCTCCTCGTTGACGGCCGTGACTTCGCCACCGACCGGGGCGTAGAGGTCGGAGACGGCCTTGATAGACTCGACGACGCCGAAGTTGTCGTCCTGTTCGATCGTCTCGCCGACGTCTGGCAATTCGACGAAGACGACGTCGCCGAGTTCGTCCTGTGCGAAATCGGAGATGCCGATCGTGACCACGCCGTCGCTTTCGGCCGCCCACTCGTGCGATTCTCGGTAGCGCCGGTCCGCTGGGATCTCGAAGCTCATTATTCCGTATCGATGAATGGGATGGGTGCAACCTTTGCCTTTTTCGTTCGGTCACGAACACGAACACCGATCTCGGTCCCCGGCTCGGCGTACTCGACGGGGACGTACGCGAGGCCGATGGCCTCCGAGAGCGTCGGGCTCATCGTCCCGCTGGTGACCGTGCCGACGACTTCGTCGTCGACGACCACGTCGTGGCCGTGGCGTGCGATCCCGCGCCCCTCAACGACGAAGCCGACGAGTTCCTCGTCGGCACCCGTCTCGTGCTGTTTGGCGAGGGCGTCACGCCCGACGAAGTCGGTGTCGAGCGAGACGGTGAACCCGATCCCGGCCTCGTAGGGCGTCCGGGGGTTCTCGTCCTGGTCGAAATCCTGTCCGGACAGCAGGAGGCCCGCTTCCAGACGTAGGGTGTCTCTGGACCCCAGGCCGCAGGGTCGGCAGTCGTCCGCGAACGCCGTCCAGATCTCTTCCGAGTCGTCGGCGGGGAACACGAGTTCGAAGCCGTCTTCCCCGGTGTAGCCGGTCCGGGCGGTCCAGCACTCGACACCGTCGAAGGGGACGTACGTCGCTTCGAACCGACCGATGTCGTCGATCGCGTCGGCGTCGTCGGATCGCTCGGCCACGAGCTCGGGTGCACGCGGGCCCTGCACGGCGACCATGCCGTAGGCCGTGGTCTCGTTCGCCACGTCGGCGTCCAGATCCCACTCGTCCCGGTGGCGCTGGAACCGTTCGGTCATCGCGTCGTCCGTTCCCGCGTTCGGGACGAACAGGTAGGCCGCGTTGCCGTCGCGATCGGGGAGCCGATAGATGACCGTGTCGTCGATGATCGAGCCGTCCTCGGCCAGGATCGTGCTGTACTGGGAGTCACCGGGTTTGAGCCGGCTGACGTCGTTGGACGTCAGTCGATTCAGGAGCGAACGGCCGTCGGGGCCGGTCACTTCGAGCTGGCCCATGTGTGAGACGTCGAAGATGCCGGCGTCCTCGCGGACGGCTTCGTGTTCCGTGCGGATCGAATCGAACTCGACGGGCATCTCCCAGCCACCGAACTCGGTGAAACTGGCTCCCCGTTCGTCGTGGACGTCCCGCAACGGCGGCGCGTTGAGCGACATATCCGGACGATTGCGACGTGCGTAGTAATGTCTTTTCGTCGGACGAACGTCCACAGGAATTGCCGGTTCCGGACCGTCAGTCGGTTCCGTGACGGCACGTTTTTCGTTCGGGAGTCGAAGGGGAGGGCATGTTCGAGTCGTTGCTGGAGCGCGTACGGTCCCCGTCGACCGGTGTGGGCCTCGTCGTCGACGGACCGAACGTCTTTCGCGAGGAGTTCGATGTCGATCTGGACGAGCTCAGGGATCTCGGCCGTTCGGAGGGTACGCTCGTCGTCTCACGACTGTACGTGAACGAGCACGCGACGCCGGGGCTCATCCAGGCTGCGGAGGCGCGCGGGTTCGAGGTCGTCGTGACCAGTGGCGACGTCGACGTGAGACTCGCCGTCGACGCGACAGCACTCGTCACCAGTGAACGGATCGGGACGCTCGTCGTCGTCTCACGAGACACGGATTTCAAACCCGTCCTCGAACGGGCCAGAGTCGACGGCATCGAGACCCTCGCGGTCGCCCCTGGGACGTACGGTCGCTCCGACGCGCTTCAAAACGCGGCTGATCGGGCGATTACACTGGACACGTCCGACGAGACGGACGGGTAGGAACGAGTCGGAGACAGCGGTCTCGACGGCTGACGGCAGAAGTACTGGGGTATACGCTCAGCGAGCCCCGAGGTCTGTCGGTGCGTTGCAGTGGCTCTGTTTGGTATTGCGATGAGAGGAGTAAGGGGGTCCGCTATCGGTGCAACGGTTCGCTCGTGGTTCGTCGACGGGAGACCGGATTTCAGATCGTGATTACTTGCCAAGTTCGTCGACGGTCATCGTGTAGGACCCACTGCCCGAGTAGGCGTCGACGAGCAGGCCGAGTTCCTCACCGCCGGAGAGATCGACGGTGATCTCTTCCTGGCTGTCCGGTGAGGTCGACGCCTCGTCGTAGTCCGAGGTCGTCGGCGTGCGACCGTCGAGCGTGAGGAAGAGGTCGAAGTCGGCCGACGAGGGGCCGGACAGCGTGACCGTCGCCTGGCACGGGTTCGCCGTGTCGAGCGTGTAGGTGTAGCTGTCACTGCCGTTGCCCCACCAGCCGCCGCTGAGCGAACCCGAGACCGAATCGGAGCTCGTCTCGGCGCCACACTGGCCGCCACCGCCGTCGCCGCCGACGGCGACCGTCTGCGTGGATGTGTCCGTGTTGCCGTTACCGGCGGTCACGGTCAGCTCGACTGAGTAGTCGCCCTCGGACGCGAAGCGATGGTCAGCGGTCACACCGGAAGCCGTCGAGCCGTCGCCGAAGTCCCACTCGTAGCCGCTGATGCTCCCGCCATCGGGTGCCGACGAGCCGCTGGCGTCGAACGTGACGGTCTCGTCGGCCTCGGGGTCGGACGGGCTGAAGCCGAAGCTCGCGGTCGGGCTGTCTGGTTGGCCGCCGCCTTCGACGATGTTGGCCGCGTCGACGCGACCGTTGCCCTGCTCATCCGAGGAGAGGCCGATGTCGACGGCCGTCTCTTCGAGGAGCTGGCGGAGTTCGCTCGGGGAGTGGTCCGGATGAGTCGCTTTCCCCAGTGCGGCGACACCCGCCGCGACGGGCGATGCCATCGACGTCCCGTCGAAACTCGCGTAGCCGTCGGTCGGCACGGGCGCGAGCACGCCGACGCCGGGCGAGGCGACGTCGATGTTCGGTCCGACGTTCGAGAAGCTCGCGATGTTCTCGTTTTCGTCGATCGCGGAGACGGCAACGCAGTTCTCGTAGGCTGCCGGGTACGAGACCGGCGAACCGGAGTCGTTACCGGCCGCCGCGATCGGGAGCGTGCCGTTTTCGAACGCGTAGTTGATCGCGCTGCGCCCCGTCTCGTTGGCGCCGCCGCCACCGAGCGAGAGGTTGATGATGTCCGCCCCTTCGTCGGCCGCCCACTGGATCCCGTCGGCGATGTCCGACAGCGATCCGCTTCCGCCGCCGAGGACGCGGGCGTTGATGAGGGTACTGTCGCTGATGCCGGCCGTTCCGGTGCCGTTGTCGATCGTCGCCGCCGCACACCCGGAGACGTGCGTCCCGTGCTGTTCGCCCGACGGCGGGTACGGGTCACTATCGTCGTCCGCGAAGTCGTAGCCGGGGTCGTCCCGGTACTGGGCCGCGAGGTCTTCGTGGTCGTACTGGGCGCCCGTGTCGACGACCGCGATGGTGACATCCGACGAACCCGTCGTCGTGTCCCAGGCCTGCGGGGCGTTGACCAGCTGTGGCGCGTACTGGTCGCCAAACTGCGGGTCGTTTGGCTCGTAGAACGCCTCCAGCGTCACGTTCCGTTCTGCGTACTCGACACCCGGCTGGCGCTCGAGTCGGTCGATGACCGAGTCCATCGCACTCGGGCCGTCGTCGGCGACTTTTACGGCCATGTAGCCGAGCGTCTCGTTCTCGTGAACGACCGATGCGTCGCTCGGAATTGCAGATTCGACCGTCGAGCGTGCGCTCGCGAGACCGACGGTATCGGTCTTGCCCACCAGGATCTCGTCTTCCTTCGGGCCGGGTTCGCGACCGGGCGTCGCCGAAACGACGCTACCGAGTCCGAGGAACGCGCCGGTTGCCGCAGTCGACTTGAGAACTGTACGTCTACTCGTCTGTCCGGAATGCTCGTGTGTCATTCCAACCCACCCTTTCGTAGCTCACCATAAAACCGTTCGTAAACTATGTGTATTTTATTGAGAAATAAATAATAGTAACGTGACGTACAACACACTGAACCATTTCGGCGGAAAATACGGCGTATTTGCACTGCCTGGCGGGAGCTATTGTCCAGACCGAAAGCGAAGTTCATGTATCGGAGATAACCAACGGAACTCGAGTTTACTATCGGTGGATGATATAGTGAACAGAACACTATCTCGAGTCAGCGTCCGACTCCGGCTGGTTGTCGGCTTTCTCGCGCGCTGAACGCCTGCGGCCGACGGACCGCGGCTGACTGACCGCAACCGTTCGTTCGTGTGGTGGCCGACGCGGACCCGACCGTTTTTGCAGGCGGCGCCGAACGTCCCGATATGACCAGCATCGACGCTCCGGTTCTCGACAACCACCTGCATCTGGATCCGGCAGCTGGAGCCGGGATGGACGCCGTTCGCGACTTCGAGCGGGTTGGCGGAACACACCTGTTGATCGTCAACAAACCGTCGTGGCATCTCGGCCCCCTTCCCGAGGATCCGGCCGATTTCGACGCCGTCTTCGAGACGACGGTCGAGATCGCCGACCGCGCCTCGGAAATCCTTCCCGGCCGCGCGTGGCCCGTGCTGGGTGTCCACCCGACGCTCATTTCACGACTCGTCGACGACGGCTGCTCCCCCGCGGGGGCCGGCGAGCGGATCAGGATGGGGCTCGATCGAGCCAGCGTGTTCGTCGATGACGGGCGAGCGCTTGCGCTGAAGTCCGGCCGACCACACTACGACGTCTCGGACGATGTCTGGGCCGAATCCAACGCCTGTCTCCGACACGCGCTCGAACGTGCGAGCGACGCAGACTGCGCACTCCAGTTGCACACTGAAGCCACGGATGAGTTGACCGACGTGGCCGGGTGGGCGCGTGACGTCGGTCATGATCCGACTCGCGTCGTGAAACACTACGCGGCCGGTCGCCTCGAGGGCGTCACGCCGAGCGTGATGAGCGAGAAAGATCGCCTCGAACGAGCGGCCGAGCGGGGCGACCCGTTTCTCATGGAGACCGATTTCGTCGACGACCCGGAGCGTCCGGGCGCTGTCCTGGGGCCAAAGACGGTCCCGCGTCGCGTTCGCTGGCTCGCGGAAAATGGATTCGACGATGCGATACACACTGCACACGTCGAAACGCCCCGTCAGGTGTACGGAATCGACACGGAAGCGACGCTCTCGTGAGGGGTCAGACACGAGGCCACATCGCCGAACCCGGTGGACTGAAGTCGGGCGGACAGCGCAGCCGTGGACCGAGTCGGGCTGGGTACCAGCGTCGTAACTGACCTGCACGTGTTCCTACGGGAAACACTCACGCGGGCTGATGCCCGTAGAGAAAGGCATTTTACGCGGCCGGTGTAGGTTCGGGTATGAGCAATCCCCCGACCGAGTTCTACTCGGCGGAACGCTGGCAGAACTGGATCGACCGACTCGACGACGAAGAGATCGACCCCGAGGACGAGTCCTCGGCCAGATTGCTGCTCAACCTGCAGGACGATACGGCCATCGCCGTCGCCAAGATCGTCGCCGCCTACGACGATGGCGAGCTCGACGAGGAGACGACGCTCGAAAAACTCGGCGAAGTCAGAGAGATCGTCCTCTCCGAGGTCGACATCGACGACGAGGAGACGCTCATGCTGGTCGACGGCGTCCAGACGAGTCTGGTCTGTGTCTTCTACGCCGCCGAGGAGTACGTCGCCGGCGGACCCGCCGACGACGCGAGCGTCGACGAGTACGTCCGGGCCGCCGCGGACGCCGAAGCCGAGGAAGAACTCGACGCGGCACTCGGTTACGCCGCACAGGCGGGAACGCTCGTTTTCGACGACGAAGACGTCGATATCTCCGTCGCCGAGGACATCGAGTACGGCCTCGTCACCGAGTGGGTCAATGGGCTAGACAGCCTCCAGAGTGCCATGAGCGATCCGGAGGTCGTCGAGGAGGACGAGTAGGGGGAGCCGGCCGCCACACGTTTAACTGATCGGGACTTTCTTCCGTGCATGCCCGCCGAGGGTCGGGAGCGCGCCGTCACCGTCGTTATCGGAGCGGTGCTCATGTTCGGCCTGCTCGTGTCGGCCCTCGCCCTCTACCAGGCCAACGTCGTTCCGACAGAGAACGAACAGACCGAGTGGGACCACCAGAACGACGTCGAGGCCGAGCTCGTTGACGTGCGGAACGCGATACAGAACACGAACGGCGGCTCCGACGCGCGGACGCTTTCGGTCACCCTCGGTACGTCCTACGAACCTCGGACGTTCGCCATCAACCCGCCACCTGCCGCCGGACGGCTATCGGCGGTCGAAGCCGACTCGCCGATCACGATCGACGGCGCTGGGGCGTTAGACGAGATTGACGGAGCGAATCCGACCTCGCTCCAGACGAGTTTCCTCAGGTACGAACCGGGGTACTACGAGTACGAGTCCGCCCCTGTCACGACGATCGAACACTCCCTCGTCTACAACGAGTTCGACGATGGAAACGTGACGATCGCCGACCAGCGGCTGTTTTCCAGAAATGCCGTCTCGCTCACCGCCCTCGACGGTGAGTGGAGCAAACATGGTCGCGCTGCCGAGTCGATCGACGTGACACAGTTGGATGGCCGGGTTCAGCGCACCATTCGGGACCGCAGTGACCTGAACGTGACTATTCCGACACAAAACCCAACTCACTGGGCGAAGACGTTGCGCGATAACGGCGTCGACGACTATGCCGATCTTACGGTCGGTTCGTCGACGGTCTCCGTCGATTATAACGACAACGAAACCGACCCGATTACCCTCTCGATCTCTCGTGTCGGTGTCGGATCGAACGGTGAATCGACGGGCCAACTAGATGGCATTAGCGACGGATCCGGCCAGTACGACCTCGTCTGGAACAAGACGGACGTACAGATGGACACGTCGGGCGATACTGAACACTTCGAAGTGACGGTTACCGACGGACGAACCGGCGGGCCGGCCCAGAACACGCCGATAGATATCTACGCCTCACACACCGGAGACCTCTCTGTCTCCGCGGACAACCGCACCGATGGATCCGGCGTTGCTACCGTAACGGTAGAAACAGACGATACGGAGAGCGGCCAGGCAAGCCTCCACGCAGCCGTCGGCATCTCATCCGCCCGGAGTAGTATTACGGTCGGTGATGGCGGCGGGGCACCCCCGTCCGAGCCAACTCTCGAGGTTCACCCGGTCACGATCTCGGATACTGACAGCGAGACGCAGTTCCCCGTCGACGTGACCGTAGAGGAGACGAACGGGGTCGCAACCGAGGGACTATCGGTCGGGGTGACTGTCGAGGCACCGAACGGAACGGTCGTCTACGACGAATCGATGTCGGTCGCCGAGATTACGGGTGAGACGACGACCGTCACGTTCGGCGAAGACGGCGGGACGTCGCAGCTTGGTCCATTCGAGGCTGGCAGTCCGTACACGGCGACGGTTACGACGGACGCAGACAACGCAAATCCGGCAACGGTGACTGACACGTTCGCCGTTCAGGCGGCCAGCTCACCGGCCGAATTCGACGTGAGTGACGTTTCTACCGACAGTACCACGCAGACGATTACGTTCAATTCGGACGCGGTCGGCAACAAGGACGAGGTGACGATCGATCTCTCAGCTGCTCAGGGTGGGGTAATCGATTACACCGGTGCGACGGTATCCGTGACGAGCGGTCAGAACGTGGAATACGTGACGTACGATCCGTCGACCGACGAGATTCGGCTGTCACCACAGGGCAACAGTGGTGGACCGTTGACGATCGAAGTGACTGGCATCGACGTGGTGGGTGATGCCGGCCAATCGGCCTCGATCGGTTACAGTGACACCCTCGGCACCAGTGATACGGACACTGTTACGATTGAACAGGGCGTTCCATCGTTCGAGTCGCTCGAAGCGACGGCGAACGTCGACGGGCAACTGTGGATCTGGCCATACACTAACTCGGTCACGGTCGACTACACTATCGACGCCCCCGATTCAGTCTCTCGAGTCACGACGACTATCTACGACAGTTCCGGTTCACCGATCGGTTCGCGTCGACAGACCTCCCCGGCGAGCCCCTTTACGGTCTCACTCGACTCGTCACAGTTAGAGTCGGTCGATGTCGAGATCGCCCTCGAATCGTCTGCCGGAAGTCGGTGTTTGCAGGGAACTGTCGACGTTGGGGGGACGATCACGCGCTCGGACTTCAGTGAGTGCTCCTGACCGGTCCCGGGGATCGACGATTGTCGAAATCACGAACGACAATATGATATAGCTCCTCGGATACACTCTCACTATGACCAGTGTCGGTATCGACGCGATCGAGATCTGGACGGGGAACCTCGAACTGGACCTCCCCAACACGTTCGCCCCGGCGCAGGGGAAAGATCCGGAGTACTATACGAAGGGCATCGGGCTCAACGCGAGTTCGTTCCCGGACAGCTACGAGGACATCGTCACGATGGGGGCCAACGCAGCTTACCGGCTGATGGAACGCAAGGGCCTCGAACCGGCCGATATCGGCCGTATCGACGTCGCGACCGAGAGCTCGTTCGACAAGTCCAAGCCGATCTCGACGTACGTCGCGGGCTGTCTGGAACAGGTCTACGACGGGGACTTCCATCACGCGAACAAGGGCGAGCGCAAGTTCGCCTGTATCGCCGGGACCCAGTGCCTCGACGACGCCTACAACTGGATCCGCGCGGGGCGCAATCGCGGACGCGCGGCGCTCGTCATCGCGACGGACACGGCGCTGTACGAACGCGACGACCCCGGTGAGGCGACTCAGGGTGCCGGCGCCGTGGCGATGTTGATCGACGAGGATCCGGCAATCGTCGAGTTGACGACCGACCAGGGCTACGGCAGCGCCGACGAGACGGACTTCCTCAAACCCCAGCAGCAGTTCCCGAGCGTCGACGGCAAGCGCTCGATGCAGGTCTACCTCGCCCGCATGCGCGAAGCACTGGAGGACTACGAACGCGTCGCGGGCGACAGTCACCCGGACGACTTCGCGTACGTCCCGTTCCACACCCCGTTCCCCGGCATGGTGCGCAAGGCCGCCGTCCTCGCGTATCGCCACTCCATCCGAAACACGCCGATCGAGGACGAACTCGCCGAGGAGATCGGCCGCCAGCCCCGCCGCGAGGCGTTCGACGACGAAGAGGCCTACGAGGAAGCAGTCCGCGAGTACATGGACGCGTTGAAAGAGACCGATCTCTATCAGGAGTGGTACGCCACCACGATCGAACCGACTCTCTCGATCTCCCGCGAGGTCGGAAACTGGTACACCGGCTCGGTCCACGTCGCTCGGACGTCCGCGCTCAAGCACGCGCTGGAGAACGATATCGACCTCGTCGGCGAGACACTCGGTGTCGGTTCCTACGGCAGCGGTGCGCAGGCGGAAGTCCACGGCGAGGTCGTCGTCGAGGGCTGGCGCGACGAGGTGGCGGCGATCGACATCGACGACCAGCTCGACGCGCGTCGGTCGATCACCTTCGAGGAGTACGAATCGATCCACGACGCCCACAACCACGACAAAGACGTCGAACCGGCCGAAATCACCACGCCCGAGAACGAGTTCGTCTTCGATGGCTGGGGCCGGATGGGCGAGCGGACCTACCGGTTCGTCGAGTAACTCGCGACGGTTTCTCCGGGCTGACGTGTTAGCGATCGGCCACAATCTATCAGAGGACTAATGTGAGGGGCGCCAACACGTAGTGGCATGGCTGCGACCCGTGACTCGCCCGACTGGTTCACCGAACAACCCGGGCTGACTGCGCTCGCGCTGGTCAGCGTCTTTCTCGCGTTCCTGGTGATCGTCCCGTATCTCCAGTACGTTCTCTTCGGCGTCGTCCTCGCGTATATCGCCTACCCGGCTCAACGACGACTGGAGCGGTACATCCGCCCGACGTTCGCGGCACTGGTGGTCGTCGTCGCCACGGTCGTCGCCCTGTTACTCCCGCTCGTGTACCTGTTGACCGTCGCGTTTAGACAGGGTGTCCTCGTCGTCGAGTGGATTCGAGAAGAACAGATCAACGTCGAGACGATCGAACAACTGTTGGAGAGCAATGGCTACGCCGTCGACCTCGTGGAACTGTACGAGGCCAATCAGGACCGGATCGCCTCGGCGATTCAGCAACTGACCGACGGGGCGATCGACCTCGTCGGCGGCCTCCCAAACATGTTCATCGGGCTGACGATAACGACGTTCGTCCTGTTCGGTTTGCTTCGTGACGGGGCTCGTCTCGTCGCGTGGATCCAGTGGGTCATCCCCGTCGACGACGAGGTCCTGGCCGACCTGCAGGAGGGGATCGACGAACTCATGTGGGCCTCGGTAATCGGCAACGTGGCAGTCGCGGTGATCCAGGCCGTCATGCTCGGTGTCGGCCTCTGGGTCGCGGGCGTTCCCGCCGTGATCTTCCTCACCGTCGCGACGTTCGTTCTGACGCTCTTGCCGCTCATCGGCGCCTTCGGGGTCTGGATCCCAGCAGCGCTCTATCTCCTCGCGACCGGTAGTACGACGGCTGGGGCGGCGATGGTGGGCTACGGCTTGTTCGTCACCCTCTCGGACTCGTACTACCGCCCGGCCATCATCGGCCAGACCGGCGGCTACAACGCCCTCATCGTCATCGTCGGCATCTTCGGTGGACTCGTCGCCTTCGGTGCTGTCGGCTTATTCCTCGGCCCCGTCGTTCTCGGTGCGACGAAGCTCGTCCTCGACAGCTTCGCCCGGGCCCGGACGGGGACGGAGCCGCCAGGTGCGGTTGCCGACGATGCTGGGGGTCCGAAGTCGGGCTCGAGTGCGACTCCACTTGATAACCCGTCGGGCGACGAACCGGTGGACGGTACCGACTCTGACTCCCAGGAATCGACGGATCGAACCGGCTGAGTACCCGGACGAGCGACCGAGACGGATCTCGAAAGAGGTGCGTTCATTATCCCCCCGTGGCTAGCCTCTAGTACTGTGTACCGTCACGTCGCCGACGCAGTGTCTGGCGGAGGGTTCGAACCGACGGCGAACTGGCGGCACCGAACGTAACAATGTACGGATCACGCACGACGGGGAGTCCGTACGCTCCTCACACGGACACGGAGACGGTGGCCATGCTCGATGCGGTCGGGGTCGACTCGGAGGAAGCGCTCTTCGACATTCCGGAGCCGGTGCAGTTCGACGGTGACTTCGGAATCGACGCCCGATCGGAACGAGCAACGCGCCAGCTGGTCGAATCGATTCTCGAACGAAACGACGACCTGGTCGAACTGCTCGGTCGCGGCCACTACGGCTACTACATTCCCTCGCTGGTCGACCACCTCTCGGACCGCTCCGAGTTTCTCACCTCGTACACGCAGTACCAGCCGGAGGTCTCGCAGGGCTTCCTGCAGGCGCTCTTCGAGTACCAGTCGATGCTCGTGGAGTTGACGGGCCTCGAGGTCGCTAACTGCTCGATGTACGACGCCGCGACGGCGCTCGGCGAAGCGGCGACGCTCGCCGACCGACTTCGCTCGGTCTCGGGCTCGGTCGTCCTCGTTCCGGAACTGCTCGCGGCAAACAAGCGTTCGACGCTCGGCAACTACGTGGCGGGGACGGATCTCACCGTCGAGACGTACCCGATGGTCGACGGCGCGGCCGACCTCGACGCGATCGCCGATCGGCTGGACGGGGACGTCGTCATGCTGTACGCCGAGAACCCGACCGTTCGCGGGACGATCGAACCGGGACTCTCGACACTCGGCGATCTCGCGACCGAGTCGGATTCGCTGTTCGTCCTCGGTTCCGACCCCGTTGCCCTCTCGCTGCTCGAACGGCCGGCCGACGTCGGCGCCGACGTCGTGATCGGTGACGCGAGCGTCCTCGGGCTGCCGACCGCCTACGGCATGGGCCTCGGCCTCTTCGCGACGCGTGAGGACTACCTGCGTCAGGTTCCCGGCAGACTGGTGGGTGCGAGCGAAGACGGCGACGACCGTCGCGCCTACACGCTCACCCTCCAGACGCGCGAACAACACATCCGTCGAGAACGGGCGACGAGCAACATCTGCACGAACCAGGCCTGGGTGGCGCTGCGGACGGCGATCCACGCCGCCGCGCTCGGTCCGGACGGCCTGGTCGATCTGGCGACGCGCGACGTCACCCGAGCGCGCGAACTTGCCGAGCGCGTCGACGACCTCCCCGGCGTTACGGCGCCGGTTCACGACCGACACCACGTGCGTGAGTTCGTGGCTCGTGTCGACGGAGCCGCATCGACGATCGCCGCCGATCTCGAGGACCACGGGTACGCGGTGCACACCCTCGGCGAAGACGAACTCCAACTCTGCGTCGCTGGCGCGACGGACGACGAACTCGACGGGTTCGTCGACGCCCTCTCGGAGGTGGTTCGATGAGTGACGATAGCGGGTCAGCCGAGATTCGCCACGACCAGGCTCGCTGGTCGACGAACGGAACGTACGAACCCCTGCTCTCGGAGAAGGACTCGACGGAGATCGCGGTGGACGCCGACGCGGCTGGCCTCCCCGACGAACTGACTCGTGACTCGGTCGAGCTGCCGAACCTGTCCGAATCGGAACTGGCGCGTCACTATACGAGACTCTCCCAGCAGACCTACGGCATCACCAGCGGGCCGTACCCGCTCGGGTCCTGTACCATGAAGTACAACCCGACGTTCACCGAGGACGTCGCAGCGCTGCCGGGCGCGGCGGTTCACCCCGACCGGTCGGAGGGGTCCACCCAGGGGACGCTAGAACTCCTGTACCGGCTGCAGGGCTACCTCGCTCGCATCGGCGGGATGGACGCCGTGACCCTCCAGCCACCCGCGGGGGCGGCCGGCGAGTTCGTCGGCATTCGGGTGGCTGCGGCCTACCACGAACACAACGGCGAGAGCCACCGTGACGAGGTCATCGTCCCCGAGAGCGCCCACGGGACGAACTTCGCAACGGCGGCGCTGGGCGGATACGACGTCGTCTCGCTACCGAGTGACGAGAGCGGCCGCGTGGATCTCGAGGCGCTGGAGGCAGCCCTCTCTGAGAACACCGCCGCGCTCATGCTCACGAATCCGAACACCCTCGGGCTCTTCGAGCGCGACATCCAGACGATCGCCGAGATGGTCCACGACGTCGGCGGACTACTCTACTACGACGGGGCGAACTTAAACGCCCTCCTCGGGCGAGCCCGCCCCGGCGACATGGGCTTCGACGTGATGCACTACAACGTCCACAAGACGTTCGCGACGCCCCACGGCGGCGGCGGTCCCGGTGCCGGCCCTGTCGGCGTCGTTTCCGAACTGGCGCCGTTCTTGCCCGCACCGCGAGTGCGCGAGGCCGACGCGGAGTCGGCGGACGGTCCGCGGGAAGCCGACGGCCCCGATCCGACGACCGACAGCACCGACGCGATCTACGAATTGTTCGACCCCGAGCACACGATCGGCACGGTCCACGGTTTCCAGGGCAACTGGCTCGTCCTGGTGAAAGCCTTCGCCTACATCGCCCGGCTGGGCGACGAGGGACTCGCGGACGCGAGTGCGAAGGCGGTGCTCAACGCGAACTATCTGGGGAGCCAGATCGACTACGAGATCCCCTACGGACCGTTCCACCACGAGTTCGTCGCGAGCGCGGGCGAGCAGGACGCCGCCGACGTTGCCAAACGGATGCTGGACTACGGCGTCCACCCGCCGACGACGAAGTGGCCCGAGATCGTCTCGCAGGCGCTCATGACCGAGCCCACGGAGGTCGAGACCAAGTCCACGCTCGACCAGCTCGCTGCCGCGTTCAACGCGGTGGCCGAGGAGGACGACGCGACGATCGAGGCCGCGCCGAACCGAACGACGGCCAAGCGCATCGACCAGACGAGCGCCGCGCGGAACCCGCGACTGTCCTGGCAGGCGCTCGACGCGGACGACGAGTAGGAGGCCGGGACGCGATTCGTGCGACCGTAGCCGTATTGAACGAGCTGAGCTCAGTCGTTGGCATATTCTCTCAGCGAACGGGGAGCGAAGTCGAACGTCTCGACAGTTCAATCGGCGATTCCGGTTGGTGAGTCACCAGCAAGGAACGTAGACAGGGTCGAGTGCGCTTGAATTACTTGCTCGGTTGGTTCCACGAGTTGGCGCTCGGCGTCGTAGGTTACGTGCCCCTTCGCGGCCAACTTCGGGAGGTGGATGTGATACAACGCGGTACGGATCTCCGTGAGCACGGCCTCGGATGCCTCCGTGATGGGGGTCTGATGAATGTCCGTGAAGATGGCATTCGAAAGCTCGTCGATCGTCATCGACCGCTGTTCTTCCGCGAGCGTCCGGATGGCGATTCGGCAGTACTGATTACGACACAGGTCGAGTATCGAATCGATGGCGACCGGAGTCTCGCTCATGACACGAATGCAGCCGACCCACGGCAATCACGGTGACTTTTTCGTGTACAAATCCCTTTTATGTATCCGACTGGGGGCGAACTGTAAGGGCCGAGAGCGTGCTCCCCAGGATGTGTTTGATCCCTCCTCGGAGGCGAGAGCCGACGGCCTGTTGTGAGATGCCGAGTTCCTCGCCGAGGGCTTCGAGCGTGACTTCGCGAGGAGACTCGAAGTACCCGCGTTCGTGGGCGAGCACCAGTGCCTCTTGCTGGGTGTCGGTGAGGGAGGCTTCGGTCGCCGTTTCGACCGGCGTGAGCGCGTGCAACTCCGTCAACGTGATCGGGATGTCCAACTCTCGACATCGTCGTTGAAAGGCAGCGAGATCGTCCCGATCGTCACCGCGTATCTCGAACGTCCACTGCTGGTCCGTCCCGGTGACCTCGATCAGTGGCACCTCCGTCTCTGCCAGTACCGTTAGTACGTCGTCGTAGTTCAGCGCCCACTCGACACGTAACAGGTACTCGTCCTCGACGGAGTCGACGAACTGAATCTCCGTTACCCCCGGATGCTCGGTGAACGCGCCCTCGATGTCGTCGACTTCGGTTCCCCGCACCCAGAAGTAAGGGATAACCACGTCCTGTGCAGGAATGAGTCGCTCGAGCGTTATCTGTACGTTCGGCAACTGATCGAACACCGTTCCCAGGGGAAACTGGTCCGACGGAACCGTGAACGTCGCCTCGGTAGCCATCGTTCGTCCTATCGGCTTCCAACTGTTTAGGCCTGGTACTGATTGTCTTGCGTTCATGCCGTCACCGTTCCCGCATGCCCGATCATTCGACCGATGACGGACCCTTCGGGCCATCCACGACAGGCCCTGTTCCGGCCAGTATCGAGATTCGGAGAAACGGGTGTGCGTGGACTGCTGGCCGCCCTTGGAATGGTGGAATTCGAGATGGAACACCCACCTCGAAGTGACCCTGCGTAGGAAAGCCGGGCTCTCCGGCTCGCCACTCGGTTTTAAACCGTTGGCTGTGACCACGGCGGATTGCGTTTTCGCGATTCCGGCTGTACGTAGTGAACTAATTTCCATAATTGCACAGCCGAGTACGCTCCCAGTGGGAGTACGAGAGCCGTATCGTGTTCCGGCGTGTCGCCGGAACACGCGACATTGCCTCGTGTTCGAATCCGTGATCTAGCCCGCTACTGACGAAACTATAGAGGGCCGCGGTAGCGGGTGGTTAGTCGACGATGAACCCACTCGCCAGTTCCAGGACCTCAGCGCGGGACCGCGGCTGATCGAACGGCGTCGGGAATCCAAGTTCGTCGTTGAGTTCCCGGAGGAACGAGGCGTGTCGCGCCTCGACACTGTGAATGCTCAGCGCCGGCGGGACGAGTGCTGCGTTCTGGATATACGGTGCGGCCCCGGCGTACGCGGAGACGCCAACGTCTTCGAGCAGGGCGGCCGTGGCGATGAACTCGCCGGGGTCCTGGACGGCCGATCCGAAATCGAACTCGGGACTCGAGACCGGATCACCGCCGAGCTGCGTTATCGTCTGCCCGAGAACTTCCGCGTGAGTGACTTCGTGATTGCGCACCACGCGGATCCGGTCGGCGACGCGATCTTGAATCGGCCCCCATCCGTCGAAGTGTTGTCTGAACCCCTCGTCGCCGATGTTCTCGATTCCACGCTGGTAGAACACCGCCTCGAGGAGTTCGAGCGTTCGGGCGTAATTGAGTAGGTCGATATCGTCCTCGAAATCGTTCTCGACAGCTTCCGGCGGCTGCGCATCCATCCCGTGGTCCGCTTCGTCGTCCCCGTGGTCTTCGCCGGTAGCCGAGGTCATCGGCACGATTCCTGCCGTCGCGGTACCGAGAATCGCCGACGCAGCGAGGACGCGACGCCGCGACGTAGACGGGTTCGGTCGTGTGTTGTCGCTTGGTTCCGTGGCCGTCTCGATGTCGTACTTCTCGTTTGACATGGATTGAACTGATGGTTGAGTCCGACGATGACCGTTTCCCCGGACTCGGATACGCAGGTACCAGTATCAGGCACTTATAGCCCATTTCAGAGACGTCGGGAAGTTCACACAAGAGTTGGTGTGATCGCAGGTACCGTGTGACGATTTGTGGTCGTGAAGACAGGTTGCTAGTTCTTGATCGTTGGTGGGTGGGCGCGGCCGGACGATCCATCATAGGCGGCGACAGAATTTCCGCACTCCTGTGGTGCTGAGCGGAGGCGAGGCAGATGAATTGGAACCGTGGCCGTACCCACTACAGCGACTCGGCAACTGACCCAACCTGTGAACCGTGCGAACTAATCACACATTCACGCCCCTGGCAACCGAGATGCTCAACAGAGATTCCCTCACTTCAGGCGAACTGGGTACTGCGGCCGGCGGACCAGTATCGCATTCAACTGGTATCGTTCGTGACAATGTGTCGGGACGCGTCAACCGATCAAGTTGGGCATTTCGTCGCCCAGCAGGACCCGAATCAGCGAGTACACCACCCCGACGACGAATGCGACGGCGACGACAGTGAGTACCGGTTCCACAGTCACGGATTCACACCACGACGAAAAGTAAGTGGTGGTCGGTTCGTCACGGGGATGGCGAGGGGGTGCATACGTTGCCGGTACGGGCTAACTCAGCGACAGTATCCACCTCACTCCATGCCGAAGCACTCCGCCCACAACACCGTCCGCGACCGGTACGATTTATTGGCCCCGTTGCGAACCCCTGTCTATGCACAAGCACGTTGCACTGCTGACGCGCGCAGACGGTGTCTCGCACGACGAGTTCGTCGACCTGTGGGAGGCGACGGATCTCGACGACGAGATCGACGGTGTCACCCGGTATCACGAGGTGCTCCCGACGATGCCCGAACACGCAGAGTTCGACGGCCTCGCGGAGTTCTTCTTCGCGGACGAAGCGGCTTACGAGGACGCAGTCGACGACGCCGACTCGGTCGTCTCGGACACCGGCGGCGAGTTCGCCGAGGCCGTCGCGGCCGAGCGCGGGATGGCCGGCGACCCGATCGTCCAGCGCGACGAGGTCGACGGCGACTCCGACGAGTTGTACAAACACTCGGCGTTCCTCGTCCGCCAGGAAGACATGACTCACGACGAGTTCATCGACCACTGGCAGAACAACCACACGCCGATCGCCCGCGAGATCACTGGCGTCGTCAAGTACGACACCGTCGTCCCCACGGATCCCGATGCCCAGCCGTTCGACGGCATTGCGGAACTGTACTTCGAGGACATCGACGCGCTCTACGACGCCCTCGGCAGCGAGGGGTCACGCGACTACGAGGCGGTCGGCGAGATGGCCGAGAAGGCCCGCGAGGACGTGAACAACTTCCTCGCGATCGACGAGCGCCCGCGCTTCATCGGCCAGGAACACCTCGTCAGCGGGCGGTGATCCCCATGTCCGACTTCGACGCGCAGGTTCGCGAGGCGTTCCCGGAACTCGAGCAGATCGCAGACGACGACCTCCGCGAGCAGGTCGTCGAGGCCTGGGCCCTCGGCCTCGAACGCGGCGGCTGGCAGGAAATCGAGGACATTCCCTACGCCTGGAACATCCACGAGGTGACTAACGTCGAGCACGTCCGCGGCGTGACGAGGATCGCGGTCGAATCCGCCCGCGAGCAGCGCGAGTTCCACGGCGCCGACCCCGACCTGGACGTCATCGTCGCCGCCTGCCTGCTGCACGACGTCGGCAAGTGCTACGAGTACCCGGACTTCGTCGACGACGATCTGCTCGACGAACCGAACCCGACCTACGTCAGCGAGGAGGTGCCCCACTCGATCTCGGGATACGCGCTCGCCCACGAAGTCGGCTGTCCGCTCGCCGTGCAGCGGGCGATCCCGCACTTCCTCGGCGAGGTCCCGACGCGCACGCTCGAAGCCGAACTCGTCAAGAGTGCGAACTCCGCGTCGTCGAACGCGATCACGCAGGCGGCGATGGGCATCACGTTACAGGAGTGGGTCGAAGAGTATTCACAGACGTCCTGACGTGAGTGCATCGCCACTGACGGCCGGAATTACCACTGTCTGACGCGAACGCCATCAGTCGTCGAACGACTCGTCGAGGATGCGTTCTTCCGGCGTCGGCGCGTCGGGGTGGAGGCCGTACTGGGCGAGCGCGGCCATCACCGTCGTCGTGACTGCCGTGAGAAAGAGCGCGCCGGCGATGGCTTCGAGTGCGACCCCGCCGATCGTGGCACCGAACTGACTTCCGAGCGCCGCGGCGGCATCCGTCTGCGGGGCGGTGGCGAGTCCGTACGGGACGAACCCGACGACTGCGAGCAGCCAGCGACGCCACGCGGCCCGGTGCAGTTCGCGGACCGAGGCATCGGCGGCCAGGCGCGAAATCCCGACGGCACCGACGGCGAGCAAGCCCAGCGCGAGGAAGGTTCGCGGCGACGGGGCGAGTCCGTCCGCGATCGCGACCCCGGCGGCCGTAAGCGAAATCGAGCCGACGAACTGCACCCGTGACAACAGAGCTGAGGACACGGCTGGCGAGCCAGCGCTGGAAGGCATAGACGCTGGTAGTGAACGATTACACATAACTCCCGCGAACCGAAGATACAGGCCGTTTCGTGACTGTTCAGTGTTCCTGAGGATGGGCAAACAAAGGACGTATTACCGGTCCGTTCCGAACCCCATCCGTGCCTCGCCGAATCGATTTCGACCGGCCGTCGGCTGCCCTTTCGTTCGACGGCGATTCACGACGGGAACCGACGTACCTGACCCGTGATTCCTGCTCACACTCCGTTGTTGCGGCGCCGATGCTCCTCGAAACCGAGTCCGGGGGTTTCAGATGAGTTTGCGCGCTCGCCTCTGGCGCCTCCTGCGAACGCGCTGGAAACGTGACGTCCGCGCCCAACCGGATCGATATCAGGTGTACGTCTCCTTTCCCACTGACGAACGCCACTCCCGAACGGGGCCGGTTGCCGAGCACGTCACCGAACTGGAACACCTCTTCGAGGGATGGATCGACGTCTACGCAAGATCGTCCGGGCTGGCCGTCGTCTCCGATCCCGTCTCCGCGGACCGGTTCGCTCTGCCCCGATTCCGGGATCTTCTCGATCGGATCGAAGCGACCTACGATCCCACCCACTCGCTTACGTCGCTCGAGAAGTGGCGGACCATCGACGGTGCGCTCGTGAAATCGTTCGTTGTCGTCCCGGTCAAACCGCTCTTCCCAGCGGCCGAGACGGAATCTGAGCCACGACGGCCAGCCCCGGCGCCCGCCGAGTGAGTCGGGGCCGACGTGCGTCCGGGTTCGACACATCGACTGTTCGGGTGCCGGGCACCACGAATCAATCCGCGATGCGTGCTCGGACTATGTTTCCGATCCGTGGTCCGCCTGGGCTGTGTCGCGGGGGGTCTGCGACAATCTCCGTCAGTCGTCTTCGGCCCCGGGTCCGGTTTCGCGGTCGGGTCCGCGTCGGTCGCTCGATCGGGGTCCACCAGCCGACTCTTCTGGCGTAATCGCGTCGGTTCGCCCCATCCAGCTGTCGATGTTTTCGGCGACGTAATCCTTTCCGCCCCAGCCGAAGGCGACGCCGGCACCGATGGCGACGGCGGCGGCGAGTCCCCACGCGAGCGCGCGAGCGAACACGTAGAGGATACCGACGTCGATCCCCATCGTCTCCAGGCCGATGACCAGCGCCGTGGCGTAGAGGAAGATCCGCGCGCCGTTGGCGAACCAGCTCGTGTAGGCCGTCTCCGTGGCCGCTCGCGTGCGCTCGATCACGTCGCCGATGAAGTCCGCCACGACGAACCCGATCGTGATGACGAGCAAGCCGGCGATAAAGGCCGGCAGGTACGAGACGGCCGTCGAGATCCACTCGGACAGCATCGGGATCGCCAGCACGTTGGCCGCTGCGAGGATGGCCAGTGCGTAGACGAACCACTTGCCGAGCTTGCCGAACGCGCCCGAGACCGCCCGCTCGGTGCCGCCGAGGACCCGCCCGAGCGGCGTTTCGAGGACCATCCGGTCGAGTTCGATCCCGTCGGCGAGGCGGCGAACGGCACCGGCCACGACGCGGCCCACTACCCAGCCGATGAGCAGGATGACGACGGCGCCGAGTAATCGAGGAACGAAGACCGCGATGTCCGCGATCGGGTCTTGCAGGTAATCAGGGACCTGTACTTGCTGGACGACCAGTTGCATGTCTCCCATAGCAATGGGGAGGGCGGAGACAGCTTTCGTAATTGTGGGGCTACAAAAAAGTCGTCTGTGAAACAGTCTCGCCGCGACGAGTGCGAAATCGTTGAATGATAGATTACGACCACGCGCGCCACAGCATCCACATCCGTGTGTACGGGCCATCAGCGACCGATTCCCCGCCGATCGGCACCTGGACGGAGCGTCGCCACGGAGGGAGCCGATGACAATGCCGTTTTACTTTTGTCCGAACGCTGTCTGCGAGAAATGGCCGCATCGTGCGAGCGCTCCGCATCGACAGGCGACGCTGGCTTGCGATTAGACTTCGTCGAGCCCGGCGTCGCGGCGGAGCGTGTTGATGTACTTCCGGAAGCCCGTTTCGAGATCGTACTCGGGATCGTACCCGAGATCGTCCTGGATCGCACTCATCTCGAGTTGCTGCGTCCAGGGTAGTTCGCCCTCGTCGCTGACGGTGATGTCGGCGTCAGGCATGATCTTCTCGACGGTCTCTGCGGCCTCGCGGATGGTCGCGACCTCGCCGCGGACGTTGTACACCCGCTGGGAGAGGTCGGACTCGTCGGCGAAGGCGGCCAGGCGGAACGACTGGGCGATGTCCTCGACGTACTGCCAGTCGATGACCTGATCGCCGTACTCGACGCTGAAGGATTCCCCCAGTGCTGGCTTCTCGATGATGTTCGCGAGGAAAGCCGAACCACCCGTCTCGCGGTAGGGGCCGTACGCGACCGTCGGTCGCAGGGCGACGTGGTCGAGCCCGAAGTCTTCGTGATAGATGCGGGCCTGGTGCTCGTTGTACTCCTTGGTCGCGCCGTAGAGCGTGTCGGGGTAGACGAGGTCGTCTTCCGTGACCCAGTCGTCTTCGTAGTTCGTCGGCGGCGCGAAGACGGCCGCGGAGGAGGCCCACGCGACGCGCTCGACCTGGTCGTCCAGCGTGCGTGCAGCCTCGAAGATGTTGTTCGTCCCCATGACGTTGACGTCGATCGCCGCCCGCGGATTCTCGCGGGCCGTCGTCGTCAGGAGTGCGGCCAGGTGGACGATTCGTGTCGTCCCCGTCTGGCGAACGGTTCGGATCACGTCGGTCGGATCGGTGACGTCACCGCGAACGACCTCGACGTCGTCGGCGACGTCGAGCGCTGCAAGGATGCTGGTGTCCGTCGAGAGGTCGTACGCGACCACGTCGTGGCCGTGCTCGATCAGGTCGGCGCAGATGAACGAGCCGATGAAGCCGGTGCCGCCGGTTACGAGTACGGTTTCGTCAGACATTCGTTCGACTCGATCCGTTCCACCGTAAAAAGTGTATTCAGATCGGTTCGATTTGCCTACAGTTCGCCACCGTGCGGGTCGCCGCGGTGCTGGGCGGCCAGGTAGCCTCCATTGACCGTCTCCGTGTGTCGAGCACTGTTGTGTTTCGGCGGCGTCGGGTGACGGCGGGATCGAATCGCGGATTACTCGTGCAGGCCGCCGACGGCGTCGTAGAACGACGAGGTGAGTTCTTCCTCCATCTCCTCGTCGCGGTCGATACGAACGTCGATGACGGTGGGAGCGTCGTTTCGTTCCTTCCCCGCGACGAGTGCCGAGGCGAGTTCGTCGGGTGCGGTCACTCGTTCACCGACCGCGCCGAAGGCTTCGGCCACGGCCACGAAGTCGGTGTCGTGGAACTCGACGCCGGCGATGTCACCGTCGGCTTCCTGCATCTGGCGGACCATGCCCAGGCTCGTGTCGTTCAGGACGACGAACGTGGGAGCCACGCCGTACTCGACGGCGGTCTCGACGGAGTTCATCGTCATGGCGAAGCCGCCGTCGCCGGCCACGGAGATGACGTCCCGATCGGTGGTCAGCGCGGCGCTGACGCCGGCGGGGACGGACCAGCCCATCCCACCGACGCCGCCGCTGCCGAAGTAGGTGCGCACGCCGGGCGTCTGCAGGTAGTTGAGTAGCCAGAACCGGTTGTTCCCCGAATCGGCGGTGACGATCGTGCCGGCGTCGACGACGGCCTCGATCTCCTTGATCGCTCGCTGGGGTTTGATCGGTGAGGCGTCGGACTCGCAGGCCGGTGCGTGGAAGTCCGCACGGGCGTCGGCGGCTCGGTCGCGCGCCGCATCGGGGTCCGCTCCGGCGTCGTCGCCCGCCCGCTCCGTGAGTCCGGTGAGCGCGTGGGTCGCGTCACCGATCAGGCCGACGTCCGCGGGGTAGACCCAGCCGGCGTTGCGTGCGTCGATGTCGGCGTGGATGATCGTCTGCTCGTCCGGACGGATGAAGCCGGGCGCCTGCCAGTTGGTGTCCATCGGGTTGAGCCGACAGCCGACGACGCAGAGGACGTCGGCGTCGCTGACGAGCTGGTTTGCCCCTTCGTGGCTGAACGAGCCGATGACGCCGCCCGCGAGTTCGTGCGTCTCGGGAATCGTCGACTTGCCGAGGTAGGAGGTGACCACGACGGCGTCGTAGGCCTCGGCAGCCGCCTCTAGTTCGTCGTAGGCCTGGGCCGCGTGGACGCCGTTGCCGGCGATGATGACCGGTCGGTCGGCGTCGGCGAGCGCGTCAGCCGCGTCGTCGAGATCGTCCGCTGCGGGGGCCGCTTTCCATGTCTGCACCTGCTCGTCGGCGTCCCAGACGGGCGGCGTGGGGTCTTCGGGAACCTCCTCGTGGACGGCGTCGCCGTCCAGGATGACGGCGGTCGGGCCCGGACGGCCGGCCACCGCGTGCTTGAACGCGAGCTGGAGGCTGCGGATCGTCTCCGTCGGCGTCCGGGGGAACCAGTGTTCCTTGGTGATCGAGTCGAGAATGTTCGGCAGGTCGAGCCCCCCGTAGTCGCCGCGCGATTGCTGGTAGGGCGCGAGCGTCGAGTATTCACCACGCTCGGAGGCTTCCGTGATGGCCACCATCGGCGACGAAGAGAGTCGCCCTTCCATCTGGCCGATCGCCCCGAGACTGCCGATCCACGGCCCCTGTCCGGCCAACACGCCCGGCGTCTGGGTGAGCCGTCCGTGTACTTCGGCCATGACACTGGCCTCGCGCTCGTCACGCGGCCGGACGAGCGTGATCGGGGAATCCGGCACCTCGTCTAACACTTCGATGACCCGGCCGCCCGGATAGCCGAAGATGTATTCGACACCGAGATCGTCCAGGGTTTCGACGAGCGCCGCGGTGGTGTTGGTCATCGGCCGATCACCCCAGTCTGGCTGGTGCACTTCGATAGCGATAGCTGGCTGGTGGCGGTCGATCGGTGTCCCCCAGCGAGTGGGTTCGACGACGCGCACTGGTCTCGGGATCGGTCCCCAGTGTCGTGCATGCCGTAGCGTGCACAGCCCTGTCCCTTTGCTTTATTGATGCCGGAGGCACACGTCGCCGGTGGTCGGCACCCGTCGCCGACCGCGTCAGGGCTGGGTTCGTGAACGGTAGCCTTTTTGTCCGGTCCCGCGAGGGGTTCGAATGGCAATGACGTTCCACGAACGTGACTTCATGGAGGGGACCCTGGGAACCCAGGCGGTCGACTGGGAGGGCCGCATCGACACCCAGCGGCTGCGCGAGGAGCGCAAACAGCGCGCGCTGGAGCGACTGCAGGAGACCGACCTCGGCGCATTGCTCCTGCTCTCGGATCCGAACATCCGCTACGTCACCGGCCTCGCGATGACCGGCGGCAGCGGTGCCGACCACTACACCCTGCTGACCGAGGAGGGTGACGTGGTCCACTGGGACACGGCCGATCACGCGAGCAACCAGCGCGCGAACTGTCCGTGGCTGCAGGACATCCGCTACGCCTGTCCCGGCTTGGGGAACGTTCCGCGCGCGTCGGGCAGCGACTCCGCGCGTCGCTTCCTGATCTCGACGATGGTCGAGACGGTGACGACGGCCATGGACGAGTACGGCGTCGCGGACGAGACACTCGGTCTCGACGTGGGGAACTCGGGCCTTGTCTCCGGATTCGAAGACGCCGGCGTCGAGGTCGACGTCTCGACCTGCAACGCCGTGATGGAGGACGCTCGCAAGATCAAGACCGAAGAGGAGATCGAGGCGTTGCGGATGGTCGCCGCGATCTGTGAGGCCGGCTTCCAGAAGATCACGGAGACAGCCAAACCCGGCATGCGCGAGAACGAGGTGTGGGGCGAGGCCGTGGGCGAACTTTGGCGCCACGGCGCGTTCGTCGGCGGCGGCTACCTCACATCGGGTCCCAACACCTGGCCGAAACACCAGGCCAACACCACTGACCGGATGATCCGGCCTGGCGACCTGGTCTACGCCGACATGTACAACATCGGCTATCTCGGCTACCGCTCGTGTTACTACCGCACGTTTGCCATGGGCGAGCCGACCCAGGCCCAGCAGGACGCCTACGAGACCGCGCGCGACAACCTCTACGACGTGCTCGAACGGATCGAACCCGGCGTGACGACGGACGAGATCGCCCAGGGCTTTCCCGATATGGAGGGCGAGCACGCCGACTTCTACGACGCCGACGAGCACTGGCAGATGACCACCAACCACTGGGCTCACGGGCTCGGCCTCCAGCTCTACGAGGTGCCGCTCATCTGGCGCGGCCTCTCGCCCGACCACCCGATCGAAATCGAGGAGGGCATGACGATGGCCGTCGAGACGCAGGAACCCGCCGACCGGCAGGGCGTCCGCGTCGAGGAGATGGTCGTCGTCCGCGAGAACGGCGTCGAGATCCTGAGCCAGTGGCCCGTCGAGGAGATCACGACGATCGACTACTGAGCCCGCTCCGCCCACAGACGCAACTGCGAGCCGGATTCGTGCTCCCGCCGCCGAGGGGTCCCGTCGGGGCTAACCGGAGTCGGGAGATGTATAGTGGTCTCCGAGAAACCCTCCCGTATGCAACTCGGGACCGGCCTCTTCACCGGCCAGCGCCGACCGGACGATGACCGACCGACGAGCGAGCTGTACGACGAGATCCTGGATCTCACGCGGACGATCGAGGACGTCGGGCTCGACAGCGCCTGGGTCTCCGAACACCACTTCCTCGAAGACGAGTACCTCTCCGGCACGTTGCCGACGCTGGGGGCGATGGCGGCGGTGACCGACGAGATCGAGATCGGCTCCTGCGTGGCGCTCGGGCCGCTGTACGATCCGATCCACCTCGCCGAAGACGCCGCGACGGTCGATCTTCTCTCGGGTGGCCGGAGTACGCTCGGGCTCGCGATCGGGTCGAACCCCACGGAGTTCGACGTCTTCGGCGTTCCCCTGGAGGAACGCGCCGAACGGCTGGCCGACCTCGGCTCCTTCCTCGATGGCGCCTGGAGCGAGGGTGACCTCGGCTACGACTCCGAGTTCCACGACGTACCGACAGACGTCTCGATCACACCCAAACCCGACGACGGGCACGTCCCCACGATGCTCGGCGGGGCGGCAAAACCCGCCGTTCGCCGGGCGGCACGAACCGCTGACGGCTGGTGCGCCCCATCCTCGCTGTCGATCGAGGGCGTTCGCAAGCGCGTCGAGGACATCCGGAACGTCCGCGAGGCGGAGGATATCGACGGCGAGTTCACGATCTACGTGCTCCAGCACGGGTGGGTCGGCGACTCCCGCGAGGACGCGTGGGAGACGATGCGCGACGGCTACCTCTTCATCCAGCGTCGCTACGCCGAGATCTTCTCCGGCGACCCCGTCGATTCGCTCGACGAGGAGCGAATTCAGGAACTCAAGGAACAGGCTATCTTCGGGACGCCCGAGCAGGTGACCGAGGAACTGGAGGACTACCGGGAGGCCCTCGGCGACGACATCCACTTCATCTTCCGCACCTACCACCCCGGAACCGATACCGAAGCGATGACGGAGTGTGTGACCCGTCTTGGTGAGGAGGTCGCGCCGAATCTGCGATAGGACAGTTTTTGCCTCGGTCGCAGGTATCGTGGTCCATGAACGTTCGCCCGCTCCGTGCTGACGAGATCGACCGACTGATCGACGATCTCTGGCTGCCGTTCGCCCGCGAGATGGCCGATCTCGACGCGTACAACGAACTCGCCGCGGACGTCAGGGCGGACGCGTACTCGTACCGGCAGGCGAAACTGTCGGACGAGTCGACCGCCATCTTCGTCGCGACGGTCGACGACGAGCTGGCCGGGTACGTGCGGGTGACGGCCGACCAGACTCCACCCGTGTTCGCCCGCGGGCCCGAAGCGACTATCGGGGAAGTCTACGTCGCACCGTCTCACCGTGGCGACAGTCTCGCGACGGCGCTCCTCGATCGAGCCGAGTCGTGGGCCGAGGACCGCGGCTGTGAGTACGCCACACTGTCGGTCAACGAACGGAACGAGACCGCACAGGCGGTGTACGACGCGCGCGAGTACAGCCTGCGTCGGTACAAGATGGACAAACGCCTCGGCTCCCGTGTCGACTGATGGTCGCGGGACGCTGGTATCGACCATACCTAGTCGCGCATGGGGCCCGATTGTGTGAGCCGTCGGATCCGATTTCGGTCGGTCCCACTTCTGGAAGCAAAAATGGGGGCACGAGGAACGGGTTCGTTCCTCGACGGTACCGCCTCTCACCGTGGCCCGGTGAGTGCCGCTTCGATGAGTTTCGACTCGGCCTTCCGCAGGTGCTGGTGGAACGTCGACGGGGCGATATCGAGCGAGTCGGCGACGTCCTCGCCGGAGGCCAGCCGTGGCCACTCGAAGAACCCGCGGAAGTAGGCGGCCTCGACGCTCGAGCGCTGCTGGTCGGTGAGGCTATCGAGCGGCTGTTCACCGTCACCGGCGAACGGCGTTTCCCGGGTGACCTGCGTTCGCGAGAGCAAGTCGATCTGTGGATAGCCGTCCGTCATCGCGTCGACGAACGCTCTGATATCGGTGTGCGGTGAGAGCTGCACCGTCAGTCCGACGTCTCCATCTTCGACGACCGCTTCGTCGACGTACCCGCCCCGGGAGGCGATCAGCGAGAGAATCGTCGGTTCCGTGAGCCGTACGGAAAACCGGATCGAGTCGCCGGCCTCTCGAATCGTCAGGTCCGTCCAGGCCGAGGTGGTCTCGATGAGCCGTTCGAGGCCGTCGACGGCGCACGGGGTCGCCGATCCGTAGAGCTGGAAAGTCTCTTCGGACACCTGTGTGACGTGGTCGATCCGGGCGCTGCCATTCATCTCGACGTCGGTATCCTCCTTGGCGAACGCGTCCGGCAGGTGGAATTCGATCTCGACGACTTCGTCGCTCACGAGTGCCTGTTTACGCTCCGTGGCGGCGATCGAGTGGCCGATCACCTCGCCGAGTTGGGCGACGACGGCGCGCTCCTCGGCGGTGAAGGCGTTCTGGCGATCCGTGTAGACGTTGAGCACTCCGTAGACGGTATCTTCGTGGGCGATCGGGATGGCCGCAGAGGCCCGAAAGTCGTAGGCCTCGGCGGTGCCTCGCCAGGGATCGTAGCGCTCGTCGTCCCGCGCATTCCGCGTTACCTGGATCTCGCCAGTTCTGAACGCGCGCCCGGTCGGCCCTCGACTCCGTTCGTCGGCCGGGTCGATCGAGATGGTATTGTCGTCCAGGTAGCCCTCGACGCCGGCCTCAGCACGCATCGAGACGGTCTTCGAGTCGAAGTCGGCCGTCCCTACCCAGGCGAACTCGTAGCTCTCGGCGGCCGCCAGGCGTTCGACGACGGTCCGCTCGATCTCCTGACGTGTCGACTGGTCGATTACCGCGTCGGTGAGTTCCCGGACGACTTCGTTCAGCCCGTTGAGCGCCTCGAGCCGTTCGCGCTGATCGACGAGTTGGCGTTCGCGTTGGTCCCGGTCGATCGCCGACGCGAGGATGGTCGCCACGGTCCGGACGAAGTTCGTGTCGGTCTCGTCGACCGAGCGCCGCTCGGTGTCGTGGACGCCGAACACGCCCCACGGGTCGTTCGCCGGCCCGATGACGACGCTGATCCCGCCAGCGACGTCGTGATCGGTGAGGAGCGCCGGCCCGCTGAATCGGGTCTCCTCGCACAGGTCCTCGACGACGACCGGCTGGTCGGTCCGGAGCGTGTAGGCCGCCTGTGAGTCGTCCTCGGTCGCCGAGACCGTCGCTTCGCCCACGAGCCCGTCGTCCCACCCGACGCCCTGGCGCAACCGGAGCGCCTCGCCATCGTCGTCCAGATCGAGCACCTTGCAGTACTCGGTGTCGAGTGTCTCGGCGACGAGCGTCGTCACGCCGTCGAGTAGGTCGTCCACGTCGTGCATCTCGAGTGCTCGACGAGCGATCGTCGCCACAACGTTTTGTTGCTCGACGCGTTTTCTGAGCCGCCGTTCTTTCCGCTTGCGAGCCGTGACGTCGCGCGTGTAGACGGAGAGGCCCGACTCGGATGGGTAGATCGTGTACTCGTACCAGACTTCGGTCGTGCTATGTCTCTCCTCGTCGACGACGGGTTCTTGTGTGGCTCTGGCCGTCTCGAGTGCCGATTCGAACTGCTGAGACGTCTCGGTGACCACGACGAGTGGTTCGCCGATGTCTTCCTCGTCGACGTCGAGTATCGCCTTCGCGCGATCGTTCACGTACGTGAGTCTGTCTTCGTCGTCGAGCCCGTAGACCCCGTCCGAGACCCGATCGAAGACGGCGTCGAGCTCTCGCTCCAGTTCGTCGCGCTGTCGTTCGACGAGCTCGGCGTGATCTTCGAGGCGACGTTCGTAGGCGCGTCGCTCGGTCATGTCGCGCGTCACTTTCGTGAATCCCGTGAGGGTCCCGTCGTCGTCCCGGATCGCCGTGATCGTGACGTTCGCCCAGAATCGCGTGCCGTCGGCGCGCACGCGCCACCCCTCGTCTTCGATCGAGCCCAGCCGCGTGGCCGCTCGCAGATTCCGTTCGGGGACGCCTTCCGCGACGTCTTCGTCAGTGTAGAAGGTCTCGAAGTGTCGGCCGACGATGTCACCGGCCTCGTAGCCCTTGATCCGCTCGGCACCTTCGTTCCAGCTCTGGACGCGCCCGTCGGGGGCGAGGGCGAAGATCGCGTACTCGGAGACCGCCTCGACGAACTTCTCGAACTGCACCGACCTGCCGGGGTCGTCCCGAGCGGATTCGGCCGTCGACACCCCGGAGACGTCCTCCGGGTCGCGCCACCAGACCCGGGCACTCGCACCTACTTTCTTGGTCCGAACGACGCCTCGATCGGCGAGTCGCTCGAGCCGCTCGTACGTCGACCGTCGGCCGAGATCGAGTCGGGACGCGACCTCCGATGTCGACAGCGGTTCGACGCGATCGTCGAACGCCCCGACGGTCTCGCGAAGTGTGTCCGTCAGTTCCGGTGGCACCATTACGTGCGGGAAGCGCGGAACCGCCGTCAACCCTCCGCCGGCGGATGCCGGGACGCTTGACGAAACAGACTGTCATTACCGTTTGAATCGATCGTCCGAATCGAACGCTTCTAACGGATCGTTACATCGTTACAGGCCTAATTGTTGGCGCTCGCCACTTAGGGTCGTCCGGTTCTTCGTACCAGGTACGTCGGTGGTTGTCCGGGTGACGACGGATGGCGTTCACACGCTCGCCCTCGTCCCCCGCATCGCCGACGCGGTGGCTCGGCCGTCGGCGCTCTCCCGTTCGCGGTGGGACGCCTCGATGGCCGACGCCGAACGACGCGCGATATCCATGACACAGGCATACCCGCACCCCACGATCGAACTGACCGAACAGAACGACCTGACCGACAGCGAACGGTACCGTCTGCTCTCGTCGGAGCGTCGGCGCCGCGTGCTGGCGATTCTCGCGAACCGGAACGGTCCGATCTCGTGTGACGAACTCGCCGGGATGCTCGTCGCCGAACAGGGCGGGAGCGACGCGAGCGAGGACGGCCGCCGTGACGTGGCCATCTCGCTCCATCACTCGGACCTGCCGATGCTCGACGATCTTGGAATCGCCACGTACGATCCCACGGCGAACGTCGTCGTCGGCCATGGGCGCTGACCGTCCATCGACGGGTCGAACTGCACCAGTGAGCACCGCTCGGCGGTAGCCGGCACCATCGCGCGTTTTGCCGGCGGTGAGTACTTTACACATCCAACGCCGTAGCCAGTACATCGTCGCCAGTCGGCCGAATCGAGTTCTCGCGCCTCCTTCGATCCGAACAACCGGTAGTCACCCGAAGCGATCGCTCTCGGATCGGTCGAACAGCGGAGTCGACAATCGACCGAATCGATTACTCGCAATGCATCTGAACGGCGGAAAAGGCCGTCACCCGGTCTTGTAGACGCCACGAGCGTCGGCGACGTGCGTGTCGTCGTCCGCTGCGTAGACGTCGACGTCCACGACACCGACGTCGCCGCCTTGCCTGACGACGTCCGCTTCGGCGTAGAGGTCGCCCGTGCCAGCGCTCAGGTAGTCGATACGCATGTCGATCGTCGGCACCGGCTGGTCGACCAGCGAGACGAGCGCCGCGCCACCGACCGTGTCGGCGAGCGTGAACGTGACGCCGCCGTGAGCCATCAACCGGTCTTCGTTCCAGGAGAGGTCCTCGGTCATCTCGAGTTCGCCCTCGGCGTGTCCGTCGGCACACGCCGTGACGTCGATCCCGAGCATCGATGCGAACGGCATGCCCTCGAAGAATGCTTGCGGATCCATACGGAAGCATGCGCGTTCCTATCGTATAAACGAGTTGGACTATCGATATCCGATGTGGTGTACGATCGAGTGAGCCCACTCCTGAACGGCGGATTCAATCACCGTCGTCGATAGTGATCTCGACCCAGACGCGGGCGCGGCCCTGGTTGCGTTCTGGTCGCACGAAAATGCGGTGGGTCCCGGTATTTTCGATCGAAAACGTCGCCCTGGGCTCGTTGTCCCGAAGCCTCGCTTTCCCGATTCCAGTACCGTCGGGACCGGCAACCTGAACGAGGGTGGAATCGGGTGTCACTCTGCGCGTATCGATCCGAACGACGAGCGTCTCGTCGCTCGCGACGTGCATATCGAACGTCGGATCCGCTTCCCACTCGCGGACCGGTCGATGAATCCGTCGTTCCTTCTGGCCCCGAGCGAGGCACCCGGCCGTCGAGAGCCCGAGAACGGTGACGACGAACGATCGACGATCCATGCAGATTCATCTCCTTAGTCCACGAACATTATTCTACCGCTCCGGAGCATCATCCAAGTCGGGAGCTAACCGAGTTCCGGGACTCGAGGCGGTCACCGACGACCGGTATCGACTCGCGGATCGAGCGCTCGGTACGCGAAATCTTGGAGCGCGTTCGCGCACACGCCCAGAAAGACGATCACGATCACGCAGCCTAACAACACGGGTACGTCCTTCGAGTTCGCCGCTCCGAACACCAGAAGGCCGAGCCCCTCGATTCCGAACAGCACCTCGACGACGAAGACGGAGAGGACGAGCAATCCAAGCGCTTCGGTAAATAGCATCGATAGCAGTGGTATCGCCGCGTTCGCGAGCACGTGTCTCGCGACGCGTACCCGTGTCGCTCCCTTGGCACGGACTAGCTTGACAAAGTCGCTCGTAACGTACTCGAGCGACTGGGCGCGTGCGTAACTCACGTAACTCCCCGTGAGCGTTACAGCGATGAGTGCCACGGGAATCACGTGCTTGAACAGGAACGAGGAGTAGGGGATTCGTCCCGAGATGGAATACGAAAGGAGCATGCCGCCGATCCAGAAATTCGGGATGGCGAACAACACGTACGTCGCTACGACGCCACCATTTGCCACGCGGCTTCGGGGCCGGATGGCCGCGAAGAGTCCAATGGCGATGCCCAAGAGGATGGCCAGGAGGATTGCTGGACCGACGTACTGCATCGTTCGCCAGAGTGCGTTCAGTACCAGTGGAAGAACAGGCTCGCCAGGGGTGTAGACGTATTCGTTGACGGCCGGTCCGCCGCCCTGTGCACCTCCCCAGTCGAGCGTGAACATCCGGATGAGCCAGTCGACGTACTGTTGCCAGAACGAGCCCTCGCCAGTGAGGCCGGGCGGTCGCGCTCCCGCTCGTGGCATCATGAAATCGCTCGTAACCGTAAACAACACGAAGACGGCCGTTACTACGGCCCAGACGGCGGTTACTGCGAGACCGAGTTGTTTCAGAACGAGGGTCGTTTGTCTCATACTTCCGCCTCCATCCGCTGCGTCTGCGGTACGGGTCGTCGGCCCGCGGACGCTACCTGTGTGAACACCCCAGACACGTCGACGGGCGTCGACTCGAAACTGAGTCGACCCAATGGTCTATGCGGTACGAATGTACCAGTCGGCATTCCAGACCGGCCGATCGGCCGCACGGATCTGTCTGTCACCGGCCCGTCCATGTCAACTAATCTACGCGCATGGTGATAAAAATCTACCGTCGTCGACCCATTACCGGGGAGCTCCGGGTCCGTTAGTATAGATAGATTTATGATATTCTATTTTATGTTTGCGACTAGCGTCCATGCAAGACGTCGGCACTACCGAATCCTTCGAGGATGTCGACTGGTCCTCGATCTCCCGGTCTCGACGGCTGATTTCGTGGGAGCTGGGAACGCTGATAATCGGTTACGTTACGCTCTCGTGCCTTTATGCAACTGACCAGTTGTCCGTCGCCCCATCCCTGCTTAGCACTTGGAGACCGGAATTCGTCGAGTGGGTGCTTCTGTACGGCGTCGTTTTCCTCGTGGCATATGGTGTCGTCCCGGTTGCCCGCAATCGTCACGCTGTCTGGCGTCTCCTCACTCGACTTCAGAACAGGCCCATCACTATCTTTGCCGGTCTCTACCTGCTCGTATTCTTCGTAGTCGGACTCTTCGGCCCCATCGTCTACGAGGATCCCGGCCTCAACTTCGGATACGCGTTTCAACCTCCGATCGGGTTCAGCGGCGAGTTAACGGCCCCACAGTGTGCGGGGGACGTAACCGGCGGCGCGTTCGACCGTCGCTGCCACGGCTCGTGGAGCTATCCCCTCGGGACGAACCATCGCGGCTATCCCCTCGGCTATCTGTTGATCGAGGGTGCTCGAATCGCTGTCTACGTTACCGTGTTCACGGCGGCGTTCGTCGTCCCGATCGCCACCGGTCTTGGGATCGTCACCGGTCTCCACGGGGGCATTGTTGACGACATCCTGATGTCGATTATCGACGTTCAGATGTCGATTCCAGCCATCCTTCTCTACTTCGTTGGATACGCAATATTCAACCCGTCCCTCCTATTATTGCTGGTCTCCTTCGGACTTCTGAGCTGGGGCGGTATTACTCGTCTCGTCCGAAGCGAGACGTTGCGACGGCGGGAGCGCGGCCACGTGCTCGTCGCGAGGAGCCTGGGGGCGCCGAATTCCTATCTCGCTCGGCGGCACATCCTTCCGAACGTGACAAACACCGTCGTTCCTGCGATGTTTCAGTTGCTGGCCCTGTTGGTGCTGATCGAGGCGGGAATCGCCTTCCTCGGTTTTCACGAACTCGAACTGTACTCCTGGGGATCGACGATCAGTGAGTCTATCAACGCTCAGATCGCCGGACAACATCAGATTCGTGCCGATCGACCGGCGTCCGATATCTGGTGGGTGTCGGCATTTCCCGCGCTCATCTTGACCGTCACGATCTCCGCTCTCAAGGTCGTCGGCGACGGGCTACGAGACGCGCTTGATCCACGGCTGTAAGTCGGTTCGTGGTCGGTAACGTGATTCGTACTAGCTGAGCCTACGCCACCGCCGATCGAGTGATTACCACGGGCGGACTGTTTTCGTGTGTTCGCTAGGCACCCAACCAGCCCTGCCGTTCGTATCGCGGGCCGTTCACTCGAACTTCTCGAACGGCTGTTCGCAGGCGGTACAGAAGTGCATGGACCGACAGAGCGACGGGCCCTTCGGGTGTTCGCGTTCGGTCTCCGTCGAGCCGCAGTAGGGACACTCGGCGCCCGATTCCTCCCCGCTCGTGGACACGCTGGGATCGAATCCTCTCATGCTCTTAGACGCTCAGTCCGAAGTCTCGCAGGTCCTCCTTGCCCGCCTCGGTAACCAGTTCGACGGACCATTCCGGGCTCCAGACGAGGTTGATGTCGACGTCGTCGACGCCGTCGACGGCTTCGATGGCCTCGTGCACATCGCTCTGGAGCATGTCTCGGGCGGGACAGCCGCTGTAGGTCAGCGTCATGTCGACGCGTGCGCGGCCGTCGTCGACACCGACGTCGTAGATGAGGCCCAGATCGACGATGCTGACCGGCATCTCCGGGTCCTCGACCGCGTAGAGGGCGTCCCAGACCGCGGCGTCGACCCCCGTGGCGCCCACACCGGTTGCTGGCAGGTCGTCGATGG
Organism: Halovivax asiaticus JCM 14624; assembly: GCF_000337515.1. Lineage (GTDB taxonomy): Archaea > Halobacteriota > Halobacteria > Halobacteriales > Natrialbaceae > Halovivax > Halovivax asiaticus. The sequence goes on from NZ_AOIQ01000002.1 coordinate 55,591, forward strand.
CGGGACCCTCGCGGTACTCGGTGTATCCGCAGGGCGTGGCGTCGGTCTCGGGCTGTGTTTCGGATGTCATCTATTGTGGTGTGTGGCTCGTGTCCGGTGATGTGGATCGTGTCCGGTGGTATGTTGGTTGTGTCGGGTGGTCGCTGCGGGTCGGTCACTCACTCGGGGCGGTCCATGATCATCGTCGCATCCTCACGGCCGAGCTCGCGGTAGGTGTGCGTGAAGTCCGCGTAGAGGGTGTCCCAGTCGTCGGTGTGGCGCCCGTTGCGACCGCACGCGTCGGGGACGAGTTCGTCCGTAATTTCGCCGTCTGCGGGTACGGGCGTGCGGAGGCCGTGGGATTCGAGCGTCGGCACGACGCGGTCGAGCCAGCGTTCGCCGAGCGTCGCGAGGGAGTCGGTCCGATACCCTTCGGCGACGATGGTCTCCTCGACGGTCGCGGCGTCGGGGAGGGCGTCGGTGTCGGTGTACTGGGACCCCGCTCCGTCCCCACTGACCGTCTCAGCACCGAACGGGACGGGCTCGGTCGGGACGAACAGGGCCAGTGCGTGTGGGAAGAGCCGGTCGACGGCGGCCTGGAGGTGGTCGCCTCCCTCGTCATCGGTGGCCAGCCGTTCGAGCCAGTTTTCGGCGTGTTCTGTGTGGTAGCCTTCCTCGCGCTGGATCTTGCCCACGCGGTCCGCGATGGCCGGGTAGGCCGATTCCTCGAGGGACTCGAGGCGGAGCCCCTCGGCCACGTCGAACAGATACGAGCGAACGATCGCGTCGGCCCACTCGCCCTCGGGGAACGGCAGTTCCGAAAGCGTCGCGTGGCGGAACGTGTCGGGGTCGCGCTCCCAGAGCAGGTCGGTCTCGTCGTAGCCCAGTTCCTCGAGCAGGTCGTACCAGAGGCGAGCGTGACCGAGTTCGTCCTGGGCGATGTTCGCGAGCGCGAGGTCGGATTCGAGCGTCGGCGCGTGGACCTGCCACTCGGTGTAGCGTTCGGCGAGGACGAACTCGTCGTCGGCGAGCGTGCGCAGTTCGGTTTCGAGCGCGAGGCGCTGGTCGGGTGTGAGTTCGATCTCGGTGGCTGCCATCAGTCATCACCTCGCTGGCGGTCGGCTTCTGCCTGTTCCTGTTCCTGCTGGGAGGCGATGACCTCCTTCGCGTGTTCCGTGCTGGAGGTGTACGCCATCGCCCAGCGGTAGGACTTGTCGGTGGTGCCGCCGAAAGCGACCTCGTCGGCGTCGACCTCGCCGACCTCCTCCTGTGGGACGACCCAGAGGCTTTCCGTCGGCTTGCGTCGACCGTGTTGGATTACCGCAAACTGTTTCGCCATCTCGCGGTCGGGCGCGTGGACGTTCCCGCAGTGGGTGTGATAGTCGCCGGGTTTCTCCTGGCGGAAGACTTCCCAGATCATGGTCAGTCGGCCGCCGGGGCGGCCTGGCTCCCGGGTAGGTTGGCGTCGCCTTCGATCGTGTCACGAACCCAGTCGACGGCCTCCTGGGCGGCCTTGCGCGAGTCGATCTGGCCCTTGCCGGGCTCGTACTCGTTCTTCGAGACGGTGAAGAACTCGTCCCAGTCGAGGTCGTCCTCTTCGACGTGGTACTCGCCGTCGCCGACCTCCTCGATGCGCGGGTACTCCGGAATCTCGAGGCCGTAGGACTTCGCCTTCGGGACGTAGGCGTCTAAGAAGGCGTTGCGGAGTTCGTCGTTGGTCTTCTGTTTGAGGCCGACTTCCGCGGAGAAGTCGTGGTGGGTGGACTTGTCGTCGGTCGGGCCGAAGAACTGGATGATGCGCGGCCACCACTCGTCGAAGGCGTCTTGGAGCATCTGTTGTTCCTTGCGCGAGCCGGTCGCCATCCGGGCCATGATGTCCTCGCCGTGTTTGACGTGGAAGCCCTCCTCGAAGCACACCTTGTCCATCGCGTGGGCGTACGGTTCCCAGCTCGAGGACTTGAGCGTCGCCTGCCGGCGCATCGCGGCGCCGTCGACGAAGAAGGCGATCATCGGCACCTCGGCCCACGACTCCATCGGGTAGTGGAAGCAGTTCAAGAACTTCCCTTCCCCGTTCGCGAGTTCGTCTAACATCTCCTCGCGGGTCTTGATGCCCAGTGACTCTGCGGCGCGGTATAGCAACTGGCCGTGGCCGATCTCGTCCTGAACCTTCGCGGAAAACGCCAGCTTACGGTCGATCGACGGCGCCTGGCGGATGAACGGCTTTTCGAGGTACGCCCCCATGATCTCGCTGTTGGCGTGGAACTGGATCATCCGTGTCGCCGCCTTTCGGTACTTCTCGGGCATGTCGTCGGCGGGCGAGAACTCCCGCGGTCCTGCCCGCTCTTTGACGGTTTCGACGTCCATTGCTATCTCTGACTACTTGTCCCACCCCGTAAGTGATTCTCCCGTATGTATGGGGGTTTTATAAAGGAATGTGAAACAGCGTGCGAATCGGCTGTAATGTCAGACGAACTGGCATTTTCGACGCGATCGTCACATTGGTGGTCAGGTGGATACGAACCGGTGCTCTCGTCGAGCGATCGAAGCTGGCACTGGTGACTGGCGCTTGCCTGGGAGGTTCGTCGACAGGAGAGGCACTGCTGATAGCAGTGGGTGGCCGTTAGTCGTCCACGGCGGTTGTCTCCCCGAGGTGATCCAGCAGTCGCTCGTGGAGCGGACCGTTCGAGCCGAGAAGCGGGGTTCGACCGTTCCGCTCGAGTTCGAAGGGGTACGGATCGCCAGCGTCGTCGGTGATCGTCGCGCCCGCCTCGCGCGCGATGACGATCCCGGCGGCGACGTCCCACGGGTAGGTATCGTACTCCCAGATTGCGTCGGTGCTGCCACTCGCGAGGTAGCAGAGGTGGAGTGCGGCACAGCCCAGTCGGCGCACGCCCCGGGCCTGCTGGTAGAACTGGGTGAGAAACGAGCCGTCTGGATCGTAGCCCGATAAGAGCATGCTCTCGTCGAGTCGGGTCCGATCAGTCGTTCCGAGCGGGGTGCCGTCGACGTAGGCGCCCTCTCCGGCGACCGCGCTGAACGTCTCGTCGGTCTCGGGGACGTGGACCACGCCGAGGATCGGCTCGGCGTCGGCGACGAGCGCGATCGAGACGGCGTAGTTCGGATTGCCGTGGGCGAAGTTGCCCGTCCCGTCGAGTGGATCGACGACCCAGGTGTAGGTGGTGGCGTCGTCGCCAGTCTCCGCGTCGTTATCGTAGGGAAGCTCGTCCGTCGTAACCGCTTCGTCGGGAACCGCTGGGCCGCCGGCTGTCCGCGTCGACGCCCGTTCCCCGCCGGCGATCCGGCCTTCACTCTCCTCGGAGACGATGGCGTGACTGGGGAACTCGTTCGCGATCACGGTCGTAATGATCCGATCAGCCTGATGATCGGCCTCGGTGACGAGGTCCGATTTGTCGGATTTGTAGGTGACGTCCTCGACGCGACCGTGGAGTTCGCGGAGGGGCTCTGCGGCGCTGTGGGCCGCTTCGACGGCGATGCGTCGGGCACGTTCGATCATGGACTCGGGTCGGGCTTCGGTGAGCGCCTCGAAGCCGGTCGGCGGCTCGGCGTCGTCCTCGCGGATGGACCAGCCGAGTTTCTTCGTGATCGCGGTGAAAAAGCCGTAGCCGTAGGAGGTACGGACGATGTGGGCGCGAGTGTCGGCACCGGTGATCAGGACGTCGTCGGTCGGGTCGAGGACCGTGTGAACGCGACCGCCGTCGACGGTGAGGCTGGTCTCGCCGTCGGGTCTGACATGGATCTCGCTGGTCGGCGAGCAGACGATCGGCCGGACGCCGAGGGCGTGGGTCTGGAGCGGGATGAGCTGCAGCGCGTAGTTGTTCGCCGGGTAGTGAAGCGGTCCGTTCGCGGAGAGGGAGACGCCGGTCGATCCGGTCGGCGTCGACACCGCGAGGCCGGTCCCCTCGAACTCCCCGACGTACTCGTCGTCGATGGTGACGTCGAGCGTCGTCACCTTTCGGCCGATCGGGCTCTCCGGCGGGACGTGCTCGACCATGACGTCGTTGATCCCCGTAGTGTCGATACCCGGCGCATCGATCGCGAGTTGCTGTCGGCTGTCGACCCGGGCACGCCCGCGGATCGCCTCGTCCAGCGCGGCTTCCATATCGGACGGATCCACTCGGGCCAGGAAGGAGAGCGTCCCTAGGTCGATGCCGAGCATCGGCACGTTCCGCGGAGCGAACGTCTTGATCCCCTCGAGGAAGGTGCCGTCGCCGCCGAGCGTGACCCCCAGCGTGGCCCGGTTCTCGTCGTAAACGGTCCCGATGTCGTCGCCCACGTCGACGGTCGAGAGGCCCAGCCCGCGGTCGGTACACCACGCCTCCAGACGCGCGAGCGCGTCGCCGGCGTCCGGACTGACGATCGCGACTACCTCGTCCGTCGTCGCCAGCCTGCGTCCCTGCATCGTGCGACGGATGGGTCGTGATGGGTAAATTCCTGTCGCACGGTGGCGACCGACCTGGGGTTCACTATAGGCGGCCCCCTCCTTCGTCTCGATGTGATGGGGATCTCTGTCACCATTCGTCTGGGAACCGGACAGCGGTGTTCGTCTGGTCGGGCCACTGTCGGTGGCGATAGAATTCATATTTCAGACAGATCCAATAGGCAAAAGACTCGTCAACTCGACACACTCGTATGAGCGATTCGCTACTCTTCGTCTACGAACGAACGGGGAAATTAGACTTCGACCAACTCAAGGCAGCGGAGATCCCGATCGCGTAGTTGATGGGGTTCTTCTTCGTGTTCGCGCTCTCTGGGTGCTGTTCATGAGTCGGTCGGTGGGTGCGCTCGGATTTTTGTTCCTCGTCGCCGGGCAGTTTTGGCTCGTTCTCGGCGGGGCTATCGTCCTCATGTACACGGCTTTGCGGGCGATCACTCTCGCACGCGTCGACATACCTGCGACCGGCGCCGACTCGGCGGGGCGCTCAGACCTCTCGGACCGACCGTGAACAGGCATCCCTCCAGCGAACGTGGCCGGTTCGTTCTTTCGAGCGTGGGCGGGGTGGCGCCGGAGCGCAGATCAGGGGCAAGAACGGAGCCGATCGAGCCCATCCATGTTCGTATGGGAATGGTCTGTGCGTACTGCGCCAGTGACGTCGACCGCCACGAGCCCGTCTACGTCACCGAGAACCCGACAGACACCGAGCACGAAGCGTTCTGCAACTACGCGTGTCTCTCGGCGTATATCGAGGCCAATCAGCTCACGTTCGGTGCGGCCTGTGAGTGGGAGTCATAAGTACACTGGGACGTTCACTTCGACCCGTACCCCTTCTGGGGCCTCGTTCCGGGCAAGGCGATTCCGTTACGTGGTCACGATGGGTGGCCCCACGTTGTACTCGCGACTCGAGCGTCGCGTGCCGAAAATAGGACGGTAGTGGAGTACGAACTGGCGGTCACCGACACTCAGAGCGGAGGAGCAGGCCGATCTAGGCCGCGCTGGAGTCGATTCCGTCGATCTGGACGAAGCCGTAGTCGCAGTCGGGACAGTGCCACTTGACCTTCTCGCCTAAGTGCACCATCGTGCTCGCGGCGCGGTAGAAGACCTTCTCCTCGCCGCAGTCGGGACACTCGTGCTCAAGTTCGAGGCTCATGTGTGGGTTTCCTTCGTGGACAGAATTGAGTGTGTTGGTTTCTCCGGCAGGTCGGAACCTAGACGACCCGGCGGAACGTTCGGACGGATATGAGTACGACCGTCCACGAACTGCGAAACGAGATCCGTCTGGCCGTCGGGAGACACGGGCGAATCGAATCGACGGCCTTCACCAAGGAGGCCCTCGCTGCGATCTGTGAAGCTGTCGACTACCGACCAGAGAGCGACGGCCGCCCGTCCAAGTCGGAGATGCGCGCCGGAATCTTGTGGACGCTCGACGAATTGGATACCGACGATCCTGCCGAGGCCGACCGTCCGTTCCGCAAGACCGAACTCGAATCCATCCTCGCGGCGCTTTCCTGAGGTGGGCGTCTCGCCGCCCGCCATTCGGGACGACGATCCGACTGGGCCTGCGGCGGGCTGGTCGTCGGTGAGTCGGTGACGACGAATTCGGGTCCGTCATACCCACCGGTGTCTGTTTTTGCGGGGTCGACCCCACTTCAAATCTTCACAGGATAAAGTTTGAGCCTATGATTGTTCGGCGCTCATGTCCGAACGTATGCCGCAACCGTATCGAGGTGGGCCCGACGGCACGTCTAGATTTGTGTTTGCCGATGGGCGAGAGGCGATACACGTTCCACGGGACAAAACGGACTATTCGGCTCTACAAGAAGGGTATCCGCTGGCGGAGGAGTTTCTGGACTATCTCTCCGAGGAGGATGTCGTCCTCCTCGCGATCGACGACGGCGAGCAGGTCTACGTGTTCGAACGGTCGCAGTATCAGCGGGGGAGCCGCGTCGGACACGCTCCGTACCCGATGAAGCGGGTCGCTCCGTTGGACGACGCGACTGTCGGACTGCAAACGAGCGGCGACGGTGGGACGGAGTCGTTCGAGGGGCTCGTCGACGGCGAACGTGAATCTAGATCGGACCGGGACGTATCTAGAGGACCTGATCACTGACGGGTACCGACGTGACGCACCCTGAGGGTTTCGTTCGGTCCCAGCCAGCTGGGTGCGGTGGCCCGGACTTATAGTGTGCCGTCGCAATGGCTCGCGTATGCCCATCTACACCGGTCGCGGCGACGAGGGGAAGACGGATCTGCGGGATATGTCCCGCGTCTCCAAGGCGAGCGAGCGGATTGAGGCCTACGGCACCGTCGACGAACTGAACGCGTTGCTGGGGACGATCCGCCCGACCGGTCACGAGGACGTCGACGACAAACTCGCGACCGTGCAGAATCACTTGCACGTCGTCCAGGCGGACCTCGCGAATCCGGACCCCGACGAGGGGGATCCACAGGTCGGCCCCGAGCACGCGGAACTGATCGAGACGTGGATCGACGAGTACGACGAGGAACTCGAACCGCTGACGTCGTTCATTCTCCCGACCGGCAGCGACAGCGGCGCTGCGTTACACCACGCCCGAGCCGTCAGCCGCCGCGCGGAACGGCGCGCCGTCGCGCTCTGGAACGAAGACGAGTCGATCAACGCCGACGCCGTCCAGTACCTGAATCGGCTCTCGGACGGCCTGTTCACCCTCGCGCGCGTCGTGAATCAGCGTGACGGGGAGGTCGAGGAAGCACCCGAGTACTGAGTCCGCGCTGGAATCTAACGGAACGTATAAGGGCAGCCGTTCGGTACAATCGGGTACCGGGTTGGTGATCTAGTCCGGTTATGATACCTCCTTCACACGGAGGAAGTCGGCAGTTCGAATCTGCCCCAACCCATCTCTCCGACGCACCAACGAGGAACGGAGTGACGAGTCTGCGTCGGAGAGGTGGTTGACAACGATTCGGACCCTGGAAGTCGCAGCGCCGAACGAAGTGAGGCGACCGTCTTCCTCCGGTTCGAATCTGCCCCAACCCACTGATTTTGCTGCGAGCAAATTCGCGAGCTGCAAATCCGTTCCGTTGGACAGTTCGAACTACGCAAGTCGCGCGCAGCGATGCGAGCACGTCTTGCAGCAGTTCGAATCTGCCCCAACCCACTTCTCCGACGCACCAACGAGGAACGGAGTGACGAGTCTGCGTTGGTAGCGTGATTATCGGGTAGCACAGGACGTCTTCCCGCTTGCTGACTGGGACGGTCGGGCAAATAAAGAACGTGCGGCTACGGGAGCGCCGTCTGGAGGTCCTCACAGAGGTCATCGGCGTCTTCGAGGCCAACGGATACTCGGACGAGGGTCTCGGAAATCTCCGCTGACTCCGCACTCCGACTGAATTCGTCGGGAAGCATCAGTGACGGCACCTCGATAAGGCTCTCGACCCCGCCGAGACTGGCTCCCGGCGTGAATATCACAAGTCCCTCGACGAACGCTTCGAGTTCGATGAGTGTCCCATCAAACTCGAAGGAGAGCATCCCGCTGTATCCCGACATCTGCTCGCTCGCAAGATCGTGTTGTGGGTGGCTCTCGAGGCCTGGATAGTGCACACGAGCGACGTGATCGTGGTTTTCGAGGAATCTGGCGACTGTTAGCGCGTTCCTCTCGTGGTGTTCCATCCGGGCAGGTAGTGTCTTGATGCCTCGCGCGACGAGATAGCAGTCGAACGGCGAGAGCATATTCCCGAACCCGACCCGCTGTGCGGATGACAATTGCTCGAAAACCCCACCGTCGTCGGTGATGACGGCGCCACCGATCGAGTCGGAGTGCCCGTTGAGATACTTGGTGGTGCTGTGTACGACGATGTCGGCTCCCAGTTCGAGCGGGGCTTGGTAGTACGGACTCGCGAAGGTGCTGTCCACCCCGAAGGGGGTATCGTAGTCATCGGCGATGGTGGCTATCGTTTGGATGTCGCATACCCTGATCAAGGGGTTCGACGGGGTTTCTGCCCAGATCAAGTCGGTATCCACATCGACTCCATCGGCGACGTTCTCGGGATCACGGGCGTCGACGAAATCGGTAGTAACGCCGAGTTGGCCGGCCATGTATTCCGTGAGCAGTTTTTCGGTTCCGCTATAGATGCTGTCCGAGGAGACGACGTGCCCTCCCGGGGGAACCAGTGACAGCATCGTCGTCGATATGGCGGCCATTCCGGAGGCGAACGCCAGCCCATGGTCGCCGCCTTCGAGGCGTGCTAGCTGCGCTTCGAGGGCTGCCCGCGTCGGATTGCTCTCGCGCGAATAGTCGTGTTCATTGGCGTCTGGCTCGTCAGCCCACTCGAACGTCGTCGAGAGGTGGAGCGGCGGGACGACGTCGTTCGTTCCACCTCGGTGCGGATGCGGTTCGGTCTGGCCTGTGCCGACCGCGATGGTTGCGAATCGATTCCGTTCGGATCGGTGCTTGTGTCTTGTCATCGGATGCTCACCACGGGACCCGCTCGGACCCATTTAGCGCGGTGTACAGAGGACTGTTCCCGGTTGTGAAAGATATGCATGAAGGTCCCGGCGAGGATGGCCAGTGACCAACCCCGATCACCCACTCCTTTTGCTGTGGCGGCGCGGCCGCCACGCGAGCGCCGCAAAGGATTTTCACTCGCGATCAGTGCTAAAGCAGCGCTTCTTCGCCCGCCAACCGTTTTCCCCGCACGTGGCATCGTGTGCCGTCCACCGTCGATCGTTGACCATCGGCGTTCGAATCTGCCACAGACTACTTTCGCACCTTATCTAGTGTAAACTAGTAAATTACAGAGACTGGTGAATTCGTCTCGCCTCCTCCAATAATTCACTGAGCTGCTTCACAACCCTTTGCGGAATCGCAGCACCTGCTCCGGTGCTCATTAGCAATCCGGTATATCTGGTGTATTCGCCAACTGTGGAGATTTTTACCATTCCACCACTTCGTCATATATACAACAAAAATAGAAACACCACTTCATCTGTATGGATAACTGTCTGATACCAGACATCATGGTGGCCGGAATATCCCCTTTTACGCGGCTAGAGGCCTTGGAGAGAACGTAGACAAATTGTCTGACCTTCAATATGTTGCCAGTATATTTACAAATGATCCGTCATACTGATCATATGTGACTAGAATATCACTTGAACAGCCTCGCGATGACGCGAAAACAATCTTAAAAGCCAGTTTGGAACTGACTGATGCCATTGATGCGTATACTGATGACGGTCAGCGTATTGTCGGAAAGCAAAACGCATCAGTCTTCGGTGGAAACGGAGCAAGGTTGATTGTTGAGATCCCAGAAATGCAGGAAAAGGATAAAGAAACGGTAGTGGAGGTGACTGCAGAGAAGAATGTGGCGATAGATATGGCCACAAGCCCTGAAGACATAAAGTCGGATTTCTTGAATGTAGTGAATAATTTGCGAAGAAAAGACCCGGAGGACGTATTGGACAATCTGAGTAAACGGATGTCTCCCAGCGACTCGAAAGAGGTTGGTAGCTCAAACGGGTTTGGCAATGACGCTGCAACTATGGGAAAAGGGTTTGCCATCAATTATATTGTGGTCATGGTCTTCATGGTTTTGTTCACATTCTTTATGATGGCTATGATGATGCCGTGACTACCCATGTCTAACGATCAAAATACTAACTCGGTTGGATGGGTGATAGTGGCTATAGGCGTCATCGTTCTTCTTATTGGACTTGGCATCCCTTCTACGCAAACCCACTCTGCTGAAACATGTGTTGATAGTCCATATGGGGGCCAAGATTGCTATACTAGTTCCGCTACCACGGCAAACCCATTATCTGGCTGGGCAACTGGCATGGGTGTATTTGCCATTATTGGTGGAATTGTTATTCTTCTACTCGGATCGGATGAAGCGGAATCTGTTACTTCTAACCCGCAGCAAACGGGGGATCGAAGTTTTGCAGAACAATTGGAAGAGCGCCAAGACGATTAGTTAATTAGTAACAGCAAGATTGAGACGTGAGTCGACTGGATCTACGGATACAACCGACGATCGGTACTGAAAAATTCCACGCTCGGGGCGAGCCCCCTGGCACTCAGGGGCACAGGAGCGACCGGACAATCGTCGATCAACGGGACCAAGAGGCCGTTACCGTCGGTGTCGGCACTGGCAGTCAAGGCTGGGAGTTCGATCCCGTCGCCATCGCCATCTCCCGGGAATCACCGTCCGCTGGGAGTTGACCGGTCGGGGTGGCGCACACAACGTCGAGGCCGAACCGGACGGGCAGATCGGCGGATCGGATTACGAGTTTAACTCCGGCGGCCCGACCGCCGCGAGCGGGACGACCTACGAGCAGCCATTCGACGATGCGGGTCTCGCCCTGTACCACTGCGAGCCATACCTGTCCGTCGGAATGAAGGGCGCGATCGTGATCGAATCGTAAGTCGGGGGACCAGCCGCTGGTACCCACCGATCACGATTGTTGGACGTCAGCGTCTCCCGTTTCGCGGCAATTTTCTACGGAAGCGAACTCTAGCAGGGGTATCAAGCGCAAGTGACGGTCAGACTACCCATTCGACCGGTTGGAGGGCGTACCATGTCCCCTCGTACTCGATATAGTGCGCGCCGCCATGGGGAAGCGAAAAGACGTCACGGGTGTCCTGGCCCATCCGATCGACACTCTGGAGGTGTGATTCGAGGGTTTCCAATGCTGAGGTGTAGAACGCATCGTCCGATTCCCCGTCGTATTCAGCACAGAACTCCAGCCCATCGGCATCGATTGCGTCGTCGAGCAAGGTTCGGACGTCCTCGTCCGGGTTCTCCAGGGTGATACCGTACGTATCCAGGAAGTGTGTCTCGAACGCATTCTGGTCACCGATCTGCCTCGAGACGTACCGCGTTCGCTCGATAGTACTCGATCTTGTACCGATTCGCTCGACCACGAAATATCGACCGAAGTGTTCGATTTCGTCGGGGAATTCCACGACGAGCCGATCTTGCCCACCGGCGAGGATCGACTCGTCTCGTGCGCTCTGGTCCAGATAGGCGGCGACGAAGGTGTCCGTCGACGACCGAATTCCTTCGACGAGCCGCCACAGATCGGGATCCGGGAGCGCGGTGGACTGGGTGCGCTCTTCGTCGCGTATCTCGTGGTACGATGTCTCAGTCACGCGGTACTTGGGGCCGGTGATCGACTCCGCGTCCGTGATCGTCGCGTCGAACGTGTACACCGTCTCCCCCCGGCGAACGTACGGCGAGGGCTGGAGCGGCGGGGCCCGATCGACCTCGATCGTCGTCGGTTCGCCATCGAGCACTCGGTCGATCCGCTCGGAGAGCCGAGGGATCCGGAGCGTCGGGTCGGCCGTTTTGATTTCTGCTCGCGAGACGGTGATCGATTCGACGAGCCCCTCAGCGGATACCGGGTCGATAGCCAGAGATGTCCCGTTGTCACAGCCACCGGTATCCATGTCGGATGACCCATCGTCCGGTTCATCCGGATCGCCTTGGCTGTCGAGACAACCGCCGACGAGAACCGTTGTGGCCGTGAGCGACGAGAGGAGGGCACGTCGTTTCATATCTCCATTCATGTGGACTAATATATGTGCTTTGTGTGATAACGTGCGCAACGAGTGACTCCGAACGTCTCCACACGGTACAATTCTAGTTCTGGGGACGCCGCATATCCACTACCGTCGGCCAACTCCGTCGTTGATGCCGTCACTGCGAACTCGGGCGCTCTCGCCCGGTAGTCTCGCCGTCACCATCGTACGGCCGGGCGTCGGCCAGGTCGAACAGGTGGGTGATGTCCTCCCGACCGTACTCGTCGAGTGCCGCTCGGAGGGCGCGGCAGGTGAGCGTCTCCGTCGCACCGACGGCGGCCAGTTCCAGATAGCGTTCGCCCAGGACAGGCACGTCTCGATTGGTGAGGTGTTCGACGCCGTGGATAGCCGTCGGTCGAGCTACGTCGAGATCGATTCCGTGTTCGAACGCCGTCCAGTCGGTCCCCTCGGTTTCGATGTCGACGCACTCGCAGGCCTCTTCGAGGGTCGTGTACTCGCCATAGGCCTCCCAGACGTCTGGCTGGAGATCGACGTGGGAAAGGAGTTCGTCGAAGAGGCGGTCGAGTCGATCGGCCGTCGCCGCGTGGTCGGCGGTGGTATCCTCGATGGTCTCGTTGACGGCCTTGACGCGTCCGCGGAGGTGTGGCAGGTCGAACCCTTCGCCGCCGTACGTCAGGCAGGGTGCAGAGTTGGTGGCGTCGTCTGCCCGGGCTTCGATCCAGTCACACGTTCGCTCGACGAGGGCGAGTTCCGAGGCCGGATCGGTCCCGTCGCGAAAGAGCACTGTCTCCTCTCGATCGCCATCGGCGGGGTCGAACGCGAGACAGACGGCGAGCAACTCGAAGTACGACGAATCGCGGAAATCGGGCGGCTTCTCGTAGGCGTCGAGCGTCGGACTCACCGTCTCGATATCGAGGGCGAACCGGTCGGTCATACGGAGAGTCCGCTCGCGCCGATGGGATTAACGTACTGATGCATCGCCGGGGATGCGGTCGGCGGGATCGATGCGACGCGTCGGTGGCCGTCATGTCCAGTCCGGATTCACGCCAGTGAGGTCGGCGCAGGTGTTCCAGAGGGCGCGTCGGTGTGTGCGGTCGTGGACCCGCGGATCCGGGTCTTTCGGCTCGGTGTTATCGTAGTAGATCCCGGCGCCCTCGTCGATTTCGTCGTCGACCAGGTGGACGATTGGGTCCGCGCCATCCGCGACGCTGGTGCCGACGAACGGGAGCAGGTCCGTGAGTCGGATGAACGCCCGAAGCGGGAGGCCGACGTCGCGGTAGAGGCCGCTTCCGGGGACGAATCCCGGGTGGAAGGCGGTGACGGGTACGTCGGGGAGGCGCTCGTCGAGTTCGGCCGCGAAACAGAGATTCGCGAGTTTGGAGCGAGCGTACGCGCCGAAGGCCTCGTAGTCGTCGGTGCAGGCGAGTTGGGCTGTGTCGAGCGTGGGCGCTGAGGCGGTGGTCGCCGTCTCGGTGCGCGCCGATTCGCCGGTCGACGCGGAGGGGTTGATCGGAAGCTCTCCCCGGGTGTGGATCGCCGAGGCGGTGACGACGATGCGGCCGTCTGGAGCGGCCTGGACGCGATCGAGCAGTTCGTGTGCCAGCAGGTAGGGGGCGAGCTGGTTGACCGCGAAGGTGAGTTCGACCCCGTCCCAGCCCTCGGCACACTCCGAGCTGCTGAGGGCGGCGTTGAGTCCGAGCGCGTCGAGCGTCTCGGTGTGGTCGCGGACTGCGTCGACCAGCGTGTGAACGCCTTCGGGATCGGCGAAGTCGGCGCGGAGGAAGGTGGCCCGGTTCCCAGCGGCTCGGATCTCGTCGACGAGGGTCTCGCCGCGCTCGCGATTGCGGCCGTGGACGAGGACGTCCCAGCCGCGGGCGGCGAGGCGTTTCGCGGCGTTGGCGCCGATGCCGGCTGTCGCCCCGGTGAGCAGGACCGTCGGTGGGTTCCCAGTTGCGTCGGCGTCGGACATGGAGAGCCGTTGTGCTGGACGGGAGTTACGTCTTCGGGCGCCAGTAGGGGATTTCGCGAACGGTTAGGTGAGGAGCACGGCGATCGTCGCGGCCGTCGCGATGGCAGCCAGGACGTACTGGTGGGTTGGCGCGGGCTCTTCGCCCCGGTGGATTCGCTCGGGCTGGAGCGTGGTGACGACGGCGGCCCCGATCGCAAGCAGGCCGAGGACGATACCGGCGGTACTGGACGACAGGTAGCCGTCCTCGAGGGCCCCTCCCGCGTTCCCCACGACGAAGATGACGCCGACGAGAGCGATCAGGTAGCTCTGAAGCGTGGCACGGGTCACCAACGGCGCCGGTGACGGGGTATCCGGGGACTGCGTCATGTATGGGTGGTGGACAGACAGTGCTGTAAACCTGACCAATTTTCGGCGGACGGGGGTGCTCGTCGGAAACGGGCGAGTGGGTAACCTGGACTGACCGAACGACCAGAAAGCAGTTTACGGGATATAGCCGTGTATCGGTCTACAGCGTGTAATTCACGGTCGCCACGGGAGGGCGACACGACCGTCGGTGCGCATGACCTCCCGATTCTGTTCGGGCCAGTGGGCGAGTCGATCGCGTAGCCGGTCGCCGTCGTCGGTCGCCGGGTCGTAGCCCAACAGCGTGGCCGTGATCGTGAGGACGATCCAGCCGCCGTAGCCGAGGAAGACGGTGAGCGGGACCAGCAGGACGATGGAGACGACCACGCGGTAGAGTCGGGTGGAAAACGGTGGTGCGGGGTCGGCAGTTGACGTGTCGGCGGCCGAGGCGTTCGCGGTCGACGAGTCGTTCGTCGACGGATCGCTGGCGCCGGTTGCGTCGGTCATAGATTGATATTTCTCGTGCGACGACATCAAGCCTCGCATGACCGAAATCGCCATCTCGGTTATCGGCGGGCTTTTCGGCCCCGTGTGTGATCTGGCGCTATGAGCGGACTGCTTCCGACGGGCGGTGAATCGACGGTGACGCGCAGCGACGACGCGACCGTCTGCTTTCTGGACGACGATCGGGCCGACGACGTTCTCGCAGCCGTCGGATCCGAGACCGCGCGGGAAATCTGCCGACGACTCTGTCTGGAGACGAAAACGCCGAGCGCGCTGGCGACGGACCTGGACCGCACCGTCGAAACGGTCAGCTACCATCTGGATCACCTAGTGGCCGCAGATCTCGTCGAACCCGTCGACACCGTCTACTCCGAGAAAGGTCGCGAGATGACGGTGTACGCGGCGGCCGCCGACCCGACCGTGCTCGTGTTCGGCTCGGCCGACAACGAGGCGCAGCTTCGCGCCGCACTCGGGCAACTCTGCTCGGCTGTCGGCCCGATGGCCATCCTCATCGCGTTGAAGGAGGTCGTCACGGACGGGTTCGACGTGCTGGATTGGGTGTGAGAGGGTGACTGAGAGTGCCGGAATTACGACGCCGTCCAGGGGTGGAGCTCGCCGTCGTCCTCGATCTCGAACTCGGCGACGTTCCAGTTGGCCTGCTCGTCGGCATCGCGAGTGAGTCCATCGATGGACCGGACGTCCGTGGACTCGTCGGTGAAGGGGTTCAGGGACGAACAGCCCGCGAGGGGTGTGGTGCCGGAGGAGGCAGCCGCGAGGAGGGCTCGGCGGCGAGATGAGGGGGCATACGAGTGGATTCGGTTGGGTGAATAAGAAGTTCCTGAAAACAGGGATAGGAAACTGAACACTCTAATAAACTTGATAATAATGTGTTTATGTGTAGGGATCGATAATGGAACGCGCCTTAGTTACTAATTAAAGAACTCTGATAATAGGTGGGTTTTGTATTTTAACGAGTAGCTATATAATGCACCAATACGGATACACTCCTAATGGGATCAACTTCTAATGACCTTTCTGAGTTGCTCAATCAAGTCATATCTGATTACCCAATAGATAAAATTGGGAAACCAATTTCTCCTCATGAGGTAAGGGACATTATTGAGGATTCAATCCCTGATGTTTTGCGTCAAATATTGGATTCAGAACAGATCTCTGTAGATTCTTCTGCAGGAAAAGGCCGTTGGACATCTATCCCATGGGTTGCAATAATGGACCGACGTGAAACAGATAATATTCAGGAAGGTATTTATGCCGTCTTTCTTTTTGAGCCTCAGGAAAACCGAGTCACTTTGTCACTAAACCAGGGTGTTGGAAATCTAAAAAGGGATGTAGGAACTAAAGCTGCAAGAGAGCAATTGAAGTCTACTGCGCGGGATGTGCGGAAGCAAATAGAAATACAGGGATTTTCTGCAGAACAAATCGAATTTCCTCATGCATCCCAACGAAACACCCTCTACGGGCCAGGGACCATCTACTACAAAAGATACTCATTAGCTAATTTTCCTAATGATAAAATCATAAAAAGAGATATATCTTCAATTGTCTCCGCGTATCGGGATTTCGTTATAGAACCTAATGGACAACCCACTGTCTACCAGGTTCCTTTAAACACCGGAGATGGTGCAGTACGGACGAATTATCAGCGGACAATTATAGAAGGAGTCACCAGAAACCAGATCGAATCCATCGTCGACCTCCCCAGCAGTCGAGAGGAATTCATTGTCTGGGGAAATCGTGAGGACGAACCGGCGAACGAGGGAGACTACCTGTTGTTTGCTGACCGAGATGGCCGTGACGGTGGTGAGTACACCCGTCTAGCGAAAATCACCCATGCAACTGTTCTCGACGGTGACACTGCAGCAGCCTTTACAGATGCCGTGGGTTGGGGAGAAGTTACGGATGATATCTTCCCACACGTAATGTTCCTCTCGCCAGTTTACGAAGCAGATCTCGACCGAGAGTCATTCTGGGGCACAATCGGATTCAAAGGGTGGCCTAATGACACGTACAGTGCTATCAATTTCGATCGAAGTGAAGGGAACTTCTTTGAAGAGTATGACTCTGTTCGGGAGTTTATTCAAGCGATCAAGGGCCCACGTCTTTTTCCCGAAACAACGAGGCCGGTATACGATTGGATCGATGCAGCTTGCGACGACGTTCGGATGAAATTGTCTCAGTCCGATAGCAGCGGTTCGTGGGCAACGAAACGTATTGGGGAGGCGGTTATCGAAGACTGGTCTCACGCCCTGTCTGGATTTCAATCGTCAGGTTCAGTCTCACCGGCTACCGGTTCTACTTTCGACCAAATCAGGGCCGTATACGAGAACCTCAGACCCGAACTCGAAGCGAAAGCCGACGACTTAGCCATTGGGACGCTCGATGGACTCTCTCCGCCGCAGGTCCTATTTCTCGGCGCAGTCAGAAACATTCAGGACGACAATGACGTCTCTGGTGGCGTTCTCGACCAACCGCGCCTCAATAGCATTCTAAATGAGGCATATTCAACCGATGGCACGACGATCAACCCCTCGGAAAACGGGAGCCATACAATTTCTACCGTACTTTCCGAGGGTAGCCCGACGGTGTACAAGTTCACTGCCCCGCCCGATTACTGGCTCACGGCAGTGGAATACGGCTCAGTTTCGTTCCGTCGAGACCAGCGCGACCAGTGGAATGACGTTCAAGCAGGCGACGTCGTCCTGTTTCATTCTCGGGAGAAACCGTCGACGGACGAGTTTGCAGACCAACAAAACGGTTTGATCGGTGCTGGCGTGTTTGGAGAGACTTCCGTGAAACAAACATCGTGGTGGTGGGATGAGTATCGTGGGAACGAGGAGTTCCCGTTGGTGGCTACGTTCGACCGAATGTTTCTCACTGGTGACTTCGAGAAGCTTGATTTGTCGCGCGCGGTCGAAGCGAAGTACCAACGGAATTCCGTTGCTCGGATCAACGACGAGCTCAGCGCTCTGACGGAGAATTGTTTGTCGCTCTCAGAAGCGAACGAACGCTGTCGGCGCGTCGGAGGAACTGCGTTCCCTGCCCAGGGGATGTTCGGAACCTTCCGAACCGATGCTGGTGACGTCGATTACGATCGGCCGGTCGCACTCGTCGAAGCGATGAGTGATGACCTGACTGAGGTTCCAGCCGTCAACATTCACAAGCCATTCAGTGGGGCGTTGGTCGACAATTCGGCCGAGATCCTTGACGGTCTCTACTTCCCTGACCAACAGGGCCGAGAGATTTTAGAACAGATCGAAACGGCGCTCAGCGCTGGAAAGCATATTCTCCTTACCGGACCGCCGGGAACGGGGAAAACCGAGATTGCCGAACGCGTCTCGGCCCACCTCGCACGGAATCACCCGTACCTGTTCAGCGGCTACGAGATGACCACTGCGACGGCAGACTGGTCCACGTTCGACACCGTCGGTGGCTACATGCCGAACGAATCCGATGACTCGGGGGAGAATCTGTCGTTCAATCCTGGAATCGTTCTCAATCGGCTCAAACGCACGAACTCCGGTGTTCAATCGAACGAATTGACGATCATCGACGAACTAAATCGCGCTGATATCGACAAAGCCTTCGGCCAACTGTTTACGTTGTTGTCGGGTCAATCAGTTCAGCTCCCGTACACGGTAGACGGTCGCGAAGTCGAACTAACGACGTACGATGACGTGAGTGGCATTCCCGATCCAAACCAGTACGTCGTCCCGAACTCGTGGCGGATCTTCGCGACGATGAACGCTTATGACAAAACCTCGTTGTACGAGATGAGCTACGCCTTTATGCGCCGTTTCGCGTTTGTGCGTGTCCCCGCTCCAACGATCGATGATTCGACAGAAAAACGCAAAGATCCAGCCACGGATTTGGTCCACAACTACGCCGAGGCGTGGGATATCCAGGCCTCCCAACGTGAGGTGGATGTTGTTGGGAAAGTATGGCGCAAAGCGAACAGTGCGGTGAAGGAACGATCAATCGGACCGGCGATCATCGAAGACGTTCTCGAATACGTCTCCCAGCATCCGGAAGATCGACTTGGCCATCACCTCACACAGGCGACGATCAGTTACATTTTCCCCCAATTGGAGGGCGTTCCGAAACGGAAGACCATCGTCCAAGAGATTCAGAAGGTTCCGGATATCGATCAGGACCTCTTGGCTCAAGCCGCCCAAGAAATGCTCCAGATTCCAATTACAGAAGATGCGTAAGACCGAGCTTCTGGAGCGACTGACGGAGGATATCTTCGCGTACGTGATGCGAGGGTCGTTTCCGGAGCGTGAACTGGCACGGTCTCTCAAGCCCGAACAACTTGACGATCGGTTCGAGGAATACGAGCTTCTGCTGGATCTGCACTTTATCCTGCAGGATGACGTGGTCGAGTTCGTTCGTCGGTTACCGGAGCATCTTCGAAGTCTCCGGACCGAGACGAGAACGGTCTCGCGGACGAGACATGGGACCGTCGACGGCAGGATCAACTGGGGTGCGACAGTGAAACAGCGATACAGTCAGCACCCGCACGACAACTCGATCTTCGTGTGTGACAATCGATCTGAGACGTACGATATCCCGGAGAATATCGTCCTCAAAAAGCTCATTTCGATCATCTATCGGACGATTCAAGAAGCCGAAATGTATCTTGTAGATGATTACGACTGGGTCAGCGAGACGTGGCGCGGAAACGAAGAGTTAGTCGACGAATTGCAACGAATCGTCGAACGTAACGTCCACGTCCGGCGGATTCGCGAACCGGACTCGTACGAACCGACTGAACGGATGGTGACGGCCGCAGCTGATTCCCGTCACGACGTCTATCGCAGTGCAGCTGACCTAATTCGTTCCCGAGAACGACTCTTCGACGGTCAGAAGGACGAGATCCGTGGACTGCTTCAGGAAACGGCTATCGCACCTGATGACGAAGATACGCTCTTCGAATTATTTGTCCTATTCAGTTTCGTTGGAACGATAGAGGAGTTGCGCGATACCGAACCCACGTTCCAGACGATCTCGACTAATCGCCAACAGATCGCGAAGTTTGAGGGGGAGAACGAGCTGGTGCTCTATCACGATACGTCTGCGCAAGATCAGAATTTGTCATTCGTAGCAATGCCAGATGAGGAGAAGGAGAACCATTCACGTTCGGACAAAGTGCAGCTGGTCGCACAGGACATTGCCGGGGACTACTTCGACAAAGAGTACCAGAACCACACTGGTAGACCCGACGTCATCGTACTGGAGATAGTTTCCGACGGCGAGGAACCAAACGAGTACCTTATTACCGAAGTGAAAAACAGCACGAACGAAGACACGATTCGGAGAGGAATCAAGGAGACGCTCGAATACTTGGCATTTCTCCGTGTCAACGAGAACTACGTCTTCGGAACAGAACGTGATGAGGAGTACTTCGGATCCGGCTGGAACGGACTGCTCGTTGTGCAAGACATCGAAGACGATACTGCTTCGTTAGATGCTCAGGATGGGAACGAAATCGCCATTCTTCAGGCATCGGAACTAGAAGACCAGTTAACGACCGTATTGAGACACCTGATATAGGGGCTGAGCCAGTTTTGTGGCAGAAATAGAGACGGAGTGCTGGAAATCTACTATAGCGTGAAGTGCCGGAATACGGACACTACCGCCTTGTCTCCTTCTTCACCGCCTCCGAGAACTCGGACAGATTCATCGCGGCCGCACAGTCCGGACAGCAGTACCGCACGGAGTGTCGGTACTCCGCCTCGAGCGGCTCGGGTGGCTTGATGTCCACCCGAAAGAGCCGCGACGGTGCCACGCCCCGATCACACCGATAGCACCCCTGGGAGCGAGGCGCATCGCCGGTCCCGTCCCTCGTTCGCTCGACGGATTTCATCCGAGTACCTCGCAGTTCTGTCGGTCGAACTGGTCGAAGACACTCGGCCCCCAATCCCCAAAAACGAAGAACTGCGACGGATAGCGATACGACTCTCTAAACCAGTGGCGTGCGAGACCTTTTTGTCTCGATGGTGTGTTTCGGAACATGGCAACCAAATTGCTCACCGTGATTTGGAAGCCACGTCTCGGGTGCTGCAACACCCGGGGCATTTCTACCCCTCGTGGTCCGTGGCTTCCGTCCGGTTAATTGACGTGATGGGTAATATAGTTACCGGTGAGTGAGTGGAATCAAATTCGAATTCTGTGGTAGGTTTTGTTGGACTCGCAGATTGACGGTGCCAGCAATGGTAGCGCGCACTCGATAACAGGCGATGGAAAACCCACCGTCACCGCATCGAACCCACGGGGAAAGAATTATCATAATATAGGATAAATTTTGGACCATGAGTGTGTGGCCCCGCCGTATCTTTCGGTGCCGACGATCCCTGGAGGCGAGTCGTCGATGACCAGGCGTCGACGGCGCCGATCACAGCGGTCGTCCGAGGACGAACGCGAGGCGACGGACTCGTCCCGATCCCGTCGGAACGCCCGCACCGAGTCCGCCGGACCGGACGCGCGTGGCCCCATGGGGGTCCCCATGATCGGCGCCGATCAGCAACCGCTCGACGAACCGGTTGCGCTCGGGCCGACGGCGAGCGAACGAGCGGGCGAAATCGTTTCTGACTTCCTGAATCGGCCCGACGAGATCCCGGACGACAATTCACGCCAGAACCTGGCCTCGCTCCAGCGGAACATGGACGCCCACGAGGCGTCTGGGCCGGCGGGCGACGCCGGCGTCCCCGACTCCGTTCGGGAGGTGATTTCCTCGTCCGGCCAGTCACTCGACGCGTCGATCCAGCGAGCGGTCGAAGAGCGAATGGGCGACTCGTTCGGCGACGTGCGAATTCACACAGGATCGAAAGCGGCCGCAGCCTGCGAGGACATCAACGCGCGGGCGTTCACGGTCGGGAGTCACATCGCGTTCAATTCGGGCGAGTACGATCCGGAGAGTCCGGAGGGGCAACACCTGTTGGTGCACGAATTAGCCCACGTCCGCCAACAGACTGGTGCGGCGATTTCGATGATGCCGCAGGCGGACGCGAACCTGGAGATCGATCCCGACCCACAGCTCGAACGCGAGGCCGAGGAGACCGCCCAGCGCGTGATGGACGGCGGTGAGCTGGGAATCCAGCGGCTCGCAGATACGGCGGTCCACGTCCAGCGAGTGCCACAGGGCACAGCCACCCGTTCCGGGTCGTCCCAGCGCCCGGAACACTACACGGTCGAGGAGGGTGAAACGATCCGGGAGATCGCAGAGAAACTCGGCGTCAGCGCCGAGGCACTGAAAACGGCCAACTCGGACCAGCTCCACGGGTCAGAGGACAACCCATACTTCTACGCGGGAGCGACGATCACGATTCCCCAGGAGGCGAGTACGAGCCGAAACACCGGCCTGTGGGTACCGGACAACGCCTTCGAGGAGGTCGGCGAGACCGTAGACGAGGTCGGTGAGTGGGTCCAGTCGCTGTTTGCCACGGCAGAGTCCTCGACCGATACGATCGACACGAGTCGAGTGACGACAGTGATCGAGGACGAACTAGCGGACTATCAGAACCTCGACGTGGAGATCGGGGACGGGGACGAGAGGGAAACGGTCACCGTCGATGCTGCCTACTACATCGCCACGCGCGACGTCGACAGCCGCGGGAGCGAGTTCGAAGATCTGGTGGCCGAGACCAACGAATACGCCGATACCCAGTTCAAAGGGACAGGCGGTGGCACGTTCACGATTGGCCGAGCAGCCCAATTTGGCAAGGCCTCGCCAGGTACGCTCGAGGACTTCCTTCAGCACGCCGTCGACGAGGGGTACGTCACACCGGACGGGGACCGCGAGTGGGCGGACCTTTCGAGCGACGAGAAGCAGTCGGTGCTGCAGAACTGGGTGGACCAGAAGCAGATCGGCGTCGACTGCTCGGGGTTCGTAGCGCACCTTCGGACGGAGATCCGTCGGACGGTCGGCGCAACGGTCGAGCGCGTGGCGAACAGGGGTGCCACGGCCCACCACGAGATCGGCGACCGGGTGGAAACCCCGGAGGATCTCCAGCCCGGCGACGTCTGGGTCTCCCACGATACGGATGCGGGGGATAGCTCCAATCACGTCCGAATGGTGGCGCGGATCGTCGACCAGTCGGCCGAGCGCGTCGAATTCGAGTACGCCGAGTCCGCCGGCGGGGTCGGGCCGAACAGCGACACGGCGGAGCTGGACGCGGACGAGTTCGCGGCGGAGTTTAGCGAGGCCGACGACGTGACGACGGGGTTCTACCGGCCGGATTACGACTCGGACCGGCTCCTTCCCGTCCAGCGCGCTCCGACGGCAGGGACTGCGACCCGTGCCGGCGAAACCGGGGTCCCCGAATCGGTCCGCGACGTCGTTTCGTCGCCCGGCCGGTCGCTCGACCCGTCGATCCAGCGCACGATGGAAGCACGCATGGGCGACTCGCTTGGGGACGTCCGCGTGCACACCGGGCCGAAAGCGGCCGCGGCGTGCGAGGCGATCAATGCCCGGGCGTTCACCGTCGGCAATCACGTGGCCTTCGGTGCTGGCGAGTACGACCCGGAGAGCGAAGACGGGCAGCACGTGATCGCGCACGAACTCGCACACGTGAGACAGCAGACGGGTGGTGCGGTGTCGATGCTGCCGCGGGAAGATGCGGGGTTGGAGATCGACCCCGATCCGCAACTTGAGCGCGAGGCCGAGGAGACCGCAGAGCGTGTGATGGGCGGTGATGAGCTGGGGATCCAGCGGCTGGGCGGGACTGATGTGCACGTGCAGCGGTGGACGGACCAGCCCCGAGACAAGATCGGACGATTCGACTTCAAGGACGAGAAAGCGTATCCGGACAAGAAGTACGGTATCGAGCACCGTCCCCCCTACGCGCCCGGCCAGGTGGAAGAAGTCTGGCAGCGAGCGATACAAGAGAGCCCCGATGGCAAGGTTCGGGATCCAAATAATCCGTCCATTGTACTGGAATGGAATAGGTCAAAATCCAGACGTCGACAGTGGCACATGGGTCACAGGCCTGGGCGCGAATATCGGTACTTATTGAAATTTTATTTAGAAGGTGTGATATCCGAAGATCGGTTCATCAAGGAGTGCCAAAATGCCGAACACTATCAACCAGAAGCACCGAAAGAGAATATGAGTAGAAAGCATGAAAGCAGTGGGCAATACTGGGAAAAGAAATTCGGATCACTGGAGAGTGATATGTAATGTCGAATTGCAATGACGATACAGTCGAATTAGAGTATAGCCCTATCGAGAAGGCGATTATCCACGGCAACATGGATACGTTCTTAGAGGAGGTTGAGAGCGCCGACATCCACCAGCGTGCAGAGAACGGTCAGAACCTCCTCCACAGTGCCGCAGTAGTTGGTGAAGCGGAACTCGCCGCGGAGCTCGTTGACAGAGGTGTCGACATGGATGTTCAGGATTACGAAGGGAAGACACCACTCCACCGCGCGCTGGAAACCGAACACAACGACGTTGTACAGATTCTCGTTGAAAACGGTGCAAGTCTTGACATTGAAGACGACTACGGCGCACAACCGCTGTTGAAGGCGGTCTACAACGGGGACATCGATATTGTCAAACTACTCGTGGAAAACGGTGCGGACCCTAATCACGAGAACAACAGCGGAATGTCCCCGCTCGACCTTGCCAAGGAGTACGGCATTCAAGAACTCGTCAATATCCTCAAGAAGGGATAATTTTCCTCCACGGCGTTAGCCAGAAATGAGGGGTTCGTATGTTCAGTAATACCATCTACCTAACGTTCAGAATTATCTGCCGCCCTGTGCATCCGGACAGGTCAAAGCGGTCTGGCAGCGAGCGAAGCAAGAGAGCCCCGATGGCACGGTTCGAGATCCGAATAAACCGTGGATAGTACTCGAATGGGACAGATCGGAATCGAGAGCCGACCAGTGGCACATGGGTCACAAAGAAAATCGAGAATACCGCCACTTGCTAGAATATTATTTGCGAGACGTAATATCCGAACGAGAGTTAGTCAATGAATATCATGACCCACACCATTATCGGCCAGAAGCACCGAAAGAGAATTCAAGCCGAAAGCATGAGGGAGACGGCGAGTACTGGGTGGAGACGTTTGGGCCGTTGCCCGAGGGAGATGATTCCAGGTGAGCTATAAAAGCACATATCACGCGATCATCCAAGGGGATGAGGAGGAATTCTACTCAAACGTTGACGAAGCCGATCTTGAGGCGACGAGTGAATCGGGCAAAAACCTCTTGAGTACAGCAGCGACGGTAGGTGAAGACGAGATGGCTGCCGCGCTCATCAACAGAGGTATAGACATTCACCTCAAGAACGAAGAAGGGAAAACTCCACTCCATCTCGCGTTAGAGCACGAGAATAATGATGTCGCGAAGTTATTGGTGGAAAACGGTTCAGATCCCAACATTCGGGATACGTACGGGAATACGCCGTTGATGCGGGCGGTTTTCAAAGGAAACGTCGAAATGGTGAAGCTGCTGGTGGGACATGGGGCCGATCCAACCGTGGAAAACGAAGGGGGCAACACCCACTTGATCTCGCCCAGGAGTACGGTATACAGGAACTCCTTGAGGCTCTCAAAGGGCAACAAGATCACAATTAATCTCGGGCAACCAATGACGAATTCATAGGCCAGTTCAGAAACGACGCCGTCGTAACGACGAGATTCTGCCCCAGAGCGATACGCTCGGGCAGAATTTACGATTCAACAGGTTCTCACGGGCGGCACCTCGGCCGTGCTGGCGAAACCGGGGTTCCCGAATCGGTCCGCGACGTCGTTTCGTCGCCCGGCCGGTCGCTGGAGCCGTCGATCCAGCGCACGATGGAAGCACGGATGGGCGACTCGCTGGGTGACGTCCGCGTGCACACCGGGCCGAAAGCGGCCGCGGCGTGCGAGGCGATCAACGCGCGGGCGTTCACCGTCGGCAATCACGTGGCCTTCGGCCCTGGCGAGTACGACCCGGAGGACGAAGACGGTCAGCACGTAATCGCGCACGAACTCGCGCACGTGCGCCAGCAGCCGGGCGGCGCGAACGGAGTGAGGGCCGCGGGATGAGCGCGGGAGGAACGCAGTGACGACACGCGAGTCGGATGCGACAATCTCGATGATGCACGCGCAGCAGCACCTAGAAACACACGGGTGGTGAGGAAACCGCGCTGGATGGCGTCGACACCACCGTTCACACCATTCACAGATCTAACGCCTATCACGATCCCCACGCAATATCCAACTGGAATCATGTCCATCGATCGAGAGACGTTCGAACAGTCGGAACCGGGAGAACCGTCCGACGTCTCGACGCGGAGCAGGAGCTCGTTTTCTCGCGACGAACGAAGAGCGAGCGTTCAAGGCGAGTGAAATCGCGGCACGAACGGAACTCGACGACGGTGCCGTGAGCACCGCACTCACGCGCCTGAAGCGTCGCTCCGTCGATCACAAGGAGACGTTCTGGGCGATCACGAGCGACGAAGAACGCCTCGTCGGTACGACGGGTACGAACGGGCGAGCGCACTGTTCAACGAGCAACTCGGTCCAGAAGGCCGGACGGAGTGGCGCGAGCACGCGCCGGACGCACCCCATCCGAGTCTCGCGGACGAGGGCTGTGACCGATAACGCGCCGATTGACGAATATCGGTGCCGACGGTCGAGATGCACTGTAGGACCTGTCCTGCCTCGCGACGGTCGATGTACTGACCGCCTTGCAGTTCGAACCGCGGGTAGCTAGTGCGTTGCTCGACGTGGGAGTTCCGATCGACGGGCCGGCCACAGTCGGGTGCTAGAGCGGCGGCCACCATCACGGTCGAACACGACGGCGCCGCCGTCGACATCTCGATTTCCGACGCGCTCGATGTGCAATCGGCCGTCGTCGAGTGATACGCGCTCACTGGAGACCCCGAGAGCGGCCGGTTTCGACCGATCCGTGAAGGAAAACTCGCTGATCAAAGTTCTTTCCCCGAACGTGTTTTATCGGTTTCATTTTATACCCGGACACGAACGGTTAGTTGATGGCAACACCTAAATCGGTATATCGTCGAATCGGCGGACAAGAGACCGTCGAGGCGGTCGTCTCTGACTTCTACGACCGAGTGTTCGACGACCCGCTCCTCGAACCCTACTTCGAAGAATCGGACCGTCGTGCGCTGTACGCCCACCAGGTCCAGTTCGTCAGCAGTGTCGCCGGTGGTCCCGTCTCGTACGATGGGGACGACATGCGCACGGCCCACGCTGGTATGGGAATCACCGACGAGGCGTTCGATCGCGTGGCGACATACCTCCACGAAGCGCTCGTCGAGAACGGCGTCGACGACGAGCACGCAGAAACGATCCTCGACGAGGTGAACGCGTTGAAACCCGAAATCGTCGAGGAGTAATCGATACACTTGAGAGGCGACCGGTTTTCGAATCGAACCACCAAGTCGGTGCAGTGTCGGCGGCTCGAATCGATTTCCGACACGCTGTGTGTCGGGCCCATTCACTGACTACTGGCTGTGCACTCAGTTGGATCGAAACAACGATAGGTCGGTTCGCCCGAAATAGGCCTATGTCACGATACGGTGCGATCGATTACGCGCGGTGGACCAAAGGTGGATTCCTGCTGGGTCTGTCCCTGCTCGCGTTCGGCGCAGGCGGTGAGATACTGGGAAACGCGTTCGTCGCTTCGCTTCCGGCCTGGGAGCATACCCTGTTCACGGCCTCCGAAGGTGTCGGGATCCTTATTGGGCTCGTTTCACCGCTGCTCTTTGGAATCGCACTGCCGCTGACGGAGTGACCGAACACCCACGTCGACCGATGTACCTGTGTCGTCGTGCCTCCAACCGTGTTGCCATCATTGTTACCGATTCCATCGATTGACGGGCCATCCAGCTCGACCGCTGTACAGGCTGTTCCGTCCGATGGCGGCGACGGGCGCTCCACGCATCCAGTCGGTCACGTCGACTGGCTTGGACTCCCTCGCACGCTCTCCGCGTCCACGGTACCGAGTTTGTGATGGAATCCATGGAAACCCGTGGCGGCTGTTCGACAACGGCACCGGTTCTCCCGACTGCTAGCAAACAAAGAATCTAAATGCTACTGAGATAATACCTTCATGTATGGGAATATTCAGCCGCCTCAAGATCGGTTTCGGGATGGCCCGTCGGAGTGCTCGCGTGCTCCGGGCACACCCGAAGCTCCTCACGTTCCCGCTTCTGGGAGCGCTGTCGGGACTCGCATTCTTCCTGACGCTCTTCGGGAGCCTCTTCGCCACGGGACCGATTTTCCAGGAACCAGGACCCGCCCTCTTCGCGGCGCTGTTCGTCGCTTACCTCGTCGAGACGTTCGTCGCGTCGTTCTTCACGGCAGCGTTGATCGCGGCGACACGGACCGCATTCCAGGGGGACGAGCCATCGATTCGTGGGGCTCTCGCGACGGCCTGGCAGCACAAGTGGCCCCTCCTCGCGTGGTCGGTCGTCGCGGCGACCGTCGGTGTGCTCATCAAAGCCATCGAGGGAGAGGACAACCTCGTCGCACAGATCGCGGCCGCCGTCTTCGCCGTCGCGTGGAGTCTCATGACGTACTTCATCGTTCCGGTGATCGTCTTCCGTGACCCCTCCGTCCGCGAAATGTTCTCGGAGAGCGCGCGCACGTTCAAAGAGACTTGGGGCGAGTCGATCGGGGCGATGGGGGCGATCGACATCGTCTCGTTCGTGCTGGTGGTCGCCGGAGGGCTGCTCGGCGGGGCTACCTACCTCGTCTTCGGCGGTCTCGGGACGGCCGGCCTTGTCGTGACCGTGGCCATCGGCGGGACGGCGATCCTGCTCGGCTTCCTGGTCGGGAAAACGCTCTCCGGCATCGCGAAGACCGCGCTGTACCTCTACGCAACGGAAGACACCGCCCCGGAGTACTTCGAAGATATGGACTTCGGCGGACTCGGCGGCGACGACTCGGCGGCGAGTTCGAGTGGGCTCTCCGGCGCGATGGGTGGTTCCGGACGCGGCCGGATCTGATTGACGCAGTTCGCGACCCCGCGCTCGAGACTTCGGACGAATCGTTTCGCTACCGTGCAGCTACCTACTAACGTGGTACACACGGGCCACCGTTGGTCGGACCGCCTGACGCCTCATCTCGATCCCTGTCGGTGCCGACGACGCAGTCCGATAGTGTGATTTATCGGGACGTATCCGTCGGTGACGGCGTCGTGGTCGGTACGCTGCTCGTCTTTCTGTCACTCCTCGGCCATCGGCGGCCGCCGCTGACACGATCCGCGCGCGTCGTCCATTCACTCGTAGCCACCCACGCTCGTTCCTGTCTGCGAATTAGAAAGAATAATGTACACGCCTCCCGAAGCTTCGTTCATGCTCGATGCGCTCGTTCGCACGGCCCGCGAACGTCTGACGATACGGCACGTTCTCGGATACGTCGCGGCAGTCGCGATCGTCTACGGCATCTCGCAGAACGGGAGCCTGGTCCTCGGTATTGCAACCGCGTTCGTCATCACCGAGGCGATGGCCGTCGTCCGCGAAGCGCCCGGGATCGACGGCCGATGGGCGGGTGTCGGAATCGGTGTCTTCGTGACGGGCCTCAGCCTCGTCTGGTTCGCCTACGAGTACGCCGTTCCGGCGTCTGACGGCCCCCTGTGGTTTCCGGCACTCACCGCTGGGGTGGGGGTCTGGTTCATGCTGGACGCTCGTCGCGATTTCATCGAGGGTCGACGACGGGATGGTGCGCAGCCAGCGGACGACATGACTTCGAGCGAAGCGATGATCGTCATGAACCACGCCCACCTCGTCAGCACAGAACTCGAATCCGGCCCGAAGACGATCCCCGAGCTCGCCGCTGCATGTGACCTCACCGAGTCCCGCGTCCGCGAGGTCATCGACGTCGTCGGCGACAACGAGACCATTTATCCCGTCGACGACCAGTCGGCGGACGGCGCCACCCGGTACGCGCTGGACGAATCGAAGATGGGAACCGTCGCGTTCGTTCGCTCGATCGTCGGCCCCGCCGCGCGCCGACTGGTCAGACCGTTCCGCGGGTAGGGCCGAGCGCGACGCCGCGTCGAGCCATATGGGCGGCTTGCCCGCACAGGGCGCACGGGATTGATCGCTCGGATCGAAGTGCCATCGTGCAGTTCCTCGAGGTACTCCCGCTGGTCGTGGTGATGGTCTCCGGACCGCAGATCCTCAGCGCCATCTTCCTCGCGACGAGTCAGCGCTGGCGGACGAACTCGGCGGCCTTTCTCGCCGGCGCTGCCGTTTCGATTTCGCTCGTCGTTGGGATCGCGTACGTGCTGGACGTCGGCGTCGTCGGTCGGGGACGACCGTCGATGGTACGGACTGGTGTCGTACTCGTCGCTCTCGCGCTCGCGATGATTCACACCTACCGGACGCGTGAGACGGCCGAGTCGCCGCGGTGGATGGGATCGATCGAATCGGCGTCGCCGCGCGCCGCGTTCCGACTCGGCTTTCTCCTGATGGGTTTCTTCCCGACGGATCTCCTCACCTCGATCGCGGTCGGTTCGTACCTCTCCGGGCGCGACGCACCGTTCTGGCACGTGGCTCCGTTCGTGGGAGCGACACTCGTGGTCCTTGCACTTCCGTCGCTGGCGCTGATTGCGGGCGGCGAGCGCGCTCAGCGTTCTCTTCCATCGATCCGCACCTGGATGGACGACAACGCCTGGCTCGTCTCCGAGTTCGTTCTGCTCTTTTTCGTCGTGATGACGCTCTCGAACGTGGCGCCGTGAGTCCGTGGCAGTCCCGGTCGTTCGCCTCTCGCCTCGTGCGAACACGACACACTCATTTACTCGCTTGCCGAACTGTCAACAAATGATGACACATCGATCGGTGAACACGGTCGGCCGGGCCGCGTCGGGATCGCTCCGCAGTCAATCGAGGTCCACGGAGCCCTGATTCCGGATGCGACTGGCCAGGGGGACCCTCCTCGCGATCGCGGCGGTGTTCATTGCACTCTCGGTGCAACTCGTTTTGCCGTTTCTCCAGTACGTCCTGGGTGCTGTCTTGCTCGCATTCGCCCTGTACCCGCTCCAGCGGCGCCTCGAACGTCGCGTCTCGCCGATGACAGCGGCCCTGTCTCTCGTTAGCCTCGCCGTCGTCGCCGTCGTCGTCCCGTTCATCCTCGTCTTGTCGGCGATCGTCGACGAGGCGCAGTACATCCTCGAGAACGTCGATGCTCGGATGCTCCGGATCGACGCGATCGAATCACGAATTCGGGAGCTCACCGGCTACGACGTGACGCTCGACGGCCAACTGATCGGATCGGGACAGGATCTCGGACGAACCGCTCTCGAGCAGTCGACGGCTGCGTTCAGTTCGCTCACGACGTTTGCGATCGGCATCGTTCTCGCACTCTTTCTTGTATACTACCTGCTGAAAGATGCGGAGGCGCTGGTCGCGTGGCTCTATCGCACGATGCCGTTGCCCGAGGACATCCAACGTGATCTCTACAGTGAATTCACCGACTTGCTGTGGGCTGTACTCTTTGGACACGTCTTCGTCGGCGTCGCTCAGGGGCTCGTCGCCGGGCTCGGCTTTCTCCTCGTGGGGATCCCGAACACCGCTTTCTGGACCATCGTGATGATTGTCCTGGCGATGGTACCGCTCATCGGGACGATTCCCATCTGGGGTGGCGCCGTAGTCTATCTCGTGGTACTGGAGCAACCGGTACTGGCCGGCGCCCTGTTCGTCTACTGCGTCGTCGTGGTGGGCGTCACCGACGATTATCTGCGACCGTTCGCGGTCGATCGCTACGCCGAACTCAATCCGGCCGTTATCCTGCTCGGTATCCTCGGCGGTGCGTACGCGTTCGGCGTGATGGGGCTGTTCTACGGCCCGATCGTTCTCGGCGGGCTGAAAGCCACCCTGCGGGTCATCACCGACAACTGGGAGCGACTGGGTGCCTTTACTGTCACCGAGTGAGGGTGCCGTCCCGAAGACGAATGCTACGAGTCGTATCTGGCGGCACGTCCTCGCGGACGATGACCGGGCCTGCATCCGTTCCGGGCACTGTTCGCGCGGAACATCGACCATTGCGGGACCGAGCCGATCGGCACAGACATCTCCGTTCTCAGACCAGTACCGTTCCCTGTCCGAGTCAACACCATTCACGATACGCGTCGACGGTGCGGATGCGCCGGTTCCAGCGCAGTATCGGAGGCGGTCATCGCCGACGTTCAGTCACCGTGCTGGCGACAGCCCACCGTGGAGCCGCCGACTGGTGGATGAACGTCCACCGGGCTGCAGCGCTGCCTAAAGAGCCTCGATATCGATTCGAGAACAGTTTTTCCTCCGCGGTATCGGCGATAGATGGGAAACCGACTATTCGTCCAAACCCGTTTCGAGACGATCTCGGTTCGTGCAATTACTGCCGCGCGCGAGAAATTCTTCGGTTTCACGGCCTATTCCCTCACGTGTGGGTGTGTTTCTGCCGATTTTTGGTGTGGGAATGAAGTAAAAAACGCCATATAATTGGGTGTCTGGCCGGTTCGAATTCCCTTATACAGTATCGGGTTCCTAATGGACCGACTACTCGTCGCATTCTCGGGCTGTTTTCTGGATATATGGGCTCGATTATCTTTATCTGGTTCTTTGAACTGCACTCTATTCGTGTTCAGAGATCGAATCACAATGTGTTTCGGGGTATCGGTGGATGAATGGTCACACGAATCGGCTGCGTTCGGAACGAAACCGGGTGAGGGTCAATGATCGATGTGTCGGCGCTATCGGTCGCCCCGTCCGACCTCGAGACGCTCGCGACGGGAATGAACCTGCTGTGGGCGCTCGTGGCGACGTTCCTCATTTTCTTCATGCATGCGGGCTTCGCGATGCTCGAAGCGGGTCAGGTGCGATCGAAGAACGTCGCGAACCAGTTGACGAAGAATATGCTGACCTGGGCGGTCGGCGTCGTCGTCTTCTTCGTGATCGGGATGGGGGCGGCGAATTACGTCGGCGCGACGGTGGTCGGCGCCGACGCGGCCGGGCCGCTCTCGATGTTCGGCGTGGGGTCGTACGACTGGACGATGTGGCTGTTCAGCGCGGTGTTCGCCATGACTGCGGCGACGATCGTCTCGGGAGCGGTCGCCGGACGGGCGAGACTCCGCGCGTACGTCACGTACACGTTCGTCCTCGCCGCCGTGATCTACCCGGTCGTCAACGGACTCGTCTGGAACGCGGGGACCGGCGTCCCGCTCCTGACGGACTTCGGATACCACGACTTCGCCGGCGGGATGGTCGTTCACGGGTTCGGCGGGGTCGCAGCCCTGACGGCCGCCTGGATTCTCGGCCCGCGTCTCGACCGGTACGACGACGATGGGAACGTCAACGTCATTCCGGGTCACTCGCTGACCGTCGCCGTCCTCGGGACGCTAATCCTCTGTTTCGGGTGGTTCGGCTTCAACGTCGGTACCGCCGCGACGGTCGTGACGGTCGACACGGCCGCCGAAGCTGGAAGTATCGTCGCGCTGGCCGACTTCTCGTACGTCGGCGGCGTCGCCGTCGTCACCGCTCTCGGGATGGGTCTGGGCGCGATCGGGGCCGGTGTCGTCTCCTACGGTTCGAACGGCAAAGTCGACACGTTATACGTCGCGAATGGCATGCTGGCCGGCCTCGTCGGCGTTACCGGACCGACGGACGTCATCACTCCGGTGGGTGCGATCGCGATCGGCTTCCTCGCCGGTGCGCAACTCCCCATCGTCTTTGGGTTCGTCGAGAAGACGCTCAAGATCGACGACGTCTGCGCCGTCTTCCCCGTCCACGGGAGCGCGGGGATACTCGGCCTCGTCTTGTACCCCCTCTGGTCGAACGCCGAGGGCGCGACGGTCGTCGGTGACGGGCTCGTCGCGGGCGGCATCCTCTCCGTCGAGGCGTCCGCATTCGTCCCGCAGATCGTCGGGATCTCCGTCATCACCGTCGTGACGGTCGCGTTGACGGCGGCCGTCTGGGGACCGCTCAAGCTTCTGGGACAGGCCCGCGTCACGCCGGATCACGAGCGGGATGGCCTCGACTCCGCCGAGCACGGCGTCGACACCTACCCCGAATTCGGCGACCCGACCGTCGCCACCGACGGCGGCGCGATGGTCGAGCAATCGGGCGATTCGACGTCGATGCGCGCCGACGGGGGCGAGACCACCGGCACCGACGTCGAGCTCGTGGTGGCGATCATCAGACCGGGGCGACTCGAGGCGGTCAAGACCGCACTCGCCAAAATCGGCGCCCCGTCGCTCACCGTCACGGACGTCTCGGGTCGCGGTTCCCAGCCGGCTAAAACCGGTCAGTGGCGCGGCGAGGAGTACGCCGTCGACCTTCACAAGAAGGTGAAAGTGGAGGTCGCCGTCGCCGAAGTGCCGACCGAGGAGGCCGTCACGGCCATCGCGAACGCGGCCGACACCGGAGATCCCGGCGACGGGAAGATTTTCGTGATGCCGGTGATCGACGCGCTGCAGGTTAGAACCGGGAAAACGGGGTCTGACGCGGTGTAGCTGGCCGCGACCTGCGTTCTCCCGACCTCCGACGACCGGGTTCAGCGAGCCTAGTCGTCGCTCGAGATGCGACCGGGGATCGAGTGGACCTCCGAACTCGCCGGCCGACTCGGCAGCTCGTTCCGAACGTCGGTGCGACCGTCGGACTCGATAGCGCGCCGATAGGCCTCCGGTATCACGGCGACGAACTCGTCGGCCGCGCAATCCCAGTCGGCGAGGAGGGCCGCAGCCCGCTTCGAGTCCGTGTACGCGACGTGGTTCTCGAGGAGTCGACGAAGGATCGCCTCGTCGCGATCCGAGAGTTCGTCGGTCCCCTGGACGGAGTCGCTGGAGATCGATTCCCGGCGATCGCCGTCGGGATCGTGAATGTAGGCGACGCCGCCGGACATCCCCGCGGCGAAGTTGCGACCGATGTCCCCCAGGACCGCGACGACGCCGCCGGTCATGTACTCGCAGCCGTGGTCGCCGACGCCTTCGACGACGGCTTTCGCCCCGGAATTTCTGACGGCGAAGCGCTCGCCGGCGACGCCTTCGACGTAACACTCGCCGTCGGTCGCGCCGTAGAGCGCGACGTTGCCGATCGAAACCGTCTCGGCGGGGTCGTACCGGACGCCGTTCGGCCCGTCCACGGTTACGATCCCGCCGGAGAGGCCTTTTCCGACGTAGTCGTTGGCGACGCCGGTGAGGTGAAGCGAGACGCCGCTCGCGAGGAACGCACCGAAGCTTTGACCCGCCGTCCCGTCGAGGGACACCGAGATCGTCTCGTCGGGCAGGCCCGCTTCACCGTACCGGCTCGCGACGCGGTTCGAGAGCATCGTCCCGACCGCGCGGTCGACATTTTCGACGCCGGTCGAGAGCGATATCGATTCCCCGTCGGCCAGCGCCGGTTCGGCGCGTTCGATCAGTTCACGATCGACGTGATCGTCAAGTCCGTGGTCCTGCTCGCGCCCCTTCGTTCGCGCGCTCCCGGCCGGTTCGGCGAGCATCGCGGAGAGATCGACCGGCGGAAGCGGGGCGCCCGCTGCGTCGTCGGTGGACGCGGCGGTTCCCCGCGTCGAGCGCTGTCGAAGCGCGCCGACGCGGGCGATCATCTCTTCGACGGTCTCGAACCCGAGCTCCGCCATGTACTCGCGCAGTTCGTCGGCGACGGACGTCAGGTAATTGCTGACGTGAGCCGGTTCGCCGGGGAACCGTTCGCGAAGATCGCCTCGTTGCGTCGCGATTCCCACGGGGCACGTATTCTCGTGACACTGACGGGCCATCACGCACCCTTCCGAGACCAGCGACGCCGTCCCGAAGACGTACTCCTCGGCGCCGAGCAGCGCGGCGACCGCGACGTCACGGCCCGTCTTCAGGCCGCCGTCGACCGAGAGGCGGATGCGATCTCTGAGTCCGGTCTCGCACAGCAGTTGGTTCGCCTCCGCGAGGCCGAGCTCCCACGGCCGACCGGCGTGCTTGATCGACGTCCGCGGCGAGGCGCCCGTCCCGCCCGAGTGGCCCGAAATGTGTACCGCGTCCGCCTTGGCCTTCGCGACGCCGGCGGCGATCGTGCCGATGCCGGCTTCGCTGACCAGCTTGACGTTGACGTCGGCCCCCTCGTTCGCGGCCTTCAGGTCGTAGATGAGTTGCTTCAGATCCTCGATGGAGTAGATGTCGTGCAGCGGCGGTGGCGAGATGAGCCCCACGCCGGGCGTCGACTTTCGGATGCGAGCGATCTCCTCGCCGACCTTCGAGCCGGGAAGATGGCCGCCCTCGCCCGGCTTCGAGCCCTGCGCCATCTTGATCTGAAGTTCGTCCGCTGCGGCGAGGTACGTCGACGTGACGCCGAATCGGGCGGAAGCAACCTGCTTGACAGAACACTCCCGTTCGGTCCCGAACCGTTCGGGCGGTTCACCACCCTCGCCGGTGTTCGCTTTGGCCCCGATGCGGTTGGTGGCGATCGCGTTGTTCTCGTGCGCTTCGGGAGAGAGGCTGCCGAGCGACATCGCCGCGGTCGAAAACCGCGTCACGATCTCCGCGACCGGTTCGACGTCCTCGATCGGTATCGGGTCGCGATCGGAGTCGAATTCGAGCAGCCCGCGAAGCGTCTGGAGTCGCTCGCTCTGATCGTTGATCAGCTCGGCGAACTCGAGATAGCGATCGTAGTCGCCCGACCGAACGGCGTCCTGGAGCGCGCCGACAGTCTGCGGATTCCACTGGTGGTGGACGCCGTCGCGTCGATTGGCGAACTCGCCCGTCCGGTCGAGCGCCGCTTCTGACTCGTCGAACCCGTTTCGGTGACGCGCCAGGAGGTCCGCTTCGAGTTCGGCGAGACCGATCCCGCCGATCGTCGTCTCGGTGCCGGTGAAATACCGCTCGACCAGCTCGTCATCGAGGCCGACGGCCTCGAATATCTGGGCGCCGCGGTAGCTCTCGACCGTCGAGATTCCCATCTTCGCCATCGTCTTCGAAAGTCCGCCCTCGAGCGCACCGACGTACGCATCGATCGCGTCCGCCTCGTCGGCGCCGTCCGGTCCGGCCGTGAGGTTCCTGATGGTATCGAACGCGAGCGTGGGACAGACTGCGCCCGCGCCGTACCCGATCAACGTGGCGACCTGGTGGACCGTGCGGGGATCCCCCGATTCGACGACGAGCCCCGCACGCGCCCGTAGTCCCTCGCGAACGAGGTGCTGGTGGACGGCGCTGGTCGCCAGGAGGCTCGGAATCGCCGCTCGATCGGGACCGATGGTCGCGTCGGAGAGGATCACGAGTTCGTGACCGTCCGCGACGGCAGCGGCGGCGTCGGCCCGCACCCGTTCGAGGGCCGCTTCGAGCGCCTCGCCCGCGTCCTCCGCGGACTCGTCGCTGCCACCGTCCCGTTCGACCGCGAACGTAGTATCGACCGTCGTTGCGGTGATTCCGTTGCGTTCTCCCTCCCGGACGGCGGCGAGGTCGTTCTCGGTGAGGATCGGCGAGTCGAGGACGAGTTGGTGGGCGTGAGCGGACGATTCGTCGAGCAGATTACGCTGGCGGCCCAGTCGACACTCCAGACTCGTCACGAGCGCTTCGCGCACGTAGTCGATCGGCGGATTGGTCACCTGGGCGAACAGCTGTCGGAAGTACGAGAAGAGCGGCCGATTGACCGACGCGAGAACCGAAAGCGGCGTGTCGTCGCCCATGGACCCGACGGGATCCTCCCCGGACGCGGCCATCGGTTCCAGGAGCGATTCGAGTTCGTCGTGCGTGTAGCCGAAGGCGGCCTGGGTGGCGCGCAGTCGCGGCGTTTCGCCGTCGGTGGCGGGCGCCGAGACGGCCGAATTCTCGCGGACGTGATCGAGGTGAACCTGCTCGGAATCGATCCACTCGCCGTAGCGATCGTCGACGAGTTCGTCGAAGACGTCGTCGTCCGCGCGCACCTCGCCCGCCGCCGGGTCGATCAACAGGAGCTCGCCCGGTTCGAGGCGGCCCCGGTCGGCGATAGTACTCGGCTCCAGTTCGAGTGCGCCGGTCTCGCTGGCCATCACGACGCGACCATCCGTCGTCACTTCGTAGCGACAGGGTCGGAGCCCGTTCCGATCGAGGACGGCCCCGACACGCGACCCGTCGGTCGCGGCGACGAGCGCCGGGCCGTCCCACGGTTCGACGAGGGACGCGTGGAAATCGTACCAGTCGCGTCGGTCGGCCGCCATCGTCTCGTCCGTTCGCCAGGCCTCCGGAATGAGCAGTCGGAGACAGTGCGGGAGGGACCGCCCATCCGCGAGGAGGAGTTCGAGCACGGTATCGAAAACGGCCGTATCGGACCGGCCGTCGTCGTCGACGATCGGTCTGATCGCATCGAGATCCGGAATCGTCTCGCTGTCGAGTTCCGATTCCCGCGCTCGCATCCAGTTGACGTTGCCGCGGAGCGTGTTGAACTCGCCGTTGTGGATCGTCCGTCGAAACGGGTGGGCGAGGTGCCAGGCGCCGAGCGTGTTCGTCGAGAATCGCTCGTGAACCATCGCGAACGTCGATTCGACGCGCTCGTCGGAGAGGTCGGGATAGTACGACGCCAGTTGCGTCCCGGTGAGGAGTCCCTTGTAGACGATCGTCTCCCGATCGAGCGAGCACACGTACACGTGGTCAGGTTCGGGATCGTCCAGTTCGGC
The DNA here is from genome assembly GCF_000337515.1 of Halovivax asiaticus JCM 14624. Classification (GTDB taxonomy): domain Archaea; phylum Halobacteriota; class Halobacteria; order Halobacteriales; family Natrialbaceae; genus Halovivax; species Halovivax asiaticus. Next base: position 93,955 of record NZ_AOIQ01000002.1, read on the forward strand.
GAGCGTCGATTCGAGGGCGCGACGGGCGACGTAGAGGCGACGATCGAAGTCGTCTGACGGGATCGCGTCGGCGTGATCCGCCGGTGCCACGAAGCACTGGGAGACGGCCGGTTCCGATTCGAGGGCCGTCTCGCCCAGCCCCGCGTTGTCGGTCGGGACGGCCCGCCAGGTCAGGACGTCGAGATCGTACCGCGCCAGGACGGATTCGACCGCATCGACGACCGTCTCGCGGGCGACCTCGGCACGTGGGAGAAAGAGCGATCCAGCCGCGTACGTCTCCGGTAGCGGGACGTCCAGGACCTCTCGGAAGAAGCGATCGGGGGTCTGGAGCAGGATTCCCGCTCCGTCGCCCGTGTTCGGTTCGGCGCCGGTCGTTCCGCGGTGTTCGAGGTTTCTGAGAAGCGAGAGCGCATCGGCGACGGTTCGATGGCCTCCGCCCGATTCGATGTCTGCCACGATACCGACGCCACAGTTGCTCCGGTGATCCCCCGGTGCGAGTCCATCGACGTGCGATGCGGCGGACGGTGCGTCCGATCGAGACATATGGCATCACATCGCATGATCGGATAAGAGGCTACGCTATAATGATTATATGGTATATAGGTGCATAATAGGTGTTATTAGGTCGGGTGGTCGAAGGGTAGGGTGCGCACCGACGAGCCGTCGTCCACGTCGCTCGATGGGCGGCACCTTCGTCGACTACCTGAACTACACGGCCGTGTCAGCCGCCCGCTCAGCGCAAAATTTCGCGTGATCGATGAACCGATGCGATCGGGCCCGTCTCCGATACAAAGGTTTGCATAGCCGGACGTGGTTGGCACCGTTGAGAGACTCCCGTGTCCGGTCGAGACGACGCTTCGTCGGAAAAGTCGAGCGCGCGTCCCTCCGATGAGGCGGACCAATCGACGCCACCGACCGACTCCGTCGACCAGCGTCCGACGAGCGATGTTCTCGCGTCGGTGATAGACAGCGGCGTTCACGAGATTAATCGCGAGCGCTCCGGACTGCTCCTCTCGGGGTTCTCCGCGGGACTCGATATCGGGTTCGGGCCGCTCCTCATGGCGGTCGTCCTGACGCTCTCGACCGGCGGTTTCGGCGATCTCACCACCGAACTGCTCGTCGCGAGCGCCTACGCCGTCGGATTCATCTTCGTCATCATCGGGCGCTCGGAACTGTTCACCGAACACACCACGCTCGCGGTGATTCCGGTCCTTGACGGCAAAGCGACGGTGACACAGCTCGCGCGCCTCTGGGGACTGGTCTATGTCGGGAACGTCTTGGGGGGTGCAGCGTTCACGATCCTCGCCGTCGTGCTGATGCCGGGCCTCGGCGTCGTCGATCCGGCTTCGTTCGTTGATATCGCGTCGAAGCTCATTACGCACGACCCGCACTGGCTGCTCGTCGCCGGGATCTTCGCCGGCTGGTTGATGGGATTGCTCGCCTGGCTGCTCACCGCCGCGCAGGACACGACGAGTCGACTGTTGCTCATCTGGATCGTCACGGCGACGATCGGACTCTTGCATCTTCCTCACTCGATCGCCGGCAACGTCGAAGTACTCTTCGGGCTCGTCATCGCCGACGCGATCACGGTCGGCGACTACGTGGTCTTCCTGGTGCTTGCGACGATCGGGAACGCACTGGGTGGCGGAATTTTCGTCGCGTCGATCAAGTACGGCCACGTCGTTCGCGGCGGCGGGTAGTGGCCACGTTGTGCTGTCGAGGATTCCGGAGGCGATTGCAGTACTGCAGATCGGGTTTTAGCAGGGCGGCCCTCCAAACCTCACTAGTGGAGCTGACAGTCACTTCTATCAGTAATGAATGCGGTTGGGTACCGTATGGCGACCGAAGAAGTGAATCTAGAGAGTACGATCGGCGGGTTCACCGCGGCCGGGCAACTCCACACACTGTCGGTCTGGTCATCCTCGCGCTCAGGCTGATGATGGGGCTGGCGTTCTTCCAGAGCGGGATCGATAAGGTGCTCTCGGGGGAATTCGGTGCCAGTTTCTACCTCACTACTGTCGTCCCAGACAACGGCAGTCCAGCAGCCGATCTGTTCGTGGCGATGGGCGAGACGGGCTGGTTCGTCGAGTTCGTCAACGTTGCGGTGCCGTGGGGCGAGGTCCTCATCGGGCTTGGCCTCCTGTTCGGCGCGTTCACCCGACTCGCGGCGTTCTGGGGCGCGTTCCTGATGCTCATGTTCTATCTGGGCAACTGGGAGGTGAACCACGGGTACATCAACGGCGACTTCGCGTACATGCTCGTCTTCCTCTCGGTCGCCGCCTTCGGCGCCGGTCGCATCCTCGGCCTCGACGCTACCTCGAATCCTACGACGTCGGTGGACAGCCGCTGATTGAACGGTATCCGGCCCTCAGATACGTACTCGGGTAATCGACGGCGTTCGATAGCTGCGTGTGTCGGTACCGTGGTGGACCGGGCGATCGTCACTGGCCGGCCCGCCACGGGATTTATGCCCGTGGTCGTGGGCAGCTATCCACGCTTATGCCAGTCGAAAACCTCGCCAGAAGCAGGGTCGTCACCGCTGACACAGACGAAACGGTCGCCGAACTCGCCAGTATGATGGACGACGAACACGTCGGGAGCGTCGTCATCGCTGACGGCGACGAGCCGGTCGGGATCGTCACTGATCGCGATCTGGCGACGCGCGTCCTCGGAAACGGGTCGAACCCGGACGAGACGACGGCCGAGGACGTGATGTCGGAGGAGCTCACGATGGTGTCCGAATCGGACGGGTTCTACACTGCGGCCGAACGGATGGCCGAGGAAGGGGTCAGACGGCTACCGGTCACCGACGGCGACGGCCAGCTCTCTGGCATCATCACCGCGGACGATTTCACGGAACTGCTCGCCGACGAACAGGCCCAACTCTCGTCGATCATTCAGGCCCAGCGTCCGGCCTACGACTGAATCGGCCTGGCGGACACCCTCCAGACGATGCGATCGATCGCGTGACCGAGCCACTGCGCGTGATCGCGTCTCTGGGCACGTGTGTGAGTGACCAGGAGCTGGACCGTGGAACCGGTCACGGTACTCGTTTTTCCCGACGACCGAGCTGACTAGACGGGGTGCGACGCGGCAGCGACTCGGCCGTTCGGCCAGTTTCCGCTCGGTGCGAACCCTACTCGCCCAGTGGCTCGTAGGGTGGGACTAGGCGAAGGATGGCTGGGGCTGCTGGTAAGCTCTGTTCTGGCGTCGACCACCTGCTTGCTGGTCGTCAGGGAGCCACAGCCAGTGGTCGTGCGTGAACCCCAATCTTGGGTGACGGACGCGTTCCAATCGAGTACCCCACAGAATACCGAGGTGCAATTCGCTGTCGAGTGAGCGTGAATCCTGCGAGGGCGTGAGGCCTCATTGTGAAGGGCAACTTCCTTCTGCGTCGTCGAGGCGAAAGCGACTCGTGTGGAACCGCCACGACGGCGCCTGTACCCAGAGGCTACCGAACGACGTAGCCGCTCAATAGTAATGCCTGCCGGGCAGTTGGCTGGGGTTATGAGCGACCGATCACTGCTCGTTTGGCCGTCAGAGCCGACACTGGCCGCTACCGCCCGACCGAGTGCCGGTCGGCCTGCCGTCCGGGGTGGCCGATAATGTGCGGGATCATCGGCCACGTTGGCGACGGCGAGGCGATCGAACCCCTGCTCACCGGCCTCGAGAACCTCGAGTATCGTGGCTACGACTCCGCGGGGGTCGCCGTCCAGAACGGGACGGGTATCGAAATCGCGAAGCGATCCGGGACCGTCGACGAACTGGTCGAATCGCTCGAGGGAACGCACCTGGGCGGCTCTCTCGGCATCGGTCACACGCGCTGGAGTACGCACGGGCCGCCGACCGACGAGAACGCTCACCCGCACACGGATTCGACCGCCGATGTCGCCGTCGTCCACAACGGAATCATCGAGAACTACGGTGCGTTGAAAGAGCGACTACAGGAGGAGGGACACGAATTTACGAGTGACACCGACACCGAAGTCGTACCCCACTTGATCCAGTACTACGTAGACCGGGGTTACGACGGCGAGACGGCCTTCCGAAACGCGATCGAGGAACTCGCCGGTAGCTACGCGATCGCGGCCATGTGTGACGGAGACGACCGTCTGTACGCCGCCAGGGACGGCTCCCCGCTGGTCGTCGGGATCGACGGTGACGACTACTACCTCGCGAGCGACGTCCCGGCGTTCCTCGAGTACACCGACGATCTGATCTACATCGAGGACGGTGACGTGGTCGTCCTCGAACCGGACGGTATCTCGATCACCGATGCGGACGGAGCGCCGGTTCGACGCCGTCGGGAGACGGTCGACTGGGACGCCGAGGAGACCGGCAAGGGCGAGTTCGACCACTACATGCTAAAGGAGATCACTGAACAGCCGACGTCGATCGCCCAGACGATAGAGGGCCGATACGATCCGCGACGCGGCTCGGTCTCGTTCGACGCCTGTGAGCCGGAGACATTCGCCGACATCGACCGGGTCGTCCTCGCGGCGTGCGGGACGTCGTACCACGCCGCGCTGTACGGGGCGATCGTGCTGCGGCGGGCCGGCGTCGACGCCGATGCCATCTTGGCCAACGAGTTCGGCGTCTCCGCCCCGCCTATCGACGACCGAACCCTCGTCGTGGCCGTCACCCAGAGCGGCGAGACGGCCGATACGCTCGGCGCGCTCCGGGCGGCCTCCCGGGCCGGGGCGACGACGCTCGCCGTGACGAACGTGATCGGGTCGAGCGCCGCCCGCGAGGCCGACGAGCAACTGTTCATCAGGGCGGGCCCCGAGATCGGCGTCGCGGCGACGAAGACGTTCTCCTCGCAGGCGATCGTCCTCACGCTGCTGGCGGATCGCATCGCGACGGCGTCGACGGGATCCTCGTCGCTGCCGATCGACGACATCTGTGCGGACGTCGACCGACTCCCGTCGCTCGTGGAAACGCTCCTGAATGGCTCCGCGGCCGAGTCGGTCGCCCGGCGATATCGCGGTGAGCGGGCGTTCTTCTTCATCGGGCGAGGGCTGGGCTACCCGGTCGCGCTCGAAGGGGCGCTCAAGTTCAAGGAGATCACGTACGAACACGCGGAGGGCTTCGCCGCGGGCGAACTCAAGCACGGCCCGCTCGCCCTCGTGACGCCGGAGACGCCCGTCGTGGCGATCTTCACCGGAACGGAAGACGAGAAAACGCTCAAAAACGCCGAGGAAGCGGCCACCCGCGGCGCACCGATCGTCGCCGTCTGTCCGGGCGGCCACGACGCCGTCTCCCTCGCCGACGCCCACCTCTCGATTCCGGACGTCCACCCCATGCTCTCGGGCTTGCTCGCAACCGTCCAGCTCCAGCTGGTGTCGTATCACGCTGCGAACTTACTCGATCGGGAGATCGACAAGCCACGCAATTTGGCCAAGAGCGTCACCGTCGAGTGAGTCGATCGGTGGGCCGTCGGTTTCGGTTGGGGTAGCTGTTCCGGGGCACTGAGTTCCCGTCGTTGGCGACCGGGCAGTCACCACACACGGGCTGGAGAGCTTCGAGCGTAATGAGGGGCCAGTATCCCCTCATATCTGGTGATTAATTCCTTGCTACTGTCTGTAAATACGAGAATAAACGCAAGAAGGCAGGCGAATTTCCGCCGTCTTCTATCGTGACACGTAGTGACAATCGCTCGTCGCTCCCGATCCATTACGACCTCCATACCAATGTCGGTTCTGTCGGTATCCGTGATCGATGGCACCCGAATCCGAAACGAAGTGGACGCCGCTCGAGGCAGAACGATCGACGGCCGCACCGAACTGCGTGACCTGTGGCAATCGCGTCACCCGGCAATTCGCCCGGGTGTTCGGTGACAATCGGGACGTCGTCCACGCCTGTCCCGAGTGTTCGACCTACCGAGAGATGAAGACGTCCGACTTCATCCCTAAAGCTCACCGCTGACGCGGACCGTCGTCAGGTCCGCCGGACGCGTCAGGCCCGACCGGGCGCTTCGAGAGCCGGTTACACGGCCTGCTCGTAGCGTTCGACGAGGTGGTCGATTCCGAACGTGCCCGACGTGATCGTGTGGTGGGTCTCGAGACGCGGGTTGAACTTCGCCTTGTACCGGTTGATGGCCGGGACACCGGCGCCAACGAGGTCGTAACTGGTCGCCTCCGAGTCGATCCCGTCGGCGATGATTCGCCAGTCGAGCAGATCGTTGACCGGTACGTCGACGTCCTCGAGTTTCACGCCACCCTGCCACCGGAAGCGCGTGTCGTCCGATTCGAGAACGAGGATGCCGCCGCAGAACTCGCCGTCGACCCGGCAGACGTAGGGTCGAATCGCACCCGCCGGGAGCGCGTCGTACAACGCGCACACGTAGGATGGCTCGAGGTGGAACGGGCGCCCCTGTTTCTCGTACCGCGTCGCGACCTGTTCGACGATCGAGTCGATCGCGTCCGGTCCCTCGACGGTGACGGAGACGCCGTCGGGGACTGATTGGACGTTGCGACGCGCGTCCGAACTGAATCGATCTCTGACGGCTTCGGGTGAGTCCTCGAGATCGACGACGTAGGTGTACTGGAGCGAGACGTCGAAGCCGTTCCAGGTGAACGGCCGAAGATCGTCGATGCCCGCCGTCGTCACTTTCCAGTAGACCGGTGAGCAGGCGTCTTCGAGCCACTCGAGACAGCCGTCGACGAACGATCGCAGGCGTCTGTCGGCCTTGCGTTGCTTCAGGTGACTCATCGAGTGAACGACCGGGCCCAGGTAGCACGACCAAGACTGTGGCGCCGGCGAGAACACCGCCGCGAACGGCCCCTTCGTCAGTTCGAACGCGGGGAAGAGCCCGACGGGTTCCTCGCCCTTGAACCCGGCCAGGGCGTGGACGGTCGTCTCCGTCTCGGCCGCCTGCAGCGCCAGTGCCTCGGCCCGGTAGAACGGGTTCGATCGATGGGCGCGATCGACGAGGCGATTCCACGCGTCGGGCTCAGTCTCGAGGTCGTACTGTCTGATGTCGACGCTCATGATGTTAGAGGTAGCCCAGATCTGAAAGGCGGTCTTCGACGGTCCCGTCGTTCGTCGCCGTCGTTGGTCCCGGATCGTAGGCAGGATAGGAGTCGATCTCCCCCGATCCGACGATCGGAAGTGCTCGTCCGTCCATCGTCTCGTCGATGGGGACGCCGAAGTACGCACAGATCGTGGGCGCGACGTCGAAGAGGTGTGCGTCGGTGAGCGGAACGTCGGCGACGGTGGGCCCCGTCGCCGCGATCACCCCCGTCCGTTTGTGGTTCCACGGTTCGATCGGCTCGCCGAAGGCATCGCCAGCGAGCCTGGCGACGAGAGCGGTGTCGAAGTCACGCGGAACCGTCACGATGTCCGGGCCGTTTGCGAGGTGTGGGCCCTCGAAGAACGCCTCCCGGGGTCCGACGCGGTCGAACACAGGTTCGCCCTGTGGCGTCTCGAGGTCGGCCAGCAGGTCCACGACCCGCGATCGGACGCGCTCGTACTCGGCGGCGGGAACCTGCCCGTTCGGCTCGCGACCCTCGACGTTGAGTCTGACGCCGAGTTCGCTCTTCGATCGAACGTAGGCCGCCGAGGCCGGGAAATCGACCTGCTCGCTTCCGGCCCTGATGACGTCGTTCGGGACGTGCCGGCCGATCGGTTCGGCGAGTCCGACCTGGTCGAGGACGCCCGCGACGCGCTGGGTGGTGATACCCACCTTCGCCGCGAGTTCGATCGCCCGTTCGAGCGCGCCGGGGCTGTGCTCGCTCGCGTCCGCGCCCTCGACGAAGTCGTTCTCGAACGCGCGAGACCACGTGGGCATGCCCTCCCCACCCTGCTTTCGTTCGAGGAGTTGGTGGTCGGAGAGGACCTCGTTCACTCGCACCTCGGCGTCCCGGACCGGGCCGATCCCGTGGTCGCTGACGAGCATTACCGCACCCGGATCGACCGTTTCGAGCGTTCGTTCGAGTTCGCGATCGACGGCCGCGTACACCGTCTCGACGGCCTCGTCGTCTCCCGGCCGTTCGTGAAAGACGGAGTCCGTCAGCTGGAACTGCACGAAGGCGAACTCCGGTTCGAATCGATCGAGGAGGTATCGGAAGGCACGGCCTCGCTGGCGGATAGTCCGCTCGTAGGCGTCGAGCTGGTCGTCGACGTTCTGCCAGCTCTGCGGGTAGATCCGATACGGGCCGATGGCGTCTTCGATCTCGCTCAGGATCCCGTCCGGGTGACACGCCGGGTCTTCCGGTGCGGTGAGCCCGGGGACGAGTGCCCCGTCGAACGCCCGGGCCGGATGGGTGACCGGGACGTTGACGACCACGCTCGAGTAGCCGTGCTCGTCCAGCAACTCCCAGATCGGCCGCGACCGGACGTGCGTCGCGTTGACGACGTCCCAGTCGTAACCGTCGAACGTGAGGAAATCGAAGACGCCGTGTTTCCCCGGATTGGTTCCCGTGTACAGCGACGGCCAGGCGCTCGCCGTCCACGGCGGAATCTGTGATTCGAGCGGGCCGACCGTGCCCGACGAGCACAGCCGTTCGATCGTCGGTGCGGTCCCCGCTGCGAACTGATCGTCGAGCACCGACTGACAGCCGGCGTCGAGCCCAACGAGTAACAGGTCGGGTCCCGACGGTGCTGCGGATCCGTCCATGCAGGCCCGTTCCCACTGGGTCGCTTTGTTATCGCATCGCTTCAGCGCGTACGGTCGCGTTTCAAGGGCAGTCACCGGTCTCGACGGGTTCCACCCGGTCTGTACGCCGATCGTACGGGACCGGCGAACGCCGTAGCAAACGGATGCTAAAGCCAGCCGTTGGCTAGTGTCAAGGCGATGGCCCTGTGTCGGGATGGCCGCGCCCGCGACCGTGATCCTCGATGGTAGCGTCTGGTCGCCAGCGACAGCGGAGAACGCACGAGGACGAACCAGGCGGGCGATCGACGGGAATCGGGTCGTTCCTCGATCGATACGCGCCCGAGTATCGCCTCTATGGAACCGGAAAGGTCGCGCTCAGGGACGCCGTCGCCGCGATGCTTCCCGAGACGGCTGCCGACAGTCACCCGTCCCACTCACTCGACCGTCGACAATCCGCTCGCAGCGAGCCCGTCGACCGAACGACACAGTCGACGTGGAACGTCCTCCTGCCGGCCTACGTCCCGGACGCGGTCGCCGAACCACTCCGGGAACTCGGTGTCGAACCGCGATACTACGCCATCACGCCGGAACTGAAACCGGACGAAGCGGATCTCGCGGCACGGACTGACGAGGGAACGCTCGCCATCGTCTCGATCGATTACTTCGGGTTCCCACAGCCGGGTGTCGATCTCGTCGTAGCCCACGCGGCCGAACACGACTGTTATCACGTCGACGACAACGCTCACGGGGCCCTGAGCGTCGCGGACGGGAAACTGCTGGGGACACTCGGCGATGTCGGGATCACGAGCCTCTGGAAGACGCTCACGGTGCCGAACGGGGCCGTCCTCTACGTCACGAACGAGCGGCTTCGTGAGCGGATCGATCCCTCGACCTGTGCTGGCGTCGCCGACACGGTTACGATGGACGACGTCAGTTTCGTCTGCGCGCGTGGACTCGACCGCGTGCTTGGGGCCGTCCCGGATCTCCGGCGCGTGGTCGACCCGATCGTCGACCGCGTCTCAGGCGACGTTCCCGGGCCAGCGGCCCGGTACGAAGCCGGGAAACGACCGTGTTCGAAACTCACGGCAGCAGTCTGTGCTCGTGTCGACCCGGCGTCGATCCGCATGCGACGCAGAGCGCACTATCGTGCCTGGCTCGACGAACTTCACCAGATCGACGGCCTTACCCCACTCTTCGAGACGCTTCCCGTAGGCATCTGCCCGCAGTGCGTCCCGGTCGAGGCGGCCCGACCGGCCGTCGTCCAGTCCCAGCTCGCGACGGCCGGGCTGGACGTTCACACCTGGCCGAGACTCCCCGCCGACGTCGTCGCCGATCCCACCTACGAGACGGCGCAGACACTCGGCGCGAGCGTACTCGCGCTCCCGGTCGACCAAGCTGTCGACACGGACCGGATCGCATCGCTGGGCGCCACGCTTCGGTCAGTGAACGACCGTCGTTGTTGACGGGGCATCAAATTCAGGTCGCCGGTGATCTGCCGGGTCGTCGGCACTCTGTTCGTCACTCCGCTCCAGATTCTTCCGTCGAGTCCGTTTCGTCGGGACGGTCGACGGTGTGTTCCCTGACGGAGATGCCCTTGCGCCCGAGGTGCTGGAGCTGGCGGCGGGCGAAGTCCTCTTCGCGAGAGCCCCGCGTCGCGAGCACGTAGACGAGCGCGCCACCCGCCGGGCGCATCGTTCGCCCGGCACGCTGGGTACCCTGTCGTCGTGAGCCGCCGAGGCCGGAGGCGATGATGGCGAGGTCGGCCGTCGGGAGGTCGAGTCCCTCGTCGCCCACCCGGGAGACGAGCAATTGCTGGCACTCGCCGGCGCGGAATTCGTCGAGGAGACGCTGGCGCTCGTGGTGGGGCGTCTCCCCGCTGAGGAAGGGAATCGAGAGCGCGTCGGACAGTTCCCGGCCCTGGTCCAGGTACTCGACGAAGATCAGCGCCTGACCAGACGGGTGGGCAGCGAGCAAGGTTCGGACCTCGTGGATCTTCGCGGGATTCTCCGCGGCGATACGATACCGTTCACGCCCGTCGGCCGCGGCGTGGGCGTTGCCCGCTTCGTCCGCCCAGGGAACGTACCGAATCTCGAGTTCGGGTTCGGCGACGAAGCCGGCGTCGAACAGGGCGTCCCAGTCGGTGCCGATCGGTGGGCCGACGAGGGTGAAAATTTCGGCCTGCCGCTCGTCTTCACGGATCGGTGAGGCGGAGAGTCCGAGCCGGTAGCGCGACTGTAAGTGTGTCGCGCGCCGGTAGACGTCACTCGGGACGTGGTGGACCTCGTCGAAGATCGTCAGTCCCCACTCGCGGTCGTCGAAGAGGCTTCGGTGGCGATCCATGCCCGCGATCTGGTACGTCGCGATCGTCACCGGCCGGATCTCTTTCTGGCCGCCGTGATACTGCCCGATCTGGGCGGGATCGAGCGTCGTGTCTGCCGCCAGCGCGTCGGCCCACTGGCGAGCCAGGTCGCGACTCGGAACCAGGACGAGCGTTTCGCCCCCGACCCGTTCCATCGCGCCCATCGCGGCGACCGTCTTTCCGCTACCCGGCGGCCCGACGAGCACGCCAGCGCCCTGGTCGTCGAACCGTTCGACCCAGGTTCGCTGGTAGTCTCGTAGCGAGACGGTGAGTTCCAGATCGAGTGGGTCCCCACCGTCCAGTTCCCGATCGTCCTGCACGGGGTAGCCGGCCTCGTAGAGTTCGCGCTTGATCGCCGCCTCGGCGCCCTCTCGGACCCAGTCTTCGGTCTCCGAAATCGGTGCGTGAACCTGCTCTTCGTCGAGGAGCGGTCGCGCGACGTTGCCCATGATCTCGGGCGACTGCGCTTCGAGCACGGTGTAGCCGTCCGGATGCGTCGTGAGGCGGAACTGCCGTGCCCGGTCCCACTGGCTCTCGATCCAGTCTTCGAGGGTGTCGTTTCGCTCGCCGAGGGCCTGGCGGATGGTCCGTCGAAGGCCATCGAGGGTATCGTGAGGAGCCTGCCAGACGTCTTCGGGGCGGACGACGTACCGGTAGCCACCGTCACCGGTCGTCTCCGCGAGGTGGGCGAATTGCGAGAGCTGGGCGCGCGTAAACTGCTGGGGCTGGTCGACGACGATCTCCCGGCGCTTCGGAAAGACGACGACGCGTTCGCGGGCGCGGGGATCGTCGAGGTCGCTCGGGTACCAAACGACGGGATCCGCCTCGACCGACAGACGCGTGACGTCACCGTCGTCGGCGAGCCGGTCGAGCGCCGCGTTCGCTGCCTCGTGGCTCGTTCCGAGTGCCGTCGCCACGGTTCCGGCGGTCAAGATCGGTCGACCCTGCGTCTCGCAGATGTCGTAGAACGACGCGAGTGAGAACGAACTCGTCGGCTCCTCCGCGCCATCGGTGTCGGTATCGGCCGTCGGCTCTGATGGGTCCCCACCTGTGGGCTCCCCGGTCTCGTCGGTCACGCCAACGGGTATTGCGCTCGGGGCTAAACCCGTTACGCCTCGTGAGTCCGACGCCTACGTGTCCGCCCGCGAACGAAGCGAACACGTGGTATCGTGTCCGTGCGCTGCGTTACGCATCCCACGCAGGACGGCTGCGACTCACCGCTGATCGACGTGACTGAAGACTGATTGGTGGGAACGGCTAAGCGGCTTCAGTCCGTACGGTGACCCATGTATCGGGCTATCCTCCCGGAAGGCCAGATCGTCTGTGAGCGCTACGAGCACGTAGAGGAAGGGATCGAACTGTACGACGACGATGACGCGTTCGTCGCGTTCGTTCCGTACTCGACGTTAAACGCCCTGATCGACGAGGACGCCTACGGGTCGGACGAACGCTCGATTATGTAACGGAGCCCGGCCTGGACGGGCCGACCGTGCGGATTTCGTGACCGACCCGGTCGATGGATGCCGATCCGATGATGGCTGGTGTCGTCGCTTCGAGCCAGATCCGCCTCTTCTGTAGTTCCTCGCAGACCCGCTGTGGGGACGCTCTCGATCAGGCGGCTGGCTGCTCGTCGATCGCGTCGAGCTGTTCGCGGTAGCGGTTTCTGACCGTGACGACGGTCGTCTGGGCGGTTTCGGCGACCGCACGCTGTGGAATGGTCTCTTCACACAGCAGGCCGGCGGCGTAGATCGCCGCGGCGGCGAATCCGGTCGGCGATTTTCCCGAGTGCAGGCCGAGCTCGGTTGTCTCGTCGATGATATCGATCGCGGTGGTCTCGACCTCGCTGCTGACGTCGAGTTCCGAACAGAATCGGGGGACGAATTGCCGGGGGTTGGTTGGTTCTAAGTTGATGTCGAGCTCGTCGGCGATGTACCGGTAGGTGCGCCCGATCTCGCGCTGGTCGACGCGCGAGACGGCGGTCACCTCTTCGAGACTGCGCGGGATATCGTCTTTCCGACAGGACATGTACAGCGCGCTCGTCGCAACGCCCTCGATCGAGCGCCCGCGGATCAGGTCGCGATCGAGCGCCTGTCGGTAGATGACGCTCGCGGTCTCCTTGACCGGTTTCGGCACGCCGAGGGCGCTCACCATCCGATCGATCTCCGAGAGCGCGTACTTCAGATTTCGTTCGCCCGCGTTCTTCGTCCTGATTCGCTCTTGCCAGACTCTGAGCCGGTGGAGCTGTCCGTGCTTGCCGGCGTCCATCGAGTGACCGTTCGCGTCCCGATTCCGCCAGTCGATCGTCGTCGTCAGGCCGCGATCGTGCATCGATTGTGTCAGCGGCGCGCCGACCCGGGACAGTTCTTCGTGCTCTCGGGCGTCGAACGCGCGCCACTCAGGCCCGTAGTCGATCGGTTCGTCGCTCAGGACGAGCCCACACTCCTCACAGACGAGTTCCCGCCTGTCCGGATCGTGGACGACCGTCTCCGTCTCACAGTCCGGACACTGGCCCTCGCCGACGCTGGTCTCTTCTCGGACGTTCTTCGTGGTGACGGACCGTGTCATCAGTGGATTGGCAGACTCAGGCACTCACTGTAAGGCCTTGCCATGGTTTCAGTGGAAATACGTACTTACTGCGGCCGATTCGACCCGTTGCGACCGATCGTCTCACCGTTGCATTCGGACAGTCCGTCCGATTTCCTCGCAAGTGAGCGCAGCTGCTTGCGTCGTCTGGCAACGCTCGTCTGGCAACTCATCGGCCGGGTATCCGAGCGACTCCCGGTCAGTACTACCCTGGGGTGTCTTATCAGTCAGGTGCCCACTGGGCGACCTATTGGCCAGCTGGACACCGGATACCTCTCCGGTCGAGCCACCGCTTAGACGTGCGAGGCAGCGGTGACTGTCTAACGTATGAACGAGCGACTCGCAGGTGGGCTGTACACCGCCTCGACGGTCGACGTACCCGGATACGGCCTGGCCGATCGGTTTACCTGTTCGTAACCGGGACGGGGCTGGGACGAACGTTACTGTGATGCGTTCGGCTGCTCGACCATCACTCGAACGAGCACCACTGTGACACTGTTTCGAGCGTCCGGTCCGTCGGTGCGCTGGAGTAAGGGCGGGTTTCGGTGAGCGGTCTCTGCGCACGCTTTTGGGGACCCGTCCCGTCCGCTCGACGCGATGCGTCCCTCCCCTCGGTACAGTCTACTCGCTGGAACGGCGTCGACGCCTGGGTTCGTGCAGGTGCCGAATACGCCACCGTTACCGTCTTTGGCGACTGATTTCGCCACCATCCGCCGCCGATTGGGCCTCGCTACGTCGTCGGGACGGCCGCCGACAACACTTACGTTATTGGAACTTGACACTCAGATCGATCGCGATCAATCGGGCCATAGACGTTTGCAAACGGTGCAAAACGTGGGGGTGTTTAAGAGTGTCACCGTTGGGATACCAGTTGGTGTGTCATACGTGAATCTGATCGGTAGCCCGAGGGAATCGACGAGCAACACGAGCGGCTCTTCTACCCCGGCCGACCCCGGACCGACAGCATCGAACGAGTACGACCGCCATCGAGACGAGGGTCGGAGGTAATGTCGTCCGTCGATACATCGCTGCCGGAGGAAATCACGTCGGTTACCGAAGATACGAGTGCCGATGGCCTCTCGAAGGACGTCATTTTCGAACTACTAAAGAACCGGCGCAGACGCGAAGTGTTGACCTACCTCTTGGATTGTGACGAGACCGTCACGCTCTCGGAACTGGCCGAACAGATCGCCGCCTGGGAGAACGACACCACGGTCAATCAGCTCAACTCCGACCAGCGAAAGCGCGTCTACGTCGCCCTCTACCAGACGCACCTGCCGAAGATGGACGACGCCGGTATCATCGAGTACGATCAGGATCGTGGGCTGATCGAACTGTCGGACAACGCGGACCTGCTGGTGATGTACCTCGATACGGAGTCACATAAGCACGATCGGTGGGATCGGTGGTACGCGGCGCTGAGCGTCGTCGGACTCGTCGTGTTACTCGCCGGCTTCCTCGAGTTGCCGCTCGTCGGCGCCGTCTCTATGCCACTGCTCTCCGCGCTGGTCGTCGGGGCGTTTTGTTGTCTCACGGCGCTTCACGTCGTCTTCAACCAGCGGTTGCAGCGCCACGTGGACGGCAAACTTTCCCGCATCGAGTGAGTCCGCCTGCAACTGTCCCTTCCACCTGTTGAGTCCGACCGACGGGACCTTTTTGTCCATTGAAATCCTACGTGCAAATGGCTCCCGTCGACAGTATCGGTCCGGTCCAGTTCGCGTGCCAGCTTGCTGTTCCGGTGCGGGAGCCAATTTCTCTCGTGACCGGTAACGCCGATTTCTCGTCAGAAGCGAAGACGCTGTCGAGGACTACTCGAAGCGTTTGTGATCGACGGATTCGCCGTCGATAGCGAGCGTCCTGACCGCGGTCCGACCCTGGTGTGGGCTGATGTCCAGCGAGGTAATGTCACCGGTGTACTCCCAGACGGTGCGCGCTTCGTCGGACCCGGAGAGCCACCACTCCGCCCAGTCGTCGCCGTAGGCCTCACCCTCGGTGAGCCACTGTGCGTGGGCGGCGGCCGGTTCGATCTCGCCGTCGATCTCGACTCGATAGTCGAACTGGCCGGCAAGTTCGAGGGTGTGTGTACTCGGCGTGACGTACTTGTCGTGGTCGAGTTCGTCACCGTTCACGGCCAGTGTCCGAACGCTCGTAGTGCCGTCGTACTCGGTCACTTCCAGCGAGGTGATGTCCCCGGTGTACTCCCAGACGGTGCGTGCCTCGTCGGACCCGGAGAGCCACCACTCCGCCCAGTCGTCGCCGTAGGCCTCACCCTCGGTGAGCCACTGCGCGTGGGCGGCGGCCGGTTCGATCTCGCCGTCGACTTCGATCCGGTAGCTGAACTGGCCGCTCAACTCGATCCGATTCGTCGTCTGTACTTGCGTTCGACCACCGGCAGCCGCTTCCCTGGCACTAGTAGGGCAGCCGTCCGGCAGTCGACTCCCGTCGGGATTCGTTCCGTTCCCTTGCTGCAGGTCGACGGTGGATCCGTTGGCCTCGCGGATCCCGCCGTGGAACGCCGTACTGTATTGCGTATCGGACACCGCGACGTGCGTCCCGCTGCCGTTCGCGCCGGCGGCGATGGCGTAGTGCCGACCGTTCATGTCGAGATCGCAGTCACGCACCTCGACGGTGCCGGGCGCCCACGCCCAGATACCGCGGCCGTCCTTGTGACGGTCGTCGTTGAGCGCGACGCAGTTCTCGACGGTACCCTTCGCGAGGCGGTAGTGAGCCACCCAGGAGTTCGCCGAGTAGCAATTTCGGAGTTCGACCGTGCCGTTGTTGCCCGGCGCGGAGCAGTAGAACGAGTTGTCGCCCATCTCCTGGATGTTCACCCGGTCGATGACGAGGTGGCCGGAGTGTTCGGGCGATACCCACAGTCCCAGCCCGTGGCGGTGTCCCGCGCTCGCGCCGTCGCCGAGGTAGACGTTCTCGATAACCGACGTTCCGCCACCGGTGTCGGACGCCCCAATAATTCCCGTCGGTGGACTGTCCATCCGACCCTCGAACCCGACGTTGCGAACCGTCGTATTGGGGGCGTGACAATCGATCGTCGCCGATGCCCCGTCGGCCGTGACGTCGATGAGGACGTTTTCCAGTGTCTCGCCCGCGCCGACGCGGAGGACCTCGTGCGAGCCAGCGTCGACCTCGACGACGTCGTACGATGCGGCGTTCGCGCGACCGGCTGCGCTGGCGATCGCAGCCCCGCCGACGGCAGCCCCTGCGAGCTGTAGATAGGATCTGCGATGCAGTAAGCCGGTGTTACTAGTCGCCGATTCGGCTGTTCCGTCTTCAGCGTTCGCTTGCCCGTTGTCGCTTTCCGGAGGTTCGCGTGCCATAGCCGGGTAACGAAAGGATACCGGCATAAACTTTCTTGTATCTGTGTCTGTAAAATACTGTGAGTCTCACGGTATCCTGACTGTTTATCGGGATGCGTATCGGGCTGATATCGCTGGCCAGAGGAAACTCCGCCCGCTGCAGCGCACGCGCTGGTATCGATCGAGACCGAGGCTGGTTCGCCTCCCAGATTCGAGAAGCGGCGTAAAACTTCGAAGCGAGGAACGGTACGGCACAGTCCCGTATACAGGTGGTGTTACGGAGGGGGAGCAATCACCGCCGTGCGAATCGAACGGGCCTCGGTCAGCCCTGTGAGCCAGGGACCGTCGCCACTGGCTCGGTCCGCGCTCGCTTCGGCCGGCGTTCTCCTCCCCACCGGTGAACCAGCGAAGGAGGGATTCAGACGGTCCAGAAATCCCAGTCGGACAGCCAGCCATCGGTGCTCGACTCGTCGGTATCGCTCGTAGCCGATTCGTTTCCCCGTGCTGTCCGCCCGGACGCCGCTTCGGCGGCACCGGTCGGGCAGCCGTCCGGGATCCGACTTCCGTCAGGATCGTCGGTCTCGCCGTCTATCGAAATCGTCGAGCCGTTCGCCCGCTTCAATCCGCCGTGGAAACCGGTGTCGAACCGGACGTCGGTCCCCTCGATGGTCGTGGACGCCCCGTTCGCGCCGGCGGCGATGGCGTAGTGCCGACCGTTCATGTCGAGATCGCAGTCACGCACGTCGACGGTGCCGGGCGCCCACGCCCAGATACCGCGGCCGTCCTTGTGCCGGTCGTCGTTGAGCGCGACGCAGTTCTCGACGGTGCCCTTCGCGAGGCGGTAGTGAGCCACCCAGGAGTTCGCCGAGTAGCAATTTCGGAGTTCGACTGTGCCGCCACCCTTCGAGCCGGGCGCAGAGCAGTAGAACGAGTTGTCGCCCATCTCCTGGATGTTCACGCCGTCGATGACGAGGTGGCCGGAGTGTTCGGGCGATACCCACAGTCCCAGCCCGTGGCGGTGTCCCGCGCTCGCGCCGTCACCCAGGTAGACGTTCTCGACCGTCGACGTTCCGTTTTCAGGTTCGGTCACGCCCATGATCCCCGTCGGCGGGCTGTCCATTCGACCCTCGAACCCGACGTTGCGGATCGTCGTGTTCGGTTCGTGGGCATCGATTGTCGCCGACGCGCCGTCGGCCGTGACGTCGATTACGGTATTTTCGAGCGTCTCGCCGGCTCCGAGACTCACGACGCGGTGGTCTCCCGTACCGACGGTGATCGTCTCATATTCAGTCGCGCTGGCGACGCCGGTCGTACCGATGCCGACGACAGCAGCGCTAGTGGTGCCGATACCCTGGAGGTATCGTCGTCGCCCAAGGGGGTCGGATTCGGAGTTTGGTCGTCTCGACTTCTCGTTCTCGGTCTGACGTTCACGTGCCATGGCTGGTAACGAGACAATACCGTCATAAACTTTCTCGTATTCTTCTCATAATAGTTCCAGAAAGTCAATCATTAGAGTTGATAACGTTGGATACGTTCGTCGAATGTCGGGGAAATATTCTAATTAAGCAGGATGTGGTCATTACCTCGCCCCGTCAGGAGTAATCGACTGTTATCGTGGATTCGCTTCGTGCCGTCGAAGGGATGAGCGGAAGTACCAGCTGTTGGGACCGGCAAAATCCTCAAAAACGGCGACGGACTGGACGTTGGGGGCGAGCGTCGGTCGTGCGGTTACTGCCCGGCTGCGGCTTCGGTCGGTGATTCGGGACACGACTCGGGACAGACGTCTTCGGGTCGTCGATCGGCTTCGTCGACGACGTCAATCGTGCCGCCGTCGACCTCCTTGAGGCCGCCATGGTAGTCGGTCGAGAAGGCCGTATTCGACAGTTCGACGGTAGAGCCGGAGCCATTCGCACCGCATGCGACGGCGTAGTGGCGGCCGTTCATGACGAGGTTGCAGTCGCGCACCTCGACGGAGCCGGGTGACCACGCCCAGACACCGCGACCGTCTTTGTGCTGCTCGTCGTTCACGGCGACGCAGTTCTCGACCGTCCCCTCGGCCAGTCTGAAGTGCGAGACCCAGGAGTTGGCCGAGTAACTGTTCCGAATGTCGACGGTCCCGCCACCCTTCGAGCCGGGCGCAGAGCAGTAGAACGAGTTGTCGCCCATCTCCTGGATGTTCACGCCGTCGATGTCGAGGTGGCCCGAGTGGTCGGGTGCCACCCAGATGCCGAGACCGATCCGGTGACCGTCGCTGGCACCATCGCCGAGGTAGACGTTCTCGATCGTGGAGGTGTTGCCACCGGTATCGGCGACACCGAAGACGGCTTCCTTCCTGTCGACGCGGCCTTGGACACCGATATTTCGGACGGTCCAGTCAGTGCCCATCGCGCTGATCGTCACGTGCGTATCCGGCGCGGTGCAGTCGTACAGGACGTTCTCCAGGGTCTCTCCATCGCCGACAGTGACCGTTTTCCGCTCTCCCGCAGCCAGGGTAACCGTGTCGTACTCGCTGTCGTCTGCGGCCGCCGACCCGGCGACACCGGTCGCAGCGGCGGTTACGCCGGCAGCGACGGTACCGACGAAACTGCGTCGGGTAAGTCGTGATTTCGCGTCGGTGTCTGGTTCGGGGGACTCGTGAGAGCGGGGGTAATCTGTCATACACTCCCGTAACAGGACGTTTAATACATAAACTTTTCTATGGAACTAATGTCTGGTCCGGTGAGTGTCCGCCTCACGACTCACTCACTCCCGATTTGTTCTCACATCGTTCGACGAGTCACCGATCTAACCGAAGGAGCGAGCAAACAGGAGTGGATTCGCCACAACGTGACTGTCGAGGTAATACCTCGAGAGCGAACGACGATCGAATCGGTCACCAGCTGAAGGCCGATCCCCCATCGAAGTGGAACCGAATCCCGCCGAGGCGAAAACCGTTCCCCGTCTCACCGGAACCGGTCGCTGCCGCTCGCCACCTCGTAGAGGACGAACTCGCCGTTCGAGACGTACCGGGAGGACCCGTCGTACGATTCGAGTCGCTCGTACGCGCCCGGGTCGTAGTTGAGACCGCGGTAGAGATCGTGTTCGCGGACGGTGTCGAACGAACTCACGGCCAGAAAGTAGGGATCTTCGTCCGCGTAGGCGTACTGATAGTCCCCACCGTTGAACTCGTCGGCGTCGATCACGCCGGTTCCCGACCCGACGATGCCCGCCCGTTCGGGCGGGGCCCCCTCGACGCCGTAGAGGGCGTGATTGAACCGGTAGGTCGTGTAGCCGTACCCGGCGTAGGGCTGGTCGGTTCCGTTCGTGATCGCCGTTTCGTAGCCGTGGTAGGTTCCCTCGGAGACGTGCTGGGTGGGACTGTAGATGAAGGGTGAGGCGAAGACCGTCGCCAGCGCGAGGACGAGGCAGGCTCCGAGAACGACGGCGACGAGACCCGTCGAGAGGCCACGTGTGACGTACTGACCACTCCAGCCGACGAACCCGGCGATCGCGATCGCCCCGAGGATCGTCAGGACGACGGCGATGAAGCCGACCTGCCTGAACGCCATGGTCGACGTACCGAGGAAATAGACGGCGAACATCGCACCGAGGGGAACGAGGGCTCCACCGAGGTACGTCGCGGCCGTGCGCGTTCTGGGCCTGGCGTGGCTTCGACCGAGCCAGACGATCAGGAGGTACCCGCCGACAATCAGTCCGATTAGCCCGCTCACCAGGAACAGCTTCGCGAACAACTCGGGAATGCTCCCGCCGATCTCGGTGAGCGAGGCTCGTCGCTGGCCGACCGTGTCGTCGCCGCCGACGTCGGTCGTCGCGAGGCCGTACGCCAACCCGATGACGGCCTCCCGAAAGCGCTCGTTCGCGAGCACCCAGACGGAAAACGCGCCAACCAGCACGGCCGTGTGGGCCGTCGTCGTCGGGTGTTCGAGGATCGGGTGATCGTCAGTCGAGCGACGTCTGAGCAGGACCTGGATCGCGGCGATGGTGGCGAGGATGACGATCGCACTGGCCAGTTGTTGTGGATGGACGAGCAAGAGACCGAGTCCAACGAGCACGACCAGCGCTCCGTATGGGGAACCGAGAACCGGGAGGGAAGTCGGTCCACGTCGGTAGAGGTACGCGACGACGGCGAAGAGGAAGACGGGGACGAGAAAGAGTGCGTTCGTGTTGCTGTGTGCGCCCATGTGCGTCGAGACGTTGTTCACCGGGAGCACGAACCACGAGAGGATCGCTGCGATGCCGACGGCCTGCGGACGGTCGGTAATCGCGTCGACGGTTAGTGGGACGAACAGAACGAACGGGACGAACAACACGACGACAGCGATCAGGAGTGCCTGCGAGAGGTCGAATCCGCCCACGGTGGACAATCCCGTCGCGAGACTGTGCAACCCCGGATAGAACAGGTCGTGTGGGGCCATCGCTCCCGACTGGATGTCTCGCGTCCAGCCGAGATGCGTCAGCCCGTCGCCCATCCCGATGAACGTGTAGCCCCGGATGAGCGGCAGGCAGACGATCGTGGTGACCGCGAGGCCGCCGAGGCCGATCCCGAGCGCCTGGTGGATGCCCCGATGGGTCAACGCCGTCGGGACGGCGACAACGAACGCCAGCCCGAGACAGAGCCAGGTGAGTGTTGGCGTCGCCGCGTACAGCGAGGGCTCGTATCCGGTCGCCGGTTGCAGTCGGCCGGCGACGATGGCGATGGCCACGGCGACGAATCCGACGGCGATCCACCCGTTGGCGAGCGTCTTACGCATCGATCGCTTCCCCCGTCGGCCACCAGTTGAGGACGACTCTCGGAACTCCTGTACGAGAAGCGACGACGGCGGCCGGAACCCGCGGTCCAAATTCGTCTCGGCCCCTGCCGCGTTCCGCCGTCGGCGCTCGCGAATCGACGCGAGCCCGGTCGACAGCCTGGGTCATCGGTCTGGACGAATTCACCTCGGTCGTTTGTTATCCAGCCGCTACTCTCAGCGGCCGAGGTTTGGGTTTCGCGCCGTGTGCGACGCGCCAGCGGGGTTTTTGGCGTCGTCGTCGTGTCCCTCCGTGGTGTTTCTCCCCGACATGCCAGCTTTCAGCGTCGATGCGATCCGGGCTGACGGAACCGACTTAGAGTGTACGGTGAGCGCGACCGGCGGACTCTCTCGATTTCTTTCGGGCGACCCGTTCCGGGTGTCCTACGACCGACCGATCGACGACGTTCCCCGATCGGTCCTGATCATCCCCGTCCTCTCTCAGCTCTGTCCGGTCGCGTGGGCTCGCGGCGGCGACGTACGGGCACCCGTCGTCGACCAGCGCTTCGCTCGGTCGCTCGCAGCCGTTCGCGACGCACTCGGCGACATGCACTCGTTCATAGCGGGCGGGCAGCTCCGCGCACCGCGGCGGCGGACTGAGGTGCCGGACCGGACCGATGGGAGCGGACTGCTCTTCACCGGCGGTGTCGACTCGACGGCGTCGTACGTCCGCCACCGCGACGAAGCGCCGACGCTCGTGAGTATTCGTGGGTGGACTATCACCCCCGACGCGGCGGACGATCACAAGTGGGACGTGTTGCGTGCGCGGGTCAACTCGTTCGCCAAACCGCGCGATCTGGAGACGGCATTCGTCGAGTCGAACATGCTCCGCTTTCTCGATCACCCGATGTTACTGGCCCACTACAAGCGCCACGTCGACGGTGCGTGGTACAGTTCGGTCGGGCACGGGCTGGGTCTCACTGGTTTGTGTGCACCGCTCGCGTACGCGAGCGGGATCGGCGACCTCTACGTCGCGGCGACACACTGGGAGGGGATCGATCTCGCCTGGGGTTCGCGCCCCGACATCGACGGGCACGTTCGCTGGGCAGGGGTTGAGTGCCACCACGACGGCTACGAACTCACGCGGCAGGAGCGACTCGACCTGCTCGCGACGTACGCCGAGGAATCACCCCACGAACTCGAACTCCAGACCTGCAACGACCGGCTCGACGGTAACTGTGGCCGGTGCGAGAAGTGCTACCGAACGGCGATCGGTCTTCGGCTCGCTGGGCTCGATCCGATCGACCACGGCTATCGCTTCACCGACACCGATTACCGGACCGTCAGGGAATCATTCGAGCGGGGCCACTGGGTCCTCGGAATCGACGAGCGCCACATGTGGGCCGACATTCGCGATCGAGCGCGTGAGACGACACCGCGTTCTCAGGCCGAACGCGCCTTCTTCGCGTGGCTCGATTCCGTGGACCTGGACGAACTCGTCGACTCGTCTCGGCCACCCCTCTCTCATCGCGTGCTCAGAGCGGGCGCCCGAGCCATGCCGACCGGTGTCTATCGTCGACTGTATCCACTCTGGAGCGAGGCGACGACGATTCGGCGTCGGCTGGCCCAGGGACGGAATTGACCTGGCACTGGTCGCCGCGCTGGTGACCACTCTGACTCGACGGTCCGTTGATAGTCTGTTCGACACGACGAGCCAGCGGTAGTACGACGGACTCGACGAGCCATTCCAGTGTAATCGACTGGACGATCTGACCCCCTGTTGAGCCTCGGTTACTCCATGTACCCGAGCCCTTTGAGACGGGTCTCGACGTCCGAGAAATCGTCGTCGACCGAGTTGTCGTGTTCGCGCACGTTCACGGTCCGTCGCCGGACCTTCGTGGTCGCCGGCGGAGAGTCGGTCTCGAACGCGTCGAAGAGGACGCGGCCGTCGGCACTCGCCGGGACTGGCTCGTCGAGTCCGTGCAAAAGTGTGGGGGAGACGTCGACCACACGAGCGCCCCGCAGCGTCGCGCCAGACTCGATGTCCGGCCCGCGACAGCACATGATGCCGGTGCGTTCGTGACTGGCCGCCGTCGAGCCGGTGTCGCCGAACGGTTCGTCGACGATGGCGTTGCGCGTCTCGTATCCTGGCTTCCCGTTGACCACGAGGTCGGGGGAGTGATCGTCGGTCGGAAACAGTTCGTCACCGTCGAACACGGACAGGACCTGCTCGTCGGTTACCGGATCGGTGACGGACTCGAACAGGTCGGTCACCTCCGATTTGAGGCCGGGGACGTCGCGAGGATCCACGGTTCCGTGGGCGAATCGTTCGGTGTCGTTGACGTAGAGGTTGCCGGCGTCGTGGACGAACGCGGTCGTCTCGGGGTAGGAGACGTCGTAAAGGGCGTGATCACCGGGGATCGACTCGGCGACCGAGTCGACGATTCCCCGTGGCAGGGTCGTCGCGAGCCGTTCTTCGGAGAGCCCGACGCGTGCGAGCACGTTCGTCACGCGATCGCGCGTGATACCGAGTTTCGAGAGCGCCCCTCTGGTTCCCTCGTCGTCGCGCCGCGTGAGGTAGCCGGCCTCCTCTAACAGATAGTTGACGTAGACGAGCGTCTCGATCTCCCCGAAGCCGTGATCCGAGACGACGAAGAGGTTCGCGTCTCGCTCGTCCGTGTACGCCATCACGTCACCGAGTATCGAGTCGAGTTTCCGGTAGTGCTCGCGAAGCCGATCCTCGTCCCAGACGAGGTGCTGGAAGCGGTCCGGTGCCGTGAAGACGAAAAAACACAGTCGCCAGTCCGGCGTTCGGTCGAGCAAGAGATCCAGCAATGCGCGTCTGTCGGCGAGAAGGTCGTCGATGGCGGATTCGAACGCCTCGAGGTCGTCTGCGTACTCCGGATACTCGAGGCTGATTCGATAGGAGGGAATCGCGTCCTCGATCTCGTCGGCCAGCGAGTCGGGATGCGTGTAGTCGGTTTCAGTCGACGGCGTCATCATGCCGCCGACGACACTGCCGTCGAGTTCGTCCGGCGGATAGGTCAGCGGGACGTTGCCGACGATCGACGGAGAGAGCTGGTGCCAGAGCCGGGGCTGCGTGATGTCCTGGCTCGTGTACATCCGATGCGTGTACTCGGACGAGAGCTTCTGAAACCCGTACACGCCGTGTTTGTCCGGCCAGACGCCGGTCGCGATCGACGGCCACGCCAGCGGCGTCGTCGGCGGTCGGGTACTGTCGAGTGGTCCCGACGCACCTTCCTCGCGGAGTCTGGCGAAATTCGGGAGCGTGCCGTCCTCGCTCCATCGCTCGATAAACCGCCACGGGACGCCGTCGAGGCCGAGCACGAACGCGCGCTCGGCCCCTGTTGTCGATCCTGACATATGGTTCCTCGAGACACCTGCTACCGCCTGCGTTGGCACCCGGTCGGCTTTGTTAAGGAGTATCTGCACACGCCCACCGTGAAGCGGGCTGGGAGGATGGTTCGATACCTGGCGTCGTACCGGGCTTGCAGGCGATCTCGGCGACGTTCGCCCTCGATACTGTCCTGGTCCGGTCTCCGCTTCCCGTTCGGCGGGCCTACCGTTCACACGACGGCCATAACAAACGGGCTCCTCGTGGGTGGGTAGGTATGCTCACTCGGTTCGAGGTGATCGGACGTGGGTAGCGTCGTCATCTCCATCGATGCGGAGCTCGGCTGGGGGTTCCACGACCTCGACCGTGTGCCACGTCACCGGGTCGAGAACGCCCGCTGGGGCTGGGAGTCGACCCATACGATCCTGGATCGGTACGAGGTTCCGGCTACCTGGGCGATCGTCGGCCACCTGCTGTTGTCGGAGTGTGACGGCCGTCACGACGACCACCCGACACCACCCGACTGGTTCGAGCGTGAACGCAATGGGTGGGCCGATCGGGACGATCTCAGGTTCGCGCCCGAGCTCGTCGAACGGCTGGTCGACTCGCCGGTCGATCACGAAATCGCGTCTCACTCGTTCTCGCACGTGTTGTTCGGTGCTCCCGGCACGTCCGCGGAGATCGCGCGTGATGAGTGTCGACGAGCGAAAGCGGTCGCTGCCGAGTGGGGACTTTCCCTCGATTCGTTCGTTTTCCCGCGTAACGAAGTCGGTCACCTCGAAATGCTCGCCGAGACAGGATTCACCGTCTATCGGGGGCGGACGTCGCTTCCTGAAGGTGCCTCGTCCGTGCTGGCGACGCTCGCACGCAACGAGTCGCTCCTCGTCGAACCCCGGATCGATTCTCACGGCCTGGTCGACGTACCGGCGTCGGTGTTCTGTTTCGGCTTCGAAGGGGCGCTTCGACGCGCCGCGGAACGCCTTTGGAACGATCCGATGGTCGAACTGGCACGGCGAGGAATCGACCAGGCGGCCGAGTCGGACGGCCTGTTCCACCTGTGGCTCCACCCGAACAACCTCACGGCGCCGGCGGACGCCGACCGACTCGAACGCATCGTCGAACACGTCGACCGCCGCCGATCGACCACGAATCTTCGTGTCGAGACGATGCGGCAGGTCGGCGATCGGACACGCTCGGCAGACACTCCTGTCGTGCAGGACGCCGCCGAGGCGTCGGCGTCGATCACCCGTCTGTAGCGTATTGTCGGCGTCCGTCACGCAGCGGTACTGGGGTATGTTACCCGCGGTACAGATGGTCGATGTGAGTCACGCACAGTACTACAATGTCGGCGGGGGTAACGCTGCTGTCGCAGCTACTGAGTTCGTTGCACCGGCGATTCCGCGCTCGCAGTCGCAGACTTGTGTCGGCCCAGCGCCCGTTCGTAGACCTGGCCCACGGCGTCTGTTGCTCGGTCGATGGACAGCGACGAGACGGCTTCGCGGCCGTTCGATCGAGCTCCCGACCGTAGGACGTCGACGAGTCCATGGACCAGCTCGGCGTCGTCATCGCTGACGACTGCCGGTTCGACGTCGGCGAGTCGCTGGGGGACGTCACCGACTGGCGTCGATACGACCGGGAGCGAACAGGCCATGGCTTCCTTGACGGCGTTCGGCGACCCCTCACTGTCGGAGGTGAGAAGCAGAGTGTCGGCAGCGGCCATGTACTGTGGCATCCGGTCGTGGGGAACGCCAGAGATCGTTCGGAGGCGGATCGGCTCGTCGGCGAGTCGATTCGCGCGCTGGACGATGCGTTTCGCGCGTGGGTAGTTCTTCACCGGCCGCGTCTTCGCGTAGGGAAAGAGGACGTCCGACCCGGAGTCCGTCCAGCCGACGCGCTGGCGTGCTCGCTCTCGATCAACGGGCCGAAACGTCGACAGGTCGATCCCGTCGGGTATCACGTGTGCGTCAGTAGCGAGCGCCGAGTCCATCGCCGCCGACATGACGATCACCTCGTCGGCGAAGCGAGCGGAGAGACGGCTGATCGGTGCGATGGATCCGTTGAGATCCGATCCCCACAGCGAGAGGACGACGGGACAGCGACGCTGGGCGAGTGCGATCGGCCCCAGCAACCCGTAATGTGCGTGAATCAGGTCGATCGAGGAATCGATCGCTGCGCGAACGATAGGGACGAATCGCAGATAGTCGACCGGGGAGCGTCCGTCAGCGCCGGTCGGGTCCCCCGGGACCGACCGCACGACGGATTCGACGCCACGGTCGCGGAGGGCGTCGAGCTGCTGGGTTAAAAACGGCGCCTCCGCGTTCGTCGTCAGCGTCAACACACGCATCGAGTGGTGCGTCGCGGTCGAGACGGTTTGTTAGCGAGCACTTGTTGTGTGGGAAGGGGGATGGTCGGTCGGCATGAACGGCCATCCTGTCGACGATACCGCTCAGTCCGCGCCGGGCCGGGGCGAGCGCCGGTCTGACTCACCTATCATTTGATGCCAATCCGAGAAACACTTATTGTACCGTTCGGTGAAGCGCCGTTCGACGCTGGTATGACACTCGTCGAATACATCACCGGCCTCCTCACCGGCCCACCGGGCGGCCCGCACAACGGCGATGCGTCGATCGGTGGTGGATCGGCGCCGGTCTCACCCCACCGCCAGCCCGAGAACCCCGACGAGGAGCCCCGGAACCTGGTCGTCTACGAGTGTCGTCGCTGCGGGACGACCGTCAGTGCGGAGGCGACTCGCTGTCCGTCCTGTGATCGACGGACGATCGCCGAGTACCCCGTCTCCTGACGATCGGATTCCTCGCCCCGCGGCGTCGACGGTCGCCTTTTCGCGGCGAGCACAGCGCCACGAGAACCTGACATGCGTCGAGCGGTGACCACGTACCGGTGCGTAAGTGGCGGATGGACGTCCGTACGCGGTTCCGAATGAATGCCCGTCGGCGGTTGGGCACGCGTGTCTGTACGCGGCTACGCGAAAAGTGAAAACCAGGTTATCTCGCGTTCCGGGTGCCAGCGGGTTCTGGTTCCGGGCGTCCCGCGGGTTTCGAGTGTTCTGGGCGTCCTGTGCGTTCCGGACGGACCGGGTCTTTCGGGCGTTCCAGCGTGATGGCTTACTGTGCGTCGACCTGGCCGAGAATCGAGCGATCCTGTGCGGTTGTGGACTCGTCCGGTGGCGTTCCCACTCCGAGCGTAACGACACGATGGTGGGTATTCTCGAGTGACAGTGCGTCTCGCGCGTCGACGAGAACGAGCGGGTCGATCGTCTTCCAGTCGATCCGGTCGAACGCCGTGTGAGGTGTCGTCAGGACGACCGCGTCCAGCGATGTCTCAGGGAGATCGTCGATCGTCACTCCTCGCATGCCGACCGACTCCGGATCGACGGAGGGATCGACACCGACGACCGAGGCGCCCCGCCGATCGAGTTCCGCCACCACGTCTATCGCCGGTGCGTTGCGAAGTTCCGGGACGCCGGCACGGTACGTGAGTCCGAGGACGGCGATCGAGGCGTCCCGAAGCTCGACGCCCGTCCGTTCGAGTTCGTGTTCGAGCCGATCGACGGTCACGATCGGCATCCCCTCGTTGACCGCTCGTGCGGTCGCCGTCAGCGGCGTTTCGGTCTCCACCCGATCCATGAGGAAGTGCGGATAGTTGGGGATGCAGTGACCGCCGACGCCGGGGCCGGGGTCGTGAATGTCACAGACCGGTAACTGGTTCGCGGTCTCGATCGCTTCCCTGACGGAGATGCCGAGGTCATCACACGTCGTCGCGAGTTCGTTCGCGAGCGCGATGTTGACGTCGCGGTAGATCCCCTCGAAGACCTTGACGGCTTCCGCGGTGGTGGCGTCGGCGACCGGCGTGACTCGATTGGACGTCACCTCCTCGTACAGGAGCGAGGCCGCCCTGGTGCTTTCGGCGTCGACCCCGCCGACGACCTTCGGGTAGGCACCGCGGATGTCCTGCAGGGCTCTCCCCGACGCCGTTCGCTCCGGACAGACGGCGACACCGAATTCGCCCCGGTGCAGTTCCGTCTCCGCCTCGAGTGTCGGCGTCACGACGTCGCGAGCCGTCCGGGGCGGGACCGTCGATTCCAGGACGACGAGATCACCGGGAGCCAGGCCGGTCGCGATGTCTGCCACGACGGCCTCGACGGTCGACAGATCGGGTTCGTCCCCGTCGCGGACGAGTGTCGGGACGATGATGACGTGGACCGCGGCTTCGGCAGCGGCGGCCGGCCCGTCCGTCGTCGCGTCCAACCGGCCGGTCTCGACCAGTTCGGCCACCAGCGGGGCCAGGCCGGGTTCCTCGACGTGACAATCGCCACTCGCGACGCAATCGACCACGTCGGGGTCGACGTCGACGCCGAGCACTCGCATCCCAGTATCTGCGAACACGGCGGCGAGTGGGAGCCCCATCTTTCCGAGTCCGTAGACGGCGACCGGGAGGCGGCCGCTGGTGAGCTCGTCGCGTCGGTCCGCTTCCGTACTGTCGTCGCGTCGATCCGACTCCGAGCCGTCGTCGTAGAGGCCCGAGACCATCGACTCACTCACCGGGTGGTCACCTCCAGGTCTGCCTCGCCCGTCACGAGTCGATCGATCTCGCGGACCGTCTCGAGGGCGCGCAATCCGTCGGCGGCCGTCACGTCTGGCGGCGAACCGGTCGTCGCCGCCTCGACGAACGACTCGAGTTCGACGCGCAACGGTTCCCGATTGTTGACCTCGGGTCGCTCGATCACGCTCTCGTGGCGGTAGCGTGTCCCGACCTCGCCGCTGACGAATTCGGGGAACGAGTCCCGATACAGGAGGACCGATTGATCGAGGTAGTCGATTTCGACCAGACAGTCGGCGGCCGTGATCGTCAGGCGGCGCACCTTGCGCTGGCTCACTCGACTCGCGGTCATCGTCGCGACGACGTCGCCGTATTCGAGCGTGGCCGTGGCGTGTTGGCCGTCCGCGGTCCCCGTCGCGGAGATCGTCGTCGTCGGCTCGTCGTCTACGAGGGACTGGACGACGTCGACGTCGTGGATCATCAGGTCGAGCGTGACCCGATCGGTCGCCGTGCGGTCGATCGGCGGGCCGAGTCGCTGGGCCTCGATGGCGATGATGTCGAGGTCTTCGACGAGCGATGCCGCGGTTCGAACGGCCGGGTTGAACCGTTCGACGTGCCCGACCTGGAGGACCAGTCCCCGTTCGTCAGCCAGCTGGGCCAGTTCGCGCCCTCGGTCGATACTGGCAGTGAGCGGTTTCTCCACGAGCACGTGGACGTTTTTGTCGAGGCAGCGACGTACGGTCTCGTAATGCGCCGCGGTGGGGACGGCGACCGAGACGAGGTCACAGGTGTCGAGGAGCGTCGACAGTGATCGGACCGTCGTCCCGTATTCGTCGGCGACGCAGGTGGCCAGTTCGTCGTCGAGATCGGTGATACCGGCAAGTTCGACACCTCTCGATTCGCTGTAGACGCGCACGTGGTTCTCGCCCATCGCACCGACGCCGACGACGCCGGCTCGTGGGGGTTTCGGGACGGGCGTCGGCGGTTCAGTGGTTGTCATTGGGAATTGGAGGGTGTGGGCGCTCGTCGCCGGTCGTATCGTCGTGGCCGTCACGGACCGTGTCGTCGTCGACCGGCCCCCGGGCGCGAGTGAATTGCTGGATCATCTCTCTTCGAAGTGCGTGGCGATGGCCGAGACGACGGCCCGCCGTGAGTCGTCGTCGAGCGACGGGTGGACCGGTATCGACAGGACTTCGTCGGCAGCCCGTTCCGTCTGTGGGAAGGTCCCAGCGGCCGTGTGGACGCCGTCGTAGGCCGGTTGTTCGTGAATGGGAGTACCGTAGTAGATGCCGGTATCGACACCCGCCGCCGCGAGGGACTGGGCGAGTGCGTCTCGATCTGGTGTCCGGATCGTGTACTGGTGGTAGACGTGGCGGGCCCCGGCCGGTTCTGTCGGCCGTTCGATCGGGCCGCGTGGCAGGTGTTCGTCGTAGTAGGCGGCGTGTGACCGTCGAGCGTCGTTGAGCGCCGGCAATCGGTCCAGTTGTCGCCGGCCGATCGCCGCCGCGATCGACGTCATGCGGAAGTTGTGCCCGAGTTCGACGTGGCCGTACGCCCGGTCACCGGTAGCCCGACCGTGATTACAGTAGCGCGCGATCCGATCGGCCACGGCCGTCGAATCCGTCGTCACCATGCCCCCCTCACCGGTCGTCATGTTCTTCGTCGGGTAAAACGAGAAGCAGGCGGCGTCGCCGAGTGACCCGACTGGCTCTCCGTTCAGGGAGGCGCCGTGGGCCTGACAGGCGTCTTCGACGACGAACAGGTCGTGTTCGTCCGCGATCGTGGTCACCTCGTCCATCGGGGCGGGACAGCCGTAGAGGTGGACCGGGAGGATTCCGACCACGTCGTCGCGTTCGTCACAGCACCGGCGAACGGCGTCCGGGTCCAGCGTGTAGGTCTCGGGGTCGATGTCGGCGAACACCGGTTGGGCTCCTGCGAGGCGGATCGCGTTCGCGCTCGCGACGAACGAGAACGGGCTCGTGACGACCGCGTCACCGCGTTCGACGCCGAACGCCCTCAGTGTCGCACACAATGCCGTCGTTCCGTTCGACGTCGCCACACCGTGTGAGACGTCACAGAAGTCGGCGAATTCGTCTTCGAACTGTCGGACTTCGGGACCGTCAGCCAGCTCCCCGCGTGCGAGCAGTGTCTCGACGCGATCGACGGCTGCCGGCCCGATGTCGGGATCTGCGAGTGGAATGTCGACCATGTATGGATCAGGCGAGCTGGTTCGGCCGATCGAGCTGCTCAGGAAGCGGTTCCGTCCGTGCTGGGGTGCCGATTGCGAGTGTCTCGGGCGGGACGTCTTCGGTCACGACCGAACCCGCGGCGACGAACGCACCCTCACCGATCGACACACCGGGGAGGATCGTCGCGTTCGCCCCGATCGACGCGCCGTCACCGATCGTCGGGCCGACGAGGTCGGTGTCCTGCCGGATGGGGTACTCGTCGTTGGTCATCACGGCCCCGGGACCGACGAAAACGTTCGAGCCAATCGTCGTCTCCGTGGGCACGTAGACCGCCGATTGAATACTCACGTCGGAGCCGATCTCCGTCCGGCCGTCGATCGTGGTCTGGGTCCCAACGAGGACGTCGTCACCGATCGTCGTCTCCTCCCTGATCAAAACGTGGTGGCCGGTGACGAACCGATCACCGATCGAGACGTCGTCGTAGACGATTGCCCCAGCCCTGATCGTGGCCTCGTCGCCGATCGTCGGTGGCTCGCCGTCACCGGCGCCGATCGATGCGTCGTCGTGTATGCGACAGTTTTTGCCGTGGATACGTTGCGTCACGTCTGGTCCCCTCGAGTCTGGTGTGATCGTGCTTCCATGGGTATCTCGACTGCTCAACTCGGTTGCAATCGACCGAACGAACCCGGTATCGAGGCTTTGTTAACACCAACCTGCACACGCTGTAGCCTCGATCTACAGGACGACCATCGGTCGAATTCCCCCGCCTCGCTGGCTCGCTGTCTACTCCACGCAGGAGCGCTGAACCCGTCGACTGTGGTGTAATCGCCACTCACATACGCTGTACCGTTCGGATTCGTGGTCCGTCACGGGTCCCGAACGGTACAATCGGCTTTCGACGGGGTAGCCGGGAGATAGTAAAGCCCGTTTCTACCCCATTACCGGTCGTGAGCTATCCGATACCCGCCGTCAGGGCTGCTGCCGGGACGGACGAGGGAGGTCACGGATGAGTACGAACGAACTCACGCAAGCGGAACTCTTCGACGTGTTCAGTAACGCTCGCCGGCGGATGGCTGTCAGGTACCTCACGGAGTGTAACGGGTCGTGTGACCTCACACCGCTCGTCGAGCAAGTCGCTGCCTGGGAGAACGGGCTCCCCCGGGCAGACGTCGATCGGGCACAGCGTCGGCGGGTCTACATCTCCCTCTATCAGACGCACTTGCCGATGCTCGAGGACCACGGCATCGTCGACTGGGATCCCGACGCACATCGTATCACGCTCCGTCACGACGGGCGCGTATTTACGCCGTATCTGGGACGCCGACCGGACGGGTCGTCGTGGCAACGGCCATATGCGCTCGCGGCCGTCGGCGCTGCAGCCGCCCTCTCCCTGGCTCTGTTGTCGGTTGGTCCCGTGACGGCCGCGATCGCCCCGTTCGTCGCCGTGGTTACCTGCGTCCTGTTCCTCGCCGTTGCACTCGTTCGTCGTCGTTCCGCGGTCGCTGTGTCGTCGACCGGACGGTGACTCCCGACGGCTCGATCGGCGGTCCCTTGCCGGCGCCCTTTTTCCTCACACGTCGTCGGCTGGTGTTCACCCAGGATTCACTTCCTTGGCGGTTGCTGAAGAATACGGGACAGCCGACGCCATTCGGGAACGAGACGGACCATGTTGGGCACGACTCCCGGCCCGACTGAACGGTTCTGAAAATGTCGTTGGCAGCGTTTGTGACCGTACGCACGCCGCGGGGGACGTGTGGACTCTAGGGGCTGAGTGAAGTGATGGATTCTCCGGGTGCGAAGTCGAGGCGTCTTCGGTTCAGGACCGATCGCAATTGCAGTACGTGGAAATCCCGCTCAGGACCGGTTGGCGGAATCTGTTCACGCTCGACTGGGTGGATGGACACCGTCTACGGTCGTGCTGTGCTGCCAGTCGTCGATCTCCTCCCGATCTGGCCGATCACATTCTTCGACCCGTCGCGTCCGTGTGCTGTCCGATAGGCTGATCGATCCGCGTATCGCCGGAAACAACCCCGGGAATTCCCCGTAACGGCCGGTGCAACCGTTACCGTGACACCGCTGGTAATAGATCCATCCCCTTCCCTACGACGATCGCTCGACGGACGCTGCGGCCTGTCCGTCGGTGGTCGGTGTGCGGTTGTGCAGGACGGATGCCATCGAGTGTCCAGTCGCTACGGAGCCAACGTCTTCGAGAGAACGAGTAAGTGAGATCCGCTTCGGTGAGCGAGCCGTACTGCCAAGGAATCACTGATCACGGTGTCGAAGAATCCCGTAGAATCAGCCCGGCTGATCCACACAGGCCACTACGGATGGCCCAGCCAGTGGACAGCTCCCGACGAACCGTCTCGGCCCGGCCCAACCCCGCTACGTGGGCGAGTCGTCTCAGCCGACGACGATGGTGTCGTCGCCGTCCGGATCGTCGGTGACGTGCGTGTGGAAGTACACGTAGTCGTCAGCGTTCTCCATTGACGGGGTAGTCGGAACGGTCCCGTCGTCGGTTTCGTACAGGAGCGCGACCACGCGGACAGTCTCGTCGAGTCCGACCCCAGGGACGAGCGTCGTAGTGCGTCGTTCGCGCTCCCCTGCTCCGACGTCGTACTGCAACCGCGAGACCTCGGTTCGATTCGTCGGCTCCCCAGTCGTGACCGTCTGTTCCTGGACGACGACGGTGTACTCCTGTGCCTGGCGGTGTTCGTTGGATAGTTCGATGGTGATCGGGATCGAACTATCTGGTTCGACCGCCTCGGGAACCGCCCCGATCTCGGCCGAGCCGTTCTCGTCTTCGCCGTAGAGTGCGATCTCGGTGTACGAGCCACCAGCGACCGGTGTGACGATGGCGTACGTCAGTGCGCCGCCCGCGAGGGCGACCGCGGCGACGAGCACGAGGACGGAGGCAGTCACGTACCGGCTGTCCCCACTATCGAGCAGTTGTCCCGTCCAGTAGTCGGGTCTGAGGGTGAACCGCTTCGAGACTGGAACCCTGAACCGACGCCACATTCCGACGATCGCACTCACAGCAGTGATCGTGGCGATCGCGGTGGTCGTCGGCACGGTGGTGATGGGGCCCGGCCGGATCCCGAGCCCGAGTATCGTGATCGCGACCACGACGATTGACAGCCCGAGTGCGAGGCCGAGTCGCTCGGCGGTGGTGATCCCACGGGATCGACCGCGACCAGTGCCCGTTTCACCGACTTGCCTCGCAGCGGCCGGAAAGAGTACGGCCCCGAGCGCGTACCCGGGCAGGACGGTGAGCAATGGAAGCGAGACGATCATTCTGAGTCGACTTCCGGCCGGGAGGGTCGTCACGGCGTACCAGCAACAGATCACGAGTCCCGTACAGGCGAGCAGGTCGATCGGATACCGACGACCGAGACTCACTCCGCTCCCGGGCGTTTCGGTATGCGAACTCACTGGACCCACTCACGGCGGCCGTGATGACCCGGTTTCTTCGCCACCCACTGCCGGCGTGTACGAACCCTTCGGACCATTGTCTGTCCGTCCCAACGCCTCGTCCGTGGTTTGTTATGGCTGGGATACCCCTCTCTGCTGGAAGCGACTCTTGCACGTCGTACGCTGAGTGGCCAGGGGGGAGAATTCGAAACGCCCTCTCAACTGGTTCTGCCCTACGACGTGAGCACCGGGAAAAGGGACGTCACGTCCGCGTACAGGGAGCCCGTCACTCCGCGTCGACGTGTTCCATCCGAATGCCATCGGGGTCGAAGCGAATATCGAGCCCTTCGACCAGCGCACGGTACGCCGTCGTATGTGAGCCGCCACGTTCGAAGCGAATGCACTCCTCGACCAGATCGTTCTCTAGCAGGTCGTTGATCCGTCGGTAGACGGTCGCTGAGGAACAATCGGTTCGGTCTGTCAACTCCTTTGCCGTCTTCGGCCCGTCCTGGACGGCGAGGAGGATCGTTCGTGAGCACTGATTACCGAGCACTTCGAGCTGTGCTTCGGCATCGTGCGTGGCGTGGTCGGTCTCGGTCTGGTGGCTGTGGCGAGTCGTTTCGCTCGACATGGTTAGCGGACACTTCGTGTGGAACGGGGTCGTTTCGACGCCGAAAGGGGCGTGACCGAACGGTTGCCGAACGGGTCGCGTCGGTGACGGACCATCTACGAGTCACTGTCGGGATCGATGTATTTGATAACTGACGACGTTACACCGATAAATATCAACGTTCGTTCCAGTAATCTCACGTTACGCCCGCGTATCGTCGGGTATCACCACGAACGCGGAGAGCAACAATGGCTTACGCGAGGGGCGGGTGAAACGATCAGTGTAGAACGCCGATAAAGTCGGCCAAACTGTCTCACGTTGCGAACGGTTGCAACCAACTTTCACGCTCGATGTGCGTCGATTTCGGCCGACTTGATGGGTAAATGGTTGGTTTACCGGCCCAGATGAGCGAATTATCGGGTGAACGGACTGGCGACTTTAATCGGGTCCCGTCTCCTGAGTGTGGATACCGTCGGAACGAGCACCCATCGGGGTCGGGCGCTCGTTTCGAATGGGCCAGACGGGGCCTCGCCGCCGTCTCACGGTGATCATCATGGACTCAATGGAACAAGACTGGACGCCGATGGAATCGTCGGGAACGGGAACGCGCTGTCGAAAGTGCGGAACGCACGTCACCCAACAGTTTGCCCGGGTGTTCGGCGACAATGGTGACGTCGTTCACGGGTGCCCGGACTGTACCACCTACCGCGAGATGCAATCCGGTCACCACCTCCCGGGAAGCGAACGTCGCTAACTCCGCTCGGAGGTGGCCATCCACCGTATCTCACACTGATGACGGTCGTTTCTGGCAACTGAGCAAACTAGCTTCGTAACCGCGAAGGCCGGGTCCGAGTGGTCGCCCCTGCCTGGCTGGTTTGATTCCCGATCTGGAGACCGGTGGCAACTGGCCTTTTGTCGCTCCGCCAGATCCGAATATAGCGCCTTCGAACCCATTTTCATCGAATTATATAATGGGGTAAACACATTTCACTACGTTAAAGGGACCGTTTCCCGTAGGTGTCCATATCAATGACCGCCGCCGAAGGGACGGTGACGATAGACGATGTCGGGAGGATCGAACATGTCGACGCACGCTGACCCGGACGGTGCCCTCGCCGAGAGTGACATCTTTCACATCCTGGGGAACGATCGTCGACGCGAGATCCTCTCCGTACTTGCCACTGAGGAGGGCCGGATAGCCGTCTCCG
The DNA here is from genome assembly GCF_000337515.1 of Halovivax asiaticus JCM 14624. Taxonomy (GTDB): domain Archaea; phylum Halobacteriota; class Halobacteria; order Halobacteriales; family Natrialbaceae; genus Halovivax; species Halovivax asiaticus. The sequence goes on from NZ_AOIQ01000002.1 coordinate 130,861, forward strand.
ATATCGCGCAGACCGTCGCGGCCCGCGAAGCGGCAACCGACGACTCCGTTCCGAACAATCTCTACAAGAGTGTTTACGTCTCGTTACAGCAAACCCACCTCCCACAACTCGAAGCTGACGGAATCGTCGTCTACGACACGGACGCAAAGACGATCCAGCCGGGCCCGCACTTCGATCGCGTTCGGACGCACATCGACGAATCGAACGCGCTCGAAACGACGGCGTTACACGCGACGATCGCACTCTCGCTGGGTGGGCTCGCGCTGGTCACGTTGAGCGTACTCGGGGCACCGCTCGTTACGCGCGTTCCCCCGATCTCCCTGGCATCGTTCGCGCTGGCGCTCGTGGCCGTGGGTGGTGGCGTCGCCGTCGCGGCGGACGGTTCACTCGCCGATTTCCGGTTCCGTGGGCGGTGAGGCGACGATTACTCGTCTTTCGTGCGCGAGGCGGCGGGTTCTGACCCTGGTCGACAGATCAGGTTTTCGCGGCCGAGCCGGAGCTTGGTTATCTCACGTTCCGCTTCGAGATCCGCCACGACGCGGCTGACCTTTGCCTTCGACCAGTCGACCGATTCGACAATTTCGGCCTGCTTGATCCGACCGCCGTTTTCCGCGAGTAGTTTGAGGACGTATTCGTGGTCCGTGAGCGGCGGCTCGGGCGCTGGTGGTGACTGCTGGTCGCTGTCGGATGCTGTGAGGCGCGTCCGGACGATGGAACCGAGCAGGGCGAGCCCTACCACGCCAAGTGCGAGCCCGATGAGTACGACGACGCGATCGACAGTGAGCGGGCCCACGACGGGTACGTCGTCGATCGGCGCGTTCGCCCGGACCCAGGCAACGTCGGCGAGGTCGAGTAGGCCATCGGGGCGGGCGGTGAACGGCCGCGTACTCAGGGGTGCGTTTTCAGCGAACATGGCTAGCGACGTGCCGAGGGGGCGGCTGGATAGTCAGTCGCCAGCAGGTCACTAAGCCTTTGTTCAGCGAGTCGTGTGATATTCGATCGTCTTCGTTTCGGACCGGCCGGGCGAGCGATGGCCGCGACACCGCCGGTGGCCGTGGTCCTCTCGACGAGCACGCAACTATCCATGGCCTCGGATCGTGTGGGGGTCCACGTTCGGTGTCCGGCGTCGTCCACGTCCATCGTCGTTACGTGCCTGGGACGCCCACGGCGTCGAAACCGGTCACGCCGATGACGGCGAGTACGTAGAGTACGACGAGGACGGAAACCCAGGCCAGCAGCGTGATCGCAGCTGCCTGTATCCAGCCACCGGGATACCGCCAGTTGACCACGGCCAGGTACGACAGGAGGACCAGGGCTGGCCCGAGGAGGGGAATCCAGCCGAGGAACAGGCCAACGACGCCCCAGATGATTGCGCCGATCAACGCAGTGACGATCGCGTAGGTGTAGTCCTCGACGTCGACGACGACTTTCGCGCCCAGGTAAATCCCGAGCGCACCGATCAACAGGCTGACGGCGAAAACGATGAGTGAATCGATGGCGACGAGTGATTCTGTCATGTGACCGACGACGCCACCACCATCGTTAGTTATCGATCACGTACACGATACTGGTTTCGACGCCGTACGCCGTAACGAAATCTCGCGATACGTCGGTGTCTAATACAGTTCAGGCAAGAACGAGATACTTCACCCAACGGGACACTGGGCCGAACTGTGTGAGCGGGGCGTTGAGTTGTGGCAGTCGCTACCGAAACGGACAGTGTGACACTCGCGCTGTCAGCGGGCGAGGTCCAAGCTTCAGAAGGTACTTTGTGGATCGGCGGGAAGCGACAGCCATGTCTGTGGATCTCGTCGTCAAGAACGGACGACTGCTCACGTCCGACGGTCTCGTCGCCGATGCGGGCGTCGCCATCGACGACGGCATTATCGTCGCCACCGGTCGAACGGCCCAGCTCCCGGCGGGGGATCGGACGCTCGACGTCGATGGAGACGTGATCGCTCCCGGCGTCGTCGACTGTCACATCCACAACCGCGAACCGGGGCTCGAGTACAAGGAGGACTGGGAATCGGCGACCCGGGCGGCAGCAGCCGGTGGCGTCACGACGGTTGTTGGGATGCCGAACACGGAACCGATAATCGACCGCCCCGCCCACCTCGAACGCAAGTTCGAGACGGGTGAGCAGGGCGCCCACGTCGACTTCCAGAGTTATGCCGTCGTCACGTCCGAGAACCTCGACCAAATTTCAGGGCTCGACGAAGCGGGTGCGATCGGGTTCAAGATCTTTCTCGGATCGACGGTCGGTGACGTTCCCGCCCCGACGGACGGCGAGATTCTGGCGGCGATGGAGCGGATCCGATCGACCGGCAAACGCCTCGGATTTCACGAGGAAAACGGGGAGATAATCGACCACTACGAGGCGGCCTATCGAGAGGCGGGCAAGAACGACCCGATCCACCACGCTCGCTCTCGCCCCGTCATCGCCGAGCGGGAAGCGATCGAACGGATGATCACATTCGCCGAGGAGACTGGCGCGTCTATTCACATGTTCCACGTCTCCTCCGGCTCGGGTGCCGAAGCCGTCGCTCGCGGCCGGGAACGCGGGGTCGACGTCACTGCCGAGACCACGCCACACTACCTCTGGTTCACCGAGGACGTTCTTCGAGAACAGGGCAACGTCGCCAGGATTCAGCCGCCAATACGCGACGCCGAGCAGCGAGATCGACTGTGGCGGGCGTTCGACGCCGGTGTGATCGATTGTGTCGCGACCGATCACGCACCCCACACTGACGAGGAGAAGCTCGTCGACGACCCATTCGGCAATACGTGGGACGCCATTTCCGGGTTCGTCGGGCTGGAAACTGAGGTCCCAGTGATGCTCTCGTTTGTCGACGACGGGCGCCTCTCACTGACCGAGTGGGCCTACCGGCACTCGACCCGTCCGGCACAGGTCTGGGGAATGTACCCGCAGAAGGGCTCGCTCCGTGTTGGGACGGACGCCGACCTTACGATCGTCGATCCTGATCACGAGTGGACGCTCACCGATCGAGCGGAACTTCACTCGAAGAACACCGTCACGCCGTTCGAGGGGGAATCCTTCGTCGGTAGAGCAACGGCGACGATCGTTCGGGGTGAGGTCGTCTACGAGGACGGAACGGTGACCGGTGAGCCGGGCTACGGAACGCGCGTCGACGTCGACGAGACCGAGTAACTGCCTCCGCTATCGAGTGACCGTTCTTGAAGCCATCTCGAAGTCTATTCGATATCGGCACCCACC
>NZ_AOIQ01000003.1 GCF_000337515.1 Halovivax asiaticus JCM 14624
CCTCGCGCCATCAGAGATGTGTATAAGAGACAGTTGTAGACGAAACCGGTGTAGAGCTGAACGAGCGATGCCCCGGCGCGGATCTTCGCGTAGGCACTCTCAGCCGAGTCGACGCCACCGACGCCGACGATCGGGAGTTCGGTGTAGCCGGCGAGCGTCTCGATGACCGCCGTGGAGCGTGCTTCGAGTGGCTTGCCACTCAAACCGCCGCGTTCGTCGGGTGGGTCGGTGACGCCGTCTCGACTCGTCGTCGTGTTCGTCGCGACGATCCCGTCTAGGTCGTAGGCTTCGACGATGTCGACGAGTTCGTACAACGATTCTCGCGGTGACTCCGGGCCGATTTTGACGAGGAGCGGAACGTCGTCCTCGTTCGCCGCTTGCAACGTCTCGAAGATTCGTCGGAGGTGGTCGGGGTCGGCCTCGTCGAACTCGTCGGGTGTGTTGGGACAGGAGACGTTGACCACGAAGTAGTCACCGAAGGGGTATAGACGCTCGAAGACCCGGCGGTAGTCGTCGATGGCCGTCTCAGCGCCGGAATCGTTCATCTTGCCAACGTTGATGCCCAGTGGACCGCCCGTATCTGCGTTCGCTGCGAGACGGGAGTGAACGGCGTCGGCGCCGTCTCCGTTGAACCCCATCCGGTTGATGAGCGCCCGGTCGCCGGGGAGTCTGAAGAGTCGTGGCCGTGGGTTGCCAGTCTGGGAGGCCGGTGTGACGGTGCCGATCTCGACGAACCCAAAGCCGAGATCGGAGAGGGCGGGAAACACCCGCGCGTTCTTGTCGAACCCGGCAGCGATACCGACCGGGTTCGCGAACGTCGTATCGAAACACTCCACCGCCAGTGCGGGGTGTTCGTACGTGTACCGCGACCGGAGTGTGCGTCGGGCGGGCCCGAACGACTGGATCGCTCGCAATCCACCAGTCACGTACTCGTGAGCCGTCTCCGCAGGAAGCTTGAAAAACAGCGGCCGGAGCAGCGAGTACGGATTCATCGTCCTCGTGTGGCCCGGGGACCTACGTAAGTGACTCGGGTCCGGCCAGCGGGTCCCACGACGTGCTCCCCACTCTCCTCTCGTGTGCCGGACGGCTGTCGCTGCGTTCGAAAACCGAACGATGGGACCATGCCAGCCGCCGATCTGAGTCGAGTCACTGATGAATTCCAACCTGGCACAACGATCGTAGTGCTTTCCAACACATTGTTGTCGTATTGTGGTAAATATGTGTCGCCTGTGGTTGATCATTGGAAGTATCTTCCCTGCGTCGTGCCAAACGGGAACATTGAAGGCCGTACGATAGCAACCTCCGGAAAATGACCGACGAAGCCGGCGGTGAGACGACTGCGGGTTCCGCCCTCGTCCTCGTCACGGACTCGTCAACAGTCGAGGAGACTGTGGAGTACGCCGCGCGAAAGGTCCGCGAACTGGCGGCCGAGACCGACAGTCGGCTCACGCTCACCATCGGAACGCCGGTCGTCGAGGACGTCCCACAGACCGAGACGCCGGATTTCGATGCCCTCCTCGAGACGGCGACCGACGTCGCCGAACGGGCGACGACGTTGACCGATCCCGAAGGGGCGGTCGACGTGGAAACCGAGCGAATCTATCGTTATCGGTACCCGTTCGATCCCTACGAGTACGCCGACGTGGTCCAGTCCTACGCGACCGAGCACGGCATCGATTCCGTCATCGTCGACCCATCCCACGCGACGCCGGGAACCCGGCCGATGACTGGCTCGATCGCCGACCGACTCGCCGACCAGACCACTCTCGACGTCGACATCGCGCCGGTCGACCGTCAGACTCGACCGGCATCCATCGTCACTCGAGGCGGTCTCGCCCAGTTTCTGTCCGTGTTCGGTATCTCACTCGGCTTCTACCTGCTCGTCGGTGGGTTCGCCGACGTCACGTTCGATCTGGTGACCGGGACGATTGCTGCGCTCCTCGTCGCCGGAGTGCTGTCGCGGGTTACGTTCGAACGCACGCCGCGGCCGACACGAATGGTCTCGAGCGTGTTCAGGTGGCTGGTCTACGTGCCGTATCTCGGCTACAAGATACTAGTCGCCAACTTTCAGATCGCGTACGTGGTCTTGCATCCGTCGCTGCCGATCGATCCCTCCGTTGAGCGATTCGAACCGGGCGTCTGGGGCGGCCTCCCGATGGCGACACTGGCAAACAGCATCACTCTCACGCCGGGGACGCTGACGGTCGACGTCGAGGATCGGGCGTTCGTCGTCCACTCGCTGACGGCGGGTGCGCGCGAGGATCTGTTGGATGGGGGCCTGGAACGAGCAGTCCGTTTCGTCTTCTACGGGCGGAGTGCGCTCCCGTATCCGTCGCCCCGTGACCGCGCCGAATCGGAGGGTGAGTCCTCGTGATCGAGGGGCCCGTCTCGACGATCCTGTTCGCCGGTGCGCTCGGGTTCGTCACGATCTCGATCGTCCTCCTCGGGCGGATACTCGTCGGGCCGACGATGCAAGATCGCGTCATCGCGCTCAACGTCGTCGGCTCGAACGTCGTGGTCGTCATCGCCTTACTGGCCGCAGCGATGGAGCTCCCTGCGTTTCTCGACGTCGCACTCGTCTACGCACTGTTGAACTTCCTCATGAGTATCGCGATTTCGAAGTTTACGGTCGAACAGGGAGGTGTCCTCTGATGGTGATTCAGGGGGTCATCGCGGTCCTGGTCGTTGGTGGCCTCTTCTTCGCGTTCGTCTCGGCGGTCGGGCTCTACCGACTACCGGACCTCTACACCCGGGCACACGCGGCTTCGAAGAGCGATACACTGGGTTCGATCCTGTCGCTTTCGGCGGTCGCACTCGCGTTCGGTGCCGACGTAGCCACGATCAAGGTTGTCATGCTGGTCGTGTTCATGCTGATCACGTCGCCCACCGCCGCCCACGCCATCGCCCGTGCGGCCCACGAGCAAGGAATCGAACCATGGACGCGGGGTGACGATCGATGATAACGCTCCTCGAGGCTGGCTTGCTCGTCTTCATCGTCCTCTCGGCGCTGATGACGGCCATCCTTCGAGACGTGCTCGCGGCGATCATCGTCTTCGGTGCGTACAGCCTCGGAATGGCCGTCCTCTGGATCGTCCTTCGCGCTCCCGACGTCGGCTTGACGGAAGCCGCGGTCGGTGCCGGCATCATGACGGTGCTGTTGCTCGTCTCGATCGCACGGACGACCCGACTGACCGGGATCGAACTCAGACCGGTCGAGATCAACTGGGGAGTTGCCGCCCTCTGTGGCCTATTCGTGCTCGCGATCCTCGCCACGGTTCCCGCACTCCCCGATATGGGCCAAACGGTGGGGAATCCCGTCTTTGGCGAGATATACAACCACTACGTCACCATGGCCTACGAACAGACCCACGTCGAGAACGTCGTGACGGCGATCCTCGTCGCCTATCGTGGCTTCGACACGCTCGGCGAGGCAACGGTCGTCTTTACCGCCGGCGTCGCCGTGCTCACCGTCCTCAGACGGGAGGTGGACGCATGAGCGACGGCCGCACCTACGTCGAGAGTCCGATCATCATGGCGACGGTCAGACTCGTCGCGCCGTTCGTCCTGACCTACGGGCTGTTCATCACGCTTCACGGCGCCAGTTCTCCTGGCGGTGGCTTCCAGGGTGGCGTCATCGTCGCCTCCGTGATCGTCATGCTCTCGTTCGCGTATGGGATCGATCCCACGTGGGAGTGGCTCGACAAACGCGTGCTCGTCGGGATTACGAGCGGCGGGATCGCCGTCTTCGCCGCGCTGGCACTCGGGCCCATTCTCCTCGGAACGGGGGGTGACTTCCTGGAACTCGGCTCCTATCCGGTGATTCCCAACCCCTGGAAGTACGGCATCGAACTCGTCGAGGTCGGAATCGCGATGACCGTCGCCGGCGTCGTCATCGTGCTGTTCTTCCAGCTGGCCCGCGGTGCGATGCCACCGGGTGGCTCTCCGTACGCGAAGCCGTCAGCACAGCGGGTCCCCAGCCGCAGTCGTGGCGAAGCGGCACAGCCCGGCACCGAATCAGCGGATCAATCCGGTGACGAAACAGCGGACCAGACCGGGCACGAGGTGTCCGACGAACCCGTGGATCGAACCGATACGCCGACCGACGCCGACTCGTCCGCGACGGACTCGGGTCGCTCGACACCAGTCGACGACGGATCGGATCGCCCGTCACCGGCTGACGAGGGAGATGATCGACGATGATGGAGCTACTCACGACCCACTACAACTACGTCGTCTTCGCGGTACTGCTCGGGATCGGCCTGTACATGATCATCGACGACGAGAATCTGGTGAAGAAAGTGATCGGTCTCAACGTCTTCCAGACGGGTATCTTCCTGTTCTTCATCACGATCTCCGTCCGCGATGGGGGCCTCCCGGCGGTCGGAAAGGGGTCGGAATCGGCGTACGTCAACCCGCTTCCACACGTGCTCATCCTCACCGCCATCGTGGTGGGGGTGAGCCTGACAGCACTCGCACTCGCGCTCGTCGTCCGCATTCACGAAGAATACGGCTCGATTCGTGAAGACGTCGTCGTGGAGGTGTTAGAAGATGAGTGACCTCACACTCCTCCCGATCTTGCTCGTGGTCGTCCCGCTCGTCACCGCGGCCTTCCTGCTTGCAGTCGGGCGTTTCGTCGGTGGTGCAGGACGGGTACTCGCACTGGTTGCCACGCTCGCGAACACGGCGATCGCGTTCGTCCTCGCCGGGGAAACGCTCGGCCAGGACGGCCGCCCGATCCGGACGGAGATCGCCGGTTTCCCGGCCGCGGAGGGTGGTATCGAACTCTTCGTCGACGGCATCTCGGCCGTCGTCCTCGGCTTGATCGCCCTCGTCAGTCTTGGCGTGCTCGTCGCTAGCTTCGACCGTCGCCGGCAGGACAGCTTCTACGCCCTGTACGTGCTGTTGATGGCCGGGCTGTCCGGCATGGTGGTGACCAACGACCTGTTCAACCTCTACGTCTTCCTCGAGATCAGCGGGCTGGCCACGTACGCGCTGATCGCCAGCGACGGGTCCGGCCGATCCGCGCTGGCGTCACTCAAGTACCTCCTCGTCGGGACGGTCGGGGCTTCGCTGTACTTGCTCGGGGTCGGCTACGCCTTCGTTGCGACGGGCTACCTCAATATGGTCCAGCTCGAGGGGGCGTTCGCGGAGATCGGGCATCAAGAGCCACTGGTGCAGACGGCCTTCGCGCTGATCGCGGCCGGCCTCGTGATCAAGATCGCGCTATTTCCGGTGCACACCTGGCAGCCCGACGCCTACACGGAGGCGCCCGACCGGGTCACGGCGCTCGTCGCCGCGCTCGTCTCGACGACGGCCGCCTACGCGCTCGTCCGGATCTCGCTCGGTGTGTTCACGCCGGCCTTTTTCGAGGCGAACTCGTTGATCCACACCCTCCTGCTTGCCCTGGCCGGGGCGAGCGTCGTCGCCGGGAGTGTCCTCGCCGTGATGCAACGCGAGGTCAAACGGATGCTCGCGTACTCTTCCGTCGCCCAGTTTGGCCTCGTCGTCCTCGGGATCTACCTGCTGAACGGGACGGCGCTCACGGGAACCGTGATCCACCTGCTTGGACACGCGATCATCAAGGTAGGTCTGTTCCTCGGCGTCGCCGCGTTCGCCACGGCCTACGGCGTTCGGACCGTTTCAGAGTACGACGGTCTCGCCGAGCGAGCGCCGTACGCCAGTGCGGCCGTCGCCGTCCTCGCACTGGCGCTCGTCGGCATGCCGCCCACGGTCGGATTCGTCGGTAAGTTCTACATCGCCATCGGCGCGTTCGAGGCCGGAGCGTGGGCACTGCTGGCGATTATCGTCGCCAGTACCGTGCTCACGCTGGGGTACGTGATGCGCCTGCTCGAACGGATGTACTTCGCCGATCCGCCCGACAGCTCACCAGTTTCGCCGCCTGCAGCCGACCTATCGACCGACGGCGGGGACCCAACCGATGAATCGGCGACCGACGGGGACCACACTGTCGACGAGCCTTCGAACGATGGGCCTTCGAATGACGTGTCGCGGACGGATACCGCGGCGGCCGGGCGAATCTCCCGGCCACTGCTCGCGGTCGTGATCGTCGCGGCGCTCGCGACGCTCGCCCTTGGCGTGCTCGGTAGCACGATCGAGGGGGCGCTCGCCGCCACCGTGGAGGTGCTCGTCTAATGCCGGTCGACTCGATTCTGCCGCTGCTCGCGGTGGCGATCCCGGCGATCGCGATTCCGTTGATCCTCGCGCTCGGCCGCCGACCGAACGTTCGCGAGGGCGTCACGCTGACCGCTGCCTTCGCCACGTTCGCGACGGTGGCCAGTATGGTCCCCGACGTGCTCGATGGTGCGGTCTACGAGACCGATCTCGGGACCTTCCTCTCGACGGGACTCGGTGACCCGATCGGGTTCACGCTCCAGGCGGACCGCCTGGGCGTCCTGTTCGCCTTGCTCGCATCCTTCCTCTGGATCGCGACGAGTTTCTACTCGATCGGCTACATGCGGGGGCTCGACGAGCACGATCAGACGCGATTCTTCGCGGCGTTCGCGGCGAGTATCGCGTCGGCGATGGGCGTCGCGTTCGGGGCGAACCTCGTCACGCTGTTCGTCTTCTACGAAGTGCTCTCGATCGCGACGTACCCGCTCGTGGCCCACGACGAGTCCGAGGAGGCGATCTGGGCCGGCCGGAAGTACCTGCTCTACACACTTGGTGGCGGCGTGGCCGTACTGGCCGGCACCGTGATGGTGTACGCCATGACGGGAACGACGACGTTCCAGGCCGGCGGCATCGCTGCCCTCACCGAAGATCCGATGATGGCACGTGCCGCGTTCGCCCTGCTCGTGGGCGGGTTCGGCGTCAAGGCCGCGCTGATGCCGTTTCACTCGTGGCTGCCGGACGCGATGGTCGCACCGACGCCCGTCTCGGCGCTGTTGCACGCGGTCGCGGTCGTCAAGAGCGGGGTGTTCGGGATCGCCCGGGTCGTTCTGGAAGTCTACGGCCCCGGCGCTGTCCAGGACCTCGGCGTCGGAATCGCGCTCGCCACGGTCGCTGCCATCACACTCGTCACGGCCAGTATCATCGCGTTGAAACAGGACAACCTGAAGCGTCGGCTCGCCTACTCGACCGTGTCACAGCTGTCGTACATCGTCCTCGGGCTCGGGCTCGCGAGCCCGGCCGCACTCGTGGGGGCGCTGTTGCACATCCCCGCCCACGCGTTCATGAAGATCACCCTGTTCTTCTGTGCCGGAGCGATCCACGTCGAGACACACACCGACGACATCAGTGACATGGCCGGTATCGGTAAGCGGATGCCGTTGACGATGTCGGCGTTCGCGGTCGCGGCGGCCGGGATGGCGGGAATGCCCTTGCTCGCCGGGTTCGTGAGTAAGTGGTACCTGCTCGTCGGTGCAGTCGAGCTCGACCTGGCGATCTTCGCCGTCGTCCTGCTCGTCTCGGGCGTGCTCAACGTTGCCTACTACTGGCCGATCGTCTACCAGGCGTTCTTCGAAGACGAACACCACCCGGACCCAAAACCGCTCCTCGAGTTCCCGCCCGGTGGACTCGCGAGTTCCGATACGGGCGTCGAAGCAAACTCGCCACGGACCAATGGAGGTCGACACCTGGCCACCACGGCAGAACCCACCGGGGCCGCTGTCGACGCTGATGCTGACGGGCCCGATTCGGTTCGATCCGACGGCGACGGGGACCACGAGGAATCGGTCACCGACACCGACGTGACCGATGACCACGTGTCGTCCCACGGTGGGGGCCATACGGCGGATTCGGGCTGGGAGCGCCGGAGCTGGCGCACCGAGAGCACCTGGTTCATGCTCGGGCCGATCGTGCTCGCGGCCGTCGGTGCGGTCGTCCTCGGGCTCGTTCCGGGCCACGTGGTCTTCCTGGAGCTCATCGAACACATCGTCGACGTTGCGACGGAGGTGACGCACTGATGGCACTCGAACCGTACGTCGTTCCGCCAGTATTGCTCGTCCTGTTCGCACTGCTCGCCTACGTGGTGCGACCGAGACTGATCCACCCCGCAGGGCTCGTCGTGACCGCGGGCGCACTCGCGTACGCCGCACTCGTCCCCGCCGACTACGAGCTTTCGGGCACCCTCTTCGGCAGCGGAACGTTCGGATTCGCCGGGTTCGACGTCGTGTTCGTCTCCGTCGATCCGTTCAGCCGATTGATGGGCCTGATCTTTGCCTTCATCGGCTTCGTCGCCGTGCTCTACTCCTGGTCGACCGACGCCCCGCCGACCCAGACGGCGTATGCGTTGGCGTACGTCGCCTCCAGTCTGGGGGCGGTCTTCGCCGGCGACTGGCTCCTCCTGTTGTTCTTCTGGGAGGTGATGGCCATTACGTCGACGCTGCTCGTCTGGCACCACGGCGGCGCCGCGGTCAGGGCCGGCTTCCGGTACGCCGTCTGGCACGGCATCGGTGGCAGCCTGTTGATGGCCGCCGTCATCTGGCACTATCAGAGCCCCGGCGTTGGAACGTTCGTCATGACCGGTGACGGTATCGCGACCGGCATCCCACAGGTGCTGGCTGCCCTCGGCATCGGGATCAACGTCGCGTTCGTCGGTTTCCACGCGTGGCTTCCCGACACCTACCCGCGCCCGCACATCGCCGCGAGCGTCTTCCTCTGTGTCTACACGACCAAGACCGGCGTCTATGCGCTCTTTCGGGCGTTTCCCGAGGGGAACCTCGCCATCGCCTACATGGGCGGGGCGATGGCCGTCTTCGGCGCCACGTTCGCACTCCTGCAGAGCGATATGCGCCGACTCCTCTCCTATCACATCCAGTCGCAGGTCGGCTACATGGTCGCCGGCGTCGGGATCGGATCCGCGCTCGCGACCGCCGGCGCCTTCGGGCACGTCTTCAACCACATCCTCTACAAGGCGCTGCTGTTCATGACCGTCGGCGTGGTCATCTACCGGACCGGTGCGGAGAGTCTCGACAAGATTCACGGCATGCGGCGGGCGATGCCGATTACGTTCCTCGCCTTTACGATCGCCGCGCTCTCGATCGCCGGCTTCCCCGGCTTCAACGGTTTCGTGAGCAAGGGGATGGTGCTCTACGAGGCTCATCACTATCCCGAGTACGAGGCGCTGTGGTATCTCCTCCTGCTCGGCGGCGTCGGGACGTTCATGTCGTTCATCAAACTCGGCTACTACGTGTTCTTCTACGGGGAGCAGACCCACGACGTCGAACGCGCCTCGGCCGGCCAGTCGATCGCTATGCTCTCCGTCGCGGCGCTGTGTGTCTTCTACGGCGTCTATCCGGACGCCCTCGTCTCTATCTTGCCGCGTGCGAGCGCAGCAGCTCACTATCACGTCTTCGATAGCTTCCAGGTCCTGGAATCCTTCGTCCTGGCGGCGACGGGCCTCTTCGGGTTCGTACTGGTGAAGGGGCCGCTCAGCCGTGTCGGTCGCATCCCGGACATCGACCTCGCGTACAACCCGCTCTCGGTCGGGCTCGGTCGTGGCTCGCTCCGGGCGGTCAACCGAGCTATCGGGACGCTTGACCGAGCGTCGACGAGTGCTGCGCTGGGGACGATTTCACTGGGTTCGGTTGCCACGAGTGGATCGTCCACCGAGACCGACCATGGGCACCGAGATCAGCCCACCCTCGTCGAACGGGGTCTCACGACGGCGTTCGCTCGACGGGCCGGAATTGGGGCCGCCGTAATTCTCGTCCTGCTGGCGACGACGCTGCTACTCGCGCTCGGGTTCGTGTAAGAATCGACCCGCCGAATTTCTCGACCGCTTAGTGGAGTATCGACGTCGAACAGTTCGTAACGACACCCGTACACCGAGAATCCCGTTTCTGCGTGCTGCATCGGGTGGTCCGAGCGGGGATACGCTCGTCCGAAGAGCCGATTTTATGGTAGTAACACGCCAGGCCGAGATATTCTAGAGTGCCGATCGATGTCACTCAATTCCGGCGTAGTGTTACTGAACGGTTACGAGGATACGTCGCCCATAGCGGCGTAAATGCGACGAATAACAATTGGCGCCACCACGGAAGCCGCAATTGGATGAACGAGACCGGACGTGGGGCGGCCGAACCCGAACGACCGACCGGTGTGGACGCGAGGGTCTGAGATGTATCGCGACCACAGTGTCGCCGTCGTGGTTCCGGCGTACAACGAGGCAGGGTTCGTCGGCGACGTACTGATGTCGATGCCGGAGTACGTCGACCGGGTCTACGCGGTCGACGACTGTTCGACCGACGGGACGTGGGCGGAAATCTGCCGATTCGCAACGTGTGACCCGATCGACGACGCAACTGAACTCGTGTCGGACCGGGTCGATACGAGCGAAGACGATCACGCGACGTCACCGACACCATCGCCCCGGTCAGACGGCGGGGATCGAACTGGCGTTGCACCCTCCGCTGCTTCTGGTTCGAGGAACGTCAGCAGAGATGTGACAGGCCGGTCACGAGGTTCGGAGTCTGACGTTTCGACCCAGCGACCGACTGCAGGGCCGACGATCGTACCGATCCGTCACGAGGAAAATCGCGGCGTCGGGGCGGCGATCACGACCGGGTATCGGTGTGCACGGAGGGAGGGCATCGACGCCACCGCCGTGATGGCCGGCGATGGACAGATGGACCCCGATCAGCTCCCACGACTCATAGATCCTATCGTCGAGGGACGGGCGGCGTACGCGAAGGGGAATCGACTGCGCGGGCGGGCACAGTACGATTCGATGTCGACGTTTCGATTCGGCGGGAACGTCTTACTCTCGCTGTTGACCAAAATCGCGAGCGGCTACTGGGGAATGGTCGATCCACAGAACGGTTATACCGCGATTGCCGGTGAGGCTCTGGAGGCGATCGACCTCGACTCGCTGTACACGGAGTACGGCTTCGCGAACGACTTGCTCGTCGTGCTGAACGCCGAGGGATTCGCGATCGCCGACGTGGCGATGCCGGCCGTCTACGGCGACGAACGCAGCCACATTAGTTACCGGACGTTCGTCCCGCGATTGTCGTGGTTGCTCTGGCGCCGGTTCCTACACAGACTCGGGATACGGTACGTCATGCAGGACTTCCACCCGCTCGTCGCCCTCTACGCGCTGGGGATCGGTGGCCTCGCCGTTGGGATCGGGACACTCGTTTCGAACCGTTTCGACAGGCGATCCACCAGTCCGTCGGACCGAGCCTCCAATTCAGGATCGCCGACGAAAGACGGTGACGACGGACACACGGCTGCGGATCCCGAAACCAGTCACGAGACGCGTTCGATCCGGTGGTGGCTCGCAGGGGTGTGGACGCTGTGTTCGGCCATCGCCCTCTGTCTCGCGATGGCGTTCGACCACGACGCGAACGAGGGGTCGGTGGTGGTCGAAGAATGAAGATCGTCGTGACGATCCAGCATCCGGCGCACGTCCACTTCTACCGACACGCCGTCAAGGAACTCGACGAGCAGGGTCACGACGTCTTCGTGTACGCCCGCGAGAACGATCTCGCCGTCCCGCTGTTGGAGGCCTACGGTATCGAACACGAAGTCCTCGCAGGGCCCCAGCGCTCTCTCGCGTCGCTCGCACGGGTGCAGGCGATCTACGAGTGGCGGCTGCTCACCCGGGCGCGTCGGATCGACCCGGACGTGATGACCTCGATCGGTGGCGTCGCCGTCTCGCACGTGGCGCCCCTGGTCGACGCTCGTAGTGTGGTGTTCGTCGATAACGAGGGCGTCTGGTCACATCGACTGATGGCCTCGTTCGCGGACGTGATCGCCACGCCGGCGTCGTTCGAGGACGACTTCGGAGAGGGGCACGTTAGATACCGGGGGTTTCAGGAACTCGCGTATCTCCATCCGAACCGGTTCGAACCCGATCCGGACCGCCTCCGTGCGGCGGGCGTCGACCCGTCCGATCGGTACTTTTTTTGCCGGTTCCGGACGTGGGACGCGTTTCACGACGTCGGCCAAGGGGGACTCTCACCGGCCGGAAAGCGAGAGCTCGTCTCACGCTTCGACGATCGCGGGACCGTCTACATCTCCAGTTCGGACCCCCTACCTCCGGATCTGGAACCGTATCGACAGCCGATCCCGCCGACGGCCGTCCACGATTTGCTCTACTACGCCGACTGTTACGCCGGCGATTCGGCGACGATGGCGACCGAAGCCGCCCTCCTCGGGACGCCGGCGGTGCGAATTCAGTCGTTCGCGACCGACTTCGACGCGGACATGAGTAACTTCGTCGTCCTCGAGACCGAGTACGATCTCCTCCGCTCGACGGCGGACGAATCGGTCGCGCTTGCGCTCGCCGACGAGCTGAGTGCGGATCCGAAAACGCCGGCCCGGTGGAAACGACGACGCGACGCGGTGGTCGACGACTTGCAGGATGGAACGACCCTGATCGTCGACTTGCTCACCCGGGAAGCTCGAGCGCGACCGTCACAAACTGCCGACGCCGCTTATCCCTCGTCGTCGCGGTGAGCGTCCGGGTCGGCGTCGTGGGGTGTGCTGGGATCGTCGGGACCCTGATCCGCTGACTCGTCGACGGCGACGAGCGATTCTTCGAGCGCCCGGGTTCGAATCCCACCCTGGGGCCCCGTCGCGGCCGTTCGTTCGCCGCGATCGTCGTGGGCCCGTCTCGCATCACCCGGCGTGAGGTAGTCGCCGTCGACGGCGACCTCGACGCGCTGACTCAGGCGCTTGAGGATGGTCCGTGCCCCTTCGGTGGTGATCGCCGGGGGACTGATTCCGTACTCGCGAGCCAGGTCGCTCGCGGTCGCCGACTCGAACGCGGCGTCGATCTCGTCGGCGTCGAAGCCGCGATCGGCGAGCCCCGCTCTGACAGTCGCGGCGATGGAGGGTGCGTGGCGGGTTGGGAACAGCGGCCAGTCGGTCGTCGGCGGTTCGAGTGCGACGCGATACCGCCGAAGCGGGGTCCTGGCACCGGCTGGTAGTGAGACGTCTTCTAGCTCCTGTGACGTCCCGAGGACTCTGATGGTTCCTGCGTAGAAGTCCACATCGTCCCACGTCGCACCGTCGCGTCGGTCGTCCTCCGGGACTCGAAAGAGTTCTCCGCCACGCAGCCCGGCGTGAGCTAACAGTGCGATCATCGCGTACTCACGTAACCGATTCAGTCGTTCGGTCGAGCCGTCGGGTGCCTCGTTGGCCAGCCGTCGTACCTCGGCCTCGAGTTCGTACGTGGCGCGTTTGACCGATCGGCCACCTGCTTCGGACTCGACTGGTGTGGGGAGCGCTGCAGTGGCCCGACTCGCTTCCGCGGGATTCGCCGACAGGATCGATTCCTCGACACACCAGGAGAGGAAGGCTCTGACGACGGCGAAGTATGTTCGTGCCGTCGATGCCGCGTACTCGTCCCGAGCCGTCCGCCGCGAGAGGTATCTGGCGTATGCTTCGAGGTGAGCACGCTCCAGGTCAGCGAACGCCTCTACGTCGTATTCCGCCTCGAGCCACTCCGTCCACCGGGTGAGGATCGACGACGCGTTCGATGCGTACGTTCCAGCCCCCTCGCCGACGGATTTGCGATCGAGGTAGCGGTCGACACCGGCCGTGATCGGGATCATCGCATGGGCACTCCACTGACTGTTTCGATCCGCTCGTGGCTCCGTCGTCGCCGGTTGCTCACGTCCGATGCATCCATTGTTCGAAACTCCGTGTCCGCATCCGTAAATCTGACTCCTGGATCGACGATTCTTCGGTCCCTCACTGGGTCCGGACTAATCGTCACTGGTTGTGCCGCCAGGACGGTAGCTCCGACTGATGGCGCGCCAGCGGCCGGTCCCGAACCGGTAGTAGTTGACGACGGCCGGGACGGCCGTCTCGGCGACGAACGCGAGGTAGAGCCCCCAGATCCCGAGCGACGTCGTGGCACCGATGTACGCGAGGGGAATCGCCCCGCCGAACATACCGAGCAACTGGGCGTAGAACGGCCAGCGTGTGTCGCCCGCAGCGTTCAACGCGCCCTCGGCGGAGCCGACGATGCCGCGGAAGAGGATCGCGACACAGGCTGCGTACACGAGGGAGATGGCGATCGGGACGACCTGCGAGCCGGGTTCGTCGACGAACCCCTGAACGATCGGCTCGGCGAAGACGAACACGATCGTCGCCGACACGGCGTAGACGGCGACGGAATACCGGATGATCTCGTTCCCGTACTCGGCTGCGGTATCCTCTGCACCGGTCCCGAGTTCCTGTCCGACGAGACTGGAGGCGGCGAGGCTGAATCCCCAGCCTGGCGTGTTCATCAGCCCCCAGATCCGTCGCGTGATGACGAACGCCGACGCGGTGTCAGTGCCGAAGATGTCGACGATCCCGAGTAGCGGGAGTTCGGCGACGGTCCAGACCATGTTCCGGAGGAAGACCGGCGTCCCGATCGAGACGAGCGATCGGATGATCTCTGGATTGACGTACGAACCGAACGGATCGATCGTGACGACCATGTCGGGGACGCCGGGGAACGAACCGCGGATGAGGAGCGTCGCGAAGCCGGCCGAGACGACGACGTTGGCCAGCACGGTCCCGAGGGCCGCCCCGGCCACCCCGAGGTCGGCGACGAAGATGAAGGCCGCACTGAAGCCGATGTTGGCGATGGCGCCGCCCGCTCTGATGATCATCGGTGTCCAGGCGTCGTCCATGCCGACGAACGTGCGGCTTCCGATCAGATTGAGTCCGGCGAACGGGACGCCGAACGCCACGACCGAGAGGTAGGACGCCCCCAGCGACAGGGGCTCGGGTTTCGTCGTGATGATCGAGACGAGCTCGGTCGAAAACACGACGAAGAAAGCGGTTACCGGGAGGCTGATGAGCAGGACGAGCAAGATGGACGAGCGTATCGCCTCTCCGAGTTCGTCGAACTGTTCGGCGCCGTACCGCTGAGAGACGAGCGCGATAGTCCCGCCAGCGACACCACCACCGATGGTGAATGCCAGTCCCCAGAACGGCGTCGCGAACCCGACGCCGGCGATTGCCGCTTCACCCACTGCGATGCCGACCATCGCGACGTCGACCGCGCTCTTCGACATTCGCGCCAGTCCGGTCACGATGCGCGGCCAGGCGAGATCGGCCGTCCGAACCGCACGCTCACGGTCGATCAGCCCCAGCCGAGCGAGGCCGAGACCGATCCACAGGATCGTGAGCCGCATCGGGTTCGGAAGCCACGACAGCACTGGAATCTCCCGGGACTAGCCCGTGGGGGGTAAAAGTAGTTCCCGACCCGGCAGCGCCGACCGGTTATCGATTCGAAACACACGGTGGTGGTTCACAGGGGGGTCGGACGGAGGCACACCGGATTCGAATTTTGCTACTCGTTTGCTCTGCCCGGCTTTTCGAACCTCGATCAACGCGGATGCGTGAGTGGGGTATCGAGTAATCCCTACCGACCGCCCCGAATCGTCTCTGGGTTCGAGACCGCTCACCTGCGCTTGCGCTGTGCGACCCTGTTCAGGTCGTTTGAACCTGTTGAAAGGCTTCCCGGAGAGTAAACGTGGGTAATAGTGGGTAGCATTTATCCATCGGCGGACCGTAGCAGGCGGTATGACGAAAGTGGATGCCCAGGATCTACAAACCAACGAAACCGACGATCGAGGGCGGATCTATCTCGGGACGGAGTACGCGAACAAGCGTGTAACTGTCGCAGTCGTCGAGGTAGAAAACGATCAGCCGGATACCGACGAGCTGGCCGCTGCGTACCGTGAGGCGTCTGGGAGTGCTGAAGAATTGGCAGAAGGGTGGACCGACGTGTCGGACGAGGCGTGGGACGGATTAGATACATGAGCGAGGGGTCAACGGTTCGTCGCGGTGACGTCGTTATCGTTCGACTCGATCCTGCGGAAGGCCACGAGATGAAAAAGACTCGTCCCGCAGTCGTCGTCCAGAACGACGTGGGGAACGAAAACGCCAGTACGACTATCGTTGCGCCTGCGACGGGGACGCATCGAGGCTATCCGTTCGAGGTTTTCGTCGACGCAGCGGAGTCACCGTTCGAGAAAGATTCCTCGATCCGCCTCGATCAGATTCGAGTCGTCTCCATCAAAAAGCGGATTCACTCTGTTGTTGGAGCTCTCGATACCAAGACGATGGAAGCGGTAGACGACGCGTTGAGACTGAGTCTTGGGCTGGACTGAGTTGTGCAGTCGGTTCCGAAAGCGGATTACAACGATCGCCTCAGTCGATGTGAATCGACATCGACGCAATTGTCTGCTGGCTCGAATCGCGTCGGTTTGTGACTGCTTACCTGCGCTCGCGCTGTTCGACCTTGTTCAACTCGATGAGCAAGCGGAAGATGGCCTTGACGAGGTTCGAATCCACGTCGAACCGGTCTGCGTTCTCGCCGGCACGGTCCATCACGCGCTGTTCTTGCGTTTCGTCGACGGTCGGCAACCCCTCGGCGTCTTTGACGCGGGCGATGGAGTCGGCGACGTAGGTTCGACGGGCGATGAGTCGGACGAGTTCGGAGTCGATCTCTCGAATCTCCGACCTGAGTTCGTCGAGTGACATCTCGTCCGGCGTCGGTTCGAGTCCCGCGTCGTCGGTGTCGTGGGCTGGATCACTGTCGGTCATACGATAGTAGCTCCCTCCGTTCGAGTCGTCGTTCGGATCGTCGTCCCGGGCCGCTCGTCCCAGTCGCGTTCGACGGCGTCGAGTTGTTCGGCGTCTCCGACCGCGACGAAACTCGGACCCGTTCCGGACAGTGACGCACCCGCTGCGTCCGGGAGAGCCGCGAGTAACGGGTCGGGATCGTACCCCAGCGTCGCACAGAAGGCGAAGCCGTTGACGGTCATCGCTTCGACGAATCGGCCCTCGCTCGCGAGTTCGATCGCGAGTTCGGCCATCGGCGCGACGCGTTCGCAGGCCGCGACGTCGACGGCCGCGCTGAACGCCCGGTCCGGCGGCGTGTAGACGAGGACGTCCCAGTCGACCGTCTCCTGTCCCTCCAGGTCGTCGGTTGTGTTGTTCGTCACGGTGACGCCGCCGAGCATGCTCGCCGACGCGTCGTCGAATGCCCCCGTGATCGTGACGTCGGCCGCGCGTGCAGCCTCGACGCCGAGTCGGCAGGCGTCGATCGGGTTCATCGCGTCGGGACAGTCGAGCGCGTCGAGCGTCGCCAGCACCGTCGCGTTGGCGGCGGCGCTCGAACTCTTCAGGCCGGCTGCCATCGGCACGGCACTCTCCGTTCGGATCCGGGCGCCGGCGACGGATCGATCGAGCCCGGCTTCGTCGCCCACGGCGTCGAAGACGCGTCGAACGCACTGTTCGACAAGTTCGGTATCGGCGTCCGGAGCGTCGGCGACGGTCCCTCGGATGTCGCCGTCGCTCGTGAACTCGACCGTGGCGGTGGTCTCCAGGTCGATCGCGAATGCCGCGCCGTGACCGGTCGCGATAGCGTTGACCACGGTGCCCGCAGCGGGGGCGACGGCCTGTCCGTCCATATCGCCACTCGGCCGAGGGGCTACTTACCGCTGACGGTGACGGGAGTGATTGCCAGGGAGCGGTCGACGGAGAGAAACACAGTCTTTAGGCGTACCAAGCCGTACGAGCGGCTATGAGCACGCGTTCGGAAGTCGCCCCCAGTACGCTCGAAGTGGATCTCGTCGACGGCGGGATCGTCGTCAGGTACCTGGACGGGCGAGAGGTGTTTTATCACGGGCCGCCGGAGCCGGTCGAGTCGTCGCTCACGACACCGCCAGGCAAGACCGTGCACGTACTCGTCACCGACGAGGACGGCGTCGAAGGTGTGATGACGTACGTGAACGACCTGAAGACGGACGCCGAGATCCTCGAATCGACCGGTGTCGGTCGGGTGCTGATCGAGCAGGGAGAACGGTCCGTGCTCTTCCCTGGCGTCTCGGCAGCGGCCGAGGGCCACTCCGTCACGGTCAGCGTCGAACCAGCGGTCGTCGATGGCCGTGTTTTCGTCTTCGCCGAAGACGAGTTCAGCGAACGTGCGTACGAACTCGTCACCGAGACGTAGTCGATCGAGCTCCTCTCGGAACCTCGATCGGTCTCCCGACAACGGAGACGAACGCGTACGCTCGTGAGTCACCACCACAGCGTCCCGACGAGTCTCGTCTCTCGGTAACTCTGTCTGCTACCGAATCAGGCTCTCACTGGATGTAGATCGGATCTTCCTCGTCGCAATTGCCTTCGTGCGTGGTCGCATCGTCCCTATCGTCGAACAGCATGCCGCAGCCGTCGCACTCGTACCACGTCTCACCGTCCCGCTCGGTTTCGGCGACCATGTCGGCGACAACGGGCCGTGATCGGAAATGCATTGTGTCGTGTTACCATAACCTTGGGAGATGGGGCACAAACGGTCCCTGATTCTGGCCCCTGGCCACACTGCCGGCGAGGATAATTCTCAAGGTGACAGCCACGTAAGACCTCCCATGAGCGAGTCGGACACTGACGGAGTACGCCTTTCGGTGCGTGCAGCCGAGAAGCGAGACGCCGGGCGAGGCGTGGCCAGAATACCGGAACCGGCCCGCCGCGCACTCGGTGTGCTGAGCGGGGATTCGGTGGTTATCGAGGGGACGGACTCGACCGTCGCGAAGATGTGGCCGGCCGATCCGACGGTGGACGACACCGTCGTCCAGATCGACGCCGACGCGCGCGCCAATGCAGGGGTGCACGTCGGAGATAGCGTCACGGTGCGTCCGCTCGATGGCTCGTCGATCTCGCCGGCAGACGAAGTCGTCCTGGCCGCACCCACCGTCGCCAACGAGGCCGAGACCAACCTTACCGAACGGGTCGCGAACCAGAAACTCAGAAATCGGCCCGTTCGGGCCGGCGAGCAGATCAGAATCGAGGGGGTCGCCGGGGAACCGTTCCGGGTCGTCGCGACCGTTCCCGACGGTGACGTTCGCATCACGACCGACACGGACGTCGTCGTGAGCAATGGACCAGACGCGACGGACGTTGGTGACCGGGCTAAAGTGAACGCCGACCAGACGGATCAACCGGCCGCGACAGGTGCCCGATCACAGCCCGCTTCGGGGGCCACGTACGAGGACATCGGCGGGCTCGACGAGGAACTCGAACTCGTCCGCGAGATGATCGAGCTCCCGCTGTCGGAGCCGGCACTCTTCCAGCGACTCGGCGTGGAGCCCCCATCCGGCGTCCTCCTGTACGGACCGCCCGGCACTGGCAAGACCCTGATCGCACGGGCCGTCGCGAACGAGGTGGACGCCCACTTCATCTCCATCTCCGGCCCGGAGATCATGTCGAAGTACAAGGGTGAGTCCGAGGAGAAACTGCGGGAAGCGTTCGAACGCGCCCGCGAGGAGTCGCCGACGATCATCTTCTTCGACGAGATCGACTCCATCGCGAGCGCGCGTGACGGCGACGCCGACGCCGAGAGCCGCATCGTCGGGCAACTCCTCTCGCTGATGGACGGTCTCGACGGCCGTGGTGACGTCATCGTGATCGGTGCGACCAATCGGGTGGACGCGCTGGATCAAGCGCTCCGTCGGGGCGGGCGCTTCGATCGTGAAATACAGATCGGCGTGCCGGACGAGGCCGGTCGTCACGAAATCCTCGAAGTTCACACGCGCGGTATGCCGCTTTCGGACGACGTCTCGATC
Organism: Halovivax asiaticus JCM 14624; assembly: GCF_000337515.1. Lineage (GTDB taxonomy): Archaea > Halobacteriota > Halobacteria > Halobacteriales > Natrialbaceae > Halovivax > Halovivax asiaticus. The sequence goes on from NZ_AOIQ01000003.1 coordinate 19,539, forward strand.
GAGACGCTCGCCTCACGAACGCACGGGTTCGTCGGGGCCGATCTCGACTCGGTCGCCAGTGAGGCGGCGATGGCGGCGATTCGTCGCCGGCCCGCAGACGAAGCTGCGCGCACCGAGTGGAACGCGGACCCGGTCGTCACGCGGGCCGATTTCGACACCGCACTCGCGTCGGTCGAACCGTCGGCGATGCGCGAGTACGTCGCCGAGTCGCCGGACACGGACTTCGACGATGTCGGCGGACTCGACTCGGCGAAACGCACGCTGACCGAATCGGTCGAGTGGCCCCTCACGTACGACAAGCTCTTCGAGCAGACGAACACCGATCCGCCGGCCGGCGTCCTCCTGTACGGGCCGCCTGGGACCGGCAAGACGCTCCTCGCCCGGGCGCTCGCCGGCGAGACGGACGTCAATTTCGTTCAGGTCGACGGGCCGGAGGTACTTGACCGGTACGTCGGCGAGAGCGAGAAGGCGATTCGGAAGCTCTTCGAGCGCGCCCGGCAGTCGGCACCCTCGATCATCTTCATCGACGAGATCGACGCCCTCGTCGGGCGACGTGGCGAGAGCCACGAGGTCACCGAGCGCGTGGTCTCGCAACTGCTCACGGAACTCGACGGCATGCGCGAAAACCCCAATCTCGTCGTCCTGGCCGCGACGAACCGGATGGACGATCTGGATCCAGCCCTGCTCCGCCCCGGGCGCCTCGACACGCACGTCCTGGTCCCGGAACCGGACCGCCCAGCGCGCGAGAAGATCCTCGCGGTCCACGCGAGCGATAAACCGCTGGCCGACGACGTGGATCTGGCCGAACTCGCCGCGGAACTCGAGGGGACGACTGGCGCAGATATCGAGGCCATCGTCCGCGATGCATCGATGCACGCCATCCGCGATGTCGCCGACCGCTACGACGATCCCGACGAGGCGAACGAGCGGGCCGACGAGGTCGTCATCGAACGCGAACACATCGAGCGCGCCCGCGAGACGGTCGAGTAACACGAGTTGGGCTTTCCTCCCTGAGCGTCGTCGAGTGGACTCGAATCGGCCCTAGACATCCACACACGGCCACTTCTACACGTCGTCGCCGTCGGGTTCTGCCTCGTCGAGAATAATCGTCTCCCCGGCAGTGGTTTTGTCTCCGGGCGACACCTGCACCTCGTCGAGCGATACCGACGGGGCGAACACGACGTCCACCCGGCTGCCGAAGGCGATGTGGCCGATACGTTCGCCCCGCGAGAGCGTGTTGCTTGCCTCGGTGTACGGCGTGATTCGCCTGGCGAAGGCACCAGCGATCATGGTCACCTCCTGGATGGGCGGAGCGCGGTCGTCGGCATCGGCGGCGACCCGCACGTGTACACGCTCGTTGCGGTCCGAGTCCTTCGAGAACGCCGGGCGGTGGGCACCGGGTGTGTGTTCTACGTCCGTCACCTGCCCGTCGACAGGTGAGCGGATCACGTGGACGTCCCAGACGTTCATGAAGATACCGAGTCGGACGGTCTCACCTTCCTTTCTGAGCACGGAGACCTTCCCGTGCGCCGGCGCGACGACACCTGACGGCGGCGTTGAGCGCTCCGGATCGCGGAAGAACCAGAGCACGAACCCGCCCAGCGCGAACAGGCCGAGTCCGGCGAGGGGGTGGACGAAGAAACCGAACGGGGCGGCGAGTAGCGGTCCGGCCGCGTAGCGCCACGCCCCCGGTGCGACGTTCATACGGGTCGTTGGCCACGGGTTCGTTTGATCGTTTCGTGTCACCCATCGGTGGTGGACGGGGAGGGAGACCGCAACGGACGTAGCGGCTGATTCGATTCTCGGACGGCTAATCCCAGAACGATTGGGTGCGTGCGTACTGGCGTTCCTGTCTGAGGATGTCGCGATAGAATTCGTCTTCGTCCTCGCGAAGTTTGTTGATGATCCGGGCGGCGTTGTGCGGCCCGACGCCGCGGGCGGCCATCGCGATCACGGCCTGTTTGCCGTGGCTCTGGACGAGACTCGCCGCGTGGAACGCGCGTTCGGTCTGTTCGCGTTGCTCGTCGGATTTCTCCTCGGCCCGAACCGCGTCGACCACCTCGTCGGCCCACGGATTGAGCGAGGCGATGCGAGTGGACCCACACTCCGGACACTCCGGTTGCTCGGGGACGCGGCGAACCTTCGTCCGCGAGAGCCACTCGGTGCAGTGGGTACACAACAGAATCACGCGGTCGTCCCGGATGCGATCCCTCACGGTCTGAATGATACTCGCGTCCGCGTTGTCGGGGGCAAGTAACTCTTTCCCGGAGGAGTGACCGCCGGTTCCGACCGACGTCCGCCCACGGACGATTTCGACGGTAATCTCGTCCGATTGAATCGATTCGAGGACGCCTGCGGCCGCGTCCGGATCGAGATCCTCGTGGAACACTTCGCGGACCGCCTCCGCGTACATGGGTGTGTCTTCGAGCGCGGCCAGCAATCGGTCGTTGGACAGCCTGGCCGAGCCGTCCCAGCGCTTGAGCGCGCCGAACTTGCCGGAGACCTGCGCGAGGCGGAAGGCGAGCGCATCGGAGTTTTTGAGCCCGAGCTCGACGATGGTCTCGACGTGGGCGGGGTCGGTCTCCTCGAGAATCGCCACGACGTCGCTGGTCGCGATGCTCGTCGGCACTTCGAGTTCGATCCGATACGGGTCGGTCTCGAGGCCGATCGACGACCCGGACTGCTGACCGAGGAGGGCAGAGAGGACGCGCCCGAGCGTCTCGTTGGTCTTGTGTCCGAGACAGGCGTTGACGACGACGTCCCGGCCCTGTCGTTCGAGCACGATCCGATCCGTCGTCGGCATCGCATGTTCGGCGTCGATCTGTCGTTCGAGCTGTGAAAGGGCCGACGAGAGCGTCTTCCGATCGCTCGGGTATCGCGTCTCGAGTTCGCGAGCGACCGCGTCCTCGTCCGCACCGCCTGCGAATTGCGGTTCGGCGACGGTCCGAATTTCACCGACCTCCTGGGCAACGTCGTAGGGGACTGGGATCTCCTGACCGATCCAGGAGGGTACCTCACCCGCGGGGTCCTCGATGGGGCTCACCTTCACGACACCCTCGTCGTCGTCCACCTCGGCGATGCGCCACATTTCGCCGCGCTGGATGAATATCTCGCCCGGGGAGGCGAAGTTGACGACGAACCGTTCGTCGAGCGTCCCAATCTGGCCGCCGGAGGCGATGTCGTGAACCTCGTAGGTCTCCTCGTCCGGGATCATCGAGAGGTTGGCGTAGACGTACTGCCAGGTACTGCCGCTGGTCTCGATCCGATCCTCGGCCTCGTCGAACCAGACGATCCGGTTGCGGTGGAGCTCCGAGAGTACCTCGCGGAACGTCTCCTCTGTCAGGTCACGGAAGGGGTACGCTCGCGAGACGATCTCGTAGGCGTCGTCGACGAACGTATCGCCGGCACTGTGGACGATCGCGGGGACCTGGTTCGCGACGACGTCCAGACTCCCCTCGTGAATGCCAGCGTCCTCGACCTGCCCCTGACGGGCTCGTCGGGCGATGGCGATCGCCTCGAACGTATCGTCGGCCCGCGTCGTGACGATCGTCCCCGAGGAAACCTCGTCCATGCGGTGGCCCGCCCGGCCGATGCGCTGGAGGAGTCGGGCGACCTGTCGCGGACTCTGGTACTGAACGACGTGATCGACCCGACCCACGTCGATGCCGAGTTCCATCGAGGAAGTACACAGTAAGGCGTCCAACTCGCCCGCCTTGAAGTCATCTTCCACCTCGATTCGGGCGGACTTCGACAGCGAACCGTGGTGGACGCCGATCGGAAGGTCGAGTTCGCGAAATCGCGAACCGAGCGCCTCCGCGGTCTGGCGCGTGTTCACGAAGACGAGCGTCGATTCGTTCTCGGCGACGATGTCCCGGATGAGCCGGACGTGGCTCGCCGTGGTTACCTCCGTCATCAGTTTCCCCGCGAGGTCGCGATCCTCGTCGGTGACGGTCGGTTCGCGAACGGTGACGTCGACGTTACTCCCGACGTCGATCTCCCGAATATCGCAGGGTCGCCCGCCGGTGAGGAACTGTCCAACAGCCGCTGGATCTCCCACCGTCGCGGAGAGGCCGATTCGCTGGACGGGGCCGGCGAGCTCGACCAGCCGCTCCATCGCAATCGAGAGCTGCGCGCCTCGTTTCGACGCGGCGAGTTCGTGCACTTCGTCGACCACGATATGCGAAAGATCGGCCAGCGCGTCGCGCAACCGCTCGCCGGTAAGCATCGCCTGGATGGTCTCGGGCGTCGTTATCAGGACGTCCGGGGGATTCTCGGCCTGCTTGCTCCGCTGGTACTGTGTGGTATCGCCGTGGCGGACGTCGACGGACACGTCGAGTTCGTCGCCCCACCACTCCAGTCGGTCGAGCATGTCCCGGTTGAGCGCCCGAAGCGGCGTCACGTACAGCGCGCGAAACCCGTCGGTCTCCTCGTCGCTCGCCGTTCCGGCCTCGCCACCGTCACTCACTCCCGCTCCAGTTCGTCGGGCTTCGCGCCGCGCCGAGACGATATCGTCGAAGACGGGCAACATCGCCGTCTCGGTCTTCCCGCTCCCCGTCGGGGCGATCACAAGCGTGTTATCCCCCGCGGCGAGCGGTGGAATCGCCAGTCGCTGTGGCGCGGTCGGCGTCGAGAAGCCGCGATCGGAGAGGGCCTCGCGGACGGCCGGACCCAGGTGGGTAAACGCCGCCGCGTCCCCGTCAGTCATCGCCGTCCATAGGGACGAACGCTCCATAAGCCCATTGTTCTCGGATCGCAGTCCCCACGGTCACCGCGTCCGAACGGGGTCTCTCAGATGGACTCGTAGGGACCGAGTCGCGTTCCGTCGAGCAGGTACGCTTCACCCGTCCGGAGTCCATCCGGAAGCATCGGTGAGAGAAACGATTGCCCCTCGACGTTGATCCACGTGCCACCGGCGAGCTCGTTGAACGCCGGGAACACGACGAACTCGAGTCCGTCGCTGGGAGTGACTGATCCCGTGTCGGTATCGACGTGGTCGGCCCCGTCGGTCGCATCGTCGTCGTCCTGAGCCGCTGGTCCCCCAGGGCCGAGTTTCGCCCGATCGAGTTCGCCGCGGAACCAGACGGACTCGACGCGACTGCCGCCGACTTCGTCTTCGAGACGGACACACGGGTGTTCGTGGCCAAAACAGAGCACGTCGGCCTCGATGGCCGTTGTTGTCGGCCAGCTATGACCGTGACAGACGCCGATGGCGCCGAGCCGGCCCCCATCGCCATCGAGCACCGTCAACTCGGTCGCGCCGGTGGCCGACCCCGGTCGCCCGCGACTCGCGTCGTCGATCACCTCCTGCAACCACGATTCGATCGCGCCGTCGTGATTGCCCTTGACGAGCGTGACGGGGATCGGCGGCAACGACTCGAACAGCACCTCGATCTCCCCACGTTCGGCCCCACCGGGATCACCGATCGAGTGCATCAGATCGCCGAGGACGACCAGTCGGTCGGCATCGGTTTGATCGAGGAGAGCACAGAGCCGCTCGCGACGGTCCTCGGCCTGGCTCGGTACCTGTACGCCACGTTCGTACCGGAGCGCGGCCTCGATACCGGCGTGGTAGTCGGCGACGAACAGTGTCCGGTCACCATCGATCGAACCGACCGCAGCGGGTTCCCCGGGGATCGGTTCGACGTGGCTCATGCTCAGATGGCCTGCAGTCGATCCTCGGCGGGTTCGAAGCACTCGCCGCCCATCAACGCATCCTGTATCGCGTCGTCGATGGCGGCTTCGTCGGCGTCCGTCTCGCCGGCGACCAGTTCCACGACCGCCGATCGTTCGGCACCCTCACCGTCGTCGAGTTCGCCCATGGCCTCGACGACGCGCGTCTGCAAGTCGAGATCCTCACCGGTCGCGTTCTCGTCGGTCGCGTCGGACGTGGCGGAGTTGGTCTCCGTAGTAGACGTGGGAGCGTCGGCGTCCTCGGCCGATCCCTCCCCCTCCGGCGCGACGTCGGCTGCATCAGGAACGTCGATGTCAGCTTCCCCGGGTTCGCCGACGTCGGTGCCGGTGGTGAAGTCTGTCCCGTACTCTTCCTCGACGGCCGCCCGCTCGTCCTCGTCGAGCTCGTACATCCCGTCTTCGAAGTCGTCGGGATCAAGATCGTCCGCATCCGTGTCGAGTTCCACGACCGGTTCGTCGTCGGTCGGCCCGACGTCTTCGTCCGTCGGAGAGTCCTCGTCTCCATCGCTCGCTTGCTCCGTAGCTTCGTCACCTGCTAATTCTTCGTCTTCACCGTCCGTCGAATCGTCCGCACTAACTTCGTCGACAGACTCGTCGATCGGTTCGTCTGCATCGGTCGACGGTTCCGTCTCGAAGTCACCGAGTTCGTCTCCGGTACTGTCCGTCGTTTCTTCTTCGTCTTCGGTACTGTCAGACGCTTCTCCTTCGTCTTCGGAGCGGGTGTTGGCTGATTCACCCTCGGACTCGTCGGCTTCCGGTTCGGTCTCGGTTGGCTCGGCGGCTGCCGTCTCGGACGAATCCGAAACGTCGTCCGTGACTGCGTCCGAAGCGGTCGTGTCGCCTGTCGAGTCGGTGGAGCTCGCCGTTGCCGTGCCGACTGCCGAACCGGCCGACGCGTCGGTCGACGTCGCGACGTCGTCGACGGCTTCGTCGTCACTGGTTTCGTCAGCAGTCAGGTCGTCCGGGATCGAAAGCGATCGGCCGTCGGCCAGTGTCGCGTACGATGGGGCATCCGACGCCGTCTCCGTCGGCGAGCCGGCGGTCGCCTCGACCTGTGATTTGTCTTCGGCGACGACGCGAACGGCGTCGATGGCGACCTCCCGTAGGTCGTCGAGGTACGCGGGCGTCGTCCCGTAGTGGTGCGTCGCGAGGGGGATTCCCTCGGCGGGGCCATCCGGGAGTCCGTTGGCGCGGAGGACCGCTGACAGTGTCGAGTCGTCGACGTCGAGGTCGGCAGCGGCCGCGTACGTCTCGATTCGATCGATCGTGTGCTCGGCCGTGTCGACGACCCAGCGGTCGCGCGTCGGGGCGTCGACGATCGCCAGGCTCTCGGGTCTGATCGAGGTGTAGACCTGGTCGCCGTCGTCGGGTTCGAACGTTCGTGCCTTGCCCGAGACGGCGACGAACGCCGGTGGGTCGGCCCGTTCGAGAAACGCCAGGGAGTCGGGCTGGTATTGTCCGGCGTAGACGACGAACGCCCCGGTCGGGTCCACCACTCGTGCCCGGACCATCTCGTCGTTGACGTCGGTCACTTCGGTGAGCGTGCCGACGACGAAGATTCGATTGAGTCGAGCGCCGGTCGGTGAAATGACGTAGTTGGGCGCCCGTTCTTCGTCGCTCTCGGCGTAGGAGACGACGGAGTCGTCGAACTCCGTCGCGAAGAGTCGGTACGCGACTTCGCGTCCGGGCCGGTTCTCGTCGTCGGTCCCGTTTGTGCTCATGCCTCCACCTCCGCGAGGAACGCGGTCGCACGGTCTGTGGGATCCTCGCTCACCTCTTCGAACGTGGTGGCGTCCAGGTTGGCGCCGTACTCGTCGACGGACAGGTGGCCGCGAACGCGGTAAGCCCGTCCGACGATGCGCTCCCGGATCGTGTCGGCGACGACGGACTGGTCCATCGCCTCCCGGGCGGCATCTCGCGCGTCGTCCAGACCGCCGCCGTAGACGGCTTCGGTGAGTTCGTCGTCGAGGACGGCGGTGACGGTACCCGTACCGTCGTCGAGGATGGCCTTCACGCGGAGGTCGTCCTCACCGTCGACCTCGCCGTGCGTGCGACACTGTCCTTTCTGGATGACGCGGCGACACTCGGGACAGCGCTGGATGAGTCCGGACCCATCGCGTACCTCGATGACGGTGCCGGTCAATTCGACGTCGTAAATGCCGCCGCTGTCGACCGCCTCGCCGATGCCGAGCGAGGGCGCGTCGGTCCCGATGTCGATATCTCGGTCGAGCGTCTCGACGCTCGAGTACTCGGAGACGTTGACCTCCGGGACGCCGCGGAACTCGCGGACGTAGACGTTCTCCAGCCGAACGGAGGCGTCGGTTTCGATCTCGGATCTGGGATCCCAGCAGGTGAAGGGCAATCGACCGCTCTCGTCGCCGAACACGCCACTCAGGATTTCGGTCTCACCGTCGCGGCCGTCGATCGACCGGGTCTCACACTCGAGGACGGTCACCTCCACCGCTCTGGCTCGATCGCCCGTTTCGAGGGCCGCGAGCGTCGACTCGCCGCCGACCTCGTACGGAACGTCGAGCGAGTCGTCCGTGACCGAGATCGCGGAGTGTTCGCCGAGATTGAGTTCCGGTTCCCCGTCCCACTCACGGACGCCAGCGTTGCCGATGGTGAGCGTCTCGCCCGGTTCGAGCCCGAAGTCCTCCCAGGCGGTGTAGTCGATGCGCCCGGTCTCGTCGGCGAGCTCGCCCTCGACGATGACGTGGTCGTCGCCCTGGTACCTGATCGATCGTTCGCCCGCTGAGAGGACGACCGCGGTGACGCTGACGTTACTCCCTTCCGGCGTGATCTCCCCGATCGACTTCGTGGTCGGCCCCGACGAGCTGGTCGAGCCGTCGCCGTACTTGCGTCGCAGGCTCTGTTTGGCCTCGTCGATGGGGACGCTGTACTCCACCAGGTTCTGCAGATCCGCTTTGACCTCCTCGTTGTCGACACCGAGGTCGGAGGCGAGCTCCTCGGCGTGGCTGTCGAGTTCCATCACGGGTGCGTAAGCGTGCGCCCAACAAAAGGGTTCGTAGCGCGGAGTGAAAGTGAACCCGTCTCCGGATTCGGCCGATCGTGACTCGCCCCTGGATTCGAACGATCGCGACCCGCTCTCCACCGGACGATCGTGGCTGCTCGATGCAGCGGCCAGACGAGACGGTACTCCCCGGCGGTCGAGGTCGACAACGATTAACCCAGGTCTCCCGAATATCCACATCGACAATGCACGTCGTCGTCAACGCAGCGATGAGTGCGGACGGCAAGCTCTCGACGCGCGAGCGAACGCAACTGGCGATCAGTGACGACGCGGATTTCGAGCGAGTCGACCGGCTGCGAGCGGAGAGTGACGCAGTCGCCGTCGGCGTCGGGACGGTCCTCGCCGACGACCCCAGCCTCACCGTCAAATCCTCGTCGTTGCGCGCCGACCGCGTCGATGCCGGGCGAGCGGCGAATCCGGCCCGTATCGTCGCCGACTCCCGGGCGCGCACGCCGGCCGACGCCACCGTCCTCGACGACGCGGCGGAGACGTACGTACTCGTGAGCGAAGCGGCTCCCGTCGAACGCCGCTCGGCGCTCGCCGAACGCGGGGCGACGCTCGTCACGGCCGGCGAGGAACGCGTCGATCTCCTGCGTGCGTTCGCCACACTCCAGGACGAAGGCCTCGAAGATATCATGGTCGAAGGTGGTGGCGAACTCATCTTCTCGCTGTTCGACGCCGGCCTCGTCGACGAACTCTCGGTATTCGTCGGCCCCCAGATCGTCGGCGGTCGGGAGGCACCGACGCTTGCCGACGGCGAGGGGTTCGTCGAGGCATTTCCCGCGCTCTCCCTGTCGGATGTGGAGCGAGTCGGCGATGGCGTCGTGTTGACCTGGACCGTCGACCGGTAACCAATAACCGGAACGCAGTACCCATCCAGCGGACTGCAGGCTCCGGAGCTGATCGACCTGTCGAAGGCACCCAGGTCGTTCACTCAGCCGTTCCGATGTGGTGACCGATTTCCGAACGACTGATTACGCCGACCCGACACGTTCGGCTCGATGGAAGCGGACCTTCGTGCGATAGCCCGTTCGTACTTCGAGGACGCAGCCCCGGCCCACGACTGGCAACACGTGCGACGGGTCCACCAACTCGCCACCCGTCTCGCACAGGACCGAGCGGACGTAGACGAAACGATACTTCGGTATGCCGTTTGGTTCCACGACATCGGTCGCCAGCGCGAGGACGACGGTTTGATCGACGATCACGCAGAGTGGGGTGCGGCGGAGGCCGCGACGATCCTCGAATCGGCCGGCGTCGATCCGGAGACGATCGACGCGGTCGGTCACTGTATTCGTGCCCATCGGTACTCGAACGACGTCGAGCCGGAATCTCCGGAAGCGACGGTGCTCTGCGATGCGGACAATCTCGACGCGCTCGGCGCGGTGGGTATCGCCCGGGTGTTCTCTCACGGTGGGACGAACGGCTTTCCGATGCACGACCCCGACCGCCCACTCGCGGCCGACGAGACGCCCGGCGGAGCGACGTCGGTAAACCATATCACGAAGAAGATCCTCACCTTGCGTGAGCGGATGTACACCGACGCTGGTCGGGCCATCGCCGCCGAGCGCCACGAGTTCGTCGAGACCTTCCTCGAACGCTTCGAACAGGAGCGCTCGGGTGACGCGTAGGAGCGATCGAGACAGTTGTCGTGGCCCACGACCGGTCAATCTCTTCGGCACACTTGACCGCGACCGAGAGTGCTTTGGCGACAGGCGCCGGATTCGTTGCAAACCGCTGTGCGATGGAGGAGGTTGGAGCGGGAGAACCTGAGAATGACACGCGAGAACACCGAAGCGAACGTCGATTCGTCGGACCCAGCCAGTAGCCACGCTACGGGATCGAACGGCGCGAAGCCGACGTGGACGGACGAAGCCGGTACGGGTGCGGAGGCCGATTCAGCAGGGGTCGATAAGACCCCTCCATCGGAACCGGCGCCGGCCAAATCGGTCGGCCCTGTCTCGTTCGGCTGGGCTGGCTTCCGTCGGGGATTCACGACAGGACTCCCCGTCGCGATCGGCGTCGCGGGGTACGGCGTCGCCTTCGGAATGCTCGCCGATCGTGCGGGACTGAGTGTCGGTGAGGCGGCGCTGATGAGTGCGACGGTACTCGCCGGCGCCTCTCAGATGGTGGCCGTCGAACTGTGGTCGGAGCCGATTCCCGTCGCGACCATCATGCTCGCGACGGTCGCGATCAATCTCCGGTACTCGATCATGGGCGCCGCGCTGGAACCGTGGTTCCGGTCGCTCTCGCCAGGGCAGGCCTACGGGAGTCTGTTCTTCATGGCGGACGAGAACTGGGCGCTGACGATGGGTGACCTCACGTCTGGCAGCGGGCGGGGTGCGTTCTTGATCGGCAGCGGGGTCGTCCTGTGGCTCTGGTGGGTCGCTGCGACGATTCTGGGGGTGGTCGCCGGCGGAGCCATCGGGTCTCCCGAACGCTACGGGCTCGATTTCGTCCTCGCCGCCGTGTTCGTCGCGCTCGCCGTCGACCTCTGGGACGGGCGGTCGAGTCTCCTGCCGTGGGCCGTCGCGCTGGGCGTCGCCGTCGTCGCCGCCGAAACCCTGTCCGGCCAGTGGTACATCATTGCCGGCGGGGGAGCCGCCGCGATCGTGGAGGTGCTCCGCCACGATGGCTGAACTCGGTATAGATCCGTTCGTCGCCGGCGTCGTCCTCGCGATGGCCGTCGCCACGTTCGCGACCAAAATCGGCGGGCTCTGGATACTCAGTCGAGTCGAGGTGAGCGACCGCGTCGAGGCCGGCCTCTCGGTCCTCCCGGGTGCGATCGTCGTCTCGATCCTCGGCCCGGAGCTGGTCGACGGCGGCCCGGCCGAGTGGGCGGCCGCCGGCGTCGTCGCGTTCGTGGCCTGGCGCACGAATCGCTTACTCGTCGCCCTCCTCGCGGGACTCGTCGCCGTCGTCGGATTCAGAGCGCTGCTGTGAGTGGTGTGTACCCGTCTGGCGACGAGCGTTCAGGGAGCGAACGCAATTGCCTTTGGTCCGTCTCCCCTCGACTCGACCATCTATCGATGGCAACGTACGATCTCTCTCACCGAATTCGCGACTCCATGCCCGTGTACCCGGGCGATCCAGCCGTCGAGTGCCACCCACTGGCGACGGTCGACGGGGACGGCTACCGGACGGCGGAACTGACGCTGTCGACCCATGCCGGGACGCACGTCGACGCGCCGGCGCACCTGCTCGAGAACGGTCGGTCGATCGACGAGTACGACCTCGAAACGTTCCGATTCACCGCGGTCGTCCTCGACTGTACGGGGCTCGATTCACGAACAGCGATAGACACGACCCACGTGCAGACTGCATCCGAGACGTGGACACGCGACGCAGTCGACCTCGTCTTACTCCGGACGGGGTGGGACAACCACTGGGGATCCGAGACGTACCACGACCATCCCTACGTGACCGCCGACGCGGCGACGATACTTGCGGATGCGGACGTTCACCTCGGTCTCGATACGTCGAACGTGGACCCGACGCCAACCCAACGAGGCGGCAATTACGAACCTGACGGGTACCCAGCTCACCACGCACTGTTCGAACAGGATCGAATGATCCTCGAGAACCTGCGCGGACTCGACCGACTGCCGACTGACGACACGTTCGAGGTGTGTGCCTATCCACTGTCGATCGATGCTCCCGATGGCGCGCCGGTGCGGGCCGTGGCGATCGTCTGACCGTCCGTGGGCTCACGTGTAAGCGCCTGATCTGGACTGTGGCGCTTCTGTCCGTCCTTCTTGGGACCAGCTCTCTCGTCCTTCCGGTCCCGTCATCCCTATACACGTTCGGCGACTAGCGTGGGTATGGAACGCGCAACGTTCGGCGGCGGGTGTTTCTGGTGTATCGAGGGTGCCTTCGAGCAACTCGCGGGTGTGGACTCGGTCACCTCCGGTTACGCCGGCGGTCACACGGAGGAGCCGACGTACGAGGAAGTCTGCTCCGGCGAGACTGGCCACGCCGAAGTGATCCAGGTCGCCTACGACCCGGACGTCGTCGGCTACGAGGACCTGCTGGAAGTCTTCTTCACGGTACACGACCCGACGCAACTGAACCGACAGGGTCCCGACGTGGGCACGCAGTACCGATCGATCGTCCTGACTCACGGCGACCGACAGGACTCTCTCGTGCGGGCGTTCGTCGCTGAACTCGAGGAACAGGACCTCTACGACGACGAGATCGTCACCGAAATCGAACAGCTTGATACCTTTTACGAAGCCGAAGCGCACCACCAGAATTACTTCGAGAAGAACCCGAACGATGCGTACTGCCGGATGCATGCGGCGCCGAAACTCGAGAAAGTCCGCGAACAGTTTGCTGATCGCGTCGAACCCGAGCTGCAGCCGTAGGCCCATCGGTCGTCGGCTGGACTCGTTGCGTCCGTAGCCACTCCATTCGTCTCTCGGGCCAGCTGCGGCCGTTTGCTCAGCGTTCGGCTCTCTATTTCCCCCATTCCGGCTCTCACCGCCTTCCGTGCCGGTTCCAACAAGGATACGTACGACTGTTCCGTCTCTTTACCCGTGAACCTGGAGTCTATCTCGCTCGGAAACCACGAATTCGAGGGCAAGAACAACGCCTACCTCCTCGAATCGGCCGGAGAGACGGCGTTGATCGACACCGGCATCCACCGGCCGGACATCCGCGATCAGCTCGAGTCGGGCCTCGCCGAGCACGGGCGGTCGGTGGCGGATATCGATGCGGTGTTGCTCACGCACCATCACATCGATCACGCCGCCCTGGCCGGCCCCATCGCGGACGAGAGTGGCGCGACGATCTACGTGCACGCCGACGCCGCTCCGATGGTCGCCCGCGACCCGGACGCCCACGCAGCGTACGACGAGTTGCAGGAGCGTCGGTTCGAGGAGTGGGGAATGCCCGCGTCGAAACGCGAGGAACTACGGTCGTTCTTCGACGCCGTGCCTCCGATCGACGGCCCCGACGAGATGACCACGATCGCGGATGGCGACGAGATACAGGTTGGCGACGTCTCGATCACCGTCACCCACGCCCCGGGCCACTCGGCCGGCCACTGTACGTTCGCGTTCGAGCATAATGGCGACCGCGAGGCATTCGTCGGGGACGTCCTCCTCCCCGTGTACACCCCGAACGTCGGCGGTGCGGACCTTCGGCTCGATAATCCCCTCGAACACTACGTCGGGTCCATCACGGCCATCATCGACGCCGATTACGATCGCGTCTGGCCCGGTCATCGAGACGTCATCGAGGACCCCGAAGATCGGGCTCGAACGATCCTCGAACACCACCACGAGCGCACGGACAACGTCCTGGAAGCGCTTCGCTCCGAGGGGCCGGCGACCGCCTGGGAAGTGAGTGCAACCCTGTTCGGATCGCTCGAGGCGATTCACATCCTCCACGGGCCAGGTGAAGCGTTCGCTCACCTGGATCATCTAGACCGAGCCGGTGTGGTCGATCGGATTGACGGGAAGTATCGGTTGCTCGACGAAGACGCTGCCGCGGCGGACGTGCTTCCAGCGTACTGATCGCTTTCCGATATCGGCTGGCATCCCCATTGTGAATCCTGTCCGCTCGCCACACTGGCCAGCATCCCCACCGTTTAACCCGTCCGTGGCCGACCGGTCGAGCATGGAACGCGTGGCGATCATCGGTGCGTCGATGACGCAGTTCGGAAACCGGTCGGCCTGGATCAGAGAGTTACTGGCCGAGGCGGGGCACTCGTGCCTGACGTCCGCCGGTGTCGATCCGAACGCCGTCGACCACCTCTACGTGTCGAACATGGCTGCCGGCGAGTTCGAGGGACAGACGGGGGTATCGAACGCGCTCGCCCACGATCTGGGTGCCCTGCCGGCCTATACTGAACGCGTCGATCAGACGAGTGCGAGCGGCGGTGCTGGTATCTACGCCGCCTGGCGATCGATCGCGAGCGGTGCGAGCGACATGACGTTGCTGGTCGGCGGTGAGAAGATGACCCATCGATCGACGGCGGAGGCGACCGACGTCATCGCCTCGCTCACGCATCCCGTCGAGTACAAACACGGATTGACGCTTCCGTCGTTCGCAGGGTTGACAGCGCGACGCTACCTGGACCGGTACGATGCGCCGCGGGAATCGCTGGCGTCGGTCGCCGCCAAGAACCATCGAAACGGCGTCGACAATCCGAAGGCCCAGTTTCAGAAGGCGGTGTCGAAAGAGACGATTCTCGAGTCTCCGATCGTCGCCGACCCGCTCCGCCTGTACGATTTCTGTCCGATCACCGACGGCTCTGCAGCGCTGCTGTTCTGTCCGGAATCAGTCGCTCGGGAGTACGCGGACGAGTACGTCGTGGTGGCCGGCGTCGACGGCGCGACGGACACGCACGTCGTTCACGAACGGCCGGACCCGACGTGGATGGGGGCGGTGGCCGAGAGCGCGCGTGGTGCGTTCGACATGAGCGGCTACGGACCCGACGACGTCGACGTCGCCGAACTACACGACATGTTCACGATTCTCGAACTCCTCCAGCTGGAAGCGCTCGGCTTCGCTGACCGCGGGACGGCGTGGCAACTCGCCGAGGAGGGTTACACGGATCGTGATGGCGGTGAACTTCCGGTCAACACCTCCGGTGGGCTGAAGTCGAAAGGGCATCCACTGGGTGCCAGCGGCGTCGCACAGGCGGTCGAAGTGTACGAACAGCTCCTCGGAGACGCGGGGCCACGACAGGTTTCGGCGGACGTCGGCCTGTGCTGTAACGTCGGCGGGTTCGGTAACTGCGTCACGACATCGGTTCTGGAGGTGGGCGCATGAGCGACGCTGACTCGACGGATGACACCCCACCGATGGAAGCGGTTCGCTACGACGATGGGACGATCACGTATCCAGGCCATCCCGTCGGCCCGGACGGCGGCGACCCGATCGAATCGATCGACCTGAGCGAGTATACGGCCGAAGTCCTCACCTGGACAACGAATACGGCTCCTCCGCCGGGCGTCCGCGAACCGAACACACTCGCTATCGTCGAATTCACCGTCGACGGCGAATGGGTGAGGGCGATCGGCCAGGTTGACGGAGACGTCTCGATCGGTCAGACGGTACAACCGGTGTACGTCGACGAACTGCGCGATCCCGAACCCAGCGTGCGAGCACGGGACAGTCAGGATTGGGACGGCTATCGTTTCGAGCCCGTTTCGGAGTGAGAAGAGCGGCTCCACGCTCCACACGGACTTTCCGGGGAGTTACCGATCGACGTCTCCAGGCTCGTCCTCGGCACTGTCGGTGGTCGATTCCTCGGAATCCTGTTTGGCGGGTTCTTGCTCGTCGTCGTTCGAACCGGATTCGTCGTGCGAACCGCTTCCAGCGTCCGCTCCGTCATCGACGGCCGATTGTCCATCAGTTACCGAGTCGCTATCGACAGTTGGGTCGTCCGTTTGGCCCGGCGGACCGGACTGTTCACCGTCGTGTGTGTCGTCCGTGCCAGCTCGGGGATCGGGTTCGGCCCCCGTGCCGTACTGGTCCTTGAGGGTACGGAGTTCTGCATCGACGTCGACGTGATCGGCAGCTGATCTCGTCGATCCCGTACTCGGCCGTCCGCCAATTCCTTCTGCGCTACCGGTCGTGTCGCCGTCACCGTCGTCGATCTCGATTCGGTAGCCGTCGTCTCGGCTGGAGCTGTCGTCAGTCTGTGGCGCAATCGTCCGATCGATCTCCTCGTAGATCGATCGGGTCCGGTCGAGCAGGGCCTGTGTCTCTTCGTCGGTGTCACCGAGTCGGGCCTGAATCGCATCGATGGTCGTTCCAAGTTGGTCGACCATGCCGTCGGTATCTGGACGCCGAGTGCGCCCCTTTCTGATCGACGAGCGTATTCGGCCCTCCGCCTGGTTCCCGCGGCGAACGAGTCGTGACCCCCGTTGCATCGCCTTGAGCGCCCGTATCTGTGCTTCGAGGAGCGTAATCAGCGTTGGAATTGCCAGTTCGTCCGTCACTCGAAGCAGGTCGCTCATTGAAGGTGGCCTCACGGATCGGCCACGTGGACGGTCGTCGATGGCATCACTCAGATCGCGGATCGCGTCCGCAAGATCCTCGAGTGCCGCCGTGCGTTTGTCTCGGCTCATGGCTATCGACTCGGACTCGACGCGAATAAAGGTAATCCGTGCGACACCCGCTCTTTCTTCTGCTCCTGTGCACTGGTCTCGTAGCCCAAACCCGTCAGTGAACTGGAGACGAACACCTATTCAGTATTACCACTGGATAGTTCTGATGGATGATTTTATGGCCGCAATACTTATTTGTAGTAGTGGCAATACACTGATTGAATGGGAAGCGAGCTTGGGGTTGGCGTTCCGGAGCGTTCCTCCTTCGTCCAGGAACTCGGAGCGTTGAAACGGAACGGGAGTAACGTCCTGCTCGTTGGCGAACCGGCGGCGTCGAGTCACGGGCACGTCTGTTCTCGGTTTCTGGGCGCCAGTGAATCGACCACGCACCGAATCGTCGTTTCCACCGACCGATCCCAAATCCAGGCAGATCGAACCTCGCAGACACAGTATTTGCTCCTCGACCCGGATTCGACGGCGGTCGAGCCGACGACGGAGGACCATCTCACCGCTCTCCCGTCCCTCGGAGTGGTCGGTCGGGAGTTCGTCGATCGCATTGACCAACTCGAATCCAGAACCGATCTCGGGCCGGCATCGCTCCGCGTCTGCGTCAATTCGGTTGCCGAACTGTTAGCTTCGTACGATTCGGAGGTCGTCTTCCGATTGCTACACGTGCTGTCGACCCGAATACGCCGTAGTCGAGGAATGGGCCACTATCATCTCCCGATCGAACGAGAGTCCGAGGCCGTCCGCCTGTTCGAGCCGCTCTTCGATGCCGTCGTGACACTGCGATCGACCGGGGATACCATCGAACATCGCTGGGACCTTCGCGATAGCGAGACGGCGACGGAGTGGCTGCCGTTGTGATCGACCAGTACAGCTGAGATCCCGGCAACTACGGTGGAGTAGGTCGCCAGTGTGGGCGGTTTCAGTCCCGTTTTCTCGGGTTCTACCACAGTGATGGAAATAGCGGTACAGACGGATACCGGCGAGAACCCCGTCGAACGGCACGAATACGGACGCCTCGAGCGTCGATTTAGGGCTCGATACGGCAACAAACACTATACGTCGAACGGCCGATTCCAGTATCGAATACAGATGGTCGCAGTCGACGCACAAATTCTCGGCGGCGTTGCGGTAACGGTGTTGCTCGCCCTCTTGTTCTTCGGTGTGGTCGTCCTCTGGGATGTCGCGCTCGCCATCCGTGGTGTGGCGGACAAGATCGACAAACTGGAAGATACAGTCGACGACGATCTCACCGAGATGGAACGAGCCGTCTCCGGCGCTTCCGGAGGCGGCGGACCCCAGGTCCACCTGAGCGGGGGCGGAACGATCACATCCGGTGGGTCTTCAGGGGCGCAGGCGGGGCCGCACCCGTCTTCCCGCCCTGACAATCCGGCCGGGGACCCTGCAACTGATCGTCGCTCTCCACGTACTGAAAGAACCCACTCAGAACACGCAGACGTGACTCGAGCCGATGCGTCTTCGACTGCGAGTGACCAGTCTGAACCGAGTGATGCGACCGAGCGCGAGTCTCACGGCCGAACCGATGCCGAACGGCAACGGTCGAGACAATCGGTCGGCGCCGATCCGACGCCCGTTCGGAGTGCTGCCGAAACCGCTGCGTGGTCGGATGCGGAGGAAGTCGCGAACGCGGAGACGGGTTCTGCCGACGAAGGGTCGACTGCGTCTACCGATGGCACCCCTAACAGAGGCGATTCGACGCCGAACAGCGGCCGATTTATCACGTCGCCGGATCGAACGCCCTGGTATCGAACCCGCATCGATTGGGACGCCGTCGTCGACGGTCGATCGCCCATTGCCGGGGAACTCGAGGCCGGAAACGTCGAACCGACACCGACGGATACTGATGGAGACGAGACGGACCCATCCGACGAACCGATCGTCGTCGATCCCGATGGAGCAGCCACGACGGAGGCGACACCCCGTGACTCGCAGGAAGCCAACGATTGGGACGATGATGCATCCGGGGAGAGCGACGGTACAGACGGACTCGAAGCGGAGGACGATAGAACCGACGAGCCATCGTCACCCGACGGCAACGCCGAAGCGTCACCCAAGGACGATGCTGACACCAAGATCGATGCTGCAGGTGAACGGGCCGATTCAGCGTCGTCGACAGCGGAATCGTCCACTTCCGGCGAAGCGGAATCGGCGGAAACGAGCGACTCGGAGACGGAGACGCTGGATTCGATCACGACGGAGCCCGCCAAAACCGAGACTGACGGTGACGATGTGGACGTGATCGGAACTGGCGGAGACGACGTCGGCGAGGACGACTTCGATTTCGGAGCCACTGGAACCGATGAGTCACATCCAGCGACTGATGAGATCGAACCGTCCGACGACGAAGCCGCGGCGGAGGAGTCAACGACCGCCGTGGAACCGGTTCCTTCCGAGAGTGATACTGTCGAAGCAGTTGACGGCGAGGCGGACGATCAGCTGGACGAGGCCGAGGCTACTGATGCCCAATCGGGGGAGATCGATGAGACGCCAGATATGGAGTTTACGTTCGAGGAGTTTTCCCCGGACGACACGTCGGAGCCGTCTCTCACGGTAGACGATGCCGTCGAAGCGGTCAACGAGTCGAACCCCTCGCTCTCTCGGTCCGCTCATGGAGTGACGTCCAGTGCGGAGAAAGACGACGATGGTGTCGTCCTCGTGTACGATCTGGAGACGGCCGATGCGGGGCAATCCACGAAGCGTCTACTCACGTATCAACTCCAGAGTTTCGCCAACGAGAGCGACGTGGACGTCGACGTGTCCGTTGCGGGCAACCGGATCGTCGTCGATATTCCCGACGCCGAGGGAACTGACGTCTCCCAGTGGGAGGCAGCGATCGTCGAAGTGATCGATCGAACCTTGTATCTCTCCGACAGCAACTAGTCCCAGATCCGTCCAGGACAGTTCGATCCGAAGCGAGTTCCTTTTTGCCGCAGCCGATCCAGAACGGCTGTGCGTATCGAAAACAGTTTCAATCCAGTTCGTGGCGTCGGCGAAAAGACGGAACGGAAACTGTGGGAGGCCGGCGTCACGCACTGGGAGGCGTTCGACGGGTCGGTCGTCGGACAGACGCTGTCCGATCGGATCGAGTCGTTCATCGAGACCGCCCAGGAACGACTCGACCGGGGTGCCTACGACTTCTTCGCCGAGTGCGTGCCGGCGAACTCCCACTGGCGACTGTTCGAAAACGCCGGTTCCGAGGCGTGCTACCTCGACATCGAGACGACCGGATTGAGTCGGGAACGCAACGTGGTTACGACCGTCTCGCTCTATCAGAACGGCACCGCGGAAACCCTCGTTCGTGGCGATGACCTGACAGCCGACCGGCTCGCTGCCCGCCTCGACTCCGTGCCGTTGCTAGTGACTTTCAACGGCCGTCGATTCGACGTCCCGTTTCTCGAGTACAATTTCGATCTCGATCTCACACTGCCGCACATGGACCTCTACTCGGCGTGTCGGACCGTCGGACTTACCGGTGGGCTCTCCGAGGTCGAACGCTCCCTCGGCATCGAGCGGGATCGGCCGGACATCTCCGGCCGTGACGCCGTTCGCCTCTGGCACGAGTACGAACGAGGGAGCGAGTCAGCACTCGAGACGCTCGTCGAGTACAATCAGGCCGACACGATCAATCTCGAACCGATCGCGACCGAAGTGACGACTCGACTCGACGAAACGATCTTCCGCGACGCTTACTCGACGACGGACTAGTCCTCAGCCGAGAGTCGATCGTGTCGAACCCGATTACTCTGGGACCGGGTCGGAGACGGATACCGACCCATCGCTGGTGACGGTGACGTCGTACCCACAGAACTCGAATTGAACCGATCCTGGCGTTGCATCGTCGTCGTACGAGAACAATGCCTCCAGTGCATCGGGATTACACACGTGATAGAGCGCTTCGTACTCCGGCGGCCGGATGGCCGTCGGGTCCACGCCTTCCGCGTTCGCAATCGCACTGACGATCGAGACGCTCAGTGACTCCTCCACCCCCGCTGATCGATCCGCTGAAACCAGCATTGCATCGAACGAGCCCATCGTCACTCATAAAGGTAACGGGATCGTCCAATTATATCCCATAATACGTTAAATTACACACTTCTGGACTGTCTTAGAGGATTGAGTAAACGGAAGAACTTCGCTCCAGTCGTATCGGCTGATGAGCCGTATGGATTCGACAGTCGATTCGAGGCTGCTCCGTTCAACTGGCTGACTACGAGGGGAGAGTAGCTTTGAACGTAATATCCGAAGCCAGGGGTGGGATTTGAACCCACGAAGTCTCGATTACAAGTCGAGTGCATGAACCGCCCATGCTCCCCTGGCGCGTTTTCGGTCGCCACTCCGGGCTTAGCCGTCACCCTTTGAGTGTGTATCGTTTTTCTCTCGCGCTGGAAGGGGTCGCTCCATGATCCGACGGCTCGATTCGTAGTCGTGGTCGCGATAGAATCGGCGGGCTGCCTCGTTGTCCTCCAGAACTTCGAGTCGGCAGACGTCGGCCCCGCGTTCGGCGAGTTCGGTTTCGGCTGCATCGAGCAACGCTGTCCCGATCCCTTCGTTGCGGTGTGCCGGATCGATCCAGATATTCGTGAGGAGGCCACGCGTTGGGTCGACGGCGATCGTCTCGGTCTCGACGGTGAACGTCACGAAGCCAACGATCTCTCCGGCCAGTCTCGCGACGAGGAGGCCGTTCGCGACCTGTTGTGCCGACAGGATCTGACGCATCGGTCCACGATTCTCGTCGACGCGGACCGCAGAGCCGTGTTCGCGTTGTTCGTCGGCCAGTCGGAGCCAGCACTGGAGGACCTCGTCGACGTCTCCTCCGGACGCACATTCGACGACTGGCTCAGGATTCTGGGGCATTGTCGAGGGCCTCGACGGCGGGCAAGGTGTCGCCGGTGAGTAGCGCGAGTGCTGCCCCGCCACCGGTACTCACGTGCGTGAACCCGTCGATTCCGAGGGCGTTCATCGCCGACGCCGTGTCACCGCCCCCGACGATGCTCGTCGCGACGGTGGCAGCGGCCCGGTACAGTGACTGAGTTCCCTCGGCGAACGTCTCGTTCTCGTAGACGCCGGCGGGCCCGTTGAGGACGACAGTCTCCGATTCGTCGAGGATCGCCTCGTACGCTTCGAGCGTCTCCGTGCCGACGTCCATCGCTGGCTCGTCGTCAGCCGGCGGCAGCTCGTCGACAGGGAGTTCGATCCGGTCGCCGTTGCGTTCGACGGCCACGTCGCGTGGGTACTCGATCCGATCGCCGTACTCCTCGAGGAGAGCGGCCGCGCGGTCGATCTCGTCCCAGTAGTCCTGGTCGTAGATGAAATCGGTGCTCGCCTTCCCGACATCGTGATCGTCGGCGATGAGAAAGACGTTGCCCACGACACCCGCAGTGAGGACCGTATCGGCGAGATCTCGATCGAGCACGTCACGGGCGGCGTCGATCGAACCCGACACTTTCGCGCCGCCGAGGACGTAGGTTCGTGGGCGTGTCGTCGATTCGATGTCGTCTAAGACAGCGAGTTCCCGTTCCATGACCTGACCGGCGTAGCTCGGAAGGTCGTGCGGGAATCCAACGATCGAGGGCTGGGATCGGTGGGCTGCGGCGAAGGCGTCGTTGACGTAGACGTCGAGGACCGGCGCGAGTCGCTCGACGAGATGCGTCGCCGCCGCGTCGGCCGAGTCGAACTCCATGTACTCCTCGCTGTAGAACCGGGTGTTCTCGAGGACGACACACGAACCGTCCGCGAGATCGGCGATGGCGGCTCTGGCTGACGCGCCGTGGGTCTCGTCGACGTACTCGACCGGTGCGTCGAGGAGTTCGTTCAGCCGATCAGCGTGTGGTTCGAGTGTGGTAAACGAGTCACCGCCCGGGCGGCCCTGGTGTGCGAGGAGCGCGACGCGAGCGCCGTGATCGAGGAGCGACCGGATGGTTCCGACGTGGGCCCGGATGCGAGAATCGTCGAGCAGACGGCCGTCCGCGTCGACCGGACTGTTGATGTCGACACGGAGCCCGACGACGGTCCCCGCTGCGTCGAGATCGTCGAGGGTGGCAATCATTATACGGAGGTCCACTGACCGTCCCAAAAGGTCTTTCTATCGGACGCATTCGCGGCGGCTCAGACCGACCGGCAATCGGTACAGACGAGTTGTCCGTTTCGTTCCCAGAGCGAGTCGGCGAGGGATCCACAGACCTCACAGATACTCTGGGTCGTGTACTCGGTCCCGCCGTTCGTCTCCGCCTGGACCGCGCCCGACTCGGGCGTCGCCATCGTCCGGAGCTCGGCCTCGTCGATGGTCGTCGCACCGGTAAACGAGCCCGCCGCGGTGATGACGTCTCGCTGGGTCAACACGCCGACGATCCCGTCGCCGTCCTCGACGACCAGATTTCTGATCTCGTCACGCGCCATGACGTCCGCGGCGTCGGTGAGCGAGTGATCCGGCGGGATCGAGATCACCGGTGACGACATCACGGATCCGACGGTCACGGACGACGGATCGGCTCCGTCTTCGACGACGCCCAGGACGTCCCACTCTGTCATGATTCCGATCGCACTCGATCCGCGGACCACGAGCACCGAACCCGCTCGCTCGGCTCGCATGAGTTCGACGGCACCGCGCACGCTATCGGACTCACTGACACCCACGTAGGACGTCGTCAGAACGTCTTTGACCGACACCTCCGGTTCCATGTGATGGCCTAACACGCAGTCCCCCTAAAACCTAGCCCCGTTACGCTTATTCCGCCGTGTTGTCTACTTTTCTGAGCCACAATCCGGCCGTTTCGTGCGAGAAAACCGGTGTTCAATGACGGAAATCAGTGTGGCGGTCTCTCGATGGTGGCAGTCCTGATTCGGCACCCGAATACCGCCGTCGACATCTCAGTTCATCGAACCGAAGTGGATCCGTCCCTATTTCCACGCGAGATCGAGGATCGATCCAGTTGCCCGGCAGTGTTCGAGCGCGTGTTTCGCGTCCATTCCGGCGACGTGTGCGGTTTTCCCTCGGCCGACACCGACGCGTAATTCGACGCCGACTGCCGACTCGACGTGATCGATCGCATCCTCGTAGGCCGCCCGATCGAGCGTTGGGCAGACGGCGATGATGTTGTCGCCGCCGACGAAGAACGAGAGGCTGTCGTGGGCCGAGCGCATGTATCGCATCAGTTCGGCGTACCCCTGCTCGATTTCGATGAAGCTGTCGAAGGCGTTGAGTTCGTCCGTGTACTCGCCGGTGGCGTCGACGACGTCGAAGTGGGCGATCTGGACGTCCGATTCGGTTCGATGGGCGTCGTCGACGATCCGCCCGTCGAGCACGTTTCGGCGGTCTGCGTCCTGGGCACTGCCGGCGTCCTGAATGAGTGCTGTCGCGTCGGAGAGCGCCTGAATCGGCGTCTGCCCGGTTGCGATACCGAGGCTGACGGTCACCGGGTACCGGTTGTTTATCGACTCCTGAAGCAACCGGTGGTCGTCGATGTCGAGTCCGTTCGTCACGCCGACCATGTTGTCGAAGCGGGTGAAGAACACGTAGCCGTCTCGGGCGCCGACGAACTGCGAGACGTCGGCATAGAGGCGGGACTGTAAGGTCTGGAGATCCGCTTCGCGGCGCGGTTCGGGCGTGACCGTCCACGGCCCGTAGTTGTCGATCTGAAGGAGTGTCACCTGCGTGTTCGTCACGATACCTGAACGAAATCACCACCATCGGATAAGTGATACGCAATCCAGATCTGATATGGGGTGGGATCTGAGAGTGGGTACTGTCCGAGCTGGGATGGGCGACGACGGTGTAGACGCCGCGGGAAAATGGGGTCGCCGCGATTTACGGGGGGAGTGGGGTCGCCGCGAGATTACGCGGGGTTGTGTTCCGGGTTCGCTCCCTTCGGGTGGTACTCCCAGAAGTCACCGGAACGCATCGCGTCGCCGACGGCTTTGTGCATGTCGACGATCGTCTCGAACTCGTCGGGTTCGACGTGCTCGAAAATGTCGGCGAGTGCGACGACACGACGGTGGTTGATACGGATCGGTTCGTCACCGTGTTCGGCAACGAACTCGTCTCGGTCAAGCGGGAAGTCTTCGTCTTCGTCGACTTTCTTGGCGATGACGGCCATATCGTACTTGCGACCGCCCTCGCTTCCGTCCTCGCCGTCGGGGTCGTGCGGCCAGTCCATACCGGTGCTCTCGTCGGTGGGTGCAAAAACGTTACTCACGCCACATCTATCAGTTGGGATACACTCTGGTGCGGTGCTAGCGGCCGCACAGTCGAATTCTTCGTCAGAGAGTCACTCGTCGATGGCCTGTTCCTGTGCGGCGAGTTCGGCCAGGATCTCTTCTCGGTGTTCGTCGAGGATCGGGGCGCGTCCCCGGGGTACGGGATTCGTCTCGCTCATCTTGATCGCGCTGCCGGCGATGCGAACGGACTCGTCTGCACCGGGTTGTTCGACCTCGTAGAGCATGTCTCGGTCGTGGACGTGGTCGTCAGCGAAGATGGCTTCGGTGTCCTGGACGGGAGCGACTGGAACGTCACCCTCGAGCCGGTCGATGACGTCGGCCGTCTCGTGCTCGCGCATCCAGGCGGCGATCTCGTCGTAGAGAGTCTCACGGTGTTCCAGGCGAGCTGCTGGAGTCGCATACTCCTCGGCGAGGCCAGGCTTGTCGATGGCCGCACAGAACGCTCGCCAGTGGTTGGTGCCGAACGCGGAGACCACGACGTAGCCGTCCGCGACCTCGTAGGCATTGTACGGGAAGAGTGTCGGATGGGCGTTGCCACAGCGAGTCGGCGCCTCACCCTCGTAGGACTGGAGGTAGATCGCCCGCTCGGTCATACTGAGCATCGAGTCGTACATCGCCGTATCGACGTACTGGCCCTCACCGGTCCGGTCGCGGTGGTGGAGCGCGCCGAGGATGCCGATGCAGTTGAGCGTCGCCGTGAACAGGTCCCCGATGCCGGGCCCGACCTTCATCGGTGGCCCGTTCGCCTCGCCCGTGATCTCCATCACACCGCCGAGTGCCTGCGCGATGATGTCGAACGCTGGCTGTCCTTGCCGATCGGTCTCGCCCGTCCGTGGATCGCCGAAGCCGCGAATCGACGCGTAGATCAGTTCGGGATTGCGTTCGGCGAGGCGTTCGTACGACAGATCGAACGACTCCATCGTGCCCGCGCGATAGTTCTCGACGACGACGTCGGCCGATTCGACGAGGTCCAGGAACGTGTCGCGGTCGTCCCCGGCGAGGTCGAGTTCGATACTTCGCTTTCCACGATTGACGCTCTGGAAGTAGCCACCGTACGGTTCGGCGTCCGGATCGTCGACGTACGGCGGATTGGATCGGATGAGATCGCCGCCCGGCCGTTCGATCTTGACGACGTCCGCACCCATATCGGCGAGTAACATCGTACAGTACGGCCCCGCAAGCACCTGCGTCAGGTCCAACACGCGCACGTCCGAGAGTGCTCCCATGCCCCGCCGTAACTCGAAGACCGGGTTAACGTTTTCTACCGGATCCCGGCTGTGCCACTCTCAGCTCGAACCCATGTCACAGGAACCCATACAAAGGCGTATAAGGACTATTATCATGATAAATCATTACCTTTAAGCCCCAATCTATCATGGTTCTGCATCCATGCCGACAACAGTCGTCCTCGGGGTGATCGGCTCCGACGCGCACGTGGTTGGCGTCACGATACTCGAACGAGCGCTCGACGCAGCTGGGTTCGAGGTGGTCAACCTCGGCGTCCAGACCGAGCAGGCGGAGTTCGTGGCGGCCGCGACCGACCACGACGCGGACGCGATCCTCGTCTCGTCGCTGTACGGACACGCCCAGCAGGACTGCACCGGCTTCCACGACCGCCTCGAGACGGCGGGTGTCGACGCGGTTACCTACATCGGTGGCAACCTCGCCGTCGGCCAGGACGACTTCGCTCAGACGCGTGCGACATTCGAGTCGCTCGGGTTCGATCGCGTCTTCGATCCGGAGACGGATCCGACGGAGGCGATCAACGCCCTTCGGCGCGACCTGAACCTCACGACTGAACCCGATCGCCTCCGGGTGACCTCCTGACCAGATGGTTCGCGACGAACAACTTTCGTCGGACGAACTCGCTACGATAGACGAGTCGATTCGTGCCGAGTGGCCGACGGGCGAGGCAGCTACCGTCGACGACGCCATCGCGTTCCACGAGGGGCTTCCTGCCTCGAAGGAGTTCGCGACCGTCCTCGAGTCCGCCACCGAGCCGCTGTTGCAACCACGGGCCGGGGTCTGTCTCTTATACACATCTCTGAGCGGGCTG
>NZ_AOIQ01000004.1 GCF_000337515.1 Halovivax asiaticus JCM 14624
GATGCCGCACCCTGGTCGAGTCCGTCGACGGGCCGATCGAAGTCCGCCACGGCACGCCGGACGCGCGGTTGCTCGCTGCGGTCACGCTCGCCGGTGGCTTCCAGAGCTTCGAGGGCGGCCCGATTTCGTACAACATTCCGTACACCAAGCGCGGCGACCTGGCGACGACGATCGAACATTGGCAGTACGTCGATCGACTCGCCGGCGTGTACACCGAACGCGGGGTCAGGATCAATCGCGAACCCTTCGGTCCGTTGACCGGGACGCTCGTTCCACCGTCCATCGCGATCTCGATCATGATCGTTGAGGGGTTGCTCGCGGCGACGCAGGGCGTCCGCTCGTTGACACTGGGGTACGGACAGGTCGGAAACGTCGTCCAGGACGTCGCCGCATTGCGGGCCCTACGCGCGCTGGGCGAGGAGTACCTCCCGGACGAGGTGTGCGTGACGACCGTCTTTCACGAGTGGATGGGCGGGTTCCCGCCCGACGAGGCTCGGGCGAACGGGGTCATCGGCCTGGGAGCGCTCACGGCCGCGATCGCGCGTCCGGACAAAGTGATCACCAAGTCGCCCCAGGAGTTCCAGGGCGTGCCGACGAAAGAGGCGAACGCCGCGGGGCTACGGACGACGCGACAACTGCTAGATATGGCTATGGAGCAACGACTCGACATCGATGGCGTCGAGGCCGAACAGGACCTGATCGAACGGGAGACGCGATCGTTGCTCGAGGCGGTCTTCGACCACGGCGACGGTGACGTGGCCCGCGGTGCCGTTCGTGCCTTCGACTCCGGGGCGCTCGACGTTCCCTTTGCCCCGAGTGAGAGCGCGAAAGGGGCGTGTCTCCCCGCTCGTGACGACGACGGTCGGGTTCGACTGTTCGACTTCGGCGACCTGGCTTTCGACGACGAAATCAAGGAGATCCACGCTGCACGGCTCGAACGACGCGCCGAGACCGAAGATCGATCGACCTCGTTCCACATGGTCGCCGACGACGTCGATGCGATCAGTAACGGTCGCCTCATCGGGCGTCCGTCAGAGACCAGCCAGTCTGGCGGGGTGTCGGATGCAGATTGAATCAGTCCTCGCCACGCCCGGCGTCTCCGGATTCTACTTCGACGACCAGGCGGCGATCGCCGAGGGCGCCGGTCGTGACGGGTTCGTCTACGAGGGCAACCCAGTGACCGCAGGTTTCGATCGCGTTCGCCAGCCGGGCGAATCCCTCATCGTGACGCTCGCCCTCTCGGACGGCTCGACCGTCCGTGGTGATTGCGCTGCCGTACAGTACAGCGGCGCTGGCGGTCGCGATCCGCTGTTTCGGGCCGCCGAGTACGTCGACCTCGTCGAGGGACCGATCGCGGACGAACTCCGCGGCAGAGACGCCGCAGCCTTCGGCGCAAACACGGCGACGATCGAATCACCGTCGCCCGACGGTGGCCGACTCCACACGGCAGTCCGGTACGGCCTTTCACAGGCACTGCTCGCCGCTGCAGCCCGCGCTGAGCGCACGACGATGACGGACGTCGTCGCGAACACGGTCGACACGACACCGGCTACCCAGCCGATCCCGGTGTTCGGGCAATCCGGCGACGATCGGTACGTCAACGCGGAAAAGATGCTCCTCTCCGGCGTCCCGGTTCTCCCGCACGGACTCTTCAACACCCGCGAAAAAGTCGGCCCGTCCGGTGATGGTCTTCTCGAGTACGTCGAGTGGCTCCGTGACCGAACCGACGAACTCGGTCCGACGGAGTACGAACCCACGTTCCACCTCGACGTCTACGGGACGATCGGCGACCTGTTCGGACCACCGTTCGATCGTGATCGGGTGATCGAGTACTTCGGTGACCTCGAAGCCGCGGCTCAACCCTACGACATCCAGATCGAAGGACCGATTGACGCCGGCAGTCGCGAGGCACAACTCTCGGCGATGGCCGAACTCCGGGAGGGCCTCGCCGACGCCGGTGTCGATGTCGACATCGTCGCCGACGAGTGGTGTAACACACTGGCGGACGTGAAGGCGTTCGTCGACGCCGGGGCCGCCGACGTGGTTCAGGTCAAGACACCGGATCTCGGTGGGCTCCAGCGGAGTGCGGCAGCCGTGACGTACTGCGACGGGACGGACACGCGCGCCTATCTCGGCGGGACGTGCAACGAGACTGCGACCTCGGCTCGCGCGACAGCTCACGTCGCGCTCGCCACCGACGCCGCCCAGGTCCTCGCCAAACCGGGGATGGGGTTCGACGAGGGCTACATGCTCGTCGAGAACGAGATGCGTCGAACCGTCTCCGTACGCCGCCACGCGAAATCGGGGGTACCGGCCGATGACTGACTGGACTGATCCGGAAACGTTCGGCCGCGTCCTCGAGCACAGTGAGACGCTGGAAACCGGCCACTACGCGGAGTTCTTCGACGAAGGTGACGTCATCGAACACGACCCTGGACTCGTCCTCTCACAGTGGGGCAATGAACTGTGGACGAGTCAAACACTGAACCACGATCCAACGTATTGGCGATCGGACCGGGCCGCAGACGCGGACTTCGACGACCGTCCGATCCATCCGGATTACCTGCTCGCCGCGACGCTGGGAATCACCGTCGAAGATCTGAGCGAGAAAGGCGGGTACTTCCTCGGGCGGACGAACGGGCGATTCCACCGCGACGTCTACCCAGGCACCGAACTCCGGGTCGAGAGCGAGGTGCTGTCGGTCGAGGCGTCGGGATCACGCCCGTCGTACGCGATCGTCACCTGGCGAACGACGGGACTGGACGCCGAGACGGGTGAGCGACTCTGCTCGTACGACCGAACGAACATGATTCCCCGGCGAGAACCCGCTCGCGTCACGGATGGCGGCGGCTCAGCGCCGACCGACCAGGCAAGCGGAATGGAGGAAGCGGAGGAGGGAGACGCAGAAGAAGTAGAAGCGGAAGACGAGGAGGGGAAAACGAAGGCGGAAGAGAAGGGCGAGGATATCCCGAGTGGCCCGTTCGTCGCTCCCGAGGGACCTCACTTCGAAGATTTTGTCGCTGCACTCGAAACGGCCGCCGATCACGACGGCGTCGCGGCCTACCGACACGAACGCGGGCGAACGATCGACGACGTGACCGTTGCGACGTTACCACTTTCGACCCTCAACACGGCCAGGCAGCACCACAACGTGGACGCGATGGCCGACGCGCCGTCGGGCGATATCGTCGCCTACGGCGACGTGTCCAGATCGATCGCCCTCGGACACGCCCGGTCGGACGAGGCGACCTACCGCGACCTTGGGTTCGACGACGAACGGTTCCACACCTTCGTCACGCCGGGCGACACGATCTACGGATTCACCCGGGTGCTCGAGGCGGTCGAACTGTCCTCGACGGGCGGATCGACTCCGAAGCCGCTCTCCGATTTCGACGACGAGATTCCCACAGACAGGGCTGGTCTCGTCAGGTTCCAACACATCGCGTTCAATCAGCGGGACGAACCGGTCTACTCGGGTCGACGACTCGCGGCAATCCGGACCAGTCCGTAGCCCACCAGAGCATCACTCGAACGACAACGAACCGAGAAGCGTCCAATCCAACCCACCGATTCACCATGACGACCACCGACACGACACGACTCTGTCGAAGTTTTCAGACCGCCCCGGCCGCCGTTCCGAAGGCCGATACGGCGAAGTACCTGCGTTCGGGCCTCACTGCCGAGGGGTTCGAGGCACCCGACTGGCTCGTCCCCGACCTCGAGGACGGCACGGCCCCCTCGATGAAAGACGAGGCGCTCGAGAACACGGTCGACCTGCTGGGAACCCACGATTTCGCCGGCGAGTGCTGGCCACGAGTCGAGTGGAGCGACACGAACGCCGGATTGCGAGAACGCGGTCGCGATCAGATCGAGACCCTCGTTCGCGAAGTCGACGACTACGTCGACGGCGTCGTCGTCCCGAAGGTCGGCGGGATCGAAGATTTCGACCGCGTGTGCCGAACCCTGGCGGACGTGCGCGAGACGTACGACGTTCCCCAGGACGAGATCGGACTCGCGATTATTCTCGAGACTGCACAGGCCCGATCAGCACTTCGAGAGATCGCTCGTCGAGGGTCCGACTCGCCACTCTCGGCCATCGTCTTCGGCCCCGTCGACTACACCGCCCAGCTCGGCGGGCGGGACGTCGGCTCCGGTCGCCCTCGATGGGATGGGACGCTCGAAGCACTCTCGATCGAGACGAGCGCGAATGACCTCCTCGCGATCGGCGGTCCCTTCGACGAGCTGTTCACGACGCGTGCGGGCGTCACGGCCTATCAGGCCGAGGCATACGCCGACCAGATCGAACACGAAGCGCACCTTGGCCTCGACGGCTCCTGGTCCTTGCATCCGAAACAGACGGTCCAGGCCAACCACGTTCACATGCCCCTCCCCGACGAACTTGACCGCGCAATCGATCGAATCGAGCGTGCGACGGCCGCTCTGGATGAGGGAACGGGAGCCGTATCGATCGACGGACAGATGATCGACGAGGCGACGATCAAGAACTTCCGCAACACGGTCTCGCTCGTCAGGGCGATCGACGACCGAGCACCCCAGCAGACGGCCAGCAGGTACGATGAGGAACTCCTCTCTCACGCGCGAGACATCGATCTCACCAGGCCGTAGATTTTTACCGCCAACGGCTCTCAGCTGTCGCATCCCGACGTCGAGCTGTGCCGACAACTGCTGCAGTTTGCCCCACGAATTCGGGTTCCGATCGGCGACTCGTTTCCACGACGCGGTCGATAGTTTTACGATGGTGAGTTGAGTACCATGGCGTCGAGTTGACTCCCACGAATGCCGACGGAATCTCGCAGCCGATGTGTCCGCTGTCGACGTGAACCGGGCTACAACAGGGCCGTCATCGATCTCGTCTCGGACGACGCGGTCGGTGCCCTCTGTCGCAACTGCGAACTCGATGTCCTCCCAGCGACGGATGTCTTCGAACGCGGCTCGATCGACGGCGACTGCGGCTGTCCCGGCTGTGAACGAGACGCGACCGTCTCCTTCCCGCGATGGCTACCCACGACCACGGTCTCCGACGGCGTCGTCGAATCGCGCGTCGAATACACCGCCGACGAAAACCCTTTCGCCCTCTGTGACGAACACTACGACGACCTCGTTTCCGGCGCCTCGCTCCTCTCGTCACCGCAGTCTGCCGCCGCCGAGCACCGGTAACGTTTCGATTTCGTACTCATAGGAGTCCCCGCTACGCGTCCCACTTTTCGTGAAGAGACGGTGATGGGATTTGAACTACTCCCAGACGTGCTCACTTCGTTGCGCGCGACTGGCCTCCTTCAAATCCCATGTCTACGCTTTGCTCGTCACGTCCGTTCCTCGCAAAAGACGGTGAGGATGGGATTTGAACCACGTGAAGACGTTCTTGCTCGCTCCCTTCGGTCGCTGTGCGAGCTGCGACTTCCCTGATTCAAATCCCACCGTATCCGATTCGCTCCTCACCTTCGTTCGGAGCAGAAGACGGTGGGGATGGGATTTGAACCCATGAGGCTGACGCCACCTGCTTTCAAGGCAGGCGCAATAGGCCGCTCTGCCACCCCACCGCAGGTGGTCGTTTTCTGCCCGGTCAAAAAGCGTTGTCGGTCCGACCTACGCGTCGGGCTCGTCTCGGTCCCGGTTTGCGAACTCCAGGTCCTCGAGGGCGGCTGCCGTCGCTTCCGGGACCGGTTCGTTCGCGGCCCGACGGGCGTCGATCGCGGCGGTCGTCGCGGCGATTCCAGCGTCAGTTGTGACTCGCGGGACCGTGGGCGTGAATCCGATGGATCGATCGGCATGGCGAGCACGGTCGGCGAGCGTCGAGAGGACCGGCGGTTCGCACGCGTCGGTGAAGTCGATCGGGTCCGTAAACGCCGCGAGGTAGACGTCGCCCGTTCCGTCGGGGCCGAGGATGACCGAGTCGCGACGGACCTTCATCGGGACCCCGTCGACGTCCGCTCGGCGGACCAGCGGCGCGAGTGGATCGAGAACGCAGACGGACGCGGCCGCTTCCTGTTCGAGCAAGTGCGTGACCGTATTCCCCAGTCGGGCTGCAGGCGTCGAGCCGACCTGCCGTTCGAATCGGACGTCGTCACTGACCACGTCGTCGACCAGCGCACGACAGGCATCGGCGGGATCGTCCGATCGGTCCGTCTCGGGAAGCGTCTCCTCGTCCCGGTAGTTGATCAGGAGCTGGCCGCTGCTCGCCTCGGCGATCGACGCGACGTCGGCGACGGCCGCCTCGTACAGGGTTTCGAGAGCGTTCGAGGCGTCCGGCGCCGCGATCGAGAAACGGGGCGAAACACACTCACTCCACGGCGGTGAGACCGGCAGGACGACGATCATACGTGCGCCGACGGCGTCCGCCCCCAAGAACGCGCCGTTTTCTGCCCACCTGTTCGCTCGATGAACCACCACGATTAACTCGCGACGCGGTCACTATCGCCCATGCAAACCCAGACGACAGCCAGACGAGTCGGAGGCGCACTCGGCGTACTCACCGTGGTAGGCACCATCGTACTCGGTGCCTACGGCGCACTCAGCGGATACGCACTCGATCCGTCGACGATCCAGCCGGCCGCGGCTGTGCTCATGGGTGTGATCGTCTTCGTGGCCGTCGCACTCGCGGCGGTCGTCGGCGCACGCGGTGGCAGCTGGCTCGAAACGCCGTACTGGTAAGAGAGCGAGAAAGTCGATTTTCACGTTTCCGCTGGTGTCTGAGCCCGATTCACGAATCCCCAGTCGTTCCCGTTGGAGCTATCCCGGTCGGAAAGCCGCTATCGGCTGCGTCGGCCCTTCGTTTGCCGGTAATCGGCCGCCATAAGTTCGGCGAAGCGACGCACCCAGTCGTCTATCTCTTCGTCGGTTGCCGTCGACGGGTCGAACAAGGGAACGAGCTCGAACCCACGGCCGCGAATCGACTCGCCGTGGAGATCCTCGATACGAAGGTCGTCCGGGTTTCGCGTAGTGTATTCGGCGCCCAGGCTGGTGAGCGCTCGCTGGCCGATCGGAACCAGCAGGTGCGGATTGATCATTCGTATCTCCGCGTCGAGATACGGTTCACAGTTCGTTATCTCGTCAGCTGTCGGGTCTCGGTCGGGGTGGCGACACCGTGACAGTGACGTGAGGTACGCATTCTCCAGCCGCGGTTCGGCCGGATCGCTCGTCAGGTCACATAAGCCCAGTCGGCCGAGGATTCGCTGAAGCGATGAAAACTCGTCGTCGCCGGCGAAGGGGACCCCCGTCGCATCTGCCCGTCTGGTAGGCCGCTTGCTCACGAAACAGAAGTCCGCAGTGACGTCACCGTAGCCGTGGACGACCGTCTCGCGCGTCTCACAGAGTGCCGGACAGTTCCGGCAGTCCGCGTCCATCCCGAAGGGATTCGACCGGGTCTCCTGTGCCATCATCTGGTGCTGGGGTGGCCGGACAAAAAAGCACCGTGGTGGCGCATTTCTGGGGGAGTATTCCAGCGCGTACTACCGATCGAGACCGCCCTGTTCGACGACTTCGAGGATGAATTTGACGTTCCGAACGACGTCCTCCGGATCGGTCTGTTCGTCGGGATCGTAGATGTCGCTCGTGCGATAGAGGATATTCGCCAGCTGTTTGCGTTCGCTCGAATCACCGCGGATGTCGTCGGCGACCGTCCGGAGGAGTTCGACGCGTTCCGGATCGGGGTCGAATTCGTCGTCACTCATGCGTTGTCCCGTCGTCAGTGCTCCGTCGGTGGCGTCGAGCGTTGCGTTTCGGTGGCGATCGCCTGTCGGTGGACGATGCCGACGTTGTCCGCGATCTCGGCCGTCGCGTTGGCGAACGCGTCGGCCGTCTCGCCGTCTCCGAGGACGGTCGGTTCGCCTGCGTCTCCGCCTTCTCGAACGGTTGGGTCGAGGGGGATCGATCCCAGGAACGGGAGATCGTGCACCTCGGCGAACGCCTCGCCGCCACCGGAGCCGAAGATGTCGTGCTGACTGCCGCAATCGGGGCAGGCGAACGTGGCCATATTCTCGAGGATACCGAGGACGACCGTCTCGTGCTCGGCGAACATCTCGAGGCCCTTGCGCGCGTCGTCCAGTGCAACGTCTTGCGGGGTGGTGACGATGACGGCGCCCGTGACAGGCATCGTCTGGAGCATCGTCAGTTGCGTGTCGCCGGTCCCCGGCGGCAGGTCGACGACGAGGTAGTCGAGATGGCCCCACTCGACATCTTCGGTCAGTTGCGTGATCACCTTGTGGACCATCGGCCCGCGCCAGATGACCGGATCGTCCTCCCCGACCAGGAACGCCATACTCATCAGTTTCACGCCGTACTTCTCCGGCGGAACGAGCGTCTCGTCCTCGGTGGCCATCGGGGGTTCGTCGGCGTCGATCATCCGGGGGACGTTCGGCCCGTAGACGTCCGCGTCGAAGAGGCCGACCCGGGCGCCGCGATCGGCGAGTCCGGCGGCGAGATTGACCGCGACCGTCGACTTTCCGACGCCACCTTTCCCGGAGGCGACGGCGATGACGTTCTTGACGTTCGGCAAGACGGCGTCCTCGGCGCCGGAGTCGTCCCGACTGGGGACGCTCGCCGAGAGGTCGACCTCGTAGCCCTCTCCCGACAGCTGGTCGCGAATAATCCCCGCGAGCGCTGTTTCGTCGGGTGAGTACGGGGCGCCGAGTGCGAGATCGACCTGAATCGTCTCATCGGTCACCGTCACGTCGTTGATCAGCCCGAGCGAGCCGAGATCGCCGTCGAGGGCCGGGTCCTCGATGTTGGCGAGTCGGTCGCGTACGGCTTCCTCGTCCATACCGACACGCGGGTACCTGGCTCGAAAAGCGTTGTGTTACCCACACGCACCAAACGCAGTTCGACCCGACACGCGGGGGCCATCGGTGAGAGTACCCGAAACGGCTATTGCCCGGACGGCCGACCCCTGAACCATGATCGATCAAACGGCCGAGGAGATCCGCCAGATGCAAACGCACAGTTCCTCGGCGGTTGCTATCCGAGCGACGCGGGCTCTCGAATCGATCCTCGACCGGGAGTCTGTCTCTTATACACATCTCTGATGGCGCGAG
>NZ_AOIQ01000005.1 GCF_000337515.1 Halovivax asiaticus JCM 14624
GATCCTGTCGGGCGGAGCGACGCTCATGACGCACGATTACTCCTCGACGGTCCTCGAAGCGCTCGAGATCGCGACGGACGCGGGAGCCACGTTCGACCTGTACGTGACAGAGGCCCGGCCACGATACATCGGTCGGAAAGCGGCCAGGGAGTTCGCGACGATCGACGGCGTGGACGTGACGCTCATCACCGACGCTGCGGGTGGCTATCACCTGCGCGAGTGTGATCGCCTCGTCGTCGGGATGGACTGTGTCGTCGACGACGTCCTCTACAACCGCGTCGGGACCTTCCCACTCGCGGCGACGGCGTCACAGCTCGACGTTCCGGTCACCGTCCTCGGCGCCGCCTCGAAGCTCATCACGCAGGGGTTCGTCTTCGAGAACGAGTTCCGCACCGAGAGCGAGGTCATGCTCGAACCCGCGAGTGGGTTTTCGGTCTCGAACCCTGCGTACGACGAGACGCCGGTCGCCCTCGTCGACCAGATCATCACGGACGAAGGGACCCGAACGCCCTGAGCACCAATCTCGCTGATTCGCTCGCTGTTCGTAAGGTCGATCGTAGATGGGTGACAGGGTTTCGTCCCGCCTACTGGCGGTCCCTCGGTGACTTGACGGGGAAACACGATATCGAGGATACCGAGGGCGCCACGTCGGCTCGACCGTGCCCCCCCTCGTTCTAACCCAATGACCGTCGTATCGATCATATGCGACTCGTGCAGTTGTACATTCCACGCGGCGAACGTGAGTCGTTGCTCTCGTTGCTCGACGCCGAGGCGGTCGAATACGGAGTGATGGAGGAGACGAGCGAGGGCGCGTACGAGGCGATCGCCTCGATTCCGGTGGCGGACGGGGCGGTCGACGCCGTATTATCGTCGCTTCGAGCGGCTGGCCTGCACGACGACGTACGAATCGTCGTTCTTGGCGTCGAGGCTTCGGTCTCCGGGGCTGGGACGGACGAGGAACTCGATGACGGACACCTGTCTCGAGACGAACTGCGCGCGCGAGCCGTCGACCTCGCCCCGAGATTTTCGACCTTCGCGATCCTGCTCGTCCTCAGCAGCCTCATCGCGACGGCTGGGCTGTTGACCGACTCGGCGGCGACGATCATCGGCGCGATGGTCGTTGCACCGCTCATGGGACCGGCATTGACGGCGAGCGTCGGTGTCGTGGTCGGCGACGACGACCTCGCCTCTCGCGGCGTGATGCTACAGGGGATCGGACTGGTCCTCACGGTCGCGACGGCTGCACTCCTCGGCGTAGCGCTCCGTGGAACGGTCTTGCTCCCGCCGGGGCTCGACATTGCGACGATTCCACAGGTGCACGAGCGCGTGACACCGACACTGCTGTCCCTGATTCTTGCACTTGGCTCCGGTGGCGCTGCCGTGATCAGTCTCACGCGCGACGTCGGCTCCGTGCTCGTGGGCGTTGCAATCGCCGTCGCACTCGTTCCACCGGCTGCCGTCGCTGGGCTGGGCATCGCCTGGGGCGAGCCGATGGTCGTCCTCACCTCGGGGACCCTCGTCCTCGTGAACGTTCTGGCGATCAATCTCACCGCACTCGTCCTCCTGTGGGTGATTGGGTATCGACCACATCGCCTCGAACATCTGGACCAGACCGCCCGACGGGTGCTCACGCGATCCGTGGTCGTTCTCGGTGCGATCGCCCTCCTCACGGTCGTCCTGATTGGCGTAACACTCGGCACGTACCAGACTGCGAGCGTCACTCACGACGTCGACAGCGAGTTAGAACGGATGAGCGGGGATCCAGCGTTCGCCTCCAGCGTGTTTCACGAAGTGGACGTCTCGTACGATCTTCACGACGTGTACACTGGCCAGACCCCAGCGGTGACAGTCATGGCTGAACTGCCACCCGGCGAATCGGTGGGGCCGGACCTTGCAGATCGTGTCCGTGAGCGACTGGAGTCAGCGACTGGAACGGACATCCGTGTCACGGTCGAACTCGTCGAAACGCAGCGAAGTGGGTGACGCAGATGGTGAATCGGGTGGCGCTTCGCCGGCATCGAATGATATTGATCTGTGTCAGTCTGTCAGGCAAATATGTACCGATGGAGTGACTTTCACGACAAATGGCCAATTAATGGGTCACAAAAGTTATTTCGAGGCAACCCCTGAATCCGTCAATGGGCTCTCGGTATCTGCTCGTTTCCGCCGAGCAAGTGGAGATTACTTCGACACCACGATCAACCGTCACCATCGCACCGGGTGGTACCGCGTGAGCGGTCTGGGCGTGGGGATCGTCGGCCTCGGTGGGATGGGTCATCTGCACGCGTCGACCGTGCAAGAACTTGGCGCGACGGTCGTCGCCGGAGCGGACATCGCCGCCGAGTCCCGTGCCGAGTTCGAGGCCTCGTTCGATGCCACCACGTACGAACGGTACGACGCGCTCGTCGCCGACGAGGCCGTCGACGCGGTCGTCGTCACCACGCCGAATCGGTTTCACGAACCGATCGCGGTCGCGGCACTGGAAGCAGGATTGTCTGTCCTGATCGAAAAGCCGCTCGCCCACACGGTCGAAAGCGCTCGTCGCATCGTGGAGGCCGCATCGGCGTCACCGGGCTGTGCGATGGTCGGATTCCACAATCGGCATGCGGGTTCTGTTCGCCTCTTTGATGCCCAGCGAGACAGAGACCGATTCGGTGAGATCAGGCACGTCGAGACCAACTACGTTCGCCGTCGGGGCATCCCCGGCACCGGATCGTGGTTCACGGACGAGTCGTTATCCGGCGGCGGTGCACTCATCGATATCGGTGTACACGCGCTCGATCTGTCGCTGTACGCGATGAACTTCCCGGAGATCATCGAAGTCACCGGCCAGACGCGGTCGGCGTTCGGTGACTCGCGGTCAGTCGCCGACCCGGATGCGTTCGGCGGACCGGGATCCGACGAAACGTACGATGTCGATGATTCTGTCTCGGCGTTCGTTCGAACCGCTGACGGACGAACGATCTCGCTCGAAGCCGCGTGGGCGACGAATCGAGACCCATCGATGGACGTACACGTCCGCGGCGGCGACGCCGGTGCGAGGTTCGAAATCGGTGACTCCACCTGTCGCGTGCTCGATGCGGGTATCGCCGGTGTCGACCACTACGAGGACGTCGAACTATCGGCCGAAGCGGCCGAACCTGGCTATCGAATTCAGGATCGCCACTTCCTCGAGTGTGCGGCCACTGGCAGTGAGCCCGAGACGAACACGGTCGAGCAGGGCTTGCAGGTCCAGCGCGTGATCGAGGCGATTTACGAATCGGCCGCGACGAATCGAAGCGTCGAGTTGACGCCGCGCGCAGAGATGCAGGACGAGCAGTTGACCGCTCCGGAAGTACAGTAAGCGCTACTCGAAGTACGAACGTGATCGCAGAACTATCGCGCTGACCGCAGCTGAGAAGTCTGTTCGGGAGCGGACGGATGGAGACCGTCTGCTGAGAGGATCTGACGCCAATATGCGGCCAACGGTGTCTCGACTCCGAGTAGTCGAATAGCTTCGTTCCCACGTGTACCGATCACGTCGTACTGCAAATCAGTCGGCCGCTCACCATCTGGCGGAAGAAGACAGTCGCTCCGAGGATTCTATAGGACTTCGTCGAAATCGTGATGGCCGTGGATGTCGACGCCGTCGTCGGTGATCTCACAGAGGAAGATGCCGTTCCCGGAGCCGGTGTCACGTTCGACCGCCGACTTGATCCCGCGAGCGGCGATCGTCATCGCCTCGTCGTTCGAGAGGCCGTCCTCGTAGGACTGTTCGAGGTGACCGTAGGCGAGTTGCATCCCCGAGCCAGTGACGGTGTAATCGTCTTCCATCACGCCGCCGGCCGGGTCGATGCTGTAGACGTGGCTTCCCTCGTCGTCGACGCCGCCCAGGATCGGGTGGATCGCGAAGAACGGGCCGCCACGAGCGAAGTTGCCGGCGAGCGTCGCCAGCGCGTCGATGCTCATATCCTCGCCGTTTCGCGCCTCGTAGAGGTTGACCTCCGCGCGGAGGTTCGAGATGAACGACTGCGCACCGCCGACGCTCCCCACGAGCGTCAGGGCGGCCGTCGGGTGAATCTGTTCGACCTTCTGGACGTTCTTGTTCGAGACGAATCGGCCGCCCAGACTCGCTCGCATGTCGGTCGCGATGACGACGCCGTCGGCTGTGGAGATGCCGATCGTCGTCGTCCCGGTCTTGTTGACGTTGTCGAGATCAGCCTCGTCGATGTCGTTTTGGGGCAGTGAGCCGAGTTCCGGACTGTACGGATCACTGTGACCGGCGAGTCGATCAGCGGTCGTCGAGAAGTCGTCGACACTCGGTTGACGCATTGATCGAGACTAACGGGCGGGACGGTATAAAACATCGGCGGTAACGGACCCCGATGGCTGGGTTCGAAACCGGCCGAAGCCTGCTGACTGACGCTGATCCACACGTTGCGTCTGGGTCGTTTCGCCTGCTACCGGCCGAAAGTGCCATCTCGTGACGGAGCGGGTTCTCTTGACGTGTGGTTCGATGTCTGGGCAGGCAAACGGGGTCGTCGACGACGATCGCCTCACTGCAGAAAGTGGTCGGTCACGAAGTCGGAGGGAGTGATCGCCGTACTCAGGGCTGGGTACTCTCGTAGGCCGCCTCCATCCGGCCGATAATGCGGTGAATTGGGAACGAGACCCCAGCCTGCCTGGTGAGCAGTGCGATCGGCATCAGGAGGATCCCGAGTAGGATCGTCAACTGGTACAGGGTGAACATGGCCGCACGGTGGGCGCGGGTTGTCATCGCGTAGTCGGTGCTCAGCCGCAGGGCATACATAAGTCTTCCTGCCGCCGACGGTTTATCCCGATCCATCATGTGGGATCACCCCCGTCACGTCGTGCGATTAAACTCAGGTTGACTCGCGGACAAATCGACTGTCGTTCGGCCGAACCACGGATAACGCGGCGGGCATGTATTCCAAGAATTCTCGTAACGTATCGTCATCATTTGGGTCTCGGGCGCGCAGTCTGGCTCCGGAAGAACGACGGACTACCGTGGAGGTGAGCACCAATGGTCCGCTTCGCGAGTGGAAACCGCAAAGAAGGTGGCCACGCGAAACGAGGCCTTCGTATGAGCAACTATCTCGTTGCGATGGAAGCCGCCTGGCTGGTTCGTGATGTGAGTGACGTCGACGACGCGATCGGTGTCGCCGTAAGTGAAGCCGGCAAACGGCTGAACGCCGCGGATATGCAGTACGTGGAGGTCGAAGTCGGCGCGACGGGCTGTCCGGCCTGTGGCGAACCGTTCGACTCCGCGTTCATCGCCGCTGAGACCGCCCTTGTCGGCCTGGCACTCGAGATGGAGGTTTTCAACGCCGAGGGAGAGGAACACGCAGAGCGCATCGCCAAGAGCGAAGTCGGCGGCGCGCTCAAAGACGTCCCACTCGACGTCGTGGAGATATTCGAAGAAACCGACGACGAAGAAGCGGCCTGAGTCGGCTCCGTTCCTCTCGTTGGTTCGTCTATCGGTCAGTGTCGGACGCCAGTCTGCGACCGATCGGTCCGATCCAAACACCTAACTATAACCCCAGGTAATCTAATTGTATGAATCTGCCGACGCCCGCGGACCTGCGCCAGCGCCGGACCGACCTGGAACTGACCCAGAGCGAACTGGCGGACCGGGCCGACGTTTCTCAGCCACTCATTGCCCGAATCGAAGGTGGAGACGTGGATCCACGACTCTCGACGCTGCGGCGAATCGTCACCGCACTCGACGAAGCTGAGGGGGACATCATACGGGCTGCGGATCTGTTGAACGAGGATGTCGTGAGCGTCTCCCCGGACGACGCAGTCAGTGATGCCGCCACGTTGATGGAATCAGAGGCGTACTCGCAACTTCCGGTTATCCAGGACGGGATCCCGGTCGGCTCGATCAGCCAGAGCGAATTCGTTCACCTGGACGAAGATTCCCGGAACGAACCGGTCTCCGAACACATGGCGGAGAGTTTCCCCACCGTCTCGAAGGATGCCACGCTGGACGAGATCACCAATCTGCTGGACCACTACAAGGCCGTGATGATCACCGAATCCGGCCGCACCATTGGGCTCATCACCGAAGCCGATCTCGCTGCGAGACTATCTTAATCGCCGTTCGTCACCGCCCACCGGGTGAGGAGAGCGAGGTCGCACATAGTTCGGTCATCGCGCGCCGGAGTCGCTGTGAGATCGCGGATTTAGAGACGCCCAGCTTTGCGGCGAGTTCGTCCTGGGAAATTCCTCTGGGGACGTCGAAGTACCCCAGTTCGTAGGCGACCGAGAGCAAGTGCTGTTGTTTGTCGGTCAGCCCGAGCACCGGTTCGGCGTCGTCGCCGCTGGATCGTAACTGCGTGACTTGAACGGAGATGTCTCGGTCTTTGCACGCGTCGTTGAACGCGACCAGCGCATCGCGTGACGGAAACTGCAATTGAAGGATCCACGCCGAGGTGGTACCGTCTGCGTCCAGCACACGCCCGCCTTGCTCGGCGATCGGGCCAGACAGGGAAACCGCCCGGTCCGTCACTTCCAGCCGGAAGGCGACGCGGTCACCGGTTCGATCGACGCAGACTGGATTCGTGACCGTCGGATCACGGTCGAACGATGCCAGCAGATCCGATTGCTGGCTGCCGTGGACAGTGACGAACTGGTAGCAAACGCCATCGTTTCGCGCCCGATATTCTGGTGTCACTGAAACATCGTCGATCGAACGGAGCGTCGGGCGGAGGAGCAACCGGTCGTGGTCGAGGTGGAGCTCTGCGACGACACCGTCACCAGTGGTCGCCGGGGTACGGTCACTCCGGGTGCGTTCGACTGCCCCCGACTCGGTCTCCCGCCGCGGACCGGACTGCCGGGCGTCGGTGCTCACCGCTCCCACCTCTCGGTCGAAACGACTCCACGATCCTGAAAGAGACACGATGTCGATCGCAGTAACCACTCACTCCGCGGTTGGTAAGGTTCCGTTTCCGTTCCGGCTTTCATCGATTCTCTGTTCCCACGCCGGCCACATCTTCGATAGCGCTAGGTATATTCAGTGTCGCCAGGACGGGGCTAGTTGTATTCATCTGCCGGTAACCGAGGGGTACAGTCTGGGCGACGGCAATCGACCATTATCGCCCGGACGCCGGCGATAATACCCGATTAGGGACAGGGAACGCCATTAAAGACCGTGTCGACGGCGTTGGAAACCGGGTTCACGGTGTCACTACAGGTTGGTCGTCAGGTAAAAACACCCGTTCACACATACGAACATCTGCACACGCGTACACGCATACAGATTGATGTACATCACCTATTCTCGTTCGTCATTCGGCCCCTCGATCTTCGGTGGGTTCTCCCGAGTACTGATCGAAGAGTGTACCGAAGATGGTCCGCTCGGCTGCCCTGAAATGGCGTGTGAATGTCGGCTGGGAGATACCGAGCGTCTCGGCGATCTCTTCGCCGGTGCGCTCGCGCGGAGATTCGAAATAGCCTGCCGCGTAGGCGGTCCGGAGAATTTCCCGCTGGCGATCCGTTAGCGCAGCGAGCAGTGTCCCGACGGGCCGATCCGGCCCGCTCGGGGAAACCGGCCGTCGTGCGCGAAACTCGACGTCCGGATACGTCCCTCGAATCGATTCGACGAGCTCGCGAACGTCTCGCGTGGCCGGCAGCTCGAGTCGCAGCGAAAGTCGTTCGTCTCCTGGTGACAGCCCCACAAGGACCCCATCGTGAGCACGGAGAAGCTCGAACACTTCACTTCCCTTGACAGCAATCTCGGCGTGCAGCGTCCCGTTTTCGCCGACGTAGCTGTTTACGAGCGTAGCCGCCGAGACGTCGCCGACGGCGGCCACGAACGACGCTTCGTCCAGTTGCGCTACCGTGAGGTAGTAGGTAACGTGATCGTCTGTGGGGACGACCGAATCGACGGTGACCCGCCGATCGATCTCGACCGCCAGTCGAGTCAGTGCATCGTCGGTAGCGGTTGGAAAACCTAGTTCCACTTCGAGCGTGTCGTCGGCGTGG
This sequence comes from Halovivax asiaticus JCM 14624, assembly GCF_000337515.1. Classification (GTDB taxonomy): domain Archaea; phylum Halobacteriota; class Halobacteria; order Halobacteriales; family Natrialbaceae; genus Halovivax; species Halovivax asiaticus. Next base: position 7,987 of record NZ_AOIQ01000005.1, read on the forward strand.
AGTGCACGCTGGGCGGTGATCGCATCGATCACGAGGCCGACGACGGTCACGAGCTCCGTACAGTATTCTGGGAGCAACGACTCGTCGTCGATCGCCGCCTGAACGACGAGAACTCTCGCGGAGCCGGTCGGATCGTCGAACGGGGTCGCGATACGTACTATCCTCTCGGCCGTCGACGACCGACTACCGCTATCGTCTCGGGCCGAATCGATCCGCTCGATCTGTTGGTCTTCCTCTGCCAGAGTTCGATCAACGAGTCGGTCGAACGAATCACTGGCGGGTGGGTCGATGCCGCTCTCGGGTTGTCCGTTGGTCCCTGCAGCTTCGCGAACGCGTCGCCCGTCTGCGTGCCCCGCCACGAGCCAGCACGCGTTGACGGCATCGAGGTCGGCCATCGAGTCACACAACGTCCGTTCGACTGCCTGTCGAGTCTCTCCCGCCGCCAGTGCCCGGTACGTGGATTCACGGTGCTCGACAAGTGTGACCATCCGTTCGCGCAGTTCGGATTCGAGCGAGACTGATGCCGTCAGTTCACGTGTCCTGTCGAGACAGCGCGCCCGGGCCAGCGAGAGGTGAACGACGGATCGGAACAACGAGCCAAACGCGTCGCGTTCGACAGTTCGTTCCGACCCGACGTCGACGGTCGGTGTGAGCCAGTCCGCGGCTGAATATTTGGTCACGAGATCGCCAGCCTCGCCCGGGATTTCGGAGTCGAACGCCGTCTGTTCGTTCCGTGGCGATTCCGTCGAGGCGGATTCGGAGTCGGTCGCCTCCTCGTCCGTATCGACCGTCCCGACGAGAATCACGTCCGTGTCGGAGACCGGAATCGCGAGCGGTCCAGCCATCGTCGTCGCCGCGGTGATGGGGACGCGGGCGGAGCGAGGGAGTCTCGTCGGTCCATCCGAGAACATCTCGTTCAATCGCTCCGTCGCGACGGTGATCGTCGGGGCTCGTTCTGTCTCGGTCGGCCCGATACTCGTTCGTGGCGACAGCCGGTCACCGTCTCGTCGATACCAGCCGCCGACCGTCGCTCCCGTCGCCGAGACGATTCCCGCGAGGAGGGTCCGGCGGGTCGCTTCGACGGTCGAGACTGATTCGACGGCGTCGATCGTCTCGCCGAGTTCGCGAATGCCGTCAACTAGCCGTCGCTCGTCCGTCACGTCCCGACCGACGACAGCTGTCTGGTCGTCCGCTATCGTGCCGACGGTGAGCAAGACGACGCGTTCGTGACCCTCCACCGTCGGGCGCCACTCGATCGGGTCGACCCGTCGAACCGGTGCGCCAGCCCGAGCCGTGAGTTCCGAGGCGAGGCGATCCCCGACGAGTGCCTCGATCGAGCGACCGACGACGGTTGCGTGACTCGTGTACTCGAAGACGGCTGCGTTCGCCGCGGTGATTCGTCCGTCGTCGACGAGGACGGCAGGGTCGGCCATCTCGTCTAAGAGCCCCGTCGTCCGCTCGAGTTCCGCTCGATACCGATCGATCGGCGAGGCGTCCCGGCGGTGGACGACGAGCGTGAGTGACCCGTCTCCGGGATAGGTGACGACCGAATCGACGCCGTCGTCGGGTCGAGCGACGTCGAACCAGACCGACGAGTCGCTGGCGCGTGCTTCGGCTAATCGTTCGAACCACGTATCGACGGTCGCCGGAGAGACGAGCGTCCAGAACTCGTGACCGACCGGCCCCCGATCGTCAGTGATCGAACTTCCCTCGTCGCCGATCGACCCGTTCTCCGTCACTGTGAACGCTCCTCGCGCTGTCTCGTTCGCCCGTCGCACGATCCAGTCGTCGTCGAGGGTGAGGATCGGGTCGTCGATAGCGTCGATGTCAGCACTGAGTCCTTCGCGCCAGGTGGGGCGTCCGTCGACGGGAGCGATTGTCCAGACCAGTCGATTCACGGTGGGATCTTCGAGCCGGTTTCGCATCTCGATCGTACACTCACTCCGTCGACCCGTCCCGTCACGAATACGAGCGGTGGTACGCCTGAATTCGTCACCGTCACCGTCCGCAACGGCGATTCGGTGCTGCTCCAGCGTCTCCCGATCCGATTCGATGGCGAGCGACTCGATAGCAGTCCCAGTGAGAGCGGCGGGCGTGTAGCCGAACAGTCGGTCCATCGACTCGCTAACCCATTCGATCGTCCCGTCGGCGTCCGAAAGGACGATCGCCGCTCCACTCGCCTCCAGTATCCCGCGAATCCGCGCGATGCGTTCACGGTCACCCGTTCGGGCGTCGACGACGTTTCGAAGGCGGGTCTCGAGGACGTTCACCGGGGCCGTCGGCGAGACGACGTCAGCCGCATCCACCTGAAGTGGCGCAGCGTCGTCGGACGACACCGAGACGATCGGCACGTCGGTTACTGCGACGAGCGTTTCGACGTGTTCAGGATCAGTGATCAGACAATCTGCGTGTTCCGTGTGCTCGGCTGCGGCTGCACCGGTCGGAACGGCTGCGATCGAGACGAGTGTCTCCCCGCGAGAGAGGGTTCGGCCCAGCTGGGCCACGTCGGCTGACTCGCCGACGAGGACGACCCGAATACGCGTCGTCGGTACCTGATCTGGCGGATCGTTCATTGCGTCCCAGTTACCGCTCAGTTACCCGGATTCGGATGCTTGCGGTCGGCTCCGGTCGCCGAATCGTGCGATCCAGTGGCCGTCGACATCGCGTTCCACTCGAAGCGAGCGTGTCCACGCAGCTAGCTTCCGGGTCGGCAACCTAACATCTCGTGACTGTTTCGAAGGGTAAGTGCCCCATACCTGGGCTTGCGCTCGGCTCGACCCGATCACTCGCTCTTTCTCACTCTCGGGTGATTCGATCGACGTAGCCGGGCCAACTCGAACGTAGCGGGGTCGGGAAACGGTGAACCGACGCGGAAACGACTGTCCGGGTGCTGGGAAATGGGCTAGCAGTCGTTGCGAGACTACCACTGATAGTTGGTGGACAGTAACTACGTGGAGTGGCGGTGTCAGCGGTGACGTTCTATGGCCGCACCACTACGCATCGGCTGTCCATCGTGCGAGACGCCCGTCACCGCGACGGTGCCGAACGGTCCCGGGCTCCAGTCGACCGACGACGTGTCCGACGCGACGCTTCGCGGTCACGACATGTCGTGTCGTAATTGCGGGCACGAACTCGAACTCTACTTCTACTGAGTTAGTGGTCGATGGGCATCGGCCACGGTGTTGAACAGCGCGACGAATTAGGCGTTCGTTCCCCACCAGGGTATGTCGACCACGCATGTGCAAGCGCGGAGAGAACCACCGGTGACGATGTGGACACACCCGAATGGGAAATTTCGCGTACGGAACGGATTCGGTACCGACAGCGACGCAGGGAACCGAGGACGAGACGAGGCCGGCGTGGGCGCCACCACTCGACTCGTTCGAGTCCTTCGTCGTACTCTCGAACCGACAGCCGTACCGACACACGTACGGGCGAGACGGCGATATCGAAGTCGACCGACCGACCGGCGGACTCACTGCGGCGCTGGATCCCGTCCTGCAGCGCGTCGGCGGTACCTGGATCGCCTGGGGAGACGGCTCGGCCGATCGGGCGGTCGTCGACGAGAACGATCGTGTGTCCGTCCCGCCCGAGGACCCGGCATACGATGTCGAACGAGTCTGGATCGACGACGAACTGAAAGAGGCGTACTACAACGGCTACAGCAATCGAGTACTCTGGCCGCTCTGTCACGGCGTTCGTGACGCAATTTCGATCCGAACTGGCGATTACGATGGCTACCGGGCGGTGAACGAACGGTTCGCCGACCGAGTGGCGGCCCACGCCACCGCCGAGACGCTCGTCTGGCTGCAGGACTACCACCTGGCACTCGCACCGGCGATGATCAGCGATCGCGTCCCGTCTTCGACGACGATCGGGCAGTTCTGGCACATTCCGTGGCCGAAACCCGAACTGTTCAGTCGGTGTCCAGAGGGGCGAGAGATCCTCGACGGGTTGCTCGGGAACGACGTCCTCGCGTTTCACGTCGATCGGTTCGTCGATCGGTTCTTGCGTTGTGTTCGGTACTTCGTCGACGGCGCCAGTGTCGACGCCGAGGCTGGTATCGTCACGTACGAGGGGTCCGAGACACACGTCCGCGCCATCCCCCTGGGAATCGATGCAAGTGAACACGAAGAACGGGGCCACGCAGCGGATGAAACGGTATTCGAATCGGTTACCGAGACCCTCTCCATCCCGACGACGGAACACCTCGGTCTGGGCGTCGACAGACTCGATTACTCGAAGGGGATCGTCGCGCGACTCGATGCGATCGAGGAGCTCTTCGAAAATCAGCCCCGATGGCTGGAATCGTTCACGTTCGTCCAGACGGCGACGCCGAGTCGGACGGACATTCCTGCGTACGCGTCGTACGGTGATGCGGTCAGACAGCGCGTCGAGCGGATCAACGACCGATTCGGGACCGATTCGTGGCGGCCGATCGTCTATTCCGAAGCGTACCTTACGCGGGACCAGCTGTCGGCACTCTACCGCCACGCGGATCTCATGCTGGTCACCTCACGGTGTGACGGCATGAATCTGGTCTCGAAAGAGTACCTCGCAGCCAGCGTGGACGAATCGGGCTCACTCTGTCTGAGCGAACGTGCCGGCGCGCACGACGAATTGGGTGACGACGCGTTCTCCGTCGATCCGACCGACGTCGAATCGATCTGGCGAACGATCGACCGTGCCCTCACGACTCCGGACGCTGACCGGCGACGCCGAATGCGCCGTCTCCGAGCACGCGTCTTCGAGCGACCGCTCGAGTGGTGGATGGCCGCTCAGTTCGACGCATTCGCCGAGCGATCGTCCGATCGGTCGGTACTCCCGACCCAATACTCCGGAGACGGGGTCTGAACGCGACCCGTGAGATGGACGGATCCATGACAGGAGATCCAGACGGGACGGCGGTCGGCTATCCCGACCTGCTGAACCGTGATCGTGCCGAGGTCATCTCGACACTCCGTAGTGGCTCGCATCTTCTTTGCTGTCTCGATTTCGACGGAACGCTCGCACCGATCGTCGACGATCCCGACGAGGCAACACTCCCGCCCGCTACCGAACGGGTCCTCGCCAGACTGCACGACGAACCGGACGTGACGGTCGCGATCGTGAGTGGCCGATCGGTGCTGGATTTGCGATCCAGAGTTGAACTGCCAGTCACGCTCGTGGGGAATCACGGACTCGAACGCCTCGATCGCGCCTCGGCGGATACGCGCGGACCGGACCGCTCTGGATCGACGGAATCGGTGGCCGGTGCCTTCCGGCCGGTCGTCCATCCCCTCGCTGCGGCGGCTGTTCCGCGTATCGAGGCCTGCGCCGCGACGCTCGAAACGGTTCTCGCTCCACTTCCGAACATCCGCGTCGAGTCGAAACGCCTCACCGGAACGGTCCACTATCGCACCGCTCCAGCGCCAGTTGCCCAGCTCTGTCGACAATTGACCGTCGACGTCGTCGAACGGTTCGGTGACGAGCGGCTGTCGCTGAGCCACGGCGACGAGATTGTGGAGTTCGGCCCGGCCATCGAGTGGGGGAAAGGCGACGCCGTCGAACTCCTCCGGAACGAACACCCGAGGGGCACGCGTATCCTGGTCTGCGGTGACGATACGACGGACGAGGACGCGTTTCGAGCCCTTCGACGGTCCGATGTCGGCGTTCGGGTGGGAGATCGAACACGATCGACGGCACGGTATCGAACGGACTCCCCACGAACGGTGCGAGAATTCCTCGATCAACTCGCCGCGCCCGTCTTGAGCGAAACAGTGGCCTGCGGGGATTGAACGCAACCAATCGCTGGGGGTGGAGTTACGCTACGGCGGGACTGCGGTCCTGATCGACGACGAGATGGCGGGTTTCACGACGCGGACCGGGAGTACACGACTGTTCGAAAACGCACGATTCCGGTAGCAATATTTCGAGTCGCACTTCGGTGGCGCTCCCAATTGTCCGATAGCGCGGCTGCTAGCCGAAAGAGTTTATTACCATCGGAAAGGTAGGTACCATACAGAACACGCTTATGAAACTCCGTCAACCAACTGACTTTCTGATCCTCGAGGCACTCGCAGACAGGGGTCGGAACGTCGCGACGAACCTCGCCTCCCACACCGGAAAGAGCCGCAAGAACATCAATACGAGACTCCCCGTCCTCGAAGACTACGGCCTCGTCGACAAGATCGGTCCGGCCGAACGCTCCGGCCTGTACGAGATCTCGAACCTCGGGAAACGTGCGCTGATGCATCAGGACGAGTACGACGAAGTCGAGGACTTCGAAGCCCTCATCGAGCGTGCAGACTCGGGCCCCAGTGCGAGCGCAACCGACGCGACGCCACAGGCCAGTTTCGCACGCGGCAAATCAGAGGAACCGGACGACGACTCCTGAGGACTCGGCGTCACTACCGACGCTCTCGTACTGGTGCTGGCGACACCCGTCGCCAGGTCACGAGTACTGACTAGTGAAAAGTGCCGTTCGGTCGTTCGTCCGGGACCGACGGTTTTTCGACCGAGCGTGCTCGCTGGTCCGTGTAGTGACGTTAGCCGAGGTGATTCCCGTCGTACGTCCGCAACGAGCGCCGAGCGCAGTCACTGAAGGTGAGATCCAGTCGTCGGTCTTTCCCTTCCGCTGGTGGACCTGAAGTGACCGGCCCACCGCACGTCGATTCGAGCAACTGTTCGCGTCGCCACCCGTAGAGTGACAGCATCGGCGTTACGACGCTCGCTCCGGATCGCTCGTATCGACTGCCATCCTCGTGAGAGAGTCCGAATGCGTGGCCAACTTCGTGCAACACCAGTTGTGACGCGAACGTCGCATCCGTGATGGGGACCGGCTCGTCGAAGCTCCCGTCCAGTTCGACCGTCGTGAGGGCCGACGCACCGCCGACTGCCGCGACGTGTGGCACACCGTATCCGGATGGCGAGTCGGCGAGCGATCCGTCGGTAACGAGGAGATTGGCGTCCCAGACGGGATCGATGTTACGGACGCCGGCGATCCCGGCACCGACGGCACCTGGCCACCGACCGCTTCGCATCGTCTCGGCTGCACTCTCCGTCCCGATATCGACGACACCTCCAGCGGTGACCTCGACTGTCCAGTGATCGAACGCCAACCCTCGACGCAGCAGTCGTCGGACGTGGTCCTCGAGGCCAGCGTAGCGGGCCGCACCGGGAGTGAGCCAGAACCGAACCGAAACGGTCGATCCATCCCGGGCGGACGAATACCCGACGACGGGAACGAATATGGCCGTCCCCAGCGCCCCGAGAGCGGTTCGACGGTTCACGGAAGAACGTTTCGAACGATCCTACTGAACACCGATGGTGAATATCTTCACACCTTATCACCGACTCGTGGTGACGCGGGTGGCCACACGGCAGCCTGGTTCGCCGGGTGTGTGCGGCGTCGGTCGGCGATCCAGACCCGGGTTCCGTCCGAGCGAAGCTCGACGTGGGTCGGGAGTGTCTCCCACGGACAGCGAACGATCGTCACGGTCCTCCCCTCGGTCCGTTCTGCGAGTAGCACTTGCTCGTCGTCGACCGAGAGTCGAGCGGTCAGGATGCCGATTTCGAACGACCGCGTGAGCTGCCAGCGAGTCAGGTAGCGACCAGATTCGGTCACGAAGCACTCCGGTGGTGCGGTCACGGTGGCGGTCGCCTCGATTGGCTCCAACTCGAGCGAGCACGTCGTGTCGGTCGTTCAGCTCTCACGAGAGTCACGTTCGACCGACACTCACGTTTGCCGACGGGTGGACATACGAACCGTTGAAATACAGAACTGGTCCTTGGTCAGCGCGGCCGGCTCCGTTTCACGACCCCGGACGAACTCTCTCGCGGGGCGGATATGCTGATCGGTACGGTTCCTCTCTCTCCCGGGCCCCACCGATATACAGAGTCAATCTTCCTGGGCCGAATAGTGTCTTCACGCGAAGTGAGTCATCCAGAAAGATACTTTACTGTCGGGATGGCAGGCCTCGATGGGACTGGGATGCTCGACACTGTGCGAGAGATCTTCGGCGGTTCACCGGCTGACAGTGAGGACGTCCACGAGTGTCGACGGTGTGGGACGACGGTCGAGACGACGACCACCTCGTGCCCGGCGTGTGGAAGCGAGGACATCGTCGTCCACTCGACGACGTGATCGGCCGAGCCGACGTCTTCGGCTGACTCACTGGGATGGCCAGAACAGGACGTGCGGTGAGCATCGCTACCGTTCTGTTGCACTCGATCAGTTCGAATCGAGCGGTTCTCAGCAAAGCCAAAATCGAGGTCGACGATCTACAGGTAGTCGTCGTCTTTGAGGCCCTGAATGAGGTCGTCGACGAGAGTGTCGACGGAATCGTAGGGGAAGTCGGCGTCGCCCGCGGTCTTCGAGTTCAGTTCCATCGCCGTCATGGAGAAGTCACCGGACTCGAACTTCGTGGCCGGACCGTCCGGCAGTGCCGGGACGAGGTCCATTGGGTTCGAGACGGGGTACGATGCGCCTTCGAAGGCGTCGGTGAATTGCTCGCGGAGTTCGTCTTCGTTTGCCATTGCAGCCGGTACTTCCGCCGCATAAATAATAAATTATGGGGTAGTTGACTCTCCACGGCGGTGACGGTACCGCTCACGGCGCACGATTCAACCCGAGAGCGTTACAGCCGACGCATGAACGCGGGGAGAACGCCCCGGTCGTCGGGTGGAACGCCGGACCGATCCGAGTCTTGCCGTGCGTCACGTTCGTCCGCCGACGAAGTCGTCGACTGGGCGGGTTCTTCGTCGGAACTGGTCCCTGAGAGGGTCCCTAGTTCATTCGCGATACGTCCGAGCCCGCCACCGACGGAGCCATCAGCGCGCTCGACTGGATCCGGAGTGCCGGCCGCCGATGCTGCACGGGCGGACGCGTCCGGCGATTCGGGACCGAAGTAGTACGGTTCGACCGGATGGAGCGTGGCGAGCAACTGGAGATTCGCGTAGCCCGCGACCAACAGCGAGACGAAGAAGATGATGTCGGGAAACAGCAGGATCAACGCGATCGACAGGGGCGAGTACAGCATGAACGCGGCGGCGCGAAACCAGCCCGGGACGTACGCGTCGACGACGTACGCATACAGCCCGTAGACCCCGAGGACGAGGCCGACGTCGAGGTACAGTCCCAGTGGCGCCCAGACGCCGCCCGTCGTCAGACTATGGATCGAGAGTGCGAGGGCGCCGGCCAGGACGGTCGTTCGGTTGACGTAGGTCTCGTCCAAGGCCATCCCCGTTCCGAGGACGAGTACGTAGAGGATCGGTCTGGCGATCCACCAGGGAAAGCTATCGAAAATCACTGCGGGGGCAGTCCCGATCATACAGAGCCCGATACGAGATATCGTCGGGATACCTGCATTAACCTTCCTGCCGTATCGAGCGCCGATTCGAAGTTCGTAAATCGTGCAGCCGTCGCGCCCCCAGTTGCCACCGACCGATTCGTCTCATGGTGTCGATGAACGTCGGTCTCACCGTCTCGATGAGAGTTCCTCGACGATCGGCGAGAGCGATATCGATTCGGCCAGGACGGTTGCAACACGATCGGACGGAGCTGACGGTGACGCACGATCCGTTGATCCGCTGGGTCGTGGGGTCCCCGACGAACGATACACCGCGTCGACGAACGCAGATCTCACCTCGTCCGTATCGAACAGGCCGTGGAGGTACGTGCCGAGCACCGATCCACGGACGGCGCTTCCGGGTTCTACCGGTTCGTCCATGGACTGCAGGTGACTCGTCTCGCCTGCGTGAATCTCGTAGCCCGTCGCTGTCCCAGTCGCAGCCGCGATCGGCCCGGTTCCATCCACGGAGACACGGCGCCGACGGACCTGCTTTTTGGGGCCGAATCGTGTTTCGACTGGCAAGACGTCGAGTCCCTCGACGACCCGGTCCGACCCGGTCCCTTCGTGCTGGGCGTCGACGAGCCGCCGCCCAAGTAGCTGGTAGCCCCCACAGATCCCGACGACTGGCCCGTCGAACGAACGGATTGCGTCACCCATCCCACAGGAGACGAGGGCGTGGGCGTCGTCGACGGTGTTTTTCGTCCCCGGGATCACGACGGCATCGGCGCTCGCGAGTCGGTCACATCCCTCCTCGGTGAGCGGGACGAACACACATCGAACACCCGGGACGGCCGCCAGTGCGTCGACATCGGCGGCGTTGGAGAGTCGGGGCAACCGCGGAACGGCGACGGTGACACTGTTCTCGGCCGGCACGCCGTCGTCGGCTCCTCGGACACCTACCGTCGTCTTCTCGGGCAGTCCGAGACTATCCTCTTCGGGCAGGTCGAACTCCTCGTACGGGATCACCCCGAGCACCGGCACGTCACAGCGTGCTTCGATCGTTTGGATTCCCGGTTCGAGCAGCGACTGATCGCCGCGGAATTTGGTTATGACGACGCCCACCACACGATCACGAACGTCCTCGGGGAGGAGTTCGAGTGTTCCGTAGATACTCGCGAATGCCCCACCGCGTTCGATGTCGGCGCAGATCACGATCTTCGCGTCCGCGAAACGGGCGGTCTCGATGTTCGCGAGGTCCCGGTCGTGTAAGTTTATCTCCGCGATACTGCCGGCGCCTTCCGCGACGATCACGTCCGCCGCGCGTGACAACCGGCGGTGGGCGGCGATCGCCGCATCGCGGGCCGTCTCCCAGTGGCGCTCGTAGTACGTTCCCGCTTCGAAGTGACCGACGGCCCGACCATCGATCACCAGCTGGCTCTCGCCGTCTCCACGCGGTTTCAACAGCACCGGATTCGTGTCGGTCGTCGGCGTCGTTCGCGCTGCTCTCGCCTGGACGAACTGCGAGACACCGATCTCCCCCCACTGATCGGACGAGGGCGCTGCACCGATCGATGACTCGTCGGTTCCCTCGCTGTGATGATCGACACGGTCATTGCCTGTGTCGTCGCCAACAGCCGACCCGGAGAGGACCACCCGTGCGTTGGTGCTCATGTTCTGTGCCTTGAACGGGGCGACCGCGTACCCGCGGTCCGCGAGTAGGCGACAGAGACCGGTCGCGACCGTCGACTTCCCGACGTGGCTCGCCGTTCCAGCCACCAGTACCGTTTCCGTCATTCGTCACCTGATCCCTGGCGCCCGGACGCTTTGTCGTACCGGTTTCCGTGACAGTCCACACCCCGATGCCAGTCGTCTCGACTCCCGCGGTTCTCGTGATACTCGCGACGAGCGAGAGACTAGCAACGATTGGTCGACGTGACTCGGTCGGACGAAACAGAGAAATGACTGCGCTGTTCAGGCGGTACCAGCCATCGAGCGATCGGCCCAGTACGTCGCCGCTCTGGTCGAGAGGACGAACCCGACACCGGCCAGTAGCGCGCTGGCACAGACTAGGAGTACCGTCGAGAGCACGGACGGAGGGGTCAGGACGAACGCGGCGAGTAACGTCGGCACGAGTGCGATAGCGACGCCCCCGCCGAACGCCGCGAACCGACCGCCGTCGAAGAGGAATTCGTTCGGTGAGAAGCCGGCCAGCGCCACCGTCAGTCCGTAGTAGTACCCGGAGTAGCCGACCAGCACGGCGCCGCCCGCGATCGCGTCGAGGGGCGTTGCGTCGAACCACACGACGGCGAGCAGATACGGGAGGCCAGCCGTCGGGAGACCGACGAAGAGGAACGCGAGTTGCTTCGCCCGGAAGACGTCGACGACCGAGACGGGGAGCACGAGATAGTCGGACACGTCGTCGAACTGCGTCAGCCAGTTGTAGGTAGTAAAGGCGCTGACGCCGAGGATGCCACCGAAGAAAATGCCCGGCGCCGGGGCGACACCCGTGATCGATTCGACGATTCCCAGCGATCCGGCGACGAGCCCGAACAGGAGGCCGACCGAGACGAACGGCTTCGCGAATCCGCCGCTACTTCGACCGAGTTCGAGCAACGCCTTCGCGACGAGCGGATCGTCCGTCGGAAGCAGCCGTCGTATTCCTTCGAACCGTTCCGGGGCCGTTCGAGAGGGTGGGACGTGAGTGGGTTTGTACGCAGCCAGTGCGAGAGCGCCGACGAGGACGGTCGACAGCGCGAGTATCGCCATCGAGACCGGTGAATGAGCGGTGACGAGGACGGTACCACCGTCGAGCCATCCGCTCGCCCAGGCGCCGACAGCCGCCAGGAGTGCGACGGCGGCGATCGCCCACGTCGGCACCCCGTTCGTCCGCGCCGAGATCGCCCCGACGGTCACGGCCATGCCGCCGACGAAGACGAGCCAGAGCGAAAGCCACTGCCCGACCAGACTGATCGGGGTCGCTCCCGAAAAGCCGGAGACGCCCACTGCGCCGACCGCCATCGGCAGGACGAAGAAACAGCCGTAGAAGAGGGCATCTTTCACCAGGAAGAGCCCGAGAAAGAGTCGACGTGACAGGGGCAACGTGTCGGCGACACCGAGTAAAAACTGGTGCGTGCCGAACACGTCTTCGAGCATCGCCGAGCCGGCGAACCCCGCGGTCCCGGCGTAGAGTCCGAACGCGAGGGCGCAGACGTGGATGCCAATCAGGACGGCGTCCGGTGCAGTCCCGGTCTCGGTGAGCAGCCAGGCCGTCCCGCCGGCGAAGAGCGTGATCAAGATCGGCATCGTCAGGAACCGGTACCCGCCGAAGAGCGTCGTGTGCACGCGCCACTCCTCGCGTGCCAGAGCGCGAGCCGTCACCGCGAGCTGTGTTCGGATCGGTGGCGTCTCGGTGTGGCCAGTACCGACTCCCGGCTCGGTGCACTCAGTCGCTCCGTCGGCCGGGGCTTCGGATGCGTTCGTCATCGGTCGACGATTGGGACGTCGCGTGGCTGTGCCTCGTCGACGGTCGAGAGGAAGACGTCGAGGAGCGGTTCGTCCGCGGTATCGAGATCTCGTTCGGCGACGATCTTCCCGTCGGCGACGATCCCGACCCGTGTACAGAGGTCCTCGGCGACGTCGATGTTGTGTGTCGAGAGGAACGCGGTGTTGTCGTCGTCGACGTAGTCGGCGAGTTGCCGTTTGACCTGCTCCTGAACGAGTGGGTCGAGGTTGGCGAGTGGTTCGTCAATGAAGACCACGTCGGGTTCGTGCAGGAACGCCTGTGCGATCATCACCTTCTGTTGCTGGCCGCGAGAGAGATCGGTGTGGATCGTCTCGAGACGGTCCTGCAGGCCGAGCCGCTCGGCCCACTCGTCGATCCGTCGTTCGACGATCTCCGACTCGAGTCCGCGCAGTCTGGAGACGTACGTAAAGTACTCTCGGGGTGTGAAGAAACTCGGCGGCACCCCTCCTTCAGGAACGATTCCGACCCGGCGGCGCGTCTCGATCGGATCGACCGACGGGTCAGTCCCGTCCACTTCGACCGCCCCGGAGTCCGGCCTGAGTTGGCCAGTCAGAATTTTGATCGTGGTCGTCTTACCCGCCCCGTTGGGACCCAGAAAACCGAACAGTTCGCCACGGTCGACGTCGAACCCCATCCCCGATACGGCGTCGACACCCGCGAAGGACTTGGTCAGGTCCCTGACTCGGATTGCACTCATCGATCAGGATGAATTCTCAGACCACTCGTATAATCGTACTGGCACCGGCGATCCGGGTATCGGATTCGTCTCCCGGACTGGCCCACGTCGAATCACTCGGTGCGAATCGGCTCGTCAGTACTCGGTTCCCTTGCGGGCGCGCTGTCCGTCGTCGATGGGGTGGTGTTCCTTTCGGACGTTCGTCACCAGATCGGCCAGCTCGTCCAGATACGCCGGCCGTTCGTGCCCGCCGGAGAGGACGAGTTCGAGCCCATCCGGTTTCGATTCGACGAGTTCGCGAACGGCAGTCTCGTCGATCAGGCCCATCGCGACGGCGTAGAGTACCTCGTCTATAATCAACATGTGTACGCCGTCGTCTGGGTTACCGTCGAAGGAGAGCGGTGCCGTTAGATCGGCCTGGTGAGCCCCCTCGAGCAGTTCGTGGGCCCGTTCGAGTCCGGCCTGTGCCTGTGCCTCGTGGTCGGCCTCGTCGCTGCCGTCGGCCATGCCGTGCCAGCCGTAGTGACCGAGATTCTCGAAACTGAACCCCGGGAGAGCCGCGATAGCGTTGTACTCGCCGCGGACGGCCTCGACGCTCTCGGCACCGCCTTTCATGAACTGAAGCAGGTGGACCCGGTAGCCGTGGCCGGCCGCGCGCATTCCCATGCCGAGCGTGGCCGTCGTCTTGCCCTTACCGTCGCCCCACCAGACCTGGACCATGCCGAACTCGTCGGGCGCCGCTGGCTCGATCGCTTCCGCGGTCGGTGTCACACCTTTCCCCGGCGTGTCACGGGGATAATTTTCTGTTTCCTCGTTAGATCCCATACCGACTCTCCGGACCGGGTGCTCATGAAACTGTTCGATTCGACCGTCGCTGACGGCGTGGTGACCGGCCAGTTGATCCGGTAATCTGCCACGTATGTCCGACCGGTCGTCGAGAAGACACCGAAACAGCAACCGGTCTAGTGAATTTGAACCCCACGACGTGACGACCCGGACCAGCCGATCGCGAAGAGGTAGCAGGCAATGCCGACGACGATGATCGAGCCGCCAGGCGGCAAGGACTGGGAAATCGCGAGGGCGTACCCTCCGAGAACCGCAGCCTGGCCGAACAGGATCGACAGGGAGAGTGTTTCCCGGAAGCTCTCGGCGAGTTGCGTCGCGGCGGCGACCGGGATGACGAGCATCCCTGCGACGAGGATCACCCCGAGGACCTGCATCGCACCGACGACGACGACCGCAGTCATCACGACGAGCAAGGCATTGTACCCGCGGACGTTCAGCCTTGCCACGCGGGCGGCCTGTTCGTCGAAGGTGATGAACAGGAGTTGCTTGTACGTCGACGCGACGCCGATGACGACGAAGATCGTCAACACGACCATCAGTCGGGCACCCTCGCCGGTCACGAAGGCGAGGTTACCGAAGAGGTACTCCTCGACGTTGACGGCCGTCAATCCGCGACCGTAGCTGATGACGAGCGTCCCGACGGCGAAGCTCCCGGTGAGCATGATCGCGATCGCCACGTCGCCGTAGGCATCGGTTCGCTCGGCCAGCCACTGCACCGCCAGTGCCCCGCCGATTCCGACGACGAGCGCGGACAAGAGCAGTGACGCCTGCCAGTCGGTCGTCGCCCCGAGCAAGAGGCCGACCGCGACGCCGGCGAACGCCGTGTGCGCGAGAGTTTCGCCGATGAGTGCCATCTCCCGGTGGACGAGAAAGACGCCAACGAGCGGGGCGACGATCCCGACCAGAACCGCCGTGGCGACCGACTGCCACATGACCGGGTGGCGAAAGACGTTCGTCCCTAGCAGCCGGTCCATGTGTTGGCCAGCGTAGACGTACTGCGTGGCCACGTCCCCCAGCAGGGGATAGGACCGGAGCCAGTAGGCGACGACGAACCCGGTCAGGACGATCGCGAGGACCACCGTCGCCGCGAGCCCGATCCGCTGGATGAGACTAATTCCCGTGGCGGACGCCTCCGTTGTCGGTCCTCGTCGCGTCGTCGGCTCGTTTCCCGTTGTGTGAGTGTCGCGACCGCTCGTCGGGTCACTGTCTGCCGTCGGGTCACTGTCAGCCCGTCCCGATTTGGGCTGTTCGTCGGTTGACGCGTCGTCGGTTTCGAATTCCGTGGGTTCACTCATATTCAGTGGTGATGCTGGACGATTCGCCCCGACGCACCGTAGGCATCTGCGAGGGCGTCGCTCTCGACGAACGATTCGGTGTCTCCGTGGTGATACAGGTGCGTGTTGAGACAGGCGATGTGATCCGCACGATCCGTGACGACGCCGATATCGTGTTCGATCAGGACGATCGTGATGCCGCGTTCGTTCAGCGATGCTAGCAGTTTGTAGAACGCGTCGCGGGACTCCGCGTCGACGCCCACCGTCGGTTCGTCCAGCGCGAGCAAGTCGGCCTCGGAGGCAAGTGCGCGAGCGATGTACGCCCGCTGGCGCTGACCGCCCGAGAGCGATCCGATCCGGCGCTCGGCAAGATTTACGATGTCGACTGTCGCGAGCGCGGCGTCGACAGCGGTTCGGTCTTCTTCAGAGAGACGTGAGTGGCCGGCGTGGGCGAACCGCCCCATCCGAACGACTTCTCGGACGGTGACGGGCATCGTCTCCGCTCGATCCGTCGCCCCCTGGGATACGTAGCCGATTCGCTCTCCCTGGTCGAACGACGAGACGGGCTGGCCGAACAGTTCGATACGGCCCGAATCGGGTTCGAGGAGTCCGAGTAGCAGGTGTAACAGCGTCGTCTTCCCGGACCCGTTCGGGCCGATCAAGCCGAGGAACTCGCCGGCACCGATGGACAACGTCACGTCCGTCACAGCGGGCTGCTCGCCGTAGGAGAAGGTCACGTTCTCCAGATGTGCGACGTCAGTCACGGCTCACCAGGGCTGCATCGAGGGCAGGAATGTTTATTTCCGTCATCTGTTCGACGTAGCCCCAGTCGTTTTCGGTCCACGTTTCGGTCGTTCCCGCAGCCGGCGAGACCGCTTCTATCGACGTCGCATCGCTGTTTTCGACGATCGTGCGAGCAAGCCTGTTCGATTCGAACTGGTCGTACAGGACCGTCTCGATCCCGTTCGAATCGACGAACTCGATGGTCTCCGCGATTTCCGACTGACTGGGGGAGTGGTCCGGAGAGATTCCCGTCGGCGTGTGCAGGACGAACCCGTACCGGTCCTGCAAATATCGGAACGAATCGTGGCTCGCGAGCACGCCGACTGGTCGATCGGTATCCGAGACGACCGTCCTGAATTGCTGGTCGAGATCGTCCAATCGGTCGGTGTATGCTACGGCGTTCTCCCGAAACGACTCCTCGTGGTCGGGTTCGACCCTTGCGAGTCCGTCGGCGATCGTTTCGACCATCCCCGTGGCCCTGACAGGGTCTACCCAGGCGTGGGGATCGTACCGGCCGTGATCGTGCTCGTCGTGTGTGTCGCTTCCCTCGTCGTGATGGGCTTGCTCTCCATCGTGATCGTGTTCGTTTCCGTCGTGATGATCGCCTTCTTCGTTTTGGTGGTGTTCGGCCTCTTCGTCTTGGTGCTGTTCGTCTTCGTCGTGTTCCTCTTCCTCGTCGTTGTGTGTTCCCTGATGCTGTCCGTCCTCGTGTGTGACTTCGTGATCCGTCTTCAGGAGGTCGACGCCTTCAAATACGTTTACGAGGGTCACGTCGTCGTAATCACGTTCGATCACCTCGGCCGCGTCCTGTACCCAGGAGAACGCCGGCGAATCGACGTAGACGAACGCACGGGAGGTTCCAAGTTTCGTGATGAGGTCCGAACTCGGACTCCAGCCGTGGCCCATGTCGCCGACGTCGACTGGGGTTTCGAACGAGATGTGGTCTCCACCGACGATATCTGCCCAATCCTGAAGGGTGTAAAACGCCGCGTAGCCCCCATCTGATTCCTGGAGGTCGGCTTCGGAGAGACATCCTGCAACGGCCGTTGCCACCGATCCGGCACCGATCGAGAGGATCGATCGTCGTGAACGGTCCATACATCACCGTCGATCGACTCCGTAAAAAGTGTTATTATTATCTACTCCATTTTTAATAATCTCTGCTATCGAGATCGGGGATGTTGTTAATACTGGGTCGAATTACTGGACGGCGCCACCGAGAATAGCAGATGAAAACCAACGACCGAATCAGACCCCAGATCGAGTCGAGATGCGGAGTGCCAACCGTTACGTTCCACCGGTGACGTCGATCGACGCAGCATCCGTCAATGATTGAAGCCGCTTCGGGTCGATCGAGAAGACAGCCGACGGTGTTCCTGCAGCGGCCCACACCGTCCCGTAGCCGAGGAGGCTTCGATCCATGACGATCGGTACGGCCGTATCGTGACAGATCGGCGGAACGCCCCCGATCACCCAGCCAATTGCCTCACGGATTCGGTCCGGATCGGCCATCTCGACCGAAGAAGCAGGAGATTCGAAGTAGTCACCGAGCGCCGTTTCGTCGACGTTGTTTGCCCCACTCGTAATGCAGACGACAAGAACGCCGTCGACGTCGAATACGAGCGAACTGGCGATTTGCGCCTCGGTACAGCCGATCGCCGCTGCGGCGTCGGCCGCCGTCTTCGTCCCGTCGGGAAACTCGACGACGTCCGGATCGAGGTCGTAGGTCCGCTTCGCACACTCGCGAAAGGACTCGGCGCGTTCGTGCATGCGCCATGGAATCGGAGGCAATTCCCCTAATAGTATCGGCGAGCCCCGAACTCAGCTGACTAGCAGCCCCAACGCAGCCCACCAGTTCGGATCGATATCACGCTCACTCGGCCCAACTAACGTCGATGGCGAGTTCGTCGCGTCGATGGTACGTCGGTGAGGGCTCCCGATCCACGGCGAACGGGTGCACTGCGACGACGAGTCGCCCCCTGGGTAGCGTGGCACGCAAGAGGACACCCATACTGGTGACGACGACGTATGGTGGTGCCGCGACGGGGGGTACCGACAGGTCGCCTCCAGCGATAGCGACGAGGTCCTCGAGGATTTGGGGAAGTTCGTCAATGACGTCGTGTTCGACGAGCGCCGCCCGAAACGGATCGACGACGTGATGGCGTTCTGTGACGGTGTCGGCCGGCCAGGTATCGACGGCCGCGTCGGCACTCGCCTCGATCATCGCGAGGACGTTTCCGTGGGCCGAGCAGAGTCGTGAGCGAACCGATTCGAGACTGTCCTCCATCGATCCGGGGTTACAGCACCTGGTCGATTTGGTCTGCAATAGTCACCTCACGCACCGTTTCCGGAGTCATCCCTGCGATCGTATCGAGGAAGGCGACGCGATAGCTTTCGGGGCCGTCGTGCTCCGTCTCGGCTGCGCGTTCGCCAGCGATCCCGAACGCCGTCGTTCCACACAGCGCGGCTTCGAACGTATCCTCGATGACTGCGTTGAACGTCGCGAGCGTCGCCCCGAGCACGCACCCGGTCCCGACGATCGATCCCATGCGCTCGTGCCCGACACTGAGTTCGTAGGCCGCCTCGCCGGTCGCGACGACGTCGGTCACGCCCGACGCGACGACGGTCGTGTCCGCCGAGTCGGCGAGTGCGCGTGCGGTCGCCGCGATCTCGTCGTACTCGCCGACTGATTCGACGCCGGCGACGTCTGCTTCGACGCCGGCTAGTGCACTCACCTCGCCGTAGTTACCCTTGATCGCGGCGAAGTCGACCCGTTCGAGGAGGGTTTCGGCGTACTCGTCTCGCGTCGGTGTGGCGCCGACGCCGACCGGATCGAACACGACCGGGACGCCCAGTTCGTTCGCCGCCCCACCGACCGCCACCATCGTCTCGACCTCCTGTGGCGATGCCGTGCCGATGTTCAGCAAGACGGCACTCGCGCCGTGAACCATCTCCTCGGCGTCACCCGGGGTATCAGCCATCACGGGCAGGCCGCCCCAGTGGAGGGTGACCTGGGCGACGTCGTTCATCGTCACTCGGTTCGTCAGGTGCTGGACGAGCGGGGACCCGTCGGCAATGGTCTGGAGCGCGTTCGCCAGCCCGTCCGAATCGATCGGGACGGAGTCAGACATTGGCAACCACCTTGCCGAGTTGCTGTGTCGCTGCCGCTGGATCGTCCGCAGCCGTAATCGCACTGATGACGGCCACGCCCGTGGCTCCAGCGTCGACGACGTCGGCCGCGTTCGCCGGCGTGATCCCACCGATCCCGATGACCGGAATCGAGACGGCATCGGCGACGGCGGCGACCCCGTCCGGGCCGATTCCGTCTTTGGCTTCGTCGACGTCTTTCGACGACGTTCCGTAGACAGCGCCCGTCCCGAGGTAGTCGGCGCCGTCTCGCTCGGCCGCGCGGGCATCGTCGACACGCCAGGCCGAACAGCCGACGATCGCGTCTTCCCCGAGAAGCTCTCGGGCCACTGCCACCGGCAGATCGGATTGCCCGAGGTGAACGCCGTCGGCGTCGATCGCCATCGCCAGATCGATGCGGTCGTTCACGATGAGTGGTACGTCAGCCGCGGCGGTACGTTCACGGAGTGCGCGCCCGAGTTCGTACCGTGAGCGGGCGGTCGTGTCTTTCTCGCGAAGCTGTACCACGTCGATCCCACCCTCGATGGCCGCCGAGACGACTTCCAGTGTCGATCGGTCTCCGGAAATCGACGCTTGGGTCACGAGGTAGGTCTCCCAGTTCGATGGCGTCACGACCGTACGTGGAGCGTTCTGCTACAAAGTGACTTCGACGCTGGCCGGCGTGAACGGACCCACACTCCAGGACCGGATGTGGAACTCGTAATTGAAGCCAGTATCACGGCGCAAAAGAGTGATCGGGGCCAGCGCTGGAACCGATGGAGAGGCTCCCGGTTTGTCGGTCAAATACGGAGAAGTTCATCGAAGTGGAACGAATCCTTTCCCCATTCTATCTTCTATTTGCACGATTCTAAAATATCTTTCCCTTGTGCAACCATTAAGAGGAATGCGGGCCTACTACGAGGTGAGATGAGTACCCAGAAGACAGTCCGACAGCCGGCCGACTCGATCGAGGAGAACAGCCTGCGACTGGACACTGACCGGTCAGAGCAGATCGTCGACGCCCTCAACACGGAACTGGCGAACACGTACGTCCTCTATCACCAGCTGAAGAAGCACCACTGGGTCGTCGAGGGAGCAGAGTTCCTGCCGATTCACGAATTTACGGAAGAGGCCTACGAACACGCGGAGGAGGGGGCGGATCTGATCGCCGAACGCGCACAGGCACTCGGTGGCGTACCCGTCTCCGGGCCCGCCGAGCAGGCCGACCGTGCCACCGTTTCGTTCGAGGGAGAAGACGTCTACGACGTTCGAACGATGCTCGAGAACGACCTCGAGATGTACGGTCACATCATCGAATCGATGCGCGATTCCATCGAGCTCGCCGAGAACCTCGGCGACTTCGCGACGGGTGAGATTCTCCGAGAGATCCTGGTGACCGTCGAGGAAGACGCCCACCACGTCGATCACTACCTCGAAGACGACACCCTCGTCCTCGAGGAAGCGACCCACTGAGGATCGAACGACGTCACATCACGACGTTCTTCGGGTTTCTTCGAACTGCTGTCAAGAACGAGCAGCGCCGAGTCTCAATCGAGTGGGGACCGTCACACGAGGATCGAGCCGCTCGTCTGTCCCTAGCGGGACAGTTCGACGACGAGGTCGGAGGAGATCCAGCCGTCTGCATTTCCGCGTTCGGTGAACACGCGACGGCCGGGTTTCGTTTCGTGGCAGGAGACGACGACTTCGGACTCCGTCGAAGGAGTATCCGTCGCCTGTCGTGAGTCGGGGGCATCCATTGTCGTGTAGTCGATTAGGTCGGCCTAAATTCATAAGCGTTGCGTTCCACCGGGTCGACCGCCGCCGCTTCGATCTGTGAAGCGGTCGGCCCAGCGTGTCCTCGTGAGTGTAGCGTTCTGGTGGGTGGACGACAGCAACTCGGGAGATTCGTGATCGCAACCGTCGAGTGTACGATTCGTCGCTACTCGCCGTCTGCGACAGCCTCGGCCGCCCTTACTGGTTGTGCGAGGTGGTGTGCTCCCGGTGGGATGAGATTTTTCGACTATGCGACCGACAGGGTGGATATGGAGCTCACTGTCGTCCAGGGGGATATCGCCGACCAATCCGCCGACGCGCTGGTGAATGCGGCGGGGACCAGCTTACGGATGGGGTCCGGTGTCGCGGGCGCGTTGCGCCGTGGCGCTGGCGGTGGCATCAACGACGCCGCGATGGAACAGGGACCGATCGATCTCGGGGCAGTCGCCGTCACCGACGCCTACGACTTGGACGCCTCGTACGTCATCCACGCAGCGGCGATGCCCCACTACGGGGACGGACGGGCCACGAAGGAGAGTATTCGCTCGGCGACCCGGAACGCGCTCGAACGTGCGGACGATCTCGGCTGCGAGTCGATCGTGATCCCTGCACTGGGCTGTGGTGTCGCGGGCTTCGATCTGGCGGCGGGTGCCGGCCTCATCGCCGACCAGATTCGCGACTACGATCCCGAGACGGTGTCGGACGTCCGCCTTATCGCGTTCAGCGACGAGGAGTACGAGACGATTCGGGCGGCCGTGGCGGAGCGGTAGGGACTCGAACGTCGACGGAAAACGGCGTCCCGTCGAAACTATTAAACCCCAAGACACGCTATTTGTAAGCGAAGTTCAAATTCAACCTTTTTCACAAATCTTTTCCGGCAGCGACGGCTCCCCTCGAACCCGATGTCAGAGACGTTCGACAACACCATCGACTGGGAGGGGTACTGGACGGAATCTGCGGACGTTACTGCGGACGACGCCAACGGAAGCGTCTATCAGGCGGAAGTGGCCGACGCAGTCTTCGGGTTCGTGGCCCAGCGGGAGACGCCCGATCGGTGTGCGGACGTCGGTTGCGGCGGCGGTGCCCTCGCGGCCCGACTCGCCGAGCAGTATCCCGAAACGACCGTCGTCGGCTACGATGCGGCCGAGTCGGTCGTCGAACGCAACAGCGAGCGAGTGCGAGTACGCGGTCCGGATAACGTTCGTTTCGAGCGAGTGAAACTTCCTGACTTCGATCCGGACGAACCGTTCGACCTCGTCACCTGCTTTTTCACCTTGTGCTACGTCGCCGACGTGGAACGGGCGTTGACGAGCCTCTACGACGCCGTGGTTCCGGGTGGTTACCTCCTTTTTACGTACCACAATCGCCTCGCCAGTTCGCTGTTCCAGGACATCGCCGCGTCCCCGGAGGACTTCCTCGACGAGTCCTCCGCGTGGAGCCCGAACACGTTCCCCGAGCGCTTCCAGTTGGTGATCGACGGTGAAAACCTCCTCTCCTACGACCGGATCGAGAACGTCCTCGGCGTCAGGCCCCGAAGTCTGTGGTCGACGGTCGACGGCGTCGAACGGTACGGGGCGTGGCGACAAAATCCGCTCGTCTACGTGCCGAACCCCGCGAGTGACGAGTGATCGACCTCCGACGACTCAATGGCGCACCGGCCGCGTCCCGGGACGAGCGACGTCGTCCCTTAGGAAAGCGAAAGGCCACGAATCTCGACTGAGGCGCCGTCCTCGACGTGGCCGACGACCGAGCCGTCGGTTTCCGCGGCGAGTTCGGCCGCCTGCTCGGACGGCAGCGCGAGCACGAAGCCGGTACCCATGTTGAACGTCCGGTGCATCTCCGCGTCGGAAACCGCCCCTTCAGCCTGGACGAAGTCGAAGACCGGCTGTGCAGGGAGCGGATCGTCGACGACGTACTGCCGATCGCCCATCCTGAGGAGGTTCGTCCACCCGCCGCCCGTGACATGTGCGGCGGCGGAAACGTTGTAATGGTGAATATACTCCAGAATATCGGTGTAGATCCGTGTCGGTCGAAGCAGTTCCTCGCCGATAGTCCGGTCGGGAATCGGCGGAAAGTCGTCGGTGTACTCGTGGTCGCGCGTGACGGCTTCCCGGGCGAGCGTGAGCCCGTTCGAGTGGATTCCGTTGGAGGGAAAGCCGACGAGGGCGTCGCCGACGGCTGCCTCGCCGTCCAGCACCTCGGCCTTCTCGGCGAGGCCGGCACAGGTGCCGGCGAGGTCGAAGCCGTCGATGACCTCGGGCATGACCGCCGTCTCGCCGCCCAACAGCGTGAGATCGGCCCGTTCGAGGCCGACGGCGAGGCCCTCACCGATCTCGTTCGTCAGCGCTTCGTCGGGGTTGTCGACCGCCAGATAGTCGACGAACGCGACCGGTTCGACGCCCGCCGCGACGAGATCGTTCGCGTTCATCGCGATGCAGTCGATTCCGATGGTCGAGTAGTCGTCGACGGCCTCCGCGACCATCAACTTCGTCCCGACGCCGTCCGTCGCCAGTGCGAGATATCGATCGCCGATGTCGAGCAGTCCGGCGTACTCCGTCGTCAGGTCGCTGCCGAACGCCTCGAGGAGCGCTGCTGTCGCGTCCTCGCTCGCCTCGATGTCCACCCCCGTCTCCGCGTAGGTGAGTCCCGTCTCGTCGTCGTTCATACTGGATCGAGTGCCGGGTGGCGGCAAAAGACCACCGGTCCGCGCCGCGATGGCCGATCCGGACGGAGTACGCCTGTTGTCGGGGAACCGGATCAGATACCGACGACGAACATGATGTACAGCGCCGCGAGCAGGCTCGGAACGAAGACGAGGACGAACACGCTCGTGTTCCAGCGCTTCACCGTCGCGCCGTCGAGGGGCCCCCACGGGATCATGTTGAACGCCGCGAGGAAGAGGTTGATCCAGAGGCCGAGCTGGCCGATCTCGCGGACGATCCCGGGTGCGCCGACCGTGTCGTGGACGAGTATCAAGGTGAAGAAGACCGCAGCGAGTGCCTGGTTCGTCAGCGGCCCGGCGAGGGCGATGAGACCGTTCTGTCGGGCTGTCAGTCGGCCGCGGTGATAGACGGCCCCCGGTGCGGCGAACAGGAAGCCGACCATCGCGCTTAACAACGCGATGAACAGCATACTGTAGTCGGCTTTGAAGACGGCGATCTGGTCGAACCGGATCGCGACGATCTTGTGGGCCAGTTCGTGACTCAGGAAGCCGACCCCCACCGTTACCACGCTCAGGCCGGTCATCCGGACGAGTTCGGTCGGATCGATCCCTCCGACTGCCGGTTCCCGGGACAACAGGAGGGCGAACGCGACGCTCAGGACGATCCACGCAGCCGCGAGATCCAGGAGTTCCCGCGTGCTGAACGAGAGGGTCGACCGCTGGGCGTAACTCATTCGAACAGCCCCACGATCGTTTCGAGACTATTGCCGGCGCCGTCCATCAGCTGGGCGAGTAGTTCACTGACACCGCCGATTTCCCCGCCGAACCACGGAATCACGGCGATGATGAAAAGGGCCGAGGCGATCATGCTGCCGACGTTCGTCAGCGCGACGATGACGATCAACCGGAACAGTTCGACGTCTAGCATCTCGTCGAACAGTTCACCGATCGGGCGTTCGGTGTCGTCTAACAGGTCGTTCAGCACGCCGATGTCGCTGACGTTGACGGGCCGGTGACGAAGCTCCATGTAGCCGGCAAACCAGCCGGGTGCGAGCAGCGGATTGATGCTCGTCAACCAGGCGACGCCACCACCGACCGCTGCACTGCTGAGACGGGCGCCAGCCAGCCGCGCGAGTGAGAATGCGAAGATTCCGTTGACGAAGAACCAGGCGAGAAAGAGCTTCAGAAGGAGGACGTTCTCCACGCCGGCCATGAGGAGCAAGCCGAAGAACGCGACGAAGCCGATCATCATCAGGTAGCCGACGACCTTGGCGATCGAGAAGCGCCGGCCCGATGTCGTCCCGGTAATCGACTCGATCGGGGGAAGGGAGGCCGGATTGTCCAGGTACTGTTCGATACCCGCGCGGTGGCCAGCACCGACGACGGCCACGACGTGATAGCCTTCGTTGCGAAGCGCGTGCAGGCGGTTCGCGATGAACGCGTCGCGCTCGTCGATCAACGCTTCGGCACCACCAGGACTGAAGCGACGGAACTCCTCCATCATCGCCGTGACCACGTCACCGTCGGTGAGCTGATCGATATCGAAGTCGTCGAAGTCCTCGACTTGCTCGTTAGACGGGGCAAGGAGGCTACCGCTGTCTCTTATACACAT
>NZ_AOIQ01000006.1:0-6258 GCF_000337515.1 Halovivax asiaticus JCM 14624
AGATGCCGAGCGTGAGGAGATCGGTCATCCCCAGCATGGGTGCGATACCGACCGCGAAGAGGAGACCGAACAGGGCACCGAAGCCGGCACCGAGCGAGAGGCCGACGGTCGTCGGTTTCGTCACGCCGAATGCGAGCCCGCCGACGAGTTTGGCCTTCTCACCGACGGTGAGACGCGACCAGAATCGTTGCATCGTCACCTGAATGTCCCGGTCGACGAGAGCGACACCCAGGCCGTTTCGTTCGGCGGTGTCGATAGCGGCCTTCATGTCTGCGCCAGGTTCGACGTCGAACCGGTCGCCGAGCTGAGACTGGACGTACGAGAGCATCCAGTAGGCCAGAAACTGAAAGACGGTGTTGCCGGAGAGGAGATCGGCGGCTTCGATGTCGTCCGGTGTCCCGCCTTTCATCTGGCGGTACCTGCCTTCGTCGAGTTCCACGGCGACGACATCGGGGGACTCCTCCTCGATCGTCTCCGTCACTTCGTCGACGCTCGCCTGCGAGACGTGTGCCGTCCCGACGACCGTGATCTCGCCCTGTTCTCGGTCGGGCGGGTCGGGTGGACGGGGTGTCCCGTCCTCGCGTACGTCACTCATTACTGTCGGACAACACGCCGACGACGTTTAGGCGTATCGAACATGGGACCCACGGCAACCCCGTTCTAGTCAATTGCGACGGCCCCGTTGAAAGCCTGCGACCACTCGGTGAAAGCCCGCGACGACCCGTTGAAATCTTGCGACCACTCGGTGAAATCGTATCGATACACCGCGCCAACCAGTCTCTCCCACGGGTGACATCGATGCGACACCATCATTTCACTCCGACGCGCAGCCAAGCATATGACCGAACTCATGGAGACGTATATCGAGAATCGAACTCTCGTCCAGCCGAATCACACCAACATGCTGGGCAAGACCCACGGCGGGCACGTGATGAAGTGGATGGACGAGGTGGGCGCGATGGCGGCGATGCGCTTCTCGGGCGAGACCTGCGTGACGGCCCGCGTCGACAGCATGAACTTCGAACTGCCGATCCGCCTCGGTGACTCCGCACTCGTCACCGCCTACGTCTACGACGCCGGAGCAACGAGCGTGAAAACGCGCGTGACGGTCGAACGGGAGGATCTCCGGACGGGCGAAAGCGAACTGACGACCGAATCGTACTTCGTCTACGTGGCCATCGACGAAGACGAGCACCCGACGACGGTCCCGAACCTGACTGCCGCAACGGTAGACGGCGAGCGGCTTCGCACGGAGGCGCTCGAAGGGGAATCCGGACAGGACGGGTAAGGTACGCCAGCGCAGCACAGGTACGTCCTGTTGCCCGCTTCGATGTCGTCGGCACCACCAGTTTTCGATCTGTAACACCATCGGTTGTTGACCCACGGTCCCCAGCTGTTTTCGGTCTGCATGCACCACCATTTTCGCGGTCGTTGATGCGAGGTACCCTATGCGCACCGTCGTACACCTGATTCAGAACGACGCCGAGGATCGAAAATCTGCACTCGCGATCACGAAGAACCTCACCGAGGACGATTCGGTCGAACTGGACGCCGTCGCCGTCGTTGCCCAGGGCCCGGGGATCGAAGCCGTGCAGAACGACGCAGCAGTGAGTGAGCACGTCGAGTCCCTTCTCGACGACGGTGTCTCGATTACCGCCTGTCAGAACACGATGGACATGCACGACCTCACCGAAGCCGATCTCGTCGACGGCGTTCAGACTGCCCCCTCCGGCGTCGGCGAACTCACGCGGCTCCAGAGCGACGGCTACGCGTACATCCGTCCGTAAGTTCGGGTCGGGCTGGTCCAATTTTGTGACGATCGAGTTCGAACCAGGCTCAGTTCCGTGTGGGAATTCTTAACCGGCGACCGCCCATACGACCGTGTATGCCCCTCGACGTCGAACCACCTGCCCCGCCGGAACTCGAGTACGTCGACCCGAATCAGTACGACGACGCCTCCGTGGCTGACGGTCCGGACGTCGATTACCGTCGGCAGGAACTACAAGAGTTCCTCGAAGCGGGCGGCTGGGAAGAGGCGTTCGACCGCTGGCGTGCGGACGCGGAGTTGTCCGAGCGGGAGTTCGCGATCGCGACCGACATGGATCTCTTCTCCCAGTTCGACTTCTTCTGGGACGACTTCGCCGACCGGGTCGGCTATCACGCGCCAGGTATCCCGGAAGACTGGCAAGAACGATCGTATCACCCGGAACTCGATACCTGGGGAACGGTCTCCGCGATCAACGCGGGCCTCACCGAGTTCGGCCAGATCGTCTGTGAACACCTCAAGGAATCGTACGTCGACTGGGAAGCCGAGTACGAACCGCCGGAAGATCTCCCGGACTTTTAGGATCCAAAAACGGGCCTGACCCGGCGTCGAATCCTTACCGACTGGCGACGAGGAAGAACGTCTCGGGTCGCTCACGAACAGCTTCGATCGAGAAGCCGACCGTTCGGAGCTGGTCTGCCGCCGCGCTCGCTGAGAACCGTTCGTCGGTCGGTGGCCCGTCGGTCCCCTCACCGTCGGCGTCCCAGTCGACCGTGACGAGCCGGCCGTCCGGGCGAACGACGCGCGCGAGTTCGGCGAATGCCTCCTCGCTCGCGTACTCGTGGTGAGTCATCGTCGAGAAGGCGCCGTCGAGTTCGTCGTCGGCGAACGGCAGCGAATCGACGCCGGCCGTCACCAGGTCGACGTTCTCGGGAACGCCATGTTCGCGGTACTTCTCGTGCATCTCCTGTTGGACGTCGACGGCGGAGAGCGTCCCGACGAACGGGGCGACGTCGTCGGTGTAGAACCCGGTTCCGGATCCCAGATCGGCGACGGTCGCGTCGGTGCCGGTCGGGAGCGCGGAGAGCAGTTCTTCACGGGAGCAGTATCGGTAGCGGCCGGGATCGCGGAGGCCGTCGGCCCGATCGACCGGGAACGTGTGAAAGCCCATGGAGAGAGGTGGGGCGAACCGTCCAAAAGTGCTTGCTTCCGCGGACCGTGAGTCCGTGACTCGAATGGCGCTGTCGCCGTCAGCCGCGGGCGAACACCCAAGGTATATTCGCGTTCGCGCCGAAATTCCTCCCGATGAGCCTGATCGACGATGTGGACACGTACGGCGATCCCAACGACATCGGGCCGCTGGATCAGGCCCCGCGCGAACCCGAGGGCCCACCGGACACCTCGACGGGTGAGTTCCTCGTCTGGACGTTCGAATCGGAGAGTTCGCGGTCCGTCCCCGACGTCTACCTCGTCGCGCGCGACCCGGATCCGCTCGATTTCAGGATGTGGATCTTCGCGGGCCGTGGCAGTCGCGCCGAGTTCGTCCTCCGGGCCTCACACCGGTACAATCCGGACGAGGCCACCGAGTACGAGCAGGCGGAGTGCTGTGAAGTCCTCATGGAAGGCGAGTCGCTCGAGGGACACCACTGCCCGGACCCAGTTGCTGACTACGTCGCCGAGTTGACCGACGCGCCGGTGTCGTTCCCCGGCCAGGAGCCCGATCGCGACCGCGGCGACGACTCGCCGATCCAGTACTGACCACGGTTCGCCAGAATTGGTGGAGAGTTGTTCAGCAGGTTTTAGAAGAACGCACCAGCGACCAGCAGCGGGAAGACGAGCGTCGCCTCCGCCTGGATTTCGGTGTAGTTGCTCCCGTCTGTCGCCTTGATCTTACCCCAGGAAACGGCCTCGTTCGGCGGGGCCCCCGAGAGCGAGCCGTCGCCTTCCATCCCGGTCTGGATGTAGATGGCGTACTCGGCGCCGCCGCGGAAGAGGTTGGTCATGATCGCGTGGTGTTTCGGGACGCCGGCCCCGACCGCGATGAGCCCCGTCGTATCCTGGAGCATGCTGTCGCCGATCAGGGAGTCGTAGTCCTCGACGATTTCGATGCCAACATCGGGCGTGTCGGGGCGTTGGCGGTAGTAGTAGAGGAAGTTGCCGACCTCCGCGTCGGTGAGCGCCGGGCAGTAGACTGGAACGTCGTTCCGGGCGGCCTGGTACAGCACCGAATCTTCGTCGTCGAGCGTCGCGCCGAGTTCACGAGCGAACTCCGAGGGGGTGCGGATCGCTTCCTCGGCGAAGAAGTCGTCGAAGAAGTCGTAGAGGTACTCCTCCAGCCAGACGTAGCGGTCGGAGGGGACGAAGATGTTGCCGAGGCGATTGATCCCCCGCTCGCGCAGGGCCGATTCGTCGGCGTCCCACTCGCCCATCTTGAACGGTTTTGCAGTCTTGATGACGTCCTCCGTGATCGAGCCGGAGGTCGTGATGATGATGTCGACGTGACCCTCACGGACGAGCGCGGCGACGACCTCGCGGAGGCCGGAGGAGATCACGTTCGAGGTGAGCGTCAGGTAGATCGTGGCGTCCTCGGCTTGCATCCGCTCGGCGATGTCGATCGCCTCGGCGAGGTGCGTCGCCTGAAAACCGGTCGTCGCGTAGCTGTCGAGAATCGATCCCAGATCGACGCCGTCGCGGAAGTCGTAGCCGCGGACGTCCGCCCCGTCGAGTTCCTCGTCCGTCCCGGGAACGACGTGTTCGCGGGAGTCGTCGGGTTCCATGGGCAGTCGTAGCCGACAAGACGCTTTCAATGGCTCGGAACGTCGCCGCGGAAACGAACGCATAAATCGGTCGACCGACTGACCCCACGCATGGACACCTACGAGTTACTCACCCGGAACACCGACGAGGTGGTTGTCGAGGACGAGGTTCGCGAACTGGCCCAGGATCCCGACGGCAAACGGGTCTACGTGGGCTACGAGCCATCAGGCGTGCTCCACCTCGGGCACCTGCTGACTGCGAACAAACTCATCGACCTGCAGGACGCGGGCATGGAGGTCGTCGTCCTCCTTGCGGACGTCCACGCCTACCTGAACGACAAGGGCACCTTCGAGGAGATCCGCGAGACGGCCGAACGAATGCGCGCGCAGTTCCTCGCGTACGGCCTCGACGAAGAACGGACGGAGTTCGTCTACGGGTCTGACTACCAGCTCGAAGAAGACTACACCCTCGACGTACACGAACTGGAGCTCTCGACGACGCTGAATCGGGCCCAGCGCGCGATGGCCGAGATCCAGTCCGGCGAGACGGCGAAGGTGAGCCACGTCGTCTACCCGCTGATGCAGGCGCTGGACATCGAGTATCTGGACCTTGACCTGGCGATCGGCGGGATGGATCAGCGTAAAGTCCACATGCTCATGCGCGAGGAACTGCCAGCCATCGGCTACGAGGCCCGCCCAGTCCTCCACACGCCGATCGTCGCGGACCTCACCACTGGTGACGGGAAGATGTCCTCTTCCGAGGGCATCACCATCTCGATGGAGGACTCCACTGAGGAACTCGAAGAGAAGGTCAACTCGGCGTTTTGCCCGCCGACGCGTGATCCCGAGGGAGACCTCGAGAATCCCGTCCTCGAACTCTTCGAGTACCACGTCTTCCCTCGCTTCGAGGAAGTCGTCGTCGAGCGACCCGACGAGTACGGCGGCGATCTGACCTACGAGTCCTACGAGACGCTAGCGACCGACCTGGAGTCCGGCGAACTCCACCCAGCCGATGCAAAAGGTGCGCTCGCGAGCTCCCTCGACGAGTTGATCGCACCCGGACGCGACGTGCTGTCCGAGATGCGAGCCTAACTCGGCAATGTGCGATTCTGGTGACTCCGGTAGGAGACGATGGACCCCAATTTCCTGGCCCGTATCGGCTCTTTGAAGGGCGTGCCGTGGCGAGGTAGACTATGGACGAGACGCGCCAGGCCGTGATCGAGGGGCTGGAAGCCGGCCCAGTAACGGGACCGGAGCTCGCCGACGAGCTCGACATGTCTCGTGCGGCCGTCTGGAAACACGTCGAGGCGCTGCGCGAGGCGGGATTCGCAATCGACGGGACGCCGTCGGGATACGTGCTCGGTGACGTATCGGGGTACAGTGGCCCGCTCGTCGAGTACGGGCTGGACGCACCGTTTTCGATCGACTACCACGACACCCTCCCCAGTACGAACGAGCGGGCGCGCGACCTCGCCGCAGACGGCGCCGATGACGTCGCCGTGGTCGCGAACACCCAGTCGGGCGGGAAAGGACGACTCGATCGCGCCTGGGACTCGCCGGCCGGTGGCATCTGGACGAGTCTGGTCTGCCGACCGACGATTCCGCCCGCCCGCGCGCCGCTCTACACGCTCGCCGCCGCCGTGGCAACGGCGGAGGCCAGCAGAGAGGCGGGTGTCGACGCCGGGATCAAGTGGCCCAACGACGTCGTCGTCCCGGCCGACACCGATCGCGGCTATC
>NZ_AOIQ01000006.1:6264-554458 GCF_000337515.1 Halovivax asiaticus JCM 14624
CCGACCGTATCTCGTGGCTCGTCTGCGGCATCGGCGTCAACGCGAACGTCGACCCGTCGGCCCTTCCGGCTGGCGCCACCTCGATCGCCCAGGAAGCGAGTGCGGTCGACCGGCGGGCGTTTCTCCAGCGATTGCTCGAACGCTTCGACGCGCGGCGCAACGATCTTTCGGCCACGCTCGACCGCTGGCGCGAACTCGCCGTGACGCTGGGTCAGCGGGTGAGCGTCACCCACCGGGAGCGGACGATCGAGGGAACAGCCGTCGCCGTCACCGAGTCGGGCGCGCTCGTTCTCGAGACGGACGACGACCGGGTTACCGTGACGGCGGGCGACTGCGAGCACCTGAGGCCGGCGCCCGATCAGTCCTGATCCGGCCTGTCCAGGTGCCCGTCCCCGCACAATTGGTATTCACACCCGTTCGCAGCCAACCCGCTATGTCCTCTCTGCTACGTCCATTCAGCGAACGGACTCACGCCCGTCTCGGTGTCACTCGGCGGTTGCGACCGCCTCGGACCGCCCCTCCGCCTCGTCTCCCTCGTCGTCACCGACGCGAACCGTCGTCACCGGGATCGGGGCGGATCTGACGACGCGTTCGGCGACGCTGCCGAGCAAGAGTCGGTCGATCCCGCCGCGTCCGTGGGTCCCCATCACGATCAGATCGCACTCGTTCGATCGTGCGTGCTCGACGATCGATCGGCTGGGAGAACCGTTGACGACGCAGGTTCGGACAGGAATGTCTGCCTCCCGCTCGGCGGCCAGTTCTCGAACGCGTTCGACGGCCGCCGCTCCTTCGTCCTCGAGTGCGCGTCCGATCCCGTCCCAGGCGGTCTCCATCGGGAGACCGCCGTAACTGGTTGCGTTGACGACGTAGAGCGCATCGATCGCCGCGTCGTGAACCTCGGCGAGGTCGATCGCGTGCGAGATGGCTCGTTCGACGGCGAACGATCCATCGGTCGGGACGAGAAGACGGTCGTACATCGTGGTATGGTACCATGTAACTCTCTATCCTAATAGGCGTATCGCGGTTTCGAACCGAAGCATATCGGGTGCGAGCGGAGCTACCTGGGCGGATTACCAGTCACTCATCTCGACGGACCGACCGTCGACGATCACGTCGGCGACGTCACCCTGTCCAGCTCGACGGACGACAGCCCTGACGGGGTCGAGAACGCCAGCGAGGTTGGGTGTGTCGGCGTCGAGGACGAGGAGATTCGCCGGCCGTCCTTGCTCGATCAGACCGTCGTCGCGGCCGAGGAGGTCGGCCCCGTTTCTGGTCGCCATCCGGAGGATCGCCGGTGCTACTAACGCGGTGTGTTTCGCGAGGAACTCCATCTCCCGGAACATCGACGGCGAGTTGAGCATCACGTTGTCGGTGCCGAGCGCGACCGTCGTCCGGCGAGCGAGTTCGTCGACCGGGGGAACGCCGACACCCGTGACCAGGTTCGAGCGTGGGCAGACGGCGATCGGGATCGCGTCCGATTCGATCCGCTCCAGGTGGCGGGGTTCAGGGTGAACGACGTGGACCAGAAACTCCGGCGAGAGGTCGAGCGCGGGGTCGAGATCGCTCGGATCGGCTTCGCCGGCGTGGATGCCGAACGGTTTGTCCGCTGCCGCAGTCGCGCGCCGTTCTCGCTCGAAGTCGGCGTCGTTCGCCCCACTGGCGCCGAACCCGTCGCCTGCTTCCATCGCCTCGACCGATTCGCGTCCGAACGCGTAGGCGTCGATCGGAAGATCACTCGCGGCCTCCTCCAGTCGTGAGACACCCTCGACGCCGCCTTCGCGGAAGTCGAGACACGCGACCGTCCCGGTTGCCAGGGCGAATTCGAGCGACCGTTTCATCGCGTGAACCATCTCGTCACGATCGGCCTCGCGGAGAAGTCGGTGTTTCAGCCCGTCAGGTGGTGCGACGAGTTCCGCGAGCGAGAGGCCGCGACCGGCCTCTTTCGCGATCGAATCGCCGAGGTGGGTGTGGGCGTTGACGAACGCTGGCGACACGATGCGATCGGGAACGTTCGTCGCCTCCTCGATCGCTTCGATTCGACCGTCTTCGATCACGATCCGCCCCTCGATCGGTTCAAAATCCGGACCGCGAAGGATCGTTCCGGCGAGTTCCATAGCGACGATTCGACCGGTCTCTCCTTGAAGCGTTCGAAGGCGAGGATGCGTTATTCCGATCGCACTCAGGTTATCGCGACGGACGAGAATCCATTCGGCGTCCTGGCAACTGACGAGAATCCGATGCGGCGGAGCGAGCTCACTCGGCGAAATGATCGAGCGTGGTGTAGAGCCCGTCTCGAACGTCGCTCACGAGGGGCCCGTCGATGTCCAGCCCGAGCACGTCGACCGCTGCACGGCCGACCCGATCGCGTTCGTCGGCGGGGCTGTAGACGCCGAGGCGCCACTGGGCGTACTGTGCAGACCGGAGTGCGTCGACGAGCGGTGACTGGTGGCCGAGTTGGCGAACCTCGCCGTTCACCATTACGCGCGTGGTAGATTCCGCCATCGACGGACGGCTCGGCACGTCGAGGATGACGTGATCTTCGGGAACGTCGGTTCTGGCTGCGATCTCGCGTTCGAATCGAACGATATCGTCGTGTGAGGCTTCGATGATACCGCCCGGCACGTCGTCGATCTCCGCCCAGATCGCCCGCTTGTAGAGTCGCCGTTCGTCGAGGCGCCGGACGATCGGGTGACTGGCCTCGCACTCGCGAAGGGCAACCACGAGTTCGGCATCGTCCATCCAGGCGAGCGTCCGGGCGTCGGTTCCGTCGGCGTCGAGGAGCGCTTCGGTCGCCCGTCTGAGCATGGCCTTGCTGATACGGGCGACGCTGTGGCTGTAGACTGTCGGGTTCATCAGCGCCCGGGCGACGAGCAGACTCTCGGCCGTCTGGACGTTCCCCTCACCGAGGACGAGTTGGCCGTCGACGTAGCGCAGTTCTCGAACCAGCCGACCGTGGTCGATCGCGCCGTAGGGGACACCGGTGTGGTGGGCGTCGCGGACGAGGTAGTCCATCCGATCGACGTCCAGTTCCCCGGAGACGAGCTGGCCGAACTCCCCGTCGCCCGCAACGAGGTCGGCAATTCGATCCGGTTCGAGGCCGTGATCACGGAGGACGTCGCCGATCTCACCGTCGGCGAGCAGGTCGTGGACGTCGTCGTGGTACCGGCCGGTCCGTCGCTGTATGAGATCCTCGACGTTGTGGCTGTAGGGCCCGTGGCCGACGTCGTGCACCATGGCCGCAGCCTTGATTCGATCGGCCTGGATTCCCTCGATCCCGAGTTGCTCGAGTGCTTCACAGGCGAGATGGTAGACGCCGAGGCTGTGTTCGAACCGGGAGTGATTCGCCGACGGATAGACGAGTGAGACGGTCCCCAGTTGGGAGATGCGGCGCAACCGCTGGAGTGCCGGCGTATCGAGCAGCGCCCTGGCCACGCCGTCGACGGCGATGTGATCGTGGACGCTGTCTTTGATCACTTTCATTGTCGGTTCATCGAGGGGCACCCATAAAATTGTCACCGGAGTGGCTCGCGATGGACAGCATCACGCTTGCGACGACTCACTCGTCTCGTAAAACCCGCTCCCAGGATCCCGACTCGTCGCTGGCTTCGATCGCGGCGAGGACCTGCTGGGCAGCCAGACCGTCCGCGAACGACGGCTCGTACGCCGCTCCATCGGCGATGGCCTGCAAGAACGATGCGTTCTCGTGGACGAACGTGTGTTCCCACCCGAGGACGTGGCCCGGTGGCCACCAGTGATCGATGTAGGGATCGCTTTCGTCGGTGACGAGAACGGTCTCGTACCCTCGGTCGTCTTGGCCGAGCACCGCTAGCTCGTTGAGTCGCTCGAGCGAGAATCGGAGACTTCCCTCGCTCCCGTGGATTTCGATCGTATGGTCGTTCTTGTGACCCGGAGCGATCCGAGAGCCTTCGAGGATGCCGGTCGCGCCGCCTTCGAACGCGAGCTGGGCGGTGTACTCGTCGTCCACGGTCACGGGTCGGGTTTCGCCAGGAGCGTCTTCCACGGGTCGTTCCGTCACGGCCGTTCGCAGATGCCCGCTCACGCGTTCGATCCGACCGGCACCGGGTGCATCTCCGACGAGGAATCGGGCGAGATCGACCGTATGTGCGCCAAGGTCACCGAGCGCACCGGAACCGGCCAACTCCGCGTCGAGCCGCCAGGACCACGGTGCCTCCGGATCGACGAGCCAGTCCTGCAGGTAGCGTCCACGGAAGGTCCGAATGTCGCCGAGCGTGCCGGACTGAATCAGTTCGCGCGCGTATCGAATCGCCGGAACGAACCGGTAGTTGAAGCCACACGCCGTCGGCACACCGGCCGAACGGGCGGCTGCTGCCATCTCAGTGGCGCCGTCGAGCGTCGCCGACAGCGGTTTCTCTGAGAAGACCGAGACGCCGGCCTCGAGCGCCGCGATCGACGGTTCAGCGTGCAGGAAGTTCGGTCCGAGATTGTAGAAGACGTCGACCTCGTCGACGACCGATCGCCAGTCGGTCGCCGTCCGATCGAACCCGAGTCGCGTCCGCGCGTTCTCCAGGGCCTCTTCGTCACGCCCGATCAAGACGTCACGCGTGACGGCCGGTGTGTCGGGAAAGAACATCGGGAGCCGGGCGAACGCGTTGGCGTGGGCGGTACCCATGAACCGGTAGCCGAGGACGCCGACGTCGAGTGCCATGCGGACGCTTCGCCGACGCGACAGTTAGCAATTATTCACAGCCGGCAACCAGTCTATTTCCCGCCTTTCGTCCGACGCCCTCAGTCGATGCCTTCGGTCCAGAACGGGGCGTCGGGTTCGCCCTCGAAGACGATCGGCGCCAAAAACTCGATGGCCTTCTCGAGACCGTCTTCGGAACTCGTTAGCGAATCCTCGTGCTCGATGCTGATGGCGTCGTCGTAGCCGACGAGGCGCAACGTCGAGACGACGTCCTTCCAGTGGCGAGCGCCGTGGCCGTAGCCGACGGAGCGAAACAGCCACGAACGGTCGCGTTCTCGGTCGAACGGCGTCGTGTCGAGGACCCCTTTCACTCGCACGTTGGCGTCGTACCGGCGCGTATCCTTTGCGTGGACGTGGTGGATCGCGTCGTGTTCCCCGAGCGCCCGGATCGCGTCGGTGATCGAGATACCCTGCCAGTAGAAGTGCGAGGGATCGAAATTGGCACCGATTCGCGGACCCGTTTCGTCACGTAGTCGCAGCAGTCCCGTCGGCTCGTACACGAGCATGTTCGGATGCATCTCGATCGCCACGTCGACGCCGTGGGTGTCGGCGACCGAGGCAATTTCTTCCCAGTACTCGATCGCGACGTTCCACTGGTAGGAAAGCGCGGATTCGTGTTCGGGCGGCCACGGTGCCGTGATCCAGTTCGGCGTCTCGTCGTCCGGGCTCCCCGCCGGAAGCCCGGAGAAGCACGTCACCGTCGAGACATCGAGCTGGGCAGCCAGGCGAATCGCCTCCCGAAGTTCGGTGTCGGCCCGTGATGCACGTGCCTCGTCCGGGTGGAGTGGATTGTTGTGCGTCGCAAGGGCACTGATTCGTATCCCGTAACGATCGAGGGCGTCCCGAAGTTCAATCTGCGCTTCGTCGTCGTTCAGGTACGTCGCTCGCGCCACGTGGTCGTCTCCGGGAAAGCCGCCGACACCGGGTTCGACGGCGGAGACACCGAAGTCGGACAGATATTCGAGGACATCCTCGAACGATCGATCTGCCAGCGCCGGCGTGTGTACACCCAGATCCATGGCCCATCGACCACAGCCGCGTCGATAAAACCAGGACACGGTCCGAGTAGCGCGTGGCTCTCCCGCGAGGCAACGCAAGCGGCGACTCACATTCGAACTGCGCTCGATCGATAGCCGGAACGATCGATCAGGAGAGCGAAACCGCCTCGCCACGCTTGCTCGACCGGTAGATCGCCTGGATGATGCGCTGGACGGTGAACGCTTCGGCGACGTTCGAGGGATCTTCCCCGTCGAGAATCGCATCGAAGAACACTTGCTGTTCTTTGCGATGAGTATCGACGTCGCGGGTTCTGACGGACGTATCCTCTAGCGCGGCCGGTCCGTTCGTCCGCGCGCGGTGGATCGTGAGATCGTGTTCGATGAGGTCGAACTTGGCGGCGGCCTCGGTGCCGTGGACGACGAACTCGTGGGTCGCCGGCCGATTCGTCGCCCAGGCGACCTCAAGCGAGATGGTCTGGTCGGTGTCAGTCCGGACGAACGCGCTCGCCGAGTCCTCCACGTCGAACGATTCCGGACCCGCGTCCTCGCCCCACATTTCGAGGTAGACGTAGTCGTCGCGCCGCCCGAAGTCCGATCTGGTCCTCCCAAGAACGACCGTGGGGGCCGGGAAGTCGAGGACGTACAAAGCCAGGTCGATGGCGTGGACGCCCAGATCGATCAACGCACCGCCACCGGCTCGTTCCCGATGAGTGAACCATGTTCCCCGTCCGGGAACGCCGCGTCGGCGGACATAGTTGGCCTCGACGTGTCTCACGTCGCCGAGCTTGCCACGATCGATTCGATCCCTGATGACCGCCACCGTGTTGGAAAAGCGGTTGTTGAACCCGACCATACAGGCCGCCTCGGAGTCGGCAGCGGCCTCGACGATGCGTTCCGCGCTCTCGACGGTGTGTGCGAGCGGTTTCTCGATCAGGACGTGGATATCGCGTTCGAGCGCCTCGACCGCGTACGGTTCGTGATACTCGTTGGGCGTCGTCACCACCAGCGCGTCGACCGACTCGTAAAGTGGGTCGCCGCGGTCGTACGTCGGCGCGTCGTACCGACGTTCGAACTGTTCGCGAGCGCGTGGATCGATATCGACCCCGCCGACGAGCGAAACGCCCGTATCCAGCAATCGCTGGCCGTGGTACTGCCCGATGTTCCCCAGGCCGACGATTCCCGTCCGGATAGACGAGCGATCACGTGTCATGGTAGCCCCACTATGGACTGCGCGACAGACGGACATACGCACCCGACCGTCTTTGAACCGGTGGGCGATCGCACGAGACGAGAGTCGCGTTCATCGCATCGATCGCTCGTCGCTGCGGGCGCTACTGGGTGAGCAACGGGGTCGGTCAGAACGTTTAACCCACGAGACGGCAACGGGCAAGTCATGCGAGTCGTCGAGCGGGTCGTCGCCGACGTCGTCTCCTCGCCGTTGCTCACGTCGATACGAGACTGGTCGAGGGACAACGAGATGCTCACGAGCGTCGCGATCGCCCTCATCATCCTCGTCGGTGGGTGGTACGGATCGAAACTCGTGGTCAGACTCGCCGGTCGGACCGTCGCCCAGCGGATCGAGCGACCGAGCGTAACCCGGTCCGTGCTTCGCACGATTCGCCTCTCTGTACTGCTCGTCTCGTTCATGGCCGCCGCGCTCGTGCTCGGCATCGGCAACGTCGAGATACTCCTCTCGGTCGGTGTGTTATCGGCCGTGGTTGCCGTCGTCCTCGCGCCCCTTATCGGCAGTCTCATCCACGGCCTGTTCATCCTCACCGACAAGCCGTTCGAGATCGGCGACATGATCGAAATCGTCGATCAGGATCACGTCGGTTTCGTCGAGGACATCACGATCCGGTACACGAAGATCGTCACGCTAGAGAACACGATTCTCGTCGTTCCAAACAGCGACGTACACGAACGGGACGTGCTCAATTACTCCGCCGAAGACGAACGGACGCGCGTCTCGATCGAGTACGACGTCACCTACGAGAGCGATCTCGACCAGGCGATTCGCGATGCCGAACGGGCGGCCCGGTCG
This sequence comes from Halovivax asiaticus JCM 14624, assembly GCF_000337515.1. Lineage (GTDB taxonomy): Archaea > Halobacteriota > Halobacteria > Halobacteriales > Natrialbaceae > Halovivax > Halovivax asiaticus. Next base: position 14,030 of record NZ_AOIQ01000006.1, read on the forward strand.
GTCGACGAGGTCGTCGGTGGTGGGCCCGACGTCCGTGTCGGCAGCGCACGTTACACGGCCTCGCCGCTCTGTGACGTCAAGGCCTACGCTGATAGCGGCGTCAGGCTCGTCCTCAGATTCTGGGTGAAAGAGCCGTACAAACTCACGCGCGCCCGGTCGATCGTTGCCCAGCGCGTCCGCGAACGCTACGCCGACACCGATGTCCAATTCGCGTATCCGCATCGCGAACTCGTCTTCAACGATGCGGTCGAACACGGGGCAATGCAAACTGACACCCCGACGCGTTCACGGGACGCAGAGCGGGCGGATAGCGAACAGTAACGAGCGGCACACGGGAACGATCGGTCAGCTTGCAGAGAACGGATCCGGTGTCCTTTCAGGACGGCGTCGCTTCGGCCGTGACGATTTCACAATCGAGGTTACTGCGAAGGTACTCGTCGATGTTGGGATTGCTCGTTAGTCGACGCAGGAGACGACGCCACAGACTCGACTGCTCCCGACCCACGACGACGACGTCGGCGTTTTCGGCAGCAACTTCGTCAAGAATACTCTCTTCGACTAGGAACCCGGTTCGAACGACGAAACGACCGTTGGTGACGCGGCCGAACTCCCGTTCGACCGCTTCCTTCAGGTCTCGACGGGTGACGCGGTGGCCGTTCTGATAGAGATTGACGTGAAGGACGGTCAGATCGGCATCTCGGTCCTCCATCAACTGGATCGCTCGCGTGAGTGTGGCCTTGGACCGATGGTCGAGCGGGTACCGAACCGGGGCCACGATCAGTGTCATCAACGAGAAAAACGGCACGGTCAGTGGTAAACCTTTCAGTTGTCGGGGTCGTTCGGCGGCGTTGGCTACCGTCGACTGAGTGACCTCATCACGTGCCGAACACGACGGATGCGTCGTGGAAAGACACGACTTTACGCACGGGCCCCCATCATCCGTTCATGGAACCGATCGATACGGAACTCGCCGGTACCCTGTATCTCTCGAGATCGGAGGGCGACCGCGGCTCGAAGGGGCCGTTCTTCGTCGCCTACGCGACTCGATCCGGCGACGACAGATTCGGCTGGTTCTGTAGTGCGTGTGAATCGGTGGACACGGCCATGGACGCGATGGGACGGATCCAGTGCAATCGGTGCGGTAATCAGCGGAAACCGACCGAGTGGGACGCGGCTCACGAGTGATCGCGTGGCAATTTACACGGCGATTCGGCACCGTGCAAACGCTTATCACACTTGCGCCCGTACGATCAACCGGAATGGGTTCTGGTACCACGCCGCTCGCAGAACAGGCCAGATCGATTTTCACCGACCTCGGCTACGTCGTCGACGGCGACGGACCCGAGTTTCGTGCCGAACGCGCGTGGAAAGTCGTCCACGTGAGCACGACACAGACGGTCGAGGACGAGGAGATGGCGGAATACCGCTGTTTCGTCGCCGAACCAGCGGACGTCGACGCCCTCGAACGGCGCCTCGAACGGCACCAGCCAGCCTACGAGTGGGCGATCATCGTGGCCGACGGCGACGAGTACCAGGTCGAACGGGCGCCGCCCGTCCTGACCTGAGCGTCATTCGATCGCCACCCTACCGGTTCGTCGCTCGGATCTCCGTTTTCAGATCACAACTTCCCTGTACAGATCTGCCGCTCGTAATGAGAGACCGGTGTCCGTCTCAGTGGGACCGACGTAGGCCCGCGAATGGACCGGAAAACTGCGACCGGTCTCGTGACAGGTCCTGTCGTCGTGACGCGTCAAGAAGCGACCGCCTATCGCAGCGCTTCGCGGACGGCCGCGACGCCGGCGTCCGGATCGACGTCGGCACCGGCGGTGGCCAGGGCGTCGCCGAGTGCCGTGATCGTGAGGACAACGTTTGCCGGGCTCGCCGCGTGACCCATGCAGCCGATGCGGAAGATGTCGCCGGCCAGGTCACCGAGACCGCCGGCGATCTCGAGGTCGTAATCGTCGAGAACTGTCTGGCAGATCTCCCCGTCGTCGACGCCGTCGGGGACGCGAACGGCGTTCAGGCTGGGCAGCCAGTAGGCGTCCGGGGCGTTCATCTCGAGCCCCATCCCCTCGACGCCAGCTTTTAGCGCGCTTGCGAGGCGTTCGTGTCGTCTCCAGCGAGATTCGATCCCCTCTTCGGCGACGAGTCGCAGTGCCTCACGGAGCGCGTACACGTTGGTGATCGGCGCCGTGTGGTGGTAGGCGCGTTCATCGCCCCAGTAGCCTTCGAGCAGCGACAGATCGAGATACCACGATCGCGGTGCCTCCTCACGCGAGAGGACCTTCTCCATCGCCTCGTCGGAGAGTGTCAGCGGACTCGCGCCCGGTGGACAGGACAGACACTTCTGCGGACCCGCGTACGCGACGTCGATGTCCCACTCGTCGACCCGAAGTTCGACGCCGCCGAGTGAGGTGACCGCGTCGGCGACGACGAGGGCACCGTGGTCGTGTGCGGCCTCGGTTAATGTTGGCACGTTCGGTTGTAACACGCCAGTGCTCGTCTCCGCGTGGACGAAGCCGAAGATGTCGGGGTCGTGTGTCGACAGCGCCGACTCGACATCGGCCGGATCGAGCGGTTCGCCCCACGGCGCGTCGACTTCGACGACGTCGCCGCCCGCCCGTCGTGCCATCTCGGCCATCCGACCGCCGAAGTAGCCGTTCGTGGGCACGAGCATCGTCTCACCGGGTTCCACTAGATTGCCGATGGCGGCCTCCATGGCGGCCGAGCCGGTCCCCGAGACGGGGATCGTCCACTCGTTCCCCGTGCGGAAGGTGTACCGCAGGAGTTCCTGCGCCTCGTCCATGAGATCGACGAACGACGGATCGAGGTGGCCGACGAGCGGCGTACTCATGGCCCGCCGGACGCGCGGATGCACGTCGCTCGGACCCGGGCCCATCAGCGTTCGATTCGGCGGATCGAGTTCTGAGACAGCAGGCGCAGTGGCCTCGCCAGCGGAGTGGTGATCCATGCGCACATTCTCCGCGGGAACGCCCAAAGGCCTACCGACCCCGGCGAGTCGGTACCGGTACTGCCGCTGGAACAACAGCCACGAGTCCTCCAAGTGGACCACCCACCACGGGTACTCCCGATGGGTCACCGCTCGCGAGTAGTACCTGCACGCGAGAGGCGACCAGAAGGTATGACACACCCTATCACCAATTCACGAATCGCTTATCTCGTTCGACTACGTACGTCCCATCCAGTGTTCGTTGGACACGCCCTCTTCGCGTTCGCCGTTGCCGCCCTGTTCGCCGACTGGCGTGGCTGGAGGGTCCGGACGGCGCTCGCGTTCGGCATCGTCGCCGGCGCGTTCGCCGCCGTTCCCGACGTCGACGTGGCGTACGCGTTCGTCGGGCTGGCCCATTGGGTCACCGCCGACGGATCAGTTTCGGCACCGACCGCGTTCTGGGACGCCAGTCGGGCGACACATCGCTCGATTACTCACTCGCTCCTCGTCGCGACGATCGCGGCGCCAGCGTTCGGATTCCTCGCCGCCGCCATCAGCGGACCGTCCCGACGAGTCGCCCTCGGAGCGGCAGTCGTCCTCAGTGGCGGCCTCGTTGTACTCGCAGTCGCCGCAGGCCCGCTCACCGCGATGGTTCTGACAGTCTTCCTCGTCGCGGGTGGGCTCGTCACCGTCGTCGCAACGCGTGAAACGACTCTCACCCCTGCCTGGATCGGAATCGCCGCGCTCTGGGGGCTGTGGTCGCATCCGTGGGGGGACTTGTTGACCGGTGATCCGCCCGCGTTCCTGTTCCCGCTCGATCGAACGCTCTTCGAGGCACGCGTGATCGTCTCTTCGGACCCCACGCTCCACCTCCTGTCCGCGTTCGCAGTCGAACTCGGCGCCATTGTGTTCGCCACACTCACCGTCTTTTACCTGACGGAACGGGACCCAGTAGTAGCGTTCGACGTACGAGGGAGCGTCGGCGCACTCTATGGCGTCTCGGTCCTCTTCCTCACCCCGCCCACACTCGACGTCTCCTATCACTTCGTCTTCTCCATCCTCGGCGTCGGGGTTCTCGTCGGCACGATTCGGACGGTTCCGTTCTCCCTCGGCCTCGGTGGATCACGTTCGGGACCATTCGGGTGGTCGATGGGTGAACCGAACGGCGATGGTGGCTGGTCACGGCTCTGCTCTATCCGGCGTACTCTGCCCCCATCAGCATCGACCGAGCTCGAACCGCCGACGCTCGACGACGTCCTCGCTGGCGTCCTCACCGCAATCGGCGCGATTTCCGCCGCCCTCCTGACCTACACGATGGGATACCTGTTAGTCAGCTAACGGACGACTCGCCGGGGAATACGTTTTTAGGCGAACGGGAGAGAGGTCAGTCCGTGTCTCAGATCGGTCTCGATCGATTGCTCGCCGACGGACGCGAGAACGCGATCGTCTCCTGGCTCGTCGTGGGGGCGATCGGCGTCGGCGGGGGAGGAGCCCTCGCGGCAGGTCGACCGCTCTGGATCGCGTTCGCCATCGTGTTGCTGTCACTCGCCGTTATCCCGCCCGTGAGTTTTCGCTCTTGGCGAGTGATGCTCCCCTGGGAGGTACTCTTCCTGGCTGCGTTGCCGATGTTCGGACTGGCACTGGGCGGCCCACGAACGACCGGTCACTTCACTGCGTATCTGTCGGTCGCAGCCGTCGCGCTCGTCCTGGCCGTCGAACTGCAGGCGTTCACCAGCGTCGAGATGACGGCCGGGTTCGCGATCGTCTTCGTCGCGATCACGACGATGGCCGCCGCGGCGATCTGGGCCCTCTTTCGGTGGTGGCTCGCGAGCCTCCTCGGCGTGCCGTTTCCGACCGATCACGACGTTGTGATGTGGGAATTCGTCTACTCGACCGGTGCCGGGCTCGGTGCCGGTGCGATCTTCGAGGTGTACTTCCGCCGGCTCGCACGTATCGACGGGCGACTAGCCGAGATCGACAGCCCACCAGGTGAGCCCCATGAGTAAGGTACGGCATGCGCTCACCTCACAGCGACGGCAGCGCCAACTCACCTACCTGATGGAGTTGAGCCTCGTTGGCATGTTCTTTATCGGGATCGACCGCGGGGACGTGGGCATCCTCATCAACACCGGCGTCGCGATCGCCGTCACCCAGTTGCCGCCGATACTCAGACGGGACTACGATATCCCGATGGACCCTCGCCTGACGCTGTGGATCACGTCCGCCGTCTTCCTTCACGCGCTCGGAACGGTGGGCCAACCGGGCGCCTCGGCGACGTTCTACAGCCAGACCTGGTGGTGGGACCACCTCACGCACGCCCTCTCCGCGTCGGTCGTCGCCGCCGTCGGCTACGCGACGGTCCGGGCGCTCCACGAACACGCAGAGGGCATCCACTTTCCGGACAAGTTCATCTCCGTGTTCATCCTTCTGTTCGTCCTCGCGTTCGGCGTGCTCTGGGAAGTTCTCGAATTCACGATCGCCCTTGCGGCCGAGCAATTCGGCATCGAGGCCGTCCTCACGCAGTACGGACTCGAAGACACCATGCTCGATCTGGTCTTCAATTCGATCGGCGGCCTCCTCGTCGCGCTCTGGGGTGGCGTGTACCTGTCTGACGTCGTGAGTGCCCTCCGCGGACGGTTCGAGCACTAGCAACGGTCGTGTGGATTTATGTCGCTCGTGCTGGTAGTCCGAGACGCAATGGTTTTCAAGAAGATTACCCTGATCGGAACGAGCGACGAGAGCTTCGAGGCGGCGACCGACGATGCCGTCGATCGCGCCGAGTCGACCCTCCAGAACGTCCAGTGGGTCGAGGTCGACGAACTCGGCGTCGAAGTCGCGTCGGTCGACGACCGGCAGTACCAGGCCGAAGTCACCGTCGCGTTCGAACTCGAAGGGTGAGGACGCCGGCCGTACGATGGAGGATAGGACTGCCAACGATAGCGAACAGGACCGTCAGCGACGGAGAAGCGGACTGGAAACGACGAAGAATAGGATGGCCAACTACGTTCGGAAGGATTCGCCGCAGCCGCACTCGCTGACCACGTTCGGGTTGTCCACGTGGAACCCTTCTGCCTGTAATCCGTCCTCGTAGTCGAGGACGGAGCCCTCGATGTACTTCATGCTCGCCGGATCGACGAACACGCGAAGGGCGTGGTGCTCGTAGACGGTGTCGTCCTCGTCCGGTTCGTCGTCGAACCGCATCCCGTAGGACAGCCCCGCACAGCCACCCTGCTGGACGAACAGTCGAAGCCCCGCGATGTCTGTATCCAGGCCCTCGTCTTCCAGCAGTGCGAGCGCCTGCGACGCCGCTTCCTCGGTGACCTCGATCCGGGCCGTGGCTTCCCCGCTCGTGGCCGGTTCGGTACTCATGGATTGGGGTACAGCGGCAACGATGTTAACAGTGACGCCTCCGGTGGTTCGCCAGCGTGTCAAATCCGTACATTCTGAGGCTGGTCGTCAAAGTGCCCCGAAAAACGGTATGCAACGGGCTCACCGCTGTTGCGGAGCAAAATGAGTCGGTCGAGACCAGACCGGCGACTCAGTCGGTTCGACGACGAACACTCTCGGCGTGCGCCTCGAGCCCCTCGGCATCAGCGAGCGTGGTGATTGTCTTCGAGAGGTCGTCCAGGCCGTCTCGAGACAGCCGCTGGACGGTGGTCGCCCTGAGAAAGGTGTCAACTGAAAGGCCTCCGGTCACCCGTGCCCCGCCGCTTGTCGGCAGAACGTGATTCGTGCCGCTGGCGTAGTCACCCGCGGCCACGGGCGTGTGCGGCCCGAGGAAGACGCTCCCGGCGCTATCGATGCGGTCGAGGATCGCCTCGTCGTCGGCCGCGAGGATGGCCAGGTGCTCGGGCGCGTAGGATTCGGCGAAGAGGATGGCCTCGCTCATCGAGCGTGCGAGCAGGACCCCGCTGGCGTCGCTGGAGAGGGCTTCCTCGATGATGTCGGACCGGCTTCGGTCGGGGAGCTGTGCGTCGATGGCATCGGTTACGGCCACAGCAGTCTCATCGTCATCTGTCACCGCGACGACTGATGCGTTCGGGTCGTGTTCGGCCTGGGCGAGTAGTTCACTCGCGACCAGTTCCGGGTCTGCGGTTTCATCGGCCAGCACCAGCACCTCGCTCGGTCCCGCCAGGAGGTCGATTTCCACGTCACCGCGCACGGCTGCTTTCGCCGCCGTCACCCAGCGATTGCCCGGCCCAACGACCTTCTGCACCCGATCGACGGACTCCGTTCCGTACGCGAGGGCGGCGATCCCCTGTGCGCCACCGACGCTGTACACCGCATCCGCACCGGCCGCGTGTATCGCTCCGAGCGTGACGGGGTTCGGTTCGTCTGCGGGTGGCGTCGTGACGGCGATGTGATCGACGCCGGCGACGACCGCCGGAACGATGCCCATGATCGCGCTCGAGGGGTACGCGGCCGCGCCGCCGGGGACGTAGACCCCGACGCGATCGATCGGTCGAAACCGCCGGCCGAGTTCGCGCCCGTCGTCGAACTCTTCGCGCCAGTCCGCTGGCACCTGCGCGCGGTGAAACGATTCCACGTTCTCGATCGCTTCCTGGATCGCGTCAGTGACGTCGGCCGGAAGCGACTCCCAGGCTCGTTCACACTGATCGGTACACTCGATGTTCCCGACGGTGACGTCGTCGAACTCCTCGGTGAACGAGCGGACGGCGACGTCGCCTTCCTCCCGGACCCGATCGACGATCGACGCGACGTCAGCGCGGATGGCGTCGATTCCAGCGTCCCGTTCGAACAGTGCCGCCCGGTCCGTCGGCCCGAGATCGGCGAGTTCCCGCACGTCGATGGTCATGGCCGTGCTTCGGCGAGGGCGGGAAAAACGGTTTCTCTCTGCGCTCACTGTGGGTCGTCGATCGACCAGAGGCCGATCCAGTCGAGCGTCGCACGAACGAACAGGTAGACGACGAGACAGAACCCTCCCAGTAAGAACGGTGTTCGGGCGATATCGGCCGCGTCGGGACCGACGAGCAGTTGCCCGAATCCGCGTACGAAAAAACTAGCGATGACCAGTCCGAACGCCAGTATGGCCGTCTTGACGAACCCGTCGCGGTCCATACCTGTATCGATGGCCCCTCCCAGTATGAAACTGCGGATCTGGCCATCGGTTCGATCTGAGCGATCGGAAACGGCCTCGAAACCGGCGATTGCTCGGCGTAACAGTCCCGGTCGAAGACAGTCCGCCAGAAACTGGTATCGTGGCCTGAGTAGGGCATTATCTGGGCCGATGAAATAGAACGGGGCATGGTTTCACGAACACCGTCGTCACGACGAAAAACACTCAAACGAATCGGTGCGGCGATGGGGATCGCCTGGTTGGCCGGTTGTTCGGACGGCGGCGGGCCCGAAGACGACGAAAACGGCGATGGCACGAACGGAGGTACCGGCAACGATACCGGCACAGACGAGAACGAAACGGTCGGCGGCGGAGACAACGAATCTGATGTCGGTGGAAACGAAACGGACGGTAACGAAACAGCCGGTAACGAATCCGAGGGGAACGAGAGCGACACTGGCGGCGGTGGTGCAAGTGGCGCCATCGAACCGGGTACGACGATCGATTTCAGCGCCGAGACGACAGCCTGGGTCGGCATCGCTCCGGACTCGATAGCAGACGAGGAGAATCCACCACTGACTCTCCAGAGCGGCGAAACCTACGAGATTGGCTGGTCCGAAGGCGACGGCGCCGGCCACAACATCGAAATCCGCGACTCGAACGACGAAGTCGTCGACGACCTCTCGACCGAGGTCGTCACGGAACCCGGCGACGATCAGTGGCTGGAGTTCGAGGCGAGCGACGAGATGGCACAGTACGTCTGTCAACCCCATCAGACGACGATGGTCGGCGAGATTTCGGTCGAGTAAGTCATCTTGGGTCCGTCCGGTATCGCATCGTGAACCCGCCCACCGGTCGCTGTCGTGAGAACCGACCAGTGCACTCCCGCGGCACCACTCTCTACGTGTAGAAGATGTCGCCCGGAACACTAACGTCCAGCCTCATCCCAGGCGGCGTGCCGTGTTAGCTGGCTAACCCTCGTGCCGGGCGGGCGGTTCGAAAGAACCGCCGGATGCCACGGCGGCGATAGCCGCCGGGCGTGCGCGATTCCGTCAGGAATCACGCTGGGTTGGCGGCGGAAGCCGCCAGCAGTGTGTCGCGTACCCGGGTTCTCCAATACCGTCATCGCTGCCGTGTGGATACGCTCTGTTGGGGACTAAGGTACGCAGTCGTGCTACGAAGTACGTGCTGAAAACGTTTCTCGTTGGTCGATTGCAGGCTCGACGAAGATGGTATGGCCGCTCGGGGATATGTCAGTAGACGTAGTCGTCCTCGGCGAACTGCACGTAGCCGCCGTTTCGGTAGCCGAACTTTCGGCGTTTGTACGCGAGGAGAAGTTTGCTCGCGCCGATGCCGGCCGAATAGCCTCTCGAGAGTAGACTGCGACCGTCACCGTCGCCGATCATGCCGTTCGCGACGCCGAAGACGCGGTCCCAGTCGTCGGGTGCGTAGTCGGCGACGATGTCGGCGAAGGAGACGTTTCGCGCCACTTCGCTCCCGATGGCCCGCTTCCAGACGTCGTTGTAGGTGCCGAGTTGCTTCCTCGCGGCGAGTCGACCGGCGATCTTGCCGGTACGAACGGCGACGTGGTAGCCACCCTCGTGGAACGCCGAGGTGGTCCCCATCGCACCGCCTGCTACGGCGATCCCGGCGTCGACGGGTGAGTCGATCGGTCGGGTCGAGGAGATCGGGTACGTTTCGGTTCCCTTCGACTTCCCACGGTCTTCGACGCGCGGAATGTCGGATTCGACGTCGTACTCGTCGCCGTAGACGGTTTCGAGCAGTCGATCGACGTACGTCGCCCCCGACGGGATGCCGTCGTCCGACGGATCCAGCAGTCGATAGGACTCGGGATGGGCGACGTCGTCCAGGGTCATGCCGATGGGCATCGTCAGCCCAACGCGGGCGACCGTCCCATCGTTCGGGAACACCCACGGGTAGGCCGTCTCGCCGGGCATCCAGCCCCACCAGAATTTGAGTCGGTCTTCGGGGAAGATTTCCTCGGGGAACTCACGATACTCCTGGTAGGCGATATGATTGGCCGTCGGTGGCGACAGCTGGTCGGCGATACTCGATCCCGGTGGCGTGAACTGATCCAGCGCGTCCATGGTGATCCGACGCTGCGGACCGTCGGCCAGCACGACGTGGTCGGCTTCCAGTTCGTCCCCGCCAGAGAGGGTGAGCGTGTGTGTCGGGCCGCTCGTCGACAGGTCGGTTTCGAGAGCGGAGACGCTCGTGCCGACGCGGATATCGGCCCCGGCGTCGCGGGCTCGCTCGTAGAGCCAGTCGTCCATCCGGGCGCGGTGGAAGGTAAAGCCGAATCCTGGATAGGACGAGTCCATGCCCGTCGTATCGAGGGAGACAGTGGTCGAGGGACCGACGAAATCCGTTCCCGACAGTTCCTGCAGGATGACGTCGTCGGGAATTGCCTGGTAGTCCTCGTCCATGATATCCACCCAGTAGTCGAGCATCCCCGCTGCGTCCGTCGAATCGGGACCGAGTTCCTCGCGGTCTTCCCGGGGAACCCCCTGTTCGAGACAGACCGTCTCGGCACCGTGGGCAGCGGCCTGCTCCGCAGCTGCTGCGCCCGCTGGGCCGCCACCCACGATCGCGACGTCTACGCGTTCCATACGGCGGACCACACAATCACCCCTAATAAGCAGTCTGAAACGTCCCAACGGTGAGGCGCCTAATCCATCCCAAAAACCGTCGCCGGGACCGTCGAATCACTGCCGTTTTTTATGGACCGGGTCGGATCGTGTAGTATGACCGACTCACCGCACGTGACCGTCGAGATCACAGACCAGATCGGCCAGGTTACGATGGATCGGCCGGAGAAACACAACGCGATGACGCCGGAGATGGCCGAATCCATCGCGACGGCTCTCGCGGACCTCTCGGCGGACGACGACGTTCGCTGTCTCGTCCTGACGGGCTCTGGCGGGACGTTCAACACCGGGGCCGACCTGGCCGGCCTCGAAGGTGACGAGCGGGACGAGGCGGTCATCGACTCGGTCGCGGACCCGCTCCACGCCAGCGTCCGGACCATGACGAGCGCGCCGAAACCCGTCGTCACCGGGATCAACGGCATCGTCGCCGGCGGTGGCCTCGGGTTGGCCCTCGCGTCGGACATCGCGATCATGTCGGAGGAGGCCCGCATCCAGTACGCGTACCCGTCGATCGGGCTCTCCGGAGACGGTGGAATCACCTGGCTCCTCCCCCGACTCCTCGGGTTGCGTCGCGCTCAGCGGTTCGCGTTGCTGAACGAAGGATTCGACGCGATCGAGGCCGTCGACGCGGGGCTGGTTACCGAAGCCGTTCCCGGCGACTCATTCGACGACCGGCTCGCCGAGGTCGCCGCCGAGCTCGCGTCGGGCCCGACGAAGGCATTCGGGACGATTCGCCAACTGCTGTTCGAGGGAGCGAACCGCTCGCTCGACGATCACCTCCGTCACGAGCGTGACGGCGTGACCGGACTCACCGAGACCGACGATTACGCCACCGGCGTCGGAACCTTCTTCGAGGACGAGGAACCGACGTTCACCGGCCACTAACGCCCAATCCGTCGGACGCGGGCCGACGTGACGAAACAGCGTCGCGGGAATCTGGCCCACTGCCGACCAGTGCGTATTTGTCGGCCCCGTGAATTGCACTCCGTATGGCTGCGAACGACGAATCGGCCGGACGGGCGATCGGGTCCCGACACATCGGGCTCCTCGTCTTCGCCCTCATGGTCGTGCTCTTTTCGCTCATCGACGGGACTCGGCCGATCGCGATCGGGCTGCTCTGGATCGTCGCACCCGTCGCCGCGTTCGGAACCCTGGTGCAGGTGATTCGCGGGTCGGTCTCCCTCCGAAGCGGCCGGGGACTCATCTTTTCGATGTGGTGTGCGGCGATTGCGATGATCGCGATCCCGCTCGGGGCGCTCGTCGTCGACCCCGACATCGGCTCGGCGCTGACGTTCCTCGGCTTCCTGTCAGCACTGATCGCGGCGGGCTTCGCCAGACTATCGGTGACGGCCCCGATCGACGTGTCTCGGGAACTGCCACCCGAACAGGAGTTCGTCACTGAGGACGGTCAACTGGTCCCACGTTCGGTTGACGCCCCTGCAGATAGAGATGATGACGAGGTTACTGGTGGTGTCGTCGGGTCCGAGAAGCGAGAGCACACCGAGTGAGCGACCAACTCGGGTTTCATTGCCATCGATCGCGTATACGGCCTATGTCGCGAGCGGAGACGTTGGCTGCGATGCTCGTCGACGAGTCGACCGTCACGATCGTCTGTCACGACAATCCGGATCCCGATTGCCTCGCGAGCGCCCTCGCGTTCGAACACATCGCTCGCTCCCGGGACGTCCCCTCCTCACGAATCGTCTACGGCGGTGAGATCTCCCATCAGCAAAATCGGGCGTTCGTCAACATGCTCGACATCTCCGTCGATCACGACGGCGAGGTCGACCCCGACGGGTTCGTCGCCTTCGTCGATCACGCACGTCACAGCGTCTCGACCGTCGATGCGGGAATCGAACCGGACGCGATCGTCGATCATCACCCGGCACCGGCCGTGGACGCGCCATTCGTCGACATCAGACCGACGTACGGTGCGACCGCGACGATTTTCGTCGAGTATCTCCAGGCCCTCGAAATCGAACTCACCAGACGAATGGCCACGGCGCTGCTGTTTGCCCTTCACCGTGAACGACTGGACTTCGTTCGTGAGCCGACGCGGGCGGAGTACGAAGCCGCACTCGCCGTCTACGACGACGCGGATCTCGATTCACTCGAACAACTGTACGGGAGTGCGTTCACACCGGCGACGATCGACGCGATCGGCGAAGCGATCCGCTCGCGCACCCGACGCGGCTCTGCACTCGTCGCCAACGTCGGTCGAACGCCGGAAACGGACGCGCTTCCGCAGGCCGCAGACTACTTGCTGAACGTCGAAGGCGTCAACACGGTCCTGGCGTACGGAATCGTCGGGGAGGCGATCCGACTTTCCGCCAGATCAGTCGATCCACGTGTCAACGTCGGGCGGACGCTCGACCAGGCGTTCGATCCACTGGGGACAGCGGGCGGCCATCACGATATGGGCGGTGGCCACATCGACCTCGGAATTTTCAGCGATTATGCGGAGGCTGACGACTGCGAGGCGCTCATCTCCATGCTCTCACCACGAATCGAACGCAGATTCTTCGAGGCACTCCGACTGGCACCGGCGTGACCGTGTGACGGTGTATGACGGGTCGATCGGGCATAGTCACATGTTCGAGTAGTGGGACGGACACTGTGCGGATATTCGAGCGGTGTCCCACCACAGCTGTTTCCCTGCGAGCGTCTTGACGTACGTCGAATCACTTCCTTTTTACAGACAGACGCGAAATGGCAGGTATGAGCTTCGAGGAAGACGATCAGGTCGTACTCTCCGATAAACACAGCGAGTTCGACGGCGAAACGGGGACCGTCACGCAGACGATGGAATCGATGTTCGGTGACGTCACCTACACGATCAGCTTCGAGGACGGCCAGGAATCCGGCGTCCCGGAAGACGCCCTCGAGGCCGCCGACGACGCCGACGAGTAACACGGACCGACCATCACTGACGGGGTCCCAGCCCGGGCATAACCGCACCCCAGCGGCTACCCCCTGTCGACAACTTCCACTGACCGACCCATGTCGAGCATTCCACTACACTACGTCGATCTGCGTGCGTTCTGTTACGCTACCGAGGACGACAAGCGCGTCGAACAGGCCCTCCGCCTGTTCCTTCCCGAGGACGTCGAACTCGACAGGGTCGAGACGGCGGGCCACTACGGGGACCGGATTCTGATCTACTCCGTTCGGGTCGAACGGGCTGACGAGATTCGTCACGTCCTGACGCAACTGGCGTCACTTCCAGCACTTACCCAGGTGATAGACGAACTCGACGACCGCGTCACCGACAACACGGAGCTGTTCCTCACGCTCGACAAACAGGCGGCGTTCAACGGCACCGTCAGTCGTGGCGACGGCATCACGTTTCGCGGGAAGCTGGAGGCCTACCCGGCGACCAGAGAGGCCGCCATCGAGAACGCCCGTGACATCCTCACCGACCTCGACGAAAGCGAGTGAGCGAGTCGACATCCCTCACGGTCACGTGCACTCGCCTCGTTCCCGTGAGTCGATTGGGAGCACGGCACTTTTGACGCGACCGGTTGAATTGAGCGCACATGGACGTACCCGTCGTCGGTGGCGATCCGGTTCGAGACGAAGTGGGGGCAGCACTGACTGACGTGGACATCGACGTGCGATCGGCGACCGTCGACGAACTGGCTCAGGCACCCGTCGGCGTCGTTGCCGGGGTGGCCGGTTCGGAGACGTTTGAAGCGGCGAACCGGCACGCCCGGAGCGGCGAAACGACCTGGATCGCCGTCGAAGTGGGCGGCGTCGGCGGGCAGCCGATCGATACCGTCGATGCGTCGGTGTCGGTGTTCGGTCCGAAAACGGCCTGCTTTGGGTGTCTCCGGGATCGGGTTCGATCGACACGCGAGAGCGACACTGGCGGGTCGAAACCGAGCGGCTCCCGTCGGACCGTCCGCTTGGCCGGCGCAATCGCCGGCAGCGAGTGCGTTCGAACCCTAGAACAGGGGACGAACGCACCGTTCGCGACCGTAACCGAACTGCCCTACACGGAACGCGTCCTGCTTCCCGTCCCGGGTTGTGCGTGTCAGGCAGATGATCGAGACCGCGCTATCGATCGGACCGACGAATCGGGGCTGGCGCTCGACGAAACCGTCGACGCGATGGACCAGGCGATCGACGAGCGGATCGGTCTGTGCAAATCGATCGGGGAGATCGACTCCTATCCGGTGCCGTACTACCTTGCCACGCTCGCGAATACCGGTGCCTATAGCGACGCCACCGCACCCACGAACGCGGCCGGCGTCGACGACGACTGGAATCGGGCGTTCGCCAAAGCGATCGGGGAGGGGCTAGAGCGGTACTGCGCAGGCGTCTACCGCGAGGAAGACTTCGTCGTTGCGGCCGCCGAGACGCTCGATGCCGTCCTTGAACCGACGGCAATCGTCAGCCCGGACGACACACCCGCGTTCGATCCGTCGACCGACTCGCGCTGGGTCGACGGCGTGGATCTCTCGACCGGCAAGCAGACCTCCCTCCCGGCGGATGCGGTCCACTTCCCCCAACCCGGTCCGGGCTACGTCCCGCAGATCACGACCGGCCTCGGACTCGGATCGTCGACCGCCGACGCACTCGTGGCGGGCCTGACCGAGATCGTCGAACGGGACGCGACGATGCTCTCGTGGTTCTCGACGGCCGATCCCGTCGAACTTTCGGTGAGCGACGAGCGATTCCAAACGGTCGTTCGCCGGGTCGAAAGCGAGGGACTGGCAGTCACACCGCTCCTCGTCACACAGGACGTCGACGTACCGGTCGTCTCCGTCGCCGTCCATCGTGAGGACGGCGACTGGCCGGCGTTCGCAGTCGGATCGGCAGCGGACCTCGACGCCACGGCCGCTGCACGGAGTGCGCTCGCCGAAGCAACGCAGAACTGGATGGAACTTCGCTCGATCGGCCCGGACGAGGCGACCGACGCGGGCGCCTGGATCGGCCACTACGGATCGTTCCCCGCTGCTGCCCGGGAATTTCTCGACACGTCGGAAACCGTCGACGCGGCGTCGGTGTCACCAGACCCAGTTCCGTCCGGAACTGAAGCCGTCGAGACTCTCGTCGAACGGCTCACCGATGCAGGACTCACGCCGTACGCGGCCCGCCTCACCACACGCGACGTCGCGGCGCTCGGCTTCGAAGCCGTGCGCGTGATCGTTCCGACTGCACAGCCGCTGTTTACGGCAAACCCTTACTTTGGAGAACGAGCGCGCACCGTGCCGGAAACACTGGGCACCGAACCACGCCTCGACGGGCCGCCACACCCGTATCCCTGACGCACTGCAGCCGTCGGCTACTCTCTCCGTCAATCGTTCCGATTCGATCACTCCCGAAGGCTGAGATCGAGATCCAGGCCGTCGTCGGTGACCGTAATCGTGAGCTGTTTCGTTTCGGGTCCGAGCAGTTCGGTCGCCTCGTCGATGACCGCGTCTTCGTCCGGTTCCTCCTCACCGTCGCCGGCCAACTCGACGAGTTTGACGCTGGCCTGTGAATCGGAATTCGGGACGCGTCCGATCGTTGCGGTGGCGTCGACGGGAATCGTCACCGGCGTGTCGATGTTCTTCCGGTTCGAGTCCAGTTCGGTCACCGTGACGACGACGCCTTTCGGTGAGTCGGTTTCGTTCTGTCCGGTGAGCAAGATCGGCATGCTCAGCGAGAACGCGTAGATGAAGTAGCCTACGAGCCCGAACGCAGAGATCCCACCGGCCCCGGCAAGTAGCGTACGTCGGTTCACACAGGGGCCTAGCCGTCGAGAATCCCTTAGTGTTACCATTTTGGCCCCGCGGCAGACGCCGGACGCCCCACGGTGAGAATCGACCTGCGGATGACGTGGCCGTCGATTGCGTGTCGGTGGCGTTACTCAGACTGTGGCGAGTAGTTCGGCGCTTCGTCGGTAATGACGACGTCGTGGGCGTGGCCCTCCGCCTGGCCGGCGCTGGAGACCCGGACGAACTCGGCGCGCTCTTTGAACTCGGGGACGGTTTCGGCGCCGACGTAACCCATCCCGGACTGCATGCCGCCGGAGAGTTGGTGAAGCTCGGATTTGAGCGTTCCCTTGTAGGGTGTCGCCGCCTCGACCCCTTCGGGGACGTACTCGTCTTCCTCGTCGGGGTCCTCCTTGAGGTAGCGTTCCGTGTCGCCGGATTTCATCGCACCGACGGAGCCCATCCCGCGGTACTGCTTGTACTTCTTGCCGTTCATCGTGACGACGCGGCCCGGAGCCTCGTCCGTGCCCGCGAAGTACGACCCAAGCATGACGGCGTCGGCGCCGGCCGCGACGGCCTTGATCGCGTCGCCGGAGTAGCGAATGCCGCCGTCGGCGATGACAGGTACGTCGTGTTCCGCGGCGACATCGGCGACCTGCGCGACGGCGGTGATCTGTGGCATGCCGGCACCGGAGACGACACGCGTGGTACAGATCGAGCCCGGGCCGATGCCGACCTTGATCCCGTCGGCGAAGTCGACGAGTTCCGCAGCAGCCTCGCGCGTGCCGACGTTTCCGACGACCACGTCAGCGTCGACGCTCTCTTTGATCTCCTTCGCCCCCTCGATGACGTTCCGGTTGTGCGCGTGGGCGGTGTCGATGAAGAGGACGTCCGCGTCGACGTCGTCGGCGGCCTCGGCTCGATCAAGCTCGAACGGACTGACCGCGACGCCGACACGCAGGCGGCCATCCTCGTCGCGAACGGCGTCTTTGTACTCGCGACGCTGGAGGATGCCCTGCATCGTGACGAGTCCGACGAGAAGGTTCTCGTCGTCGACGACCGGCACCCGTTCGATCTTGTGTTCGTACATCAAGTCGAACGCGTCGCGGGAGTCGACGTCCTCGTGGGCCGTGATGACCTCGTCGGTCATCGCCTCCGTGACGGGGTCGTCCTCGTTGACTTCCAGATGCGGGCGGATGTCAGTGCTCGAGATGATGCCGAGAACCTCACCGCGGGTGTTGACCACGGGGGCGCCGCCGACGCCCTCCCGGGCCATCAGCTCGTCGACTTCGCGGACGGACATCTCAGGATTGGCGGTGACGACATCGTCTAGGGAAATGATCAGTTCGTCGGCGCGCTTGACGCGATCGATCTCTTCGACCATCCGGTCGATCGTCATGTTTCTGTGCAAGACACCGAGGCCACCCTGCCGGGCCATCTCGATGGCCAGTCCGCTCTCCGTAACGGTGTCCATCGCCGCCGAGAGGATCGGGATCGACACCTCGACGTTGGTCGAAATTTGCGAAGTGAGATCGGCCTGGTCGGGTTCGACGTGGCTCTCTTTCGGTCGGAGCAACACGTCGTCGAATGTCAGCGCCTCGGGTACCCGTAGTTTGTCCGTAAAGAACTCGTCCGATGGAAGATCGTTCGCCATGTAAACTGTCCGACTGGGCCACCCAAAAACGTTGCGAGATTCGGTCGTCTCGACTCGAATAGTGGGGATACGTGACGTGAAATCCTCTCTCACGCAACGCTTACTAAAACACGACCCGTCGTTTCCCACATGAACGCTGTGATGGCCTCAGATTCCGGAAACGCTGGCTGGACGAGTTTTGACTTCGTCGCCGCTCTCCGGATGAACCCGCTCACAGCACGGGTACCGATTCGCGGGCGAGACTGGCTCTGCCGCCGGCTCTCGAAGGTCCGTGATCGTGACACCCACCACCCATCGGCCACGGGGTATGGCCATCGTCCCTGACCGATGAGTGCGTCCACGCATCCGATCGCCAGGCGCCTATCCAGCCTCGGCGAGTCCGATCGCTCGTTACTCGCGCTCGTGATGGGCCTGCCCCTGATCGACGGTATCTTCCCGGCGCTCGTTCTCGCCGGAGCACTGGAGAACCCGCTCGACGCGATCCAAATCGGCCTGTTGATCTTCGGCGGCAGCGCCACGGTCGCTGTCGTCCTCGGCGAGATGGACGGAACGCCGCGCGAACAGGCGCGGACGGTCCTCGTCGTTGGCATCCCACTGATCCTGATCGCGGCACTCCAGGCGGCCATCGCCCCGTCGATCGCGAGCGTTCTCGATCTGGTGACCTTCGAGCGCTTCGCTGCCCTCGTCATCGCGGCCATCGCTGCCAAGACGGCCAGCGCCCGCATCGGCGAGTATCTGCCCGGTCCCGGCGTGATCATCGCCCTGGGTCTGCTGGCGAGCCTGGACCCAGCGGGCGCCACGTTCGAGATCCTCGCGGATCCGATGCTGGTCGCAAACGCGCTCCTGGCGGCCGGCATCGGCGTCGGCTTCGCCCTCGCGCTGGCCGTCTTCGGGCCGGTGCTTCGTGCCTACGTCGACGTGGATCGCTTCCGCTTCGGCTGTGCCCTCGCGCTGGGGATCCTCCCGCTATCCCTGCTGGGGATGGCCTTCGGACAGGCACCGCTGGCCGTCCTGGTCGTCGCCGGGCTGTTCGCCCTCGATCCCGATGGTGAAGAAGGGGGCGACACTGCTGCAAAGCAGCCGACTGCGTCGGCTGGCGATCGCGCGCACCGGACTGACGGCGGCGTTCGTCGCCCGCGCGATGACACGACAGGAACCGGTGAGGAAGATTCCCCAGCTGAGGCGTCTGCCACCTACGATCCCTACCCCAGCGACGACGGAACAGACACGGCCGGCCGCGCGCCGTGGATGTAGGTTGCACACGAGGATCTCATCAGGGGCCTCAATGTGGGAATGAGAGCTGAATGCATTCTTCCAATCGCGTATCCCACGTCCACACCGACTGTCCAGATACGAGGCCGTCGTGCACGTTACTCGTGTCCTCATCGAGGAGTCAGCAGAAGTGGTAACGCTGTGGTCCGGGGAAACTATGAGTCTATTCAGCGGTGAGCGACTTCGATTGGGTACACTCACCCGAGTTCTCGAGAAAGTCAAGCGCGCCTCAATACGTAAAGCTTCCAACCAGCTCTCGCCCGTCGCCATTAGCGGCGACACCGATCACCGAAACCGTTCCGCTCCCTTGCAGCGGCGACGACCACGTCGAACCTGTCCCCCCTGACAGAATCTCCTCGCCGTCAGCATAGTCTTCGACACCTCCAATATCTCCCCGGAGGACAAAATGTGAGGCAGCGCCTGCGGCGGCGACGCTCAGTGTCACCTCCCCATCTGATACGGACGACTGGACCATCGCGTTGATCGGCGAACCGGGAGTCGATTCCTCCGCTGAGTCGTTTTCATCCGCCGAATTGTCGGATTCTGGGCTCTCAGATTCCTGCTCGTCGCTGTCGCCACCGAGGGATTCGAGGCAACCCGCTGTACTGACGCCAACGAGTGCGCCCGCGAGTTGGAGGTATCGACGCCGGTCCGGTCCACCTGAGCGAGTTGGTGATGCCATATGAATCATCAGTCGGATTCCAATTAATAACACTTTGATTTACCCTAAGGAGGCAGTTTATTCGTTGGTCAGTCGCGCTAACGTGAGGCGGGCGATATTCGCTCAACCACCCCATTTATCGAGAACAGTGTGTCTATCCAGTTTTCTCCAGTACAATGTCCATGCCAGGGTGCAAAGTTAGGGAACTTGGAGGTCGCGGAGATCCACTATCAGGGTTCAAATTCCACCCACATCCAATAAATATAATATTCAGCACACAGTACTTGACAGTGGAAGCCCACGTCTCCATCCGTCGCAGAGGGCTGCGCAGAGAAATGCCCCGGGTGTCCTCGCACCCGAGGCGTGGCTTCCAAAGCGACCACCGCTTTGGTTACCATGTTCCGAAAGACACCACCGAGACAAAAGGCTCTCGCACGACCTTCGTACTGCCAGCGCCCGCTGTACACCCACAATTCCTCAGATTCCACGGAGCACATCGGAGAGCGACATCGATCGCAAAATCCGGAGGTGATCTGAGATGGGTCGGTACGAGTACGACGAGCCGACACCAGATCCGGCCTGCGAGCGCTGCGAGGTCGGGCTTACGGCAGACCATTGGGTCCGCCTGGAGGCCCTCCACCAGGGAACAAACGCAGAGTACTACATCGACTCGAAGAAGCTCGTCTGCGTCGACTGCGTCGCCGCTATGGGGATGCTGGAGTTCGACCGAGAAGCGGTCGAACAGAACCGCTCCGACTAACCGACTCGTCGCCACCCGAATCGAAACCACTTTAGGGCACTTGCACCTACCCAGATTTGAGGGGTCGTGGCCAAGCCAGGCATGGCGACTGACTCCAGAGGCATACCCGCCCGGGACGACACTCCAGCTGATATACTGATCGAGTGGCTGATCACCGCTCGTGTGATGACCCTCTGGAGTTCCGAGGTGGGTCCGGAGATATCAGTCAATCGGGGGTTCAAATCCCTCCGACCCCATACTTCTGCTGTGAACAACGTTGCAAGCAGTAGAACCTGAACAAGAGGGGATATAAGCCCAGACAACGAACAAAGATGTTCTCGCGGTTCACAATCCCTTCAACTCTGTTTTGACGGTGCTGTTTGAGGGGTTCGGTGTAATTGCTGATCTCTAGCCGTTTTCGAGCAGAGAAGAGCCAGATGATTACTGTCAGTACCCAATAATAAAAACTCCTCACCAGCTCTTTCCCATCACTGTCATCGGCGAACCAACTACTGGGACCTCACCACTCCCAGACAAGTTTGGTGACCAAATCGTTCTAATCCCACTATCCAGAATTTCATCACCTTCGGTATACGCATCGAGTCCCTCAATTTCACCGCGAAGGATGAATGTGAGGCAACGCCTGATTCAACTACAGTTGGCGTAACTTCCTCATCCGACACAGCAGAGTCAACCAGTGCATTGATCGGTAGGGCATTTCACCTATTACTACCGGCCGGATTATCGCCTTCAAGGGGGACTGTTTCTGACTCGGTGTCACTATTGTCGGTGTGGCCTCAATGCAACCTCCAAACTAATACCAACTAGCCCAGCTGTGAACTGTCGATATCGGTGACAGTTCGTTTCATATGGCCTTGGTTCAATACACATATGCCATAGAAAATTTAGGCATAATGAATATCTCGAAATTAGTAAGAGATGCTCCATGTCTGCTATGAATTCGGACAAATACTAACGGCTAGTGACCATCGCAGTACGGCAAAAAAGTCAATACGATAAATCGAGGCCGCAGTGCCTAGCCGTTAGGGCCAGGTGAAGGAACCGGCATTTTCTTCCCGATCTCCATCAATTGCGATGATGTTCACTTCATCGCCGGAATTAAGTGATGAAGTCGACACCGTTACGGATTCACCAGTTTGAATATTGGAGAATCCAGCCGACGTATCCATTGCACCACGAAGATCGAACGATGAAGCCTCACCAGGTTCCATAATAGTCAGCGTCACGCTGTCGTTGTCGGTATCCAGGTCATAATCTACCTGGGCATTAATCGGACTGTCGGTGCTGTCACCGAAGTCCATCACGAGCGTTGCGATGACAGCTGCCAGAATAACCGTAATAGCAACCATCAGGATGACGCCGATCACGGGGGATACGGCGCGTTCGTCTTCCGATCCAACGAGTTTGTCGCGGAGTGTTTTTCCGTCCATCATTGTTGTTCGTCCACGGCTGAACGAACAGAAAACGTATATCGGAGGAGATGGACCGTCCGCCGCGGGTGGCGGACGCCTGGTCCGTGCCCCCTACACCATCGTTCTCTGTCCAGTGCCGGGTACGACGAAGTGACGGCACGGGGATCGTATAAATCTATCTGCTAGTCAAGAATTCGTGACTGTCACTGAAAATCTGGTAGCACTGCTTGTAGGTTTGCGACGACGATTGTACCTTTCCAAGCGAGTCTTGAAGGCTCTGAGGTCGTCGATATCGAGGGGGTCGCCGCTATTCGTTCAGATAGATATAGGTTATGGGCGTTTCGACGATCGATTCGTCACGGCGTCGAAATCGTGTGTGGATGTCGTGACGGGGTGGACCGTTCTGGCGCGCGCCTCGAACGCACCACAATTCTCTCACGATCGCTGTCAGGATAGGTCGCTGTCCGGCCCGGCTGGATTCAGTGTCACCACGTCGCGTAGGGATGACGTCCGTTCGAGTGCGAAAAAGCCCAACAGTGAGACGTTGCAGATCCGACTTCGATCGCTTCCCCAACCGACTCAAGCGCTCACGGCTCGATCCGACATCCGTTGGCGATTCAGTGGCTCAGCCGCCGGTTGAAACCCGTTTTGGCGGGTGTGAGACGTCCTCCGTCTCGGCTCCCGTCTCCCGGGACGAAGTGGGCAAATTCACATACCCCCAGTTCCAACGGGCGTGTATGGGCGAATCCGAAAACAGCGACCCGGTCTCAGACGAGGAGTCGTCGACCGGCACGCTCGACGCCGACGGCGGATCGAGTGACCACCCGGCCGACTCGACGACCGACGAGGGCAGCGTTGCCTCGACAAGCAATGGGGATAGTGTCGCCACGACAAACGACGAACACACCCCCGAATCGACGTCCGTCGAACAGACGGCCGCCGACTCGGGTGCCGCGACGACCGACCCTGACTCGACGTTCGCGGGTCGCAACGCCGTCCGCGCGGCGGGACTGCTCGCCGGCCTCGGCGTCTTCCTTTTCTGGGGCCCGGTGCTGTTCACCGGGGCAGGTCTCACCATGTGGATGCAGTTCGGCCTCGGCCTCACCATCGCCGTAGCCGGCTCCGTCACAGCCATGAAACACGGGGAGGGCGCCGCCGCGGCGATCGGCCTCCCGCTGCTGGCCGCCGTCATGGGGGTGCTGGTCATCGCACTGCCCCAGCTCACCGACGTCCACTCGGGAACGCTCGAGATCGTCAACTCCGTGGCCGGCGCTGTCGTTGTCCTGCTCGCGCTGCTGGCCATCTTCGGGTTCCGAAAGAACGCCGCCGAACAGAGCGGCCGCGCGACGGCGAGCCGATAACGACCGACTCGCGACGAATTTGTCTCTCAGTTCGACACCAACTTACCCAGAGACGGCTGTCCCCCTTTTCGACCGATAGGATCGCCACACCTACTTCCGCGGCATATACACGAAGACCTCTTTCCAAATGTTCCCACCTGCCTACTCGTCCGATTCGGATTCGACTTCGCGGTGGACGACTACGCGATCGATGTGGCCGACGTCACCGGTCGTCGTCATCGTCCCGAGCAAGTCGGCCTCGTAGAGCAACGCGCTGACGGACTGGCGCTCGCCGTCCTCGTCGTACTCGGTCCGATGTTCGATCCAGTATTCGTTCGCGGTGTCGTCGTCTTCAGGGACTGTAAGTGTGATCGAGCGCAACGTCCCGGGGAGCAGCGCGTTTTCCAGCGTCAATTCCTTCGTCTCGATCGATAGAGCCGTACAAGTGACCGGCGACTGGGGAGTTTCGTCGTACCCCTCGTTGTACCGATCGAAGTACAGATCGAGTTCGTCGCCGGTCTCGACGTCCGGAAGCACGGCCACTGGCGGCCCATCCAGTTGCTCGTCAACCATTACCCGGTCGTTCGACGTCATCGACCAAAACCGTCACCCTTCGGTGTGACTGACATCCGTGCTCGGGCCAGGGGTGACGACGGCCACATTGCTCACTCGAACATACCGGTCGAAAAGTAGCGCTCGCCGCTGTCCCAGAAGACCGTGACGACGAGCGGGCAGTCCGTCCCGTCACCGCCGTCGGTGCGAGCAGCTCGGCCGTCCTCGAAGTCGCCGAACTGGCTATCGAGCGCATCCGGAAGCTCGGGGCAAGGCTGGGCCGGGTTCGCGATCCGGTCGGCGACGGCCCGCGAGACGAGGCTGGTGGCCCCGCTCGATTGGCCGACGAGGATGCCCTCCTCTCGGGCGAGTCGGCGACACTCGTCCTCGGCGTCCTCGAGCGCGACGGTTTCGACCGTGTCTATCAGCGACCGATCGAGGTTCTCGCTCACGAAGCCTGGTCCCATGCCCTGGTACTCGTCGTCGCCGGACTCACCGGTCAAGAGTACCGGGTTTCGCTCCGGTTCGACCGCCACGATCTCGGCGTCCGGAAACCGCTCCCGAACGCGGCGACCGATGCCGGTGATCGTGCCCCCGGTCCCCACGCCAGCGACGAATGCGTCGATCGACCGGTCGCCAATCTGCTCCAGTAATTCGACCCCCGTTGTTCGATAATGGGCATCGGGGTTGGCCTCGTTGTCGAACTGGCCGAGTTGAACGGCGCCCGTGGCGGCGATCTCGTCCGCGCGGTCGCGCGCGTCTGACATGTCACCTTCGACCAGTTCGATCTCGGCCCCGTAGGCGGCCATCACCTGCCGGCGCTCCGCGGATTTGCCCGCCGGCATCACGATCGTGAGGTCGTAACCACGAGCCGCGGAGACGAGTGCGAGTCCAATCCCCGTGTTCCCACTCGTCGGTTCGACGAGTCGATCCCCTGGTTCGATCTCGCCAGCCTGTTCGGCCGCGTGGATCATCCCCATCGCCGCCCGATCCTTGGCCGACCCACCCGGATTCGCCGACTCGAGTTTCGCCGCGACCGTCGCACCCGGCGGGCTATCGAGTGCCACCAGCGGCGACCCGATGGTGTCCAGGATACCGTTTCTCATCGGCGAGAGTACGGACGGGAGACGTAAACCACTGCTGGAGGACGGAAATATCGCCGATGGAGACATTGGCCGAGCAGGGGTTTTCGCAAAGCGCTCACTGTAGGGGTCTCACAATGCGCGGCAACGAGTTCCGCTAACCGCGGGCGTTAACTCTGCCTGTCCAGTAGTCCCTGTCGTGCAACTCGAAACGCTCCGCCCGAATCCGGCGTGGGACGACGCGTCCTACGAGGACGTCGTCGAGACGATCGAAGCCCACCGAGACGACCTGACCTACCGCATCTGGGGCGCCGACTGGTGCGGCGATTGCCGATCTACCCTGCCCGACTTCGGCGCAGCCCTCGAGGCCGCATCCGTCCCCGACGACCGCATCGACGTACGACCCGTCGACCAGAACAAAGCCGGGGAAGGGGTCGAAGCGTACGGGATCGAGTACATACCGACGATCGTCGTTGAGACGGACGACGGAACCGAGGTGGCCCGCTTCGTCGAGTCAGAACCCGTTCCCCCGGCGACGTACCTCGCCGACGCGATCGAGGAGTGGGCCGAACCAGTCTGATACTGGCTCAAAACGGAGTACCGTCGCACGGGGAAGGTAGAACGGTGCCACGTCGCACGGGGAAATTAGAACGGTGCCCCCTCAGACGTGGACTCCTCTCCGTCGTGCCACGCGAGTGCGGTCGCCAGATCGTGCTCCGGCGGCGAACAGACCCGATCCGCACAGACGTAGACCGTCGGTTCGTCCGCACGCTGTTCTCTGTCGGCCCAGATCGGTGGGACCGTGTCGAGCCCGATCACGTCCAACCAGTCGTCGAGCATCGCCGACGACGCCGGTCGGGGGGCGAGTAGGCGTCGAGGGAGGTACGTCCGCCCGAGAGTACGTTCCCATTCCATCGGTCGTCCGTCCGCGACGGTCGTCACTTCGAGTGGCCCGTGTGTGACGAGATCCTGTGCCAGTGACAGCGAGACGTATTCGAACGGTGATTCTTCGATTTCGGTCGCGTGGGTCGAGACGACTCGGCGTGCCATCTCGCCGAAGGGTTCGGCTGTGAACGGATCGAGCATCGCCAGTATCTCGACTGCGACGCCGGTCGGTGATGGCGTCGACTGATCGCCTAGTTCCTGCGGTCTGACGAGCAACGATTCGCCGCGTTCCGGCGTGAAATACAACGTCTCGGCTGACTCGTCCCAGAAGTCCCGACGAATCGCGCGGGCGAGATCGAGAGCGAACGCGAGGGGTTCGACCTCACCCGTCGCCTCGTAACACGTAAGCGCACCGCGGGCGAGGAACGCGTAGTCTTCGAGGTAGCCGTCGATTCCCACGTCCCCATCTCGGACGCGCCTGGCAAGTCGGCCGGTGTCGTCGTCCCAGAGATTTGTGCGGACGAACGCCAGCGCATCTGTCGCGAGTTGCGCGTATCGGTCGTCACCCGACGGTCCGTCCGACGCACCGCCGGCCGACGCCGCGTTCGTAGCTGCTTCGCGTCCGCTGGTCCCGAGGACGATCGAGGCCTCCGCGAGCATGTCGATCGCCAGTCCGTTCCAGCCGGCGAGTATCTTCTCGTCACGCGGTGGGCGCGGTCGCGTCGCTCTGGCCTCGAAGACGGCCGTCCGGGCGGCGTCGAGTCGATCCTCGACCGTCGATGGCGCCAACCCGTAGTCGGTTGCCAGGTCCTCGATGGACGCCTCGACGGTCAACACCGTCGACCCCTCGAAGTTCCCCGAGTCAGTGACGCCGAACCGATTACAGAACAGCGCCCCGCTTTCGTCCGACAGTCCAGCCTCGGCTACCGCCGACTCGATTTCGGCTGGTGTCCAGACGTAGAACGCGCCTTCTTCTCGTTCACCCGATTCCGTCTCGCTCTGGGCGTCGAGCGTGCTGTAGAAGCCGCCCTCGGGATGGCGCAGTTCCCGTTCGAGGAAGTCGACGGTCTCGCGAACCGTCCGCGCGTAGCGGTCGTCGCCGGTGACCTGATAGCCGGCGAGAAGCGCGCGGGGAATCGCGGCGTTGTCGTACAGCATCTTCTCGAAATGTGGCACCGTCCAGTCTTCGTCGACGCAGTAGCGATGGAAGCCGCCGCCGACGTGATCGTACAGGCCGCCCGAGCACATCGCATCGAGCGCCCGCGTCGCCGTTTCGCGCGCGTTCGGCCGGTCGTGAGCTGCATCGAGACGGAGGAGGGATTCGACGCGACGTGGCTGTGGGAACTTGGGCCCGCCACGACCGAACCCACCGTGCTCGTCGTCGCTGGCCCGAAGTGCCGCCTCACCGACTCGCTCCAGTGCGTCGGGCCCGTCGGCGTCGAGTCCCCCATCGATCGGGCTACCTGTATCAGCCGAGATCGGTGCCGGAGTCGACGACGATTCGTTCCCCGCAGCGGCCGCCGAATCGAGTCGGTCCGCCGCCATCGCCGTCCACTCGTCGGCGCGAGACTCGATCTCGTCGCGATTCTCGCTCCACGAAACGCGGATCTGCCTGCAGAGTTCGAGGAATCCCGGTGTACCGCGCTGAGCCTCGCGTGGAAAGTACGTCCCGACGTAGAACGGGCGGCCGTCCGGCGTAAGCCAGGCCGAGAGGGGCCACCCCCCGCGACCGGTGACCGCCTGGCAGACGGTCATGTAGATGCTGTCGACGTCGGGCCGTTCCTCGCGATCGACCTTGATCGGGACGAATCCCTCGTTCAGCACCGTGGCGACGGTCTCGTCGGCGAAGCTCTCTGCTTCCATCACGTGACACCAGTGACACGCTGAATACCCGATCGAGAGGAAGATGGGTCGATCGCGCTCCTGGGCCGCCGAACGCGCTCGCTCGTCCCACGGCTGCCAGTTGACCGGATTGTCGGCGTGCTGGCGGAGATACGGACTCGCCTCCTCGTCGAGTCGATTACGCGCTAGCGGATCGGTCATATCCTCCCTACACGCAGCGCGTTCAAAAGGAGTGGCCTCGCGGCCAGCACCACCGGACGACGATCGTGTGAAACCGTTTCGCCGGTCACGTTCACGGGCACATGGACATTCGACTCCGGTACGTTTAACAGCCGACTGAGAGTGAATCCGCTATGTCTGTTCGGTCGGAGGCCTGGACGATCTATCGCCAGGCACTCCCGATCCTGCTCGTCTCGCTGCTCGGCGGCCTCTTCGCCGGACTGGTTTTAGAGGAGATGGTGCCGAAAGTCGCTGACTTTCCCGGATTGCTGGTGATGATCCCCGTGTTCCTCGCCACGCGCGGGAACGTCTACGGCGCCCTCGGCGGGCGGATCTCGAGCGGCCTCCATCAGGGGGTGATCGAACCGCGGTTCGCTCGTGACGATCGACTCGTCAACGCGGTCGTGGCCTCGCTCGTCAACGCGATCGGCATCTCGATCGTCATCGCGGTCCTCACGTGGCTCGTCCTCCACGGGCTGGGCCGAGAGGTCGCCACACTCTTCGAACTCGTTG
This sequence comes from Halovivax asiaticus JCM 14624, assembly GCF_000337515.1. GTDB lineage: Archaea > Halobacteriota > Halobacteria > Halobacteriales > Natrialbaceae > Halovivax > Halovivax asiaticus. The sequence goes on from NZ_AOIQ01000006.1 coordinate 42,617, forward strand.
CGATCATGCTGATCTCGGGTGTGCTGACCGCCGTCGTCCTCGTCGCCGGGCTGCTGGGAGTTATCTTCGTCGGCTTCGAACGCGGCTACGATCCCGACAATCTCGTCGGGCCAGTCGTGACGACTCTCGGCGACATCTTCGGCATGCTCTTTCTCCTCTTCGCAGTGGTCGCCGTGGAGGTGCTCGTCCCGTGATGGGCGCGGACGGCGAGCTCGATACCTGGTCGACGCGATCGATCGTCCGCACGATGTTTCCCCTGCTCGTCGTCCTCTCGGCGATCGTCCTCTGGGCCGGTCTCACCCTCGAAGAGGCCGAGGAACTCCTCGCGGAGTACGGCTTACTCGCCGTGATGGTCCCGACGATCATCGGGACCGGCGGCAATCTCGGCGCCATCTTGAGCTCGCGGCTCACGACCCGGTTTCACCTGGGGATGACCGACCTCGACGTGCGCGACCCCGACCTCTGGGCGAACGTCGTGGCGATCGTCACGCTAGCGCTCACCATCTTCACCCTCCTCGGCGTGGGGGCGTTCCTCGTCGGACTCATGATCGGATCGACGCTCTCGCTCCCGGTGTTACTCGCCATCTCGATCGGCAGCGGCACCGCCATCGCGATACTCGTCGTCGTGTTCAGTTTCGCGGCGACCTACGGCTCGTATCGACTCGGCGTCGATCCCGACGACACGACGATCCCGATCATCACGAGCCTGATCGACGTCTTCGGCGTCGTCATCTTCCTCGCGGTGGCTTCGCTCGTCGTTGGGCTGTGAGAGACCCAAGCCGGTACGTAGCGCTCGACACTCCGATGGATCACTCGGACTGCGAGAGTGACTGGACCGACTCCTCCGCGTTTCGCGTCCCTTTCGCGATGAGGACGTCGCCGGCGTGTAGCTGCGCGTCGTCGTCGGCGATCAGCAGCCAGCCGTCGTCCGGGCGACGGATCGCGATGGCGCCCATTCCGGCGTCAGTTGCCAGGCGACCGTCGATTATCTCCACGCCGACGAGATCGCTGCCGGGTTCGACGGCGATGCGGGTGATGATCTCGTCGGACTCCTGGACGGCCAGCTGGACGACGGGGTGGACGTCGAGTTGGCGGAAGATCCCTTCGCTGATGTCGATCGCCGCGTCGCTGATCTCCTCGGTGGCACTCGCGAGGATCATCAACCCCCGAATCCGAACCGGATCGTCGGCTTCGCTCGCGGCCTTCAGGGCCCACGCCGAAAAGCGCGACTGTAACGCGTCGACTTCGATCTCCAGATTGCGGACCTCCTCCGCCAGGTCCTGACTGTCGAAGAGGACGCTGCTGTAGGCCAGGTCGACGGCCAGTTCGCTCAGATCCTTCATGAGCACGATCGTGTCGATCGCTCGTTCGAGGTCGGCAATGGCGGGTGGTTCCGGATCCGGGAGTTCGTAGGGTTCGCCTGTGAGCGTCGCGACGACCGGCCCAAGATCCGTCTCGGTCCCGCGTAAGAACGCCACGTCGCCGGCCTCGATGACCGTCTCCGGACCGGGATCCAGAATCCACTCGTCGCCGCGCCGAAGCGTGATGACACGGACGCCTGTCTCCGATTCGAGATCGATGTCGACCAGCGTTCGCCCCGCGTATGCCGACGCCTCTGTCACGTCGGCGCGTTCGAGCGATTCGATCGCCTCCGGGAGCGTCGTTCGCATCGCGTCCGGTAACCCGGCGTCTTCGACGAGGATCTTCGCGATGTCGCCGGCCGCGTCGCTGATCTGGTCCGTCGCGGCGACGATCCCGAGCACCGGAGCAAGCTGTTCGGCGTCGTCCGGATTTCGAGCGGCCATCAGGAGGCTCATCCGGGCTCGCAGTTCGAGAAGGTCCATCCGCTCTTCTAAGCGAAGGACCTCCCGGGCGAGATCGTGATGCTGGTGGAGGATGGCGGAAAACGAGAGGTCGATCAACAGTTCCGCGGTATCCTTCATCTCGACGAGGACGTCCTTCACGCTGACCGGTTCGTACTCGATCGAACCGGGCGAGATCTCGCCCTCGAACGGGTCCATAGCCTGAGTGAACACTCGCGGGCTGAAAAACGTTCCTCACACGGACTGGAACGACCGCGACGACGCCGTGATAGCCCGCAATACTACGCTTTCGAGCCGATACGTTCGTACTCGAGAAACGTGACCGACTCGCGTTCGTCTCTCGCGACCTCACGCCAGACGGCGGGATCGATCTCCGGGAAGAAAGCGTCGCCCTCCGGCGCCCGACCAACCTCGGTGACGACGAGCCGGTCGACGGCCGGGAGCAACTGCTCGTAGACGGACGCACCGCCGGCGACGTAGGCGCGACCCGATCCGTCATGGCGCTCGCGGTCGGCCCGTTCGGCCGCGCGAACGGCTTCGTCGATCCCGCCGACCACCAGCACGTTCTCGGGCGTCTCGAACGGACGGGAGGTGAGGACGATCGAGGTGCGATCGGGCAACGGCTCGCCGAGTCCCGCGACGATGCTCTCGTAGGTGACTCGACCCATGATAACCGGGTGCCCGGTCGTCTCTCGTTGGAAGTGCGCCAGATCCTCGGGAATGTGCCAGGGCATCTCCCCGTCGACGCCGATGACGCCGTTTTCGGCGACGGCGACGATCGCGACGAGTTCGAGGGCCGTCTCGATCGCCGGTCCGCCGAGATCGGATCGGTGGGCGTCCTCGGACCCGTTGTCGTCCTCGCCAGCGTCGGTTTCAGGCATGCTCACTCCGCCACGCCGAACGTCAGTCCGTCGTGGCTCTCGTAGTCGCGGAGTTCGACGTCGTCCGCGGTGATGTTGTCGATCGACACGTCGGCCACCGAGAGCGCCGGTCGCGAGAGCGGTTCCCGGGCGCACTGTTCGAGCAATCCGGGAACGTGATCCATGTTCTCGTCACCCGCAGCTTCTGCGGGTGCAGTCGACTCGATCCACTCACGAACGTCTCGGTACGCCGCTCTGTCGTCCACGTCGCCCAGTCGGTCCTGCAAGGCGTCCAGGTTGTCCGCGTACCACTCGCCGCGCTCGCCCGTTCCGCAGTAGACGTGTGCGTCGACGATGGTGTGTCCAAAGGTTCCGGGTTCGAAGCCGGTCTGTTTGGCGATCACTTTCGTGAGCAGAGAGTAGGCGGCGACGTTGAACGGAACGCCGAGCGCGACGTCGCCCGAGCGCTGGGTCAGGTGACAGTTGAGCCGGTCGCCCTGTACGTTGAAGACGAACGTGTAGTGACACGGCGGAAGCGTCGAGACGGCCGCGTTCGCCGGATGCCAGGCGTTGACGACGAGTCGGCGCGAGTTCGGGCTGTCCGAGAGTGTGTCGATCACGTACTGCAACTGGTCGAACGTCGTCCGGCCGTCGGCCTCCTCGGTCACCCAGCGCTGTGCATCGTCGGGCCAGGACTCGCCGTCCAGTTGCGCCAACTCCTCCGGAACCGGAAACCGACGCCAGAAGCGACCGTACGCAGTGTCTAGCCGCCCCTCGTCGTCGGCCCAGGCGTCCCAGATCTTGGTCTCCTCACGGAGCGTCCGGATGTGCTCCTCGCCGGAGAGGTACCAGCAGACCTCGTGGATCATCGAGTTCCAGCGGTAGCCATCCATCTGCTTGGTCGTCAAGAGTGGATACCCCTCCTGTAAGTCGACCTCGTAGTGGCGACTGAAGCGCGAGATTGTGTCGACGCCCGTCCGGTTAGGCTTGTACGTCCCGGAGGTGAGGACGTCGTCAACCAGATCCAGATACTGTTGCATTGTGCGGTACTCTGCGTGGGAGAGCATAAAGTCCGATGATACGTCCTTCTGGGCCCTGTAGCACTGGAAAAGAGCAGGGAGAACCTATCAAGAACTATTTTGGCTCGGCGAGAATATCGAAGGTTAGCTGGTCACGCCCGGGAGGAACGCGCCATCGATCCAACTACACGGCAAAACTGGGCGCTCCCTTTGTTCACTTTCGCCCCGGTCTCGGAACCCTCTTGAGACGGGCCCACCTTCCCCCGTGCGATGGATGCCGCCGTCGGGTCGACCGTGCTCGCTATACCCGCTGAGATGGCGGTAATGCGAGATTCAACCGCCCTGACCGACGTTCGAGCGCACGTCGAGCCCGACCTCGTCTTGCTCCCCGGCCCCGACCGACGCCCACAGGCCGTCGCTCGCGCACGACAGGTGTTCGAGGGACCGGTTATCCACCCGCCACTCGGCGGTGCGGACGGCGCCGTACAGCACCACGCCGTCGGCGACGCCTCGATCGTCTCGGTCCAGAGAGCCACCGCACTCTCGAAAGCCGCCTCGACGGTGGCCGAGATCCACGCCGATGCGCCCAACAGACCCGTGATTCTCGTCTGCGACGACGTCGGCGTCTCGGTCGATCAGACGACGCTCGAGGCATCGCTCGATCACGCCGACGCCCTCGCGGACGTCGTTCCCGCCGGTCGGTCCCGGGTGACGATCCTGACCGGTCGCTTGCCTGCCGAATACGATCGATGCTGGGTACTCGACCGCGCAGATGGCACGATTCGCGACGTTCGCGAACCGTCTGCGATCCGATTAGACGACGACCGGTCGGAAAACGAGGGGAGCACGACCGTCTCGCTGCGTCTCCGCGGTGTCGGGTCGATCGACGACTACGGCGATAGCGGGACCGTCGTTACCATGCGTCTCGGGCACGATACCCCCCAAGAATACGCTGGCGATGACGCAACCGATGGAACCGGGGTCGCCGACCACTGGCCGATCCGTTCCGTCGACTCGATCGGGAGCGACGCGTTCGGCATTCGTGCCGTCGACGGCGTCGGTCCGAAGACGGCGCAGGCGCTGGTCGACCGCGACGTTCGAAGCAGGGCCGACCTCCTCGAGACTCCGATCTCCGAACTGACAGCCCTCCCGGGAATCGGCGCCAGTGCCGCCGATCGCATGCGACAGCACGCACGCGTCATAGAAACCGGCGAACCGTGTCGTGTGACGGAAGAACCGCTCCCGGGGAGTGGAGACGCTGACCCGCCGCTGTGTCTCGACATCGAGACGGACGGTCTCTCGCCGTCGATCATCTGGCAGATCGGCGTCTACGATCCTGCAACAGATAATTATCGCGCGTTCGTCGAACGACGCGATCCCTCGGACCCGGGAGCCGTTGTCGAAACGTTCGTCGAGTGGCTGGTCGAGTCCCAGGCGGATCGAACCCTGCTCACGTGGAACGGGTGGCGGTTCGACTACAAACACCTCGGTGTCTTCACCGAGCGATACGCACCGGCGTACCGGGATTCCTGGGGATCGCTCGCGAAACGTGATCTGTACCGCTGGGCGGTTACCGACGGAAACGCCGTACTTCCGGGGCGAACGAACAAACTGACGGCCGTCGCCGAGGCTCTGGGGTACGAGCGCGCAGGGACCGGTCTCGACGGGGCGACGACGGCAGCCGCCTACTCGCGGTTCGTCCGCACGGGCGAACCCCTCGACTGGGATCGCCACGAACGCTACTGCGAGGACGACTGCCGCGCGCTGTGGTCGATCTACGACGCACTGATGGACGCCCCCATAGCAGCACAGGATTGCGATCGAACACCAGCCAGCCAGACCGGCCTGGGTGATTTTACCTGATGACCCGAAACGAGTGGACGTCCGAAACGGACGCATCGACCGACAGCGATGGCATCCCGATCACGGGCAAGGGCGTCGTCGAGACGTATCCCGGTGCGCCAGGCGACGCGACCGTCGTCGAGGTTCCCGCACGCGAGGCGACGACGATCCCCGCTCGCGACGTGCTCCAAGCGGCGCTCGCCAGCCCGCTCGATCACGACCTCTACGCCCACCAGGCCGACGCACTCGTGGCACTCGCCCGCGACGAGAACGTCTGCGTCACCACGAGTACTGCCTCGGGGAAGACACTGGTCTACGGCCTACAGATCGCCAGACACTACCTGGCTGGCGACCCGGGACCGTATGAGAGCAGGGAGGAACACAGTCAACGAGGGTCGACCGCACTCGTCGTCTACCCGACGAAGGCCCTCTCCCGTGACCAGGAACGGGAACTGAACGACCTCTACGAGACCCTCGGGCTCGACGTCACCGTCCGGGTCTACGACGGTGACACCGACCACGGAGAGGCCCGCCGCGAGATTCGCGAGACGGCCGACGTGATCGTCACCAACTTCGCGGGCGTGAACACCTACCTCCACGACCACGATCGCTGGGCCAGTTTCTACGGCGCGTGCGATCTCGTCGTGATCGACGAGTCCCACACGTACACCGGCGTCCACGGCATGCACGTCGCCTGGACGATCCGCCGCCTCAAACGAGTGCTCACCTACTACGGGGCCGACCCGGGATTCGTCCTGACGAGTGCGACAATCGGCAATCCGGCCGCCCACTCCGAGGCCCTGATCGACGAACCCGTCACCGTCGTCGACGAGGACGGCTCGCCGCGTGGCCCACGGGAGCTGGTACTCTGGAACCCGCCTCGCGCGTCAGCCGACGGGGATCAATCCGTGGAGCGGGACGATGATATCGACTCGGTCGACGCTGACGAGGAACGTGCCGATCGCCTCCCGGCCTCCGTGGAAGCCCCGCGACTCTTCAGCCACCTCACCTACCACGGCGCCCAGACGCTGCTGTTTACCCCATCGCGAAAGCTCGCCGAACTCTCGATCGAGCGCGCCGAACGCGGTCGAGAGCGGTGGTCGGGCTACTATACAGCACCTGACCGCGGCAGCGATCTCCGTTCCTATCACGCCGGCCACGCGCGCAACTCTCGACACGCGACGGAACAGGGGCTGAAGACGGGGTCGCTCGACGGCGTCGCCTCGACGAACGCGCTGGAACTCGGGCTCAACATCGGCGCGATGGACGCGACCGTCCAGCTGGGCTACCCTGGCCAACGTCAGGCGTTCTGGCAGCAGATCGGCCGGGCTGGCCGGGGGACAGAGCGCGCACTCTCGGTGCTCGTCGCCGACCACCGGACGCTGGACCAGTACGTCGTCTCCAACCCCTCGTACCTCACCGAGTCCGACGTGGAGGATGCCGTCGTCGACACGGAGAACGACGCCGTCTTCGCGACGCACGTCCGCTGTGCGGCCGACGAACTCTCACTCGACGAGACTGACGCCGAGAACTTCGCCGACCGCGAGCGCCTGGAATCCGCCGTCGAACTCTGGCGACGCGCAGGGGACCTCTCCGGCCGACTGGAGACTGGCGTCTCCTATACCGGCCCGCCACGACCGCAATCGTCGGTGTCGATGTACGCCACCGCCGGCCAGGAGTACGAGGTTCGCCTCGCCGACGGTGTCGACGCCCAGCACGATCCCGAGATGGAGCCGCTCGCTCGCGAACGGGTCTTCCGCGATTTCCACGAGGGCGCCGTCAGGCTCCACGAGGGCCGACAGTACCAGGTAACGGATGTCGTCCACGACGGTCCGCAGCCACACGTCGTGATCCAGCCGGTCGACGTCGACTACTACACGCGGACCAACCGCGAGGTGACCGTCATCGACGCCGACTCCAAACGGTCGCGGGAGATCGGCGACTTCGTCCTGCACCACGGCACCGGGACCGTCCTCTCGTACTACGGTTCCTTCGATCAGGTGCGAATCGAGGGCGGCCAGAAGCGTCGCCAGAACGTCCCGACCGGTCTGCCGGCACTCCCGATGGAGACCCAGCTCTGCTGGCTCGAAGTTCCGCCGGCCGTCGAAGCCAGACTCGTCGACCGCTACAGCGACTTCACGGTGCCCGAACTCGACGGCGAATTCGGCGAGGGCGTCCACGTCGGCTACGCTGGGGGACTGCACGCCGCCGAACACGCCACCATCGGCGTCGCACCGCTCGAACTAATGGTCGACAAACGAGATCTCGGCGGGCTCGCGACGCTCTCGCTCGACGCCCATCAGGCGGCGTCGACGGACGATCCTGCGGAATCAGACGACGCCGTCGGAGAGACGACCCGAGCGCCGGAGTCGATCGCGGCGGCCGAAGCGACGATTCGCTCGCGCGCCGACGACCTCGATCGCCCGCCAGCCAGCGGCTGGTTCATCTACGACGGCGTCGAGGGCGGGCTCGGGTTTTCGCGGGCGATATACGACGAGTTCGAGGCGATCGCCGAACGCGCACGGTCGCTGATCGCCGGCTGTGACTGCGGCCGGATCGACGGCTGTCCGGCCTGCATCATGGACGACCAGTGCGGCAACGACAACCGACCGCTCCACGGCGAGGCGGCGATCGACGTCCTCGACGCACTACTTGACCAGGAATCGACGTCAGCGGGGTCGGCCGACGCCGTCGCAGACGAACGCGGGCGACGGCCGACCCTGTTTTACTCGTGAGTGATTCCGCCTCGGAGATCGACACCGCGAGCATCCGCCGTCGATCGAAATTTCAGTGATCGAAACGGTAACGTTTACACGGCGGCCGCTCCCGTGGTCAAATATGCGCGACATCGTACTCCTCATCGGCGGTGGTGGCCGCGAGCACGCCATCGCCCGCAGTCTGGCCGACAGCGAGGTCGACCTGTACGCCTGTGCGGGTAATCGTAATCCGGGAATCGCCGCCCTGGCGACGGATTTCGAGACGCTCGACACCAGCGACACCGACGCCGTCGTCGACTATGCCGACGAGATCGACGCGACGATCGCCGTCGTCGGGCCGGAGGGCCCGCTCGCCGAGGGCGTCGTCGACGAGCTAGAAGCGTCGGGCGTCTACGCGTTCGGCCCCCGCGAAGCCGACGCCCGGATCGAGACGGACAAGGCCTTTCAGCGCCGGTTCATGGCCGAACAGGACATTCCCGGCTGCCCTGACTTCGAGACGTTCGACGACTCGGAAGCCGCCTGCGAGTATATCGATGAGTATGACGGCGACCTCGCGATCAAGCCGGCCGGGCTCACAGGTGGCAAGGGCGTGAAGGTCATCGGCGATCAGGTCACTGCCGAGGAGGGGAAGGAGTACATCCGCGAGTCCGACTACGACCGGATCGTCCTCGAAGAGCGCCTCGTCGGCGAGGAGTTCACCGTCCAGGCGTTCGTCGCCAACGGGTCTGTTCGAACGGCACCCGCCGTGCAAGATCACAAGCGCGCCTACGAGGGCGACGAGGGACCAAACACCGGCGGAATGGGCAGCTACTCGGCGCCCGGCGTGGACCTCCCATTCATGCGTGAGGGCGACTACGACCGCGCCGTCGAGATCGTCGAGGCGACGGTCGAGGCCCTCGACGATTACAAGGGCATCCTCTACGGCCAGTTCATGCTCACCGCCGACGGACCGAAGGTCGTCGAGTTCAACGCTCGCTTCGGCGACCCGGAGGCGATGAACACGCTTCCGGTCCTCGAAACCGACTTCCTCGATGTCCTGACCGCAGCCAGAAACGGCGAGGAACTTCCCGCTCTCTCCTTCGACGAGCGAGCGACGGTCTGTAAGTACGCCGTGCCAGAAGGCTATCCCACCGATCCGAAAGCCGGGGCGAAGGTACAAGTCGACGAAGAAAGCGCGGACGCCCTGCTGTACTACGCAAGCGTCGACGAGCGCGACGACGGCATTTACACGACGACCTCCAGATCGTTCGCCGTCGTCGGCCGTGCCGACTCGATCGCCGACGCTGAGACCATCGCCGAGGACGCCCTCGCCATCGCCGGCGAGGACGGACTGCACATCCGCCACGACATCGGGACCGAAGATCTAGTGCAGCGGCGGATCGACCACATGACCGAACTCCGCGACGAGTAAGTCGACGCGCGAGACAATGCGGATCTAGCTCGTCACGCAAGACCAACGCGTATCGAGGCCGCTGGTTTTCGATAGTGGTGAAACATTGAAGCGGTCACCGTCGAATACGTTCTTGTACCCGCGAAGCTAACACGGGGACAGTGCCTTCCGACGATCCCTCACGCCACGACCGGATCGATCGCCACCCGACACCGGGTCCCGGGAACTCCCTGTCCGGCTGGCCCGGCGAACGCAACCCCGTTCGTGTCGCCGTCTCCTACGTCGTCGTCTGGCTCGTTCGACTCTCTCCGAGTTTGAAACTGAAACGCTGGCTCCTCCGCCGACTCGGCGTGACCGTCGGGGAACGCGTCTCCTGGGGATTGGAGGCGACGCCGGACGTCTTCTGGCCGGAGCTCATCACCCTCGAAGACGACGCACTCATCGGGTACGACGCCACGATCCTTTGCCACGAGTTTCTCCAGGACGAGTACCGGACCGGCGAGGTCGTCGTCCGTGAACGAGCGATGATCGGGGCAGGGGCGATCATCCTGCCGGGCGTGGAAATCGGTCCCGGGGCGAGCGTCGCGGCGAACTCGCTCGTCACCAGAGACGTTCCGGCAGGAACTGTCGTCGCCGGTGTGCCCGCCCGCCCCATGTCGAGCGGGGACGTCCACGGCGGCGAGACCACTCACGGTACCGAAACCGATCGTGACGACGAGGACGACTCAGCGCATTCAGCGGACTGATCGGACAGCGTGGTACTACCCGGCAACCGACTCGGTGCGAAAAAGGACGAACAACTCTTACAGCGACGACCAGCGTTTTCGGGCAGCGTTCCAGCCGATCAGGTCGGCGATCCACCGGGCGGCGATCAGTTTCTTCAGGTTGCGCGCCGGGAAGCCGCCGAAGGTCGAGACAGGGAGCCCGACGCCGAGCGCGGGTTTGACATCGTGGGCGACGGCCCGTTCGCCGATCGAGACGACGGTTCCTTTGTCATCGTACTCCCACGTTTCGAGCGGACGTCCTTCGATTGCTCGAGCGACATTTCGACCGACGACCTCGGCCGCTTGCCAGGCCGCCTGGGCGGTCGGCGGCGCCGGCTGGTCTCCCTGATCGACGATGGCAGAGTCACCGATGGCGAAGACGTTCTCGTCCGAGGTCTGGAAGTTCGACTCGACCTCGACCCGGTTGTGCTGGTTGTCGAGGGCTGTCTCGTCGAGTGCGTCCTGACCGGTGATGCCACCGGTCCAGATCAACACGTCGTACTCGAGCGGGTCGCCCTCGTCGAAGTTGATCGCATCCTCGGTCGCTTCCGTGATCGGATCGTCGGTGTGAATCGTCACGCCCGCATCCTCGAGTCGCTCGCGGAGTGCGCCCTGGATCGACGGATCGTGACCGGGGAAGATCTCCTCCATCGCTTCGACGAGGTGGATCTCGAGCGGGGCCCGACGATCGTCTCTGAACTCGGCGAGTTCGCCCGCGGTCTGAATGCCAGACAGCCCGGCACCCCCGACGACGATCTGGGCGGGTTCACTCCGGGTGGCCTCCTCGCTGGCCGCGTCGACGGCCTCGTGGATCGAGAGCGCGTCGTCGAGACTCTTCAGCGTGAGCGAGTGCTCGTCGAGGCCGGGAATGCCGTAGTAGGCCGTCTGGCTTCCCAGTGCGACGACGAGATAATCGTAGGAGACAGCCTCGGCGTCCTCGAGTTCGATAGTCTGGTCGTCCGTGTCGACGGCGACCACGGTGTCGGTGACGAACGTCGTGGACCGATCGGCGATGTCGCGGGTCGGAATCGTGATGTCGGCCTGCACTGCCGGGTCACGAATCACGCGGTGGACCTCGTGGAGCACGAGGTGATAGTCGGTGTCGGAAATCCAGGTCAGGTCGGCGTCCGAGCCGAGTGACGATTGCAGTGACTTGACCGCACCGGCTCCGGCGTATCCGGATCCGAGTACGACAACGTCGGTACTCATACAGAGGACTCGGGATAGCTCCAATACAAAGCTGTTGAAAGCCACAGCGCTGTGTGTGCGGATCTCTCGCGTGGCCCAGGACGACTGAGTGGCTGGCTTCAGCGCCCAAATATACCGAACGGCTCGTTAGATAGTCCGCTTTCCGAACGCACTGGCGACGATCTCTGTCGCAACCGAGGCGGTCTCGTTCGACTCGTCTAATATCGGGTTCACTTCGACGACGTCCATCGATCGCAACGAGTCGTGTGCCTCGGCGTGTTCGGCGACAACCTCGAGCGCCGAGTGTGCCTCACGGTACGTGACACCACCGCGGACCGGTGTGCCGACCCCTGGTGCGGCCGACGGGTCGAGCCAGTCGAGGTCGAGACTGACGTGCAAGCCGTCCGTCCCGTCGGTCGCGGCGGCGAGCGCATCCTCAACGACCGCCGTAATTCCCCGCTCGTCGATATCCGCCATGGTGAAGGCCGTGATTTCGCTGTCGCGAATCGCCTCGCGTTCTTTCTCGTCGACGCTCCGAAGGCCGACGTAGGCGACCGACTCTTCCCGGACGTTTGGTGCGTTCGCCCAGTCCCAGTCGCCGAACTCGTCGTAGCCGAGGGCGGCTGCAAGCGGCATCCCGTGAACGTTTCCACTCGGCGAGGTCGACGGCGTGTTAAGGTCGGCGTGGGCGTCGAACCAGACGACGCCCAGGTCGGCGTCTCTCGAAGCGCCGTTCATCGTACCGATCGAAATCGAGTGATCGCCGCCGAGAACGAGCGGAAACTCCCCATCTGCTAGCGTTTCCTCGACGCGATCACCGAGGCGCTCGCAGGCACGCTGGACCTCGTCGATGAATTTTGCATTCTCGTGATCCAGCGTGCCGGCGTCCGGATCCCGTTCTTCCGCCCGCGGGACGAAGAGGTCGCCGTCGTCTCGCGCTTCGATCCCTGCAGCCGCCAGCGTCTCAGCCAGGCCCGCATATCTGATCGCCGACGGCCCCATGTCTACGCCGCGCCGATTCGCCCCATAGTCGACCGGGGCACCGATAATGCGTACGGTTCGACTCATACGTTCGTCTCCGTGGCGTGACCTTAAATTGGTGCTGAATGGCTGCCCGTTCGAACGGCTGAGGAAGGTCGACGGCGGGGTCGGACGACGACAGCTTTAGGGTTCGATGGCTCGACGATTCACCCGGATGATGCTGAGCGACGTCATGGAGGATTACCTCAAGGTGATCTACCAGCTAGAACGAGGTCGCGACGATCGGATCCGGACCTCCGAGATCGCAGACGAGCTGGACGTGACGTCGCCGACCGTGACGAGTATGCTCGAAAGCCTCGCCGAGCGCGGCTTGCTCGATCGCGAGAAGTACAACGGCGTCACACTCACCGAGGAGGGCGAGACCGTCGCTATCGAGGTTGTCAGACATCACCGGCTTCTGGAAGCCTACCTGGCCGAACATCTGGATTACGACTGGGCGGAAGTCCACGACGAAGCGGACCGACTCGAACACCACATCAGCGAGAACTTCGAGGCACGCCTCGCCGCCGCCCTCGACGACCCTAACGTGGATCCACACGGCTCACCCATCCCGAACGCGGATCTCGACGCTCCCTGTGCGCGCCCCGGCGAGTCGGTGAGCGCGTTCGAACCGGGTGACACCGTCGTCGTCGAGGAGGTCGCCGACGAAGATCCGGACGTGCTGTCGTACCTCGCCGACCGCGGCGTCGAACCGGGCGTCGAACTCGAGATCATCGAACGCGCCCCGTTCGGGATGATCACGGCCCAGGCTGCCGGCGCGGATCGAACGATTTCGTTGCCAGAAGATGTCGCCGCACACGTGCGCGTCCGACGGCCCGTCGACGCGGAACACTGAGCCGGTCAGACAGCACGGCCAAATCCGGTTACGGACCGAGACGAAACGAGTCGAGTGGCGAAGACCTGGTCAACTGGAATTTGCGATTGTCCAATGTGGTCAGTTTCTACGACCGAGAGCTGTCGAGATTGAGAGGGGTCCGGGGCCCAGCCGGCCTCCCGTGGCGATACCGAGACCCTCGGATTTAAGAAAAACTGCTGCGAACGTCTGGTATGTCGTCCATCGAGCTTACCTCCAGCCAGAAGATGATCTTGCGGGCGCTGACAAACCTCCACGCTGGAGCCGAGGACGCGATCAAAGGCGAGGACATCGCCGAACAGGTCGACCGGAACCCGGGGACGATCCGGAATCAGATGCAGAGCCTGAAAGCCCTCCAGCTCGTCGAAGGTGTGCCCGGCCCCAAGGGCGGGTACAAACCGACGGCGAAAGCATTCGAGGCCCTCGGCGTGCAACAACTCGACGAACCAGCCTCGGTCCCACTCGCCGTCGACGGCGAACCAGTCGAGGACATCGTCGTCGAAGAGATCGACCTCTCGAGCGTTCACCACCCCGACCTGTGTCGAGCCGAGATCCACATTCAGGGGTCACTCCACGTCAGCGACGAGGATCTGATACGTGTCGGGCCGACGCCGCTCTCGAAACTCGTCGTCGAGGGAACGCTCGACGGTAAAGACGACACGAACAACGTACTGATCCTTCAGATCGAGGAGATGATCGCCCCAGCTGAAGAGCCAACGCACTGACTAATCCAGGTAGCATCACTTCCGGCCGATTTTGCGAAGGTACCCTTGGAACTGGGACAGCTGTTCACCGAGTCCCCACTGCGTGCGACGAGTCCCGACAACGGAGTAGTAAGCCGACTGGTCTTTCGATTTCGGTACGTAGGAAAACGACTCCGACTGATGCCTTAGTCAGACTCCTCGGTGTCGGATTCGGCCTCGTCGGACAGGACGTCGACGCTCGCGACCGCGTCGCCAGCCTCGACGTCCATGACCGTCACTCCCATCGTGTTCCGGCTGACCGTCGAGATTTCACTGGCGCGCGTCCGCATGATCTGACCACGCTCGCTCATGATCACGAGCTGGTCGTCGGGTGCCACCGCCTTCAGCGCGGTGGCTGGTCCGTTTCGCTCCTCGGTCTTGATGTCGATGAGTCCCTTGCCGTACCGTGACTGAGTGCGGTACTCGGAGAGGAGGGTCCGTTTGCCGTAGCCGTTCTCCGTGACGGTAAGCAGGGCCCGTTCGTCGGCTTCGGTGGTGGCGACCAGGCCAGCTACCGCGTCGTCGCCCTCGAGTTTGATCCCGTTGACTCCGCGGGCGTTGCGCCCCATCGCACGGGCCTCAGTCTCGTCGAAACGAATCGTCATTCCCTGTTCCGTGCCGATGACGAGATCGTTCGTGCCGTCGGTGACCTCGACGTCGACCAGTTCGTCGCCGTCTTCCAGCGAGGCGGCGATGATGCCGGTAGTGAGGATGTTGTCGAACTCGTCACCGCGGGTCCGCTTTACGTACCCGTGGCGAGTGACCATGGTGACGAACTCGTCGTCGCCGAACGCGTCGGTGTCGACGATGGCGGTGAGTTCCTCCCCGGGATCGAGATCGAGGATGTTGACGGCGGATTTGCCGCGTGCCGTCCGACCCATCTCCGGGATCTCGTAGGCTTTGAGCTGGTAGACCTGGCCCTGATTGGTGAAACAGAGCAGGTAGTCGTGCGTGTTGGCCTGGAAGACGGTCGTCACCCGATCGTCTTCCTTGACGTCACAGCCGATGATACCCTTGCCTCCACGACCCTGCGGGTCGAAGTTCGAGACGGGCATGCGCTTGACGTAGTCGTCTTCGGTCATGACGACGAGGACTTCCTCTTCCGGAATGAGGTCCTCGTGAGTGACGGTACCGACGTCTTCGATGATCGACGTGCGCCGGTCGTCGTCGTACTCGTCTTTGATCGCCCGAAGTTCGTCTTTGATCACGCCGAGGAGCTTCGACTCGTTTTCGAGAACGGAAGTCAGATACTCGATTTCGTCCTGTACGTCCTCGTACTCGGCTTCGAGTTCGGCCGCCTCCATGTTGGTGAGGCTCCCGAGTTGCATCCGGACGATGTGGGCAGCCTGTGCCTCGGAGAAGGCAAACTCGTTCTCGAGGCCGGTCCGGGCCTCGTCGCGATCCTCGGAGTTACGGATGAGCTCGACGACGTCGTCGATGATGTCCAGGGCCTTCAACCGTCCCTCAAGGATGTGGGCACGGTCTTCGGCCTCGGCGAGGTCGTGTTCTGAGCGCCGGCGAACGACTTCGCGTCGGTGGGAGATGTACTCTTCCAGCGTCTCCTTCAGCGTCAGCACCTGTGGCTGGCCGTCGACCAGTGCGAGGTTGATGACGCCGAAGGTCCGCTCCAGATGGTTCTCCAGCAGACGGTTCTTGACGATCTCGGTGTTCGCGCCGCGTTTGAGTTCGACGACGATACGGACGCCGTTGCGGTCGGACTCGTCGCGCAGGTCGGAGATCCCCTCGATCTCGCCCTCGTTGACGTCCTCGGCGATGCGCTCGACTAGCTTCGCCTTGTTCTGCTGATAAGGAATTTCGGTGATGACGATGCGGTCACGGTCCGGCTTCCACTCTTCGACCTCGAACTCGGCACGGACGCGAATGCGTCCACGGCCGGTCTTGTAGGCCGAATAGATGGCGTCGCGACCGACGATGTTGGCACCCGTCGGGAAGTCGGGCCCTTTGACGTGCTCCATCAGGTCCTCGACAGTGGCCTCAGGATTCTCGATGAGTTCGACCGTCGCGTCGATCACCTCGCCCAGGTTGTGCGGCGGGATGTTCGTCGACATGCCGACCGCGATCCCGGACGACCCGTTGACGAGCAGGTTGGGAAACGCCGACGGAAGGACCGTCGGTTCCTGCAGGCGATCGTCGTAGTTGGGCTGAAAGTCGATGGTATCCTTCTCGATGTCGGTCAGCAACTCCTCCGCGAGGGGTGCCATCCGGGCCTCAGTGTACCGAGCCGCTGCAGCCGGATCGCCGTCCATCGACCCGAAGTTCCCCTGGCCATCGACCAGCGGGTAGCGCATCGAGAAGTCCTGGGCCATCCGTACCAGCGCGTCGTAGATCGGGCTGTCACCGTGGGGGTGGTAGTCACCCATCGTCTCGCCCACGACGGACGAGGACTTGCGGTGACTCGACCCACTGGTGACGCCCATCTCGTGCATCGCATAGAGGATGCGCCGGTGGACGGGCTTCAACCCGTCACGGACGTCCGGCAGGGCACGTCCCGCGATGACGCTCATCGCGTAGTCGATGTAACTTTGCTCCATCTCGTCTTCGATCCGAACGGTCTCGACGGTCCGCGCCTCGACGTCGCTCGGATCGGGGGCTTCAGAACTCATGTCTCAGTTACCAGGGGTTCGATAGTCAGATTCCCACGTGCGGTAGCGGTAGTCACCATTGCATCACACCGCGAGCGTGGCCGCTTCGCGGCCGCGCGAGCGGGCCGACGACCGACCAGGAGCGCGCGGCCTCGCCGCGCCGGAGGGGAGGGAGGAGTGCTTTTCATCGAAGTTTTGCCGAGTGCGGTCGCTTCGCGACCGCACGCAGCGCAAAAGTTTGCAGGGCAGAAGGTCGTCATATATCCACCCACTCCGCCTCGGGGGCGTTCTCTTTGATGAACTGTTTGCGGGGTTCGACGGCGTCGCCCATCAAGACCGAGAACATGCGGTCTGCGGCCGCAGCGTCCTCGATGGAGACCTGTTTGAGGATGCGGTTCTCCGGGTTCATCGTCGTGTCCCAGAGCTGTTCGGGGTTCATCTCCCCGAGGCCCTTGAAGCGCTGGACCTGGGAGGGATTGCCGTCGCACTTCTCCGCGACGATCTCGTCACGTTCTGCGTCAGTCATCGCGTCGTAGGTCTCACCGCGGTAGCGAATGCGGTACAGCGGCGGCTGGGTCGCGTAGACGTACCCGTGCTCGATCAGTGGCCGCATGTGGCGGTAGAAGAACGTCAACAGCAAGGTACGGATGTGGGCTCCGTCGACGTCGGCGTCGGTCGCCATGATGATCTTCTTGTACCGGACTTCGTCGAGGTCGAACTCGTCGCCGATCCCGGCCCCGATCGCGGTGATCAGGTTTCGAATCTCGTCGTTTTCGAGGATGCGATCGAGTCGGTGTTTCTCGACGTTCAGGATCTTCCCTTTGATGGGGAGGATCGCCTGATAATCCGGGTTCCGGGCCTGTTTCGCGCTGCCGCCCGCGGAGTCACCCTCCGCGATGAAGAGTTCGGCTTCGTCCGGGTCCCGGGTCTGGCAGTCTGCGAGTTTGCCGGGGAGCGCGGTCGAGTCCAGCGCGGATTTACGGCGGGTGAGTTCCTCCGCCTGTTTCGCGGCCTTGCGAGCTTTCGCCGCCTCGACGGCTTTCAGGACGATGGCCTGGGCCGTGTCGGGGTTCTCTTCGAAGTACGTCGCGAGGCCGTCGTGCATGGCCCCTTCGACGATGCCGCGGACTTCGCTGTTGCCGAGTTTGGTCTTCGTCTGGCCTTCGAACTGCGGGTCGGGATGCTTGACCGAGATGACGGCGGTGAGCCCCTCGCGGATATCCTCTCCCTTCAGGTTCTCGTCGAGATCGGAGAGGAGGTCGTTCTCGTTCGCGTAATCGTTGACGACGCGCGTGAGCGCGGTCTTGAACCCGGTGAGGTGGGTCCCACCTTCGCGTGTGTTGATGTTGTTGGCGAACGCGTGGATCGAGCCCTGCAGCTCCTCGGTGGCCTGCATGGCGACCTCGACCTGGATACTCTGGTCCTCGTCCGTGAAGTAGACGACGTCACGGTGGAGCGGTGAGCGAGTCTCGTTGATATACTCGACGAACTCGCGAATGCCGCCGTCGTACTCGAACGTCTCCTGAACGATTACGCCCTCGTCGTCGACCTCGCGCTCGTCTCTGAGCGTGATCGCGACGCCGGAGTTGAGGAACGCGAGTTCCCGGAGACGATTCGAGAGCGTCGCGTACGAGAACTCGAGCGTCTCGAAGATCTGGTCATCCGGCCAGAACCGGATCGACGTTCCGGTCTCGTTCGAGGCGTCGGGCTCGCCAACCTGCTCCATCTCACCGTCGGGTTCACCGCGATCGAAGCCGTGTTCGTAGATACCCCCATCGCGTGTGACGGTTACTTCGAGTCGTTCGGAGAGCGCGTTGACGACGGAGACACCGACGCCGTGGAGGCCACCGGAGACCTGGTAGGATTTGCTGTCGAACTTCCCGCCGGCGTGAAGCACCGTCAGGATAACCTCCAGGGCGGGACGGTCGTACTCTTCGTGTATGTCCACGGGTATCCCGCGGCCGTCGTCGACCACGCTGACGGAGCCGTCTTCGTGGATCGTGACGGTGATATCTTCACAGTGGCCCGCGAGTGCTTCGTCGATAGCGTTGTCGACGACCTCGTAGACCAGATGATGGAGTCCGCGTGAGTCAGTAGAGCCGATGTACATCGCCGGCCGTTTTCGCACGGCCTCGAGTCCTTCGAGGACCTGAATTTGGCCAGCGCCGTACTCGCGTTCCTGTGACATGGAAAACCTGTCTTCGGGTAGCGGCTGTGTAGTTATAAAAGTCACGTACGCGCGCGAGCGCGGGTCAGCCGCCCGACGCGTTTCGGAATGTCCTGCTAGCACGGAGCGATTTTGGGAGGACGCGCACGTCCAGACAACTGGCCTGATCTCTTGGCCCATATTCTCGACATCAATTGGTAGAGGCACTCACACCAGAATTCTCTGCTAGCTGATTCAGCAGCCGTCGAGACCACACTGAATTGGTGGATCCCAGCCAGATTTCACTTTCACCCGGGTAGCGGGAACGTTTTAAGGGTACCACTGCTATCGATTCCGTAATGACGTCGCTTCAGTCGTCCCTCGGTGACGAATCAGAAATCGCCCAGGAGCTCGCGGAGAGCCAACGGGCGATTTCGATCGCCGAGTTCTTCGAGAAGAACAAGCATATGCTCGGCTTCGACAGCGGTGCCCGGGGCCTCGTCACGGCTGTGAAAGAAGCCGTCGACAACGCGCTGGACGCCGCCGAAGAAGCCGCTATTCTCCCGGATATCTACGTCGAGATCCAGGAAGACGATCAGTACTACCGGCTGATCGTCGAGGACAACGGTCCCGGGATCACCAAGGACTCCCTCCCAAAAGTCTTCGGGAAACTGCTCTACGGTTCTCGCTTTCACGCCAGAGAACAGAGCCGCGGACAGCAGGGGATCGGCATCTCTGCCGCCGTTCTCTACTCGCAGTTGACCAGCGGGAAGCCAGCCAAGATCACGAGCCGCACACAGGGATCGGCGGACGCACAGTACTACGAACTCATCGTCGACACCGACGAGAACGAACCGGAGATCAGCGTCGACGAGCAGACAACGTGGGATCGGCCCCACGGGACGCGCATCGAAATCGAGATGGAAGCCAACATGCGCGCCCGCCAGCAACTCCACGACTACATCAAACACACGGCGGTCGTCAATCCCCATGCGCGGATTGAGTTGAAGGAGCCGTCCGAGCACTTCAAATTCGAGCGGGTGACCGACCAGTTACCCGACGAGACCGAGGAGATCCGACCGCATCCACACGGTGTAGAGCTCGGGACCGTCCTCAAGATGCTCGAATCGACCGACTCCCACTCCATCTCCGGCTTCCTCCAGAACGAATTTACCCGGGTCGGCAAGAAGACGGCGGAGTCAGTCATCGAGGCGTTCCGCGACAGGCACTTCGGTCGCGGGATGACCTGGCCGGCACCCGTTTCGGGTGAGGACGTCGACGTCGTCGCTGCAGTGACAGAAGCGACGGCGAACAAAGGTGCCAGCGCGACGGAGGAATTCGCGACGACCATCGCCGCCGAAATCGACGACGCCGGACGCGTCGCCTACCACGATGTCGAGGAAATCGTCGACGATGCGGCGACAGCGGCCGAGGAGGCACACGGTACGACGTTCGGGACGACCGTCAGGGAGAACGCCGTCGAAGCGACGTGGCTGGAACTGGCACCTGTCGCGACGGACGACGACCTGTCGATCGACGAGACGCGAACGGCCGCTGATCTCTACCGGCGAGTCAACGACGCGACCAGTTCTCGCAAGGACGACGCCGTGCTGGACGCCTTTGCCACACGATTGGCCGGCAAGCTCGCAGACGAAGACGACCACCGCCACCGACTCACGCGGGCGACGCTTCGCTC
Source organism: Halovivax asiaticus JCM 14624 (assembly GCF_000337515.1). Lineage (GTDB taxonomy): Archaea > Halobacteriota > Halobacteria > Halobacteriales > Natrialbaceae > Halovivax > Halovivax asiaticus. The sequence goes on from NZ_AOIQ01000006.1 coordinate 63,302, forward strand.
GCACGTCGACCGGGCCGCCGAGTTGACCGAAGATCGCGACGACACGAGCTTCGGCGACACGGCACGCGAGAACGTCACCGAAGAACTCTGGGAGTTCATGGCGACCGTCCCAACGGATCCGCCGCTCGTGCGCGAACTCGCGGACGATCGAGACGGCACGAGCGATCTTGTCGAGGCGATGCGCTCGACCGACATCATGGCCCCGCCGACACGATGCCTCGCCCCGATCACGGACGAGTTGATCGAAGCCGGACTCAAGAAGGAGTTCGACGCCGACTTCTACGCGGCGGCGACGCGCGACGCGGAGGTCTCCGGTGGCGATCCGTTCGTCGTCGAGGCCGGCATCGCCTACGGCGGCGAACTCGAGGCCGAGGGATCGGCCGACGTCCTGCGATTCGCCAACCGTGTCCCGCTCGTCTACCAGCGAGGCGCCTGTGCGACGACTGACGTCGTGAAGTCGATCGGCTGGCGCAACTACGGCCTGGACCAACCTGGCGGGTCGGGACTGCCGAACGGGCCGGCCGTCATCATGGTCCACGTCGCCTCGACCAACGTGCCGTTCACCAGTGAGTCGAAAGACGCCGTCGCGAACGTCCCCGAAATCGAAGACGAGATCGAACTGGCCATCCGCGAGGCGTCACGCGAACTCAAACGGTATCTGAACAAGCGCCGGTCGATGCAACAGCGTCGGGAGAAACGGAACAAACTCGGGACGATCCTGCCGGAGATGGCCAAGAAACTATCCGCCGTCACCGGCCGTGAACCGCTCGTCATCGACGACTCGATAGCCAGGATCATGAACAACGTCCTCGTCGAGCGGACGGTCGAGGACGGGACAGTCACGATCACCGTCGAGAACAACGCTGACACCATCGCCGACGTCGATCTGACGGACATCGTCTCCGTGGAACCACAGGAGACCAACGGGGCGCAGGTGATCGAAATGGACGGCGAGTGGTTCGTCAAGTGGTCCGAGTCCGTGGGATCGGGAGACGAAGCCACTCTCGAGTACAACGTCGACGGCGAGGCCGACTTCGATCTCTCCGTCGAAGGGATCGAGGACGAACTCCTGACGGTAAACGCATAACAATGAGCACGAGCACATCGCTAAACGAGCAGGAAGCACGCGAACAGTTACTCGAACTGGCCGCCGAGTTCTACGACCAGTTTGCCGAGGGAGACGTCCCGCGGATGCAGATTCCGACACGGACGAAGTCGAACATCGAGTACGACGAGGAGAAGGACGTCTGGGTCTACGGGGACCGAAGCAGCACCCGCAGTGCGAAGACCGTCTCCGGCGCGCAGAAACTGCTGAAGGCCACCTACACGATCGACTTTCTCGCCAACCAGCTCGAAGAGGATCGTTCGTCGACCCTGCGTGAGTTGTACTACCTCTCCGAGTCGTGGGATCTAGACGAGGCGCAGTTCAACACGCAGGACGAATCGAACAACCTGATCGAGGATCTCGAGATCGTCTCCGAAGTAAAGCGCGAAGACTTCCACATGCGTCCCGAAGAGTCGGGCGCGAAGGTCATGGGGCCACTCTTACTCAGAGAGCAGACCCGTCGCGGTGACCGCGAGATCCACTGTCAGAAGGACGTCGGGCAGGGCGGCTACCAGATTCCGAACAACCCGGATACGATCGAGTTTCTGGAGAACGATGCGGATTTCGTCCTCGCCGTCGAGACCGGTGGTATGCGTGATCGGCTCGTCGAGAACGGATTCGACGACGAGTACAACAGCATCGTCGTCCACCTGGGCGGCCAGCCGGCGAGAGCGACTCGCCGCTTGATCAAGCGCATGCGAAACGAGCTCGATCTCCCCGTTGTCGTCTTCGCCGACGGTGACCCGTGGTCCTACCGTATCTACGGCTCCGTCGCCTACGGCTCTATCAAGTCGGCCCACCTCTCCGAGTATCTCGCGACGCCAGACGCCCAGTACATCGGCATTCGACCGGAAGACATCGTCGAGTACGACCTGCCGACCGATCCGCTGTCAGATTCAGACGTCAACGCGCTCGAAAGCGAACTCGAAGACCCACGGTTCCAGACCGAATTCTGGGAGGAACAGATCGAGTTGCAACTCGAGATCGAGAAGAAGTCCGAACAACAGTCGCTGGCGGCCCGCGGACTCGACTTCGTCACCGACACCTACCTCCCGACGCGGCTCGAAGAAATGAACGTTCTCTAAGCTGACGTCGAGAGGAAGCGACCGAGCGCGTCTGGTTCGGGTCACTTTTGGCGGCGGTTGGCGTACGGCCGGTATGGCATCACGAGCGGCGAAGGTTCGAGCGGGCCTCACGGCCGTCGGGGTCGTTCTCGGGATTACCTTGCTTCTCGTCGTAGTTTTCTTCATCCTCGCGATAGGGGTGAATCTCGTCGGGAGCGTCTTCGTCGGAGGAGGAGACGACGGAACCACGGAGGCACCCGACATCGAGTTCGAAACGACGCTCGAAAACGAATCGGTCGTCGTGCGACACGCTGGCGGCCCGACGGTCAACGCAAGCGAGATAACGTTCGAGCTGAACGGGGACGCACGCGGAACCTGGAAGGCCCAATCACAAGGAGAGACCGACCAGGTCTCCGAGGGAGACACCGTGACACTCGACGGTGTCGCATCGGGGGACGAACTCGCCGTCCGGTGGACCGATGGCGACGCGGCGGAACTGCTCAGTTTCGAAACGCTCGAAGCGGATTCACCGTAGCTCGGTGCTTATTCGTCGAGGGCGACCGGCACACCGGCCGTCGCCACGTCGAGGACGAACGCACGTTGGTCAGTTTCGATGTCGTCGAACGTATCGTAGTGGACAGGCACGACGAGGTCCGGCCGTATCTGCGTCGCTAACTCGGCCGCTTCGTCGCGGTTCATCGTAAATCGACCGCCGATCGGTGGACAGAGAACGTCGACAGCCAGTGTTTCGTGGAGTGAGAGAACGTCCGTATCGCCTGGCCAGAAGACGGTGACGCCATCCATCGTGAGTCCGAACCCGCAACCCGACCCCTCCGGGTGGAAGGGAGTGTCGTCGGCGCGGGTGTGCGCCCCGCCGGGTTCGTTGTACGCCGGCGTAGTGAACAGATCGAGCGGGCCGAGCGCGAACGATTCGTCGGCGCGGACACGTTCGACGTCGAACGGGAGTGACTCAGGTTGGCGAGAGACGCGGTCGATTTCGGTCGCGTCGATCGAATCGTGACAGACGACCAGTGCATCGTCGTGGGCGACCCGTTCGATCCCGTCTGGATCGTAGTGGTGGGCGTGGCTGACTAGCACGAGGTCACCGTCACGCGGGCGATGGCCTGCGAGGACGTCGTACCGACCGGGGTCGACGTAGACGGTCGTCCCCGTCCGGCCGGCGATGCGAATCGTCGCGTACCCGAGCCAGTCGATGTCGAGTGGGCCGTGCGAGACCGTCATCGTCAGGGCCAGCGAACCGAGTGAGTCAGTCGACCAACGCCGTCGATCTCGATAGCGACGTCGTCGCCGTCGGACAAGGGCGTGACGCCTTCGGGAGTGCCAGTCGCGATCACGTCGCCCGGCTCCAGCGTCAGGTAGGACGTGATTTCGGCGATGAGCGTCGGAACGTCGAAGATAAGCTGCGAGAGCGAGCCCGACTGGGCCTGCTCGCCGTTGATATACGACCGCACACCGGCGTCGTCGGGCACCTCGTCCGGCGTCGCGAGGACGGGACCGATCGGGGCCGCACCGTCGAACGCTTTCCCGCGAACCCAGTTTTTCTCCTGGCGTTGGTCGTCGCGATTGGAGACGTCGTCTACGCAGGTGAATCCGGCGACGACGTCCATCGCACGCTCGGCGGGGACGTCCCGACACTGTTCGCCGATCACCACACCCAGTTCTGCCTCGACTTCGAGACGTTCGGTTCCAGCGGGCGCCGTAATCGTATCACCCTGTGCAGCCAGCGTATTCGGTGGCTTCAGGAAGAGTAGCGGTCGGTCCGGGACCTCATTCCCCAGTTCTTCGGCGTGGGCGGCGTAGTTGCGGCCGATACAGACGACCTTCGAGGGCTCACAAGGTGGGAGGAGCTGCACCGCGTCCATATCGTACTCGTCCCCCCCGAACGAGATCGTGTCGCCGTCGACGTTGCCACGACGAACGGCCCCGGCCGGATCGCGGAATCGTGCGTATTTCATACGAACACTCACTCAACCGACGGCTAAAAACGTTGTAACTCACCGTCGTGGCAACTTCCCGCACAGCCCCGCTGGAACGGAACGCTTTTTATTAACCCCGGGCAAGCCATGACTGTCGCGTCACACCCGACGCGCGCTCCGTTGGTGTAGTCCGGCCAATCATTTCGGCCTTTCGAGCCGATGACCTGGGTTCAAATCCCAGACGGAGCACTTCAGCGAACGAGTTTTACGAGTGAGCGAAGCGCGCACGGATGGGATTTGAATTATACCGAGGTTCTGCGAGCGGGGCGAGCAGGTTCTCGGAAGTGGTTCAAATCCCAGACGGAGCATTTTGCTGCGAACTATTCGTGAGTAGCAAATGCGATCCTGGATTTGAATTAGACCAGTCGTGCGCAGCGAAGCGAGCACGTCTGGGCGTCGTTCAAATCCCAGACGAGGCATTTGACCGCGAACCAGGCCACGAGCCATGGCCGTCCCAGCCCTCACAGCACACCGATTGCAGCGAGGATGGCGACGAGGAGGGCGAGAAAGAGGTGCTCGCCGTCGACGACCAGCCCGTAGAAGAGCGGGCTCGCGTCCGGGTCGGCGGACAGGCAGTACGAAAACACGTACGCGCTGAACACGAGGAGGACGAGGTACCGTGGGGGGACGAGCGACGCCCAGATGGCGGCGACGACACCGAGGGTGACGACGACCGTCGCCCCTGCGGAGTACAGGCGCGTGCGACGCGTTCCGATGACGCGGGGGACGGTTACGATCCCCTCGTGGCGATCGCCAACGATGTCCTTGAGGTCGAAGATGATTGCAGCGATGGTCAGCATGGCCACCACGTACGCGGTCAGAAGGAGTATTTCGGTATCCATCGGGACACCGTAGTAGACGCCGACGCCGAGGGGAATCCCACCCCAGGCGATGCCGACGAGCAGGTTCTTTACGAGGAAGATTCGCTTTAGGCCCAGCACGGAGTAGAGCGTGATGACGGCGATCGGTGCGAGTAATAGTTCGGCGCGGGGAAGGTCGAACGCGAGTGCGAACCCGACCGCGCCGAGATAGGCGAGTGTGCCGATGATCAGGAGGAATCGTCCGTACCGTTTCGTAAACGCCGCTCGACCGGGGACGTTGTACTCGTCCTCGTCGATGTCGGTGAATCGGTTGAGGCTGTAGACGAACAGTGTCACGGCAAAGACGATGAACGGCGGAAGCGGTTCGAGTGGGAGTTCCGCGAGGACGGCGGTAGTCACGACCCAGCTCGTCGCCGCGAGTGCGATGAAGACGTTACTGTGGACGAGGGTGAGCGCACCATCGACGACGTTGGGTCGTCCGTGTGACGCGTCCAGCACGGAATCGCTCATCTGCCGGTGGTTCGTACACGGTCGATCCGTTTGAACGCTCGGAACTGGGAGGATAGACAGGTACCACTGGCACGGGCCACCATCAGCCGATACGCCCACCGATTACCGGCCTGGGCGAGTCGTGAGCTTTCGACAGGTCTAACTCGGGGTTGGCCGAAGTTTCTGACGAGTTTACAATGAAGCTGCACGAGTATCAGGCGAAGCAGGTGTTCGCCGATGCGGGGATTCCGACGCCGGATTCGGCGCTGGCATCGGACGTCGACGGCGTCCTCGAGGCCGCCGCCGATATCGGCTACCCGGTGGCGATCAAGGCGCAGGTACAGGTAGGCGGCCGCGGCAAGGCCGGCGGGATTGAACTCGTCGAATCCGACGAGGAGGCCCGCGAGGCAGCCGAACGCATCATCGGGATGGACCTCAAGGGTATCCACGTCGAGCGCGTGCTCGTCGAGGAAGCCGTCGACTTCACGAACGAACTGTACGTCGGTGTGACCATGGACCGCGGCGAGGGCAAACCCGTCGCGATGGTCTCGACGAAAGGCGGCGTCAACATCGAGGAAGTCGCCGAGGAGGATCCCGACGCGATCGCCCGTGAACACATCGATCCGTCCTTCGGCATGCAGCCGTACCAGGCCCGGAAAGTCGTCTTCGACGCCGGCGTCGACCGCGCCGTCGCGACCGACGTTGCGGGCGTCCTGTCGACGCTGTACGATCTCTGGACGAGCAAGGACGGCTCCGACGCCGAGATCAATCCGCTGATGGTCACGGCCGACGACGAGGTCATCGCGGCCGACGCCGTCATGAACATCGACGAGGACGCCTTGTTCCGCCAGCCCGAGATCGCCGAGATGGGCGAGGAAGCCGCAGGCGGGGACGAACTCGAGCAGAAAGCCGACGAGTACGGCTTCGACTACGTCCGTCTCGACGGCTCTGTGGGCATCATCGGGAACGGCGCCGGACTCGTGATGACCACGCTCGACCTGGTGGATTACTACGGCGGGTCACCCGCGAACTTCCTCGACGTGGGTGGCGGCGCGAAGGCCGAACGGATCACCAACGCGCTCGATATGGTCTTCTCCGACGACAACGTCGACAGCGTCGTCTTCAACATCTTCGGCGGCATCACCCGTGGCGACGAGGTCGCCAAGGGGATCAACGAAGCACTCGAGGCGTTCGACGAGATTCCCAAACCGGTCGTCGTCCGACTCGCGGGAACGAACTGGGAGGAAGGCATGGAGATTCTGAACGAGGACCTCGTGACCGTCGAACAGACGCTCGAGGACGCGGTCCAACGCTCGGTCGAATACGCCGAGGAGGGAGAAGCATGAGTGTACTCGTCGACGAAGACACGCGCGTCGTCGTACAGGGCATCACCGGCGGGGAAGGCAAGTTCCACGCCGGTCAGATGATGGAATACGGGACGAACGTCGTCGCCGGCGCCGTCCCCGGCAAGGGTGGCCAGGAGGTCGACGGTGTCCCCGTCTACGACACGGTCGACCAGGCCGTACGCGAAGAGGACGCGGACGCCTCCGTCATCTTCGTCCCGCCGGCGTTCGCCGGTGACGCGATCTTCGAGGCACTCGACACCGACCTCGATCTCGCCGTCGCGATCACCGAAGGAATCCCGACGCAGGACATGGCTCGCGTGAACAAGCGACTCACCGAAACCGACACGCGACTGCTCGGCCCCAACTGTCCGGGCATCATCACGCCAGGCGAGTCGAAACTCGGTATCCTTCCCGGCAACATCTTCGCGCCGGGTGACGTCGGGCTCGTCTCGCGCTCGGGCACGCTCACCTACCAGGTCGTCGACAGCCTCACGAACCGGGGCATCGGCCAGACGACGGCCATCGGCATCGGTGGCGACCCGATCATCGGCACGGACTTCGTCGACGCCCTCGCGGCGTTCGAAGACGATCCGGACACCGAAGCGATCGTGATGTGCGGCGAGATCGGCGGCGAGGACGAAGAGGAAGCCGCCCAGTACATCGCCGACCACGTCGACACACCCGTCGTCGGCTTCATTGCCGGTCGCACGGCCCCGCCGGGCAAGCGGATGGGCCACGCCGGCGCGATCGTCTCCGGATCGGGCACCGGCACCGCAGAGAGCAAGATCGACGCCCTCAACGACGCCGGCGTCCCGGTCGGTGACACGCCCGAAGAGGTTGCCGATTCGGTCGAATCGATCCTCTAGCGGGCCGTCTCGATTGGACGGACTACCGGCTCACGCACACATCGTTACACCGTTTTCCCCGATTTACGCGATCAGCGCTAGGTCGGACAACTGTCCTTCCACACCGCATTACAGACCCGGGACGAGCGATCGTAGGCTGGCGAGGACCGACCGAATACGTGACGAGGACTCGGTCGACGACCCCTCGGTGTCTGTCGGGTCCGACGACGAATCGTCGGAATCGACCTGAGATGCTTCGGAATCGAATTGAGACGCTTCGGCCGACGGTTCGTCCGGAGTTGGTTCGTTCGAGCTGGAGTCGTCCAGTTTTTCCGTCGGCGAATCGGTCCGAGGCGGTACTCGTCCACCACCGCCATCACCTACTTCCGCAGCACCGGCGAAGATCGATCCCAGATCGATCTCTTCGTACCCGGTATCCCTGTCGTCGAATGCACTCCCAGGTTGGTCCTGCACCGAGGCTGGTTCTTCGGAGACAGTGGTAGTCCGTGGAGCCTCGTCGGCGTCCGATCCAGCCGATCGGTCGGTCCCATCGTCAGTCGGTTGATCCCACGCCGGCTCGGTCGTGGGCGTCGAATTCGGCGTTTCGATCCAGAGAAACTCGTCACCTTCCCGTCGGTCGGGTAACAGTAAATCGTCGAAGGCCGCCTCGTCGAACAGATCAGCCGGGGCCTGAATTTCCGGATCGGGCGTTGCCGACCCGTCGATCAGGTCTGTCGGCGAGGTGTCTCCGAGAATCGCGTCGGTATCGACCGGTTCGTCGTCTGCGGCGAGATCCGCGAAGACCGACGACGCCGTGCGATCTGAGACGCCACCGTCCGTCCGACAGTGGTTCGTCGGATCGGCCTCACGGGTCGAAGTCGAGCCCGAATCCGCCGTCGAACCGGCGGACAACCGATTCTGATCGGACGGTGTCGAATGAGATCCCATCAGTCGTTCGCCTGAGTATCCTCGCACACGTAATTAAGTGTTCTGTTCGGGATGGAAGATCGTTGAGACAGGAATGCAGCAGCGAAACAAACATCGGTTATCGATGTCATCTACGGCGAGAACGGCCGAGGCTCTCGTACCGAAACGTGATTACGTCGGCTCGGCCGGGACGATATCGGGGAGCCTCGTCGCGGTGTAGCCGAAGACGTCTTCGTATCCGTTCGCCGAGAGCAAGACCGGGTAGAACGGATCCGACGCGACGTGGGGGTCACCATCCGCAGCGGCGAACTGGTCGCCGGATTCGACGCGCTCGAAATTGTCGACGAAGACCTCGTACCGGTCAGCAGCGTCTTTCGATATCGTATCGGTGAGGCGAAAGTGCGCGAGTTGGTGGGCGACTGTGTCACCCGGCAGGGCCCCGGTCGCGGTCAGGAACTCCCGGACGAGGCGGACGGCGTTCTCCGCGGCTCGCTGTGTCCCCTGGAGGCCACACTCCACTTCGATCGTCTCCGCTCCGGTCCGCAGTCGCCCGTCGGCGAACGCACCCGTTTCGACGAGCGTGCCGATCGACAGCTGTGACACGACGCGGCGACTCGTCTCGGTCACACGATCGACGACCGCGAACGGGTCGGCATGGCTCCGCGTCGAGTGTAGCGACATGACAAGCGTGCCCGCGAGTTCGTCAGTCAGTCTGGCCGCGAGACGGCCTTCGTGGGACGTCGCCGTTTCGTCTCCGGGGAACGCCCGGTTCAGATCCTCGTCGACGTACCGGCGTCCCGATTCGATCGCCCGTTCGTTGGCCACGACGAGTTTGACCGGTTCCGAGACGGCCGGCCGCTCCGAAATGAGCCGCTCGATGGCATGAACACCGCAGGGTTCGTCGCCGTGAATGCCGCCCACGATCGCGATAGACGGCGTCCCGGTTCCGAGCTGCTCGACTCGCATGTATCACTGCTTGGGGTCTTGCGAAACTTATGCGGTTCGGACCGAGGCAGGAGACACCCTGTGTCGAGTGCAGGCTCAGCGTCACTCGGATGAGAGAGTGTTGCCATCAAGCTGGAGGTTCCAGCCGTCGACGACCGGGGGATCGGTTAGCGCACGCGTCGCGACCGTCCTGACCGAGTGGACGTTCACCCCGTAGTAATCTGACGGCACGTCCTGGAGATACTGACACGCAGTTTCGAAGAGGTTGCGTAATCCGTCGTCGTTCTCGAAATCGACTCGCTTGTAGACGCCGGCGGCGATCTGGACCATCCCGTGGAGAAACGCGCTTTCCGTGGAGCCGCTAGCGTAGTTGTACCACTCATCCTCGAACTCGTCGTGAGCGGCGTGGTAGTCACCAGCGTTGAACGCCTGTATGCCATCGACGCAGGCACGCCTGAGGGTGGGATGTTCCCAGCGTTCGAGCTGGGCGTCCCACCCTGTCGGATTGCCAGCTGGTGGCTCGACGCTCGGATCCTGCGTGTGTTCGTCCATACGGTATCGTTTGCTCCCCGCGGGAAAAACTTCACCGCCACCACCTCCACACTCACCATACTCACCACAATTACCAGCAGCCGGCGTCCTGCCGGCCCACACCCTGCGAGTACGTGCCCCCTGATTTACCCGTACGGCCTCCGTACCATCCACGATGGAGTATCCACGCGGCCGGTGTGACCGCTGTGGGGAGCGCATGTACACGCAACGGACGGGCGGGTATCGCTGTTACAACTGCGGCCGCGAGGAGCGACGCCGGACGAGCGATCGGTACCGGGTTCGGTGACGGGGGTGCGGTGACGGACACGGACGGACGGTCAGGAAGTCGCGATTCGAGACGACGGAACCGTAGCGTATTCAAACGACCCCGTCGAAGCGACAGGTGCGTGCGAGGGTAGCCAAGCGGCCAACGGCGGCGGACTCAAGATCCGCTCGTGTAGACGTTCGTGGGTTCGATCCCCTCCCCTCGCATCGCAGCGCGCCGCACTGCTGCGGCGAGACGCGATGCGGAAGATCGACACGGAGCGATCTTCCCTCGCAACACTTCTCTGGATCCACTCGGTTCGAGAGTCCTACTTACCGAATGTCACCCCACGTCCCGACGAGTTCGCCGTCGACGTAGCGTCGCTGCTGGAATCCAAGAGCGTTACACAGCAGCGTGTGACCCATGAACGAGAGGGTATAGTCGGCCAGTCCGAAGGGGTGCAGCTCGTGCTGGTTGGCCGGTGGGAGCACCGACCCGAGGACGGTTATTCGACCGTCTCCGACGGTCAGCTCTCCAGCGCCGACATTTCCCGAACTGCCGAGTGAGCCCGCGACGGACCCACCCGCGCCGGAGAAGGCATCCGCATCGACAGTCCGGACTGGCGAGTCCTCGCCAGTCGTATATCCCAGCTGTGAGACCTTCCAGATCTCCTGCTGGATTGGACGGACGTCCATCAGGAGTGGATGATCGAAGTCACGATCGGCGAGATTGGGAAAGCGGACGGTCTCGGTAGAGATATGGTCCGGGTCGATAGCACTCGCTTCACCCAGGTCGATCTCGCCAAGGAGGGCGACTCCCGCGTCGGTGAGAACCAGATTACCGCCAGTCGCGACGAACAACTCGAGGACGGCCAGATACCACGGATTGTCGATGCCGTCGTCCGTCGAGATGACGACAGTATCGTACCAGAATTTGCCCGAGTTGCCTCGCATCAGCCGGCCGTTTCTGACGTCGTGGACGCGGAGTTCGTCGATGGACCCGTCCTCGAGGTAGGGTTCGAGATCCGCGAAGTACTGCATCGGGTTGACGACATACTCGCGCTGGCTGTATCCCAGCACCGCCTCTGGATCTGGATACTCGGTATCGCTGTCAAGCTGGACGAACTCCACTGCGAGGGCATCGCCGCCGTCGTGTTCGATCGACCACTCGCCGGTGCCGGGCTGTGGAACGTAGAACGCTCCGTCGTCTCGACCCTCGATATCCCCGAAGTCTGCCTTCCGAACCGTCTTCCCCTCGGGATCGACCAGTCGAACGGTTCCCGTGTCGAGATCCGGGGCATCGACCTGGACGGCGAGCGAACGCGTCGATCCGCTGGCGGTAACGGTCGACCGACCCGCCGGGCCGGGCTGGACGGTATCGTGGCGCCGATGAACGCTGGTGCTGGGCCGTCCGTCTGATCCCTTCCCCTTGCCGGGATGATCGTCCGTGAACGGGAGATCCGCCGATCGACGGGTCAGCGAATCGGAACTGACGTACGCAACGTCCTTCCCGCCGGTGGCTACCGTCGCGTCGGTGGAGGCGGCCGTCAGCTCGGCGTACTCGCGCATCGAGAGCCGGTAGGCCGTCGCGAGGTGGCGTTCGATGAAGGGTTTGAAGTCGTAGGCATCCCGCAAGATGAGTTCGGGAGCCACGGTGACGGCGCCGAGCCCGCCGAACTCCTCGGGTTGGCCGGCCCAACCGAGCAGTGCGCCGGTAACCTGGTAGGAAAGCGTATCGTAGATCGTCCCGTAATCCAGCAATCGATCGGGGACGTATCCGGGATAGTCCCAGATCGCTTCGGCGGCCCGACTCGTCTCGTCGGGGATCGCGTCCGGGCTTCCCCAGTGATCGGTCATCGCATCGTCGATCCGGCGGTTGACCTCGTCCAGATCGTGTGTACCGGCGTGATCGTAGGGCGCGTTCGATTCCAGGTTCAACACCATCGATGCCGAGAGATCCATCATGTGGTAATCGCACAGGTACTCGACGTTGTCGTACCCCCGCAGATGCTCGACGACCGATAGCGCGTCCGGGACCACGTCTTCGTACCCGCGACCCGCTGGGTCGTCGGGTCGGACGTCGGGCGCGTCCTCCGGTTCGGCGGGCCAGTAGCTCGGATTGATCCATCCCATCGTCGGATACTGGCGGTTCGTGTCGCCGATGGCCGCGTTCCCGCGGTGATACCGGACCCGCTCGGTCCCGCTCCACGACTCGAATTCGTACTGGGGCTTGCGAGCGACCCAGCCGTCCGGATTGGTGAAGATGAAGACGATCGCGATATCCTCGATCAGTTCCTCGAAGCCGTCCGCTTCGCCCTTCGTGATCTCCTCGATGAGCCGCGTTCCCGCGACCCGACCGGCCGGTTCGTCGCCGTGGATGGCGAGGGAGAAGACGGCCTTCTCCTTGGCCTGGAACGACGCGTCGTCCCGGACGTTCTTCGTCACTTCGGCGACGTAGACGTCCTTCGGGTCGCGTTCGGCGCCGGTGAACAGGTTCTCCCACCCGGGGCTTTCCCCGATGGGGTGAACGCGGACCCGATCAGGGTGGGTCGACTCCAGGTGCGAGAGTCCCTGCGCGAGTTCGCCGTGGGAAACGTAATCGCGTGCGTTTTCGACCGCCGGAAAGACCCGGTCGTCGTACGCGTCGCCGAGTTTCCAGAACGGATTCGCGCCCGGGGAGAAGTCGACGGATTCGATGCCGTCGATCTCCGCGAGGGCCGTCGAAACTTCGTCGGCGGTGAGATACGCGTGAGCGGCCGGCGATGGCTCCGCCCGCGTCGCTACCTTCGGTGGGAGATCGTCCTCGTCGATGTCCCAGTCGGGTTCACCGTACAGATCGTAAAACGCATCGAGCGCATCGACGCTCTCGAATTCGATGACGAGCGTCGTCTGGTGATCATCGGAGGTTGCATCGACGGCGAACGAGGCCAACTCCGTGAGCGAATCGTCCTCGACCGTCGCCGAGACCGCACCTGGCAGAGTCAGTGCAGCTCCCGTCGCTGCGGCGACGTGCATGAACGTGCGTCGATCGATCGGAGACCCGTCGAACGATCCCTCGTCGAGTGCGGCCGCTTCTTTGTGCGTATAGCGATCCGATTCAGACGCCGATACCGACTCGCCCGATGTGTGATTAGTTTTACTCATGGTCTTTGGTGTGGCATTCCACCACACGACACCAGTGTGTGACACTCGTAAACAAATTCCCCAAGTTCTCACGAAAACTAAACCATCATAAGTTATTACTGGTCATAGATGGTGCTATTGCGCGGTCGGTTCCCCCTCGTTTCCTTCGAAACCAGCAACTACAACCGCGACAGCCGAAGTGTGGGCCACGTATTCGACTCCCACAGAATTCGACCGCAGTGGCTTTGGCGATACGGGAACCGAGTACGACCATGAAAGCTAGCGGCAATCCGGACGCACGGATCGACGTTGCCGTCGATGCTGCGTCCGCCGGCGCGGCTGTTGCACAGAACGCGTTCCGGTCCGACCTCGACGTCCAGACGAAATCCTCGAAGACGGACGTCGTGACGCAGGCCGATCGCGACGCCCAGCGCGCGGTGATCGAACGGATCGAAACTGCGTACCCAAACGAACGGATCGTCGGCGAGGAAGACGAGCAGTCGGGTACGATCCCGGACGACGGACGCGCCTGGATCGTCGATCCGATCGACGGCACCGCGAACTTCGTCGCCGGGATTCCGACGTTCTGCACGGCGGTCGCAGCCGTCGACGACGGGGAGGCGATCGCCGCGGCACTCGATTTTCCCGTTACCGGTGATCAGTACGTGTTCGATGGAACCGACGCGTGGCTGAACGACGACGAACTCGCCGTCAGCGATCGATCGGATCCGCACGTGTGTACAGTGAGTCCGACGCTGTGGTGGGGCAGAGATCGACGGAACGAGTACGCTAGAGCCTGTTCCGAAATCGTGCATCGCTTTGCCGACTTGCGCCGGGTACGGTGTGCGCAGGCCGAACTCGCGATGGTCGCAAGCGGCGCCCAGGATGGCACGTTTGCGAACGTATCTGCTCACCCGTGGGACACGGTCGCCGGCGTCTCGCTCGTCAGAGCGGCCGGTGGGACGGTGACCGATCTAGACGGGAACCGGTGGCGACACGACAGCGACGGGCTCGTGGCGTCGAACGGAGAGATCCACGACGAACTACTCAAGGCAGCCAGCGCCGTCGACGACGTCGCCGAGTCCACGTAACTGGACAGAACACCGATATTCAGGAGGGGCCTCGCCACGCCCCGAACCGGAACCGATAACCGACCGCACGATAGGCCTCCGAGTATGCAGCAGTACATCGACCGCTTCGGGGCCGAGCGGATCTGGGCGGCGACGGTCGTCGTCGTGTTCGGCGGACTTGCCCTCCTCGCAGCACTGTTTCCACAGCAGGTGTACGTCGAGTTCATCTGGGAGTACTTCTGGGGGCCGGTGGTCGCCGACGCGAACGGCTGGAACTGTGTCGCCTGGGCCGGTGGCGAGGTGCAATCGTGTGATGTCGCCGGATCGGGTGCGGGCCCGACGGCCAGCCCGGGGTACACCGTTACCTCCTACGCCGGCTACATTCCGACGTTGCTCCTGTTGTTGACGGGATTCATCTTCGTCATCGACCGACTCGACATCGAACGCTACCGAGCCGGCTTCTGGGGCCTCTTTCCGTTCATGCTCTTCGGCGGGGCGCTTCGCGCCGTCGAAGACGCCAACGTGAAAGTCGCGGAGGCTACCGGTGATGCCGCACTGTCACTTCCCTGGCAGGCGTTGCTCATCAGTCCGTTTACCTACGTCGTCGTCGCGGTCATCGCCCTCGTTTCGCTCGTTATTGCCGTCTGGCTAGAGCGAACGGGAGTGATTCCTGGCTACGAATATGGACTCGCCGGGATCGGAACATCCCTGCTCGCCGTCACGCTCGTGATTCTCTGGCAGTGGGCAGCGATCGGCGGCGTCGGATTCTTCCCGTTGATCACGGTGACGACGCTCGTCGTTGCGAGTACCCTCACGGCACTCGTGTGGTTCACAATCCAGCGGTTCGCACCGGAGCTGAACGAGGGCACCCGATACATGGGCGTCCTCATTATCTGGGCCCACGCGATCGACGGCGTTGCAAACGTCATCGGGCTCGACTGGGCACAGGCATTCGGCCTCCCTTGGGATCTAACTCCGAAACACCCCGTCAACGCCGCGGTGCAGCGGTACACCGGGCAGCTACTTCCGGAATCTATCACGGGTGTCATCGGCGATGTCTGGCCGTTCCTTCTCCTGAAAGTGGCTGCCGCCGTCTTCATCATCTGGGTGTTCAACGAGGAAGTGTTCGAGGAGAGTCCACGCTTTACGATCATGCTCATGTTGACCGTCGTCGCCGTCGGCCTCGGGCCAGGGACCAGAGACATGCTCAGGGCCACGTTCGGCGTCTGAGCGGCACCAAAATCGGAGCGGTCGATTTGTATGCTTCTTGCGTTCCCAATCGAACGGGTGCGTGACTACGTGACTCGACACGCTACATGATCGAACGTCTACATCCAGGCGTATCGACTGTCCAATCGCGAACGTCTTTAGGAACGGGCCGACCACGTAGCGGTATGAGCGATCGCACAGGGGCCTGGTTCGAGGACGTCACGCGCCACGAGACGGCAGCGAGTGCGACCGCGATTCGATCGGGGTCACACGCAGAACCGGCCCCCTGGCCGGAGCTGGCCGTCGAATCGGGGGCGGCTTCGGACGAGGACGACTACTACGACTGGCTCCACGACGCGACCGTGGTAGCCACGGCAGACGCCGCCCAGGAACTCGAACGGGCCGACGATCGGCAACTCGTTCACGCCGTCCGTGCGATGGACGACTGTCGTCGAACGGCGAACGAACTCGCCGAACGACTCGCCGAGTGGGCCGGGACTGTCGACGACGATCCGGGGACAGGTGTCGCGTACGCTCGTCGTATCGTGGCCGACGAAACGGCGATCGAGGACGAGACGATCACGTCACTAGCCGAACGCGTCGTCGATCTCGAGGACGAAGCACTCGCGCTCGAAGAGCGCCTCGACAGAGTGGCTCCGACGGTGGCGCCGAACCTCGTCGCCCTCGCCGATCCGATCCTCGCCGCGCGATTGATCTCGCTTGCTGGCAGTCTGGAGGCGCTCGCGAAACAGCCGAGCGGGACGATCCAGGTCCTCGGCGCGGAGGACGCCCTCTTCGCGCACCTTCGCGGCCACGCGCCGTCGCCGAAGCACGGCGTCATCTACACGCACGAGGCCGTCCGCGGCACGGCGCCGGCGAACCGGGGCTCCGCGGCACGGGCCGTCGCCGGAAAGCTGGCGATCGCCGCCAGGGTAGATCACTACGCAGGAGACAGACGTCCCGAACTCGAACGCGAACTGGCCGCGCGGATCGAGACGATACAGGCTCGCGACGGTGCAACCGAGTCCACGGAGGCGGGCACCGATGACTGATCTCCCGAACGGCGTTGAACGACGCGAATTCGACGGTCGCGAACGGCTCGCGACGGAAGGTGAACCCGTCTACGGCGAACCGACCGACGGGACGTGGCGCGCCTGGGACCCCAACCGGTCCAAACTCGGCGCGATGTTCGAACTCGGATTCGAAACGGTATTCGACGGCGGGCCGGACGAACGCGTGCTCTACCTCGGGGCGGCGAGCGGGACGACCGTCGGCCACGTCGCCGACTTTTCGGGGCCGACGTACGCCGTCGAGTTCGCGCCGCGACCGGCCCGCGACCTCGTGTCGGTTGCCGAAAGCCGATCCAGACTCTTTCCCCTCCTCGCCGACGCGCGACTGCCAGAACAGTACGCCCACGTCGTCGAAGCGGACATCGACGTGATCGTCCAGGACGTCGCGACCCGCGGACAGGCGCGCGTCGCGATCGAAAACCGTCGGTTCCTCGCCGACGACGGGCGACTCGTGCTCGCCGTGAAGGCACGAAGTGAAGACGTCACCGCAGCGCCGACTGACGTCTTCGACCGCGTCCGTGACCAGCTGAGCGAGACGTACGAGATTCTCGAGGCTCGTCGGCTGGACGAGTTCCATACAGACCACCTCGGAATCGTCGCACGTCCTCGATAGCGTCATCTCCCAGTCAGTCACCGAACAGAGCCACGGGTCGATCTCCGTACCCCGAGCATCTTGTGAACGTTGACTGGGTTCACGCGGACGCTGGCTCTTCTGCTGGTTCCAAACCCTATTTACCGTCCCGTCAGTAAGATGTGTCCGATGGACCGCGGGTCGCCTTCGACGTTCGACACGATGGGGACGCTCGGCGTCGAGGAGGAGTGTTACGTCGTCGACGCGCAGGGACGGCCGACGAATGGGACGGACGAACTCGTGTACGAATCCGACCCGCCGGACGTACTAGAGGGACGACTCGATCACGAACTGTTCAAGTGTGTCATCGAAACGCAGACGCCGACGTTCGACGACCCCGACCGGACGGCAGACGTGCTCGAATCGATACGATCGGCACTGTGCGAACACGCGAACGACCACGGGTTCGCCATCGCCGCGGCCGGATTGCATCCGCTCGCGAAGTGGCGTGAACTCGAACACGCCGAGAAACCACGATACCAGGCCCAGCTCGATCGCATCCAGTATCCCCAGCACCGCAATACCACGGCCGGCGTCCACGTCCACGTCGGCGTCGACGATCCGGACAAGGCGATTTGGATCGCGAACGAGTTGCGCTGGTACGTCCCGATCATCCTCGCGCTGTCGGCGAATTCGCCGATCTGGAACGGATTCGATACCGGTCTCGCGTCGGCCCGGGCGAAGATTTTCGAGGCGCTCCCGAACACCGGCATGCCGACATTCTTCGAGGACTACGAGGCGTTCGATCGCTTCGAGCGGCGGATGGTCGAACGAGGTGCGATCGACGACCGCGGTGAACTCTGGTACGACGTCCGTCCCCACACTGGCCACGGCACCGTCGAGATCAGAACGCCGGACGGGCAGGCCGACCCAACCGTCATCAGCGCGTTCGTCGAGTACTGTCACGCACTCGTCTGCGAGCTCGCGGACGCGTACGACGATGGTGAGCGTGGCTACGCACACGTGCAGCGACGCGAACTGTTAGACGAGAACAAGTGGCGAGCCATGCGCCACGGCCACGAGGCGACGCTCATGACGCGCGATATGAACAACGAAATCGGCCTCGGTGAACTCGTGGACCGGGAGTGCGAACGCCTCGACGTCGACGGCCTCCGACGCGTCTACGAGGCCGATAGCGGCGCGGAACGACAGCGACAGATCCTCGCAAACGAGGACGTCGATGCCCTGTGTGCGTCGTTATTGCTCGACGAAAACGACCTGAGTGCCGTCTGAGCGAATCGATCTACAACAGCGTATCGAGCAAGCACGTGTAAAACGGTTATCTGACCGGTCCCACGACACAACACGTTCTTCGAGCCTGCCACCGTTCGACACGGTGGACGGCACCCATTCGAGCAGTCCCAGTCCGTGGTCGAATCGTCGTGAAGCGTCCACTCATCGTGGGGCTCGACTGGGGACCGTTCGGTCCATTCCTGTGCGCTGGGACCGACTCGGACGATTGAAATAGCCGTCGTCCCAATCCACGTGCGAAAGACCGTGGTCTCGAATACACGCACCGGCGGAACCGGAGGTACCGATCGATTCGGCCGATTCGGGGTGCCGGAGCTGGTGGTGACGACCCTCGCACTCGTGAGTGCGACGATTCTCCTTGGGATTGCGACGAAAGCCGCGGGCGCCGGGCTGGCCTGTGACGCGAACTGGCCGCTCTGTGACGGCGGGGTCCTGAACCTGTTTCCGGCGACGTTCCCGAGTTTCTTCGAGTGGATTCACCGGGTCGTCGCCGGTATCGCCGGCCTCTTCATCCTCGGGTCGGCGATCGTCGCCTGGCGAACGGACACCGATCGGGCCGTCGCGATCGCGCTGACGATTGGACTGGTCCTGACCCCCGTGCAGGTGGCACTCGGGGCCGGGACGGTCATCCTCTACGAGATCCCGATACTCAACTTGCACTTCTGGACGGCGATTGCCATCTTCTGTAGCTTCGGTATCGGCGCAATCCTGGTCTGGGAACACCGTATCCCGACGAAAGCGGTTCCGCAGGCCCTCGGACTGGCGACCGTGCTCGTTCCCCTGCAGGCCCTCCTCAGTCCGCTCGTTATTTCGTCGTACACGCAGGTGCTGCAGACCGCGCTGTACGCAGTGACACTCGTGTTCATTGGTTCGCTCCTCCTCGTTGCCATCGTCGGCCGCCGCCGGTTCGATGGATGGCTTTCAACCGTCCTCACAGCCACGCCAATACTCGGACTGCTCGTCGCGTACTTCGGGCGTGAATCCGTCATGGGATTCGACCCGGTCGTCGTGCTTGCCTACACGGTCATCACGATCCTCGCCGTACTGGTCTATGGGTGGCTGGGACTTCGAACGCGTTCGATCGGTGCTGCGAACTGAGTTCTGACCCACCTGGTTCGCTACAACTATTGGACCAGACCATCTGGTGTATCTGACGGAAATACTGACGTAGAACCACCGGAGAGGAGCTGTGTGTGTTTTACGCGGTAGAATACAATCGTAAAATGTAAAGTGTGGGATGTCGAAGATTCAGTCATGCGAACCCTGGACGAAACAGACCTCCAAATCGTCGCCCTCCTGCTCGAAGATGCCCGACGCCCGTACAACGACATCGCCGATCGGGTCGACGTCTCCGCCCCCACCGTCTCGGATCGAATCGATCGCCTCCAGCAACTCGGCGTGATCCAGGGGTTCACCGTCGACATCGACCGATCGTCGTTCGTCGACGGCATCGAGCTCCTGATCGACGTTCAGCTGTGTGCCGTACAGAATGGCTGTGTCACGGCCGATCTCGCCAGTGTCGACGGCATCGAACACGTGTTCATGACCTCAGACGCCCGACTGCTCGCCATCGGCACACTCGCGAGCGAACAGGTCGGGCCCTGTCTCCTCTCGGCACTCGAAGCCGACCAGATCGAATCCTACCGTGTCCACCTCGTCCAGGAACGAGACTGGAACCCCTCTCTCACCGAGGACTCGATCAGTCTAACCTGTCACACCTGCGGCGATACCGTGACCGAAAACGGACTCTCGCTTCGGTTCGATGGGAGCCTGTTCCACTTCTGTGGCCGAGAGTGCCGGACGGCGTTCGAAGACGAGCGGACACCGATAGCCGAGACGGCCTGAACGACGGCTCCCTCTGTCGACCCCGAAGCGTGCGATGGCCCCTTCCCCCAGGTAGCGACGCCGTGTCCGAAGCGTGACCGATCGATACCACGATCGTTTTCCGGACAGCCATCCTCCGCACGGCCGTGAAACACCTGAGCGACCGTCAGTCGAATCCGTTCGGCCTCAGGCCGCCGTTCGATCGAAGCGACGCCGACGCCAAGCCCGCCGTTCCCGGCTACGGCGATCCGAACGCCGATTTTCACGTCATCGGCGATCACCCGGGCCGCCACGGTGGGACCGCATCGGGCGTTCCGTTCGACACCGGTGACGACGAGTCGGGCGTCCGGTCACTCCTGCGAACACTCGGATTTCTCACCGGCGACCGACCGGATCCGGAACTCGACAACTGCTTTCTCAGCTACGTCCACATGTGCACCCTTCCGGACGACCGACCGCCGACACCCGAGGAGTACGCCCGCCTCGAGCGCTTCTTCGACGCGGAGTTACGGGCGATCAATGCCCACATCCTCGTATCCGTCGGCGAACAGGCGACCGCACAAGTCCTCGAAGCGTACACGACACAGCGATCGCGGGTCGACCTCGAGATGGCAACGCTCCACGCGACCGAACTTCGTGGCCGTGGGTTTCTCGTCGTTCCACTCGCCGATCCGCGCCACTGGGACGAGTCGCTGTTCGACGCTGCGCGCGACCGGCTGACGTCTATTCACGAATCGGATTATCGGCAGACGAAAGGTGTGGCGACGCTCGTCGGGTGACAACTGGTCCGTTCAGACGCCGAGTCGGCGACGGACGGCGAACCTGATCGGGAGGCCCATCGCACCGACGAGGGGTATCACGACGAAGACGAGCAACTCGATCGGGAGTGTGGTCAGTTCGAGCCAACCGGCCAGTAATCCCCACACGGGGGCAGCGACGGCGAGCAGGTACGCGTACGACGGCGACCAGCCGGGAAGGCGTCGCGAGTGATAGATAACGACGCCGTAGAGAAGGGGCAGGAGCAGCGCACTGGCCAGGAGCACACCACCGTAGAGGGCACTCACCGTCCCGAGGGCGACGGCGAGGACGATGGTCTCGTCGATGGTGATCGGTCCCAGGAGTTCACCGCGTGTCCGGTAGCGCCAGCCGACGAGAAGCCCGCAGATCGCCACGAACGTCCCGGAAAGCATCGCGAGCCACAGTCCACCGGCGACTGGCGGGGTGACGAGTTCCACGTGCTGCATGTACGTGAGTACTCGATCCAGTCCGTGGGTATCGCTCGTGAGTGCTCCCGAGATGGCGTCGATGTCCGTCCCGGCTGTCCGGACCGCATGCCAGAGGGACTCGATTGCGGCGGCGTTTTCGCGTCCGTACTGGGCGAGGCCGAAGACGTACAGTGCAGTACCGATCCAAAGCAGCGGACCGGCGAGATTCAACGAGTGCCACCACCGGAGGAAGCGTCTGACGGTGCCGCTCGAGGGAGCGCCGGACCCCCTGGCAGTGCCGTCGTCCGGCCCCCAGGTCGTTCCTGTCTCGGTTCGGGCGTGGCCACCGTCCGTCGTGCTCTTCGACGTGGCCCCCGACGCTGCACTTGTCGTCTTCCCCTGGGCACTCCACGAACCCGTTTCACTCGTGACGGTCGAGCCATCGTCGGCCTCCGACTCGTCGGCCGACGCGTCATCGGAGGGGGCGGACCACTTGTCGGGCGACGGCAACCCGGACGTGCGTTTGGCGACGTAATCGAGGTGGCCGAGTCGATCGTATGCGCGCCGCTCGACCGGATCGCCGAGCACGTCGTACGCCGTCTTGAGGGCAGTGAACTGCGCCCGAGCGCGCTCGTCGTCGTTCAGATCGGGGTGATAGATTCGTACCTGCTCTCGAAACGCAGCTTTGATCTCGTCCTGCGAGGCGTCGGGCGGAACGTCGAGAAGATCGTAGAAGTCTTCGGTCATGGCGTCACTCGACTGGTCGGTAGTAAGACATTCATATCCTCTCCGTATAATTCTGCTGTTCGGTCGTCGTCTGCCGATTCTCCTCGGCCCACCCGGTTTAGCGTTACGGCCGATTGATCAGACACAACCGATACTGATTATGGGGGATTCTCGTCGAGAAAGTCCCACATCGTCGTCTGTGCCGGATCTACCCGCTCCATAGGTGGACGGACAGGGCTCTTCCGATGTGCCCACCCCTCATCGGGTGTGACGCGCTCCGCGTCTGCCGACGAACCGAAGTCAGTCAGGGTGAGGAGAGTGGCATCGTCTGTAGTGGTCGACGAGCTCGTGTCTCCGGCCGTGCCGGGTGCGGCGACATCGTCGTCGGTCGTCTCGTCACTGGACGATCGGGAGGCACGCCCACCAGAGCCAGCAGGTAACGTGTCGAGTTCGTCCAGCGTCCGTTGCCCGGCAGCGTGCTCCCCAACCGGCTCTTCACTCGAGACCGACCCGGCAGTCGCATCGGACGGTGTCGAAGCGCGGTCATCAGGGGGTGACAAGGCTGGAGAATCAGGTGGTGAACCGGTTGCATCTTCCCACCCGTCGAGTTTTGCCTGGTCGGCGGCGCCGAACTCGAGATTCGCCACCTTGACACCGAGTTTGCGGACGCGATCGTCGGCGAACTCGGTGAAGAGGTCACGGGCGATGTCGACGACGAGGTCGACGTCGTCGATTGGACCGGAGAGTGACCGTTCGCGCGTGTTGACGTCGTACGGTGGCAAGACGGCTTTGACACCGACGGTGCGATAAAGGGCGCCTTCACGCGTGGCCCGATCGGCGACGGCCGCGGCGAGCGTCTCCAGCGTCTCTCGTTTCCGTTCCCAGTCTGTGACGGGAGAGGCGAACGCCGACTCTCGCGAGAAACTCTTCGGGAGCCCGCGCGGCGTGACCGGCCGGTCGTCTTCGCCCCGCGCGTACTCGACGAGTTCGCGGCCCCGTTCGCCGAACTGATCTTCGAGTTCCGTGGGATCCGTGTCGGCGACGTCACCTGCAGTTTCGAGCCCCATCGACCGCAGCTCTCGGGCGGTCACCGGGCCGACGCCGTGCAGTTCGGCGACGTCGAGCGGGGCGAGAAAGTCGCTGACGTCGCCGGGCTCGACGACGGTGAGACCGTCCGGTTTGTCGTGATCGCTCGCAATCTTGGCGGCGCTCATCGACGGCGCGACGCCGATACTGACGACGACGCCAACCTCGCGTTGGATCCGTTCTTTGACGTGCCTGGCGAAGCCCTCGGCGACCGCCCACTCGGTTCGGTCGGTGACGTCGAGATAGGCTTCGTCGATGCTCACCTCCCGCACGACGTCGGCGCTCTCGTGGAGGATTGCCTGGACGTCCTCGCTCACCGACTCGTAGTACTCGATGTCGACCGGCCGATAGAAACCCGTCTCCGACCGTTCGAGGGCGTCGTCTGAGTCGGCCTTGGCTCGTCTGGGCAAGCGCTCGACAGCCTGGCTGATCGCCATCGCACTCTCGACGCCGAACTCCCGGGCTTCGTAACTTGCCGTCGCGACGGCACCGATGGATTCACCAGGCTCGTAGCCCATCCCCACGACGACCGGTTCACCGCAAAGGGCCGGTTCACGGAGGCGTTCACAGGCGGCGTAGAAACAGTCCGCGTCGACGTGGAGAACGATCGACTTCTCTCCCCTCCCCGTCTCGACGCCCGGTAATCGAGCCTCGTCCGCCATTGGCGACACTCAGGAGTGAACAACCGTCAACGTTGCGACGGGGAATGGACGATTGACCGTTCGACCAGCCCGTGTCTCTGGTACCCTCCCTCGGCTGCCGGGAAAGGGCGTTTTTTGCCCCGCCGAGTGGCACGTTGTAGCATGGACTACGATCTGGATCGATTCACCTCTCGGCAATCGACGGTCCGCGCGAATCGGGGACTCGTCGCGACGAGTCAACCGCTCGCTGCACAGGCGGGGATCGATCTCCTCAAGAAGGGGGGAAATGCATTCGACGCCGCCGTTGCGACCGCCGCGGCGCTCAACGTCGTCGAACCGACCTCGACGGGACTCGGCGGTGACATCTTCGCTCTCTACCGAACCGCCGACGGCGACGTCGGGGCGATACGCTCTTGCGGTGGCGCACCCGCTGACGCGACGATCGATACCGTTCGGACGGCCGTCTCGGAGGCTGATCCGGACCAACGGTCGTCGTTTTACCCGGACGCTCGCGGGTACGCCGTCGACGATGTCTCCGATCCCGACGACGTCGAGATGCCGTTTCTCGGCCCACACGCCGTCACCGTCCCCGGAACGGCGCGCGGCTGGGAGGCGACGATCGACGCGTTCGGCGACAAATCCCTGGCCGACGCACTGCAACCAGCCATCCACTACGCGACGGCGGGGTATCCGGTCTCGGAAGTCATCTCCTACTACTGGCAGGGCGCCGAAGACCTCTTCACCGACGAGCATGCCCGCGAGGCCTACCTGTTCGACGGTGACGCGCCCGAGCCGGGTCAGACGGTCACTCTGCCTCGACTCGGCGACACCATGCAACGAATCGCCGACGAGGGGGCAGACGTCCTCTACGAGGGCGAGATCGCAGAGTCGATCGCGAGCGAGGTCCAGGACGCTGGCGGCTTCCTGACCGTCGACGATCTGGCCTCGTTCGAACCCGAATTCGTCGACCCCATCAGTACGACCTACAACGGGGCTGAGATCTTCGAACTTCCCCCGAACAATCAGGGCCTCATCGCCCTGGAAGCGCTCAACATCGCCGACGAAATCGGCGCCGGCGATCACCCCTACGAGTCGGCCGATCGTGTCCACGCGTTCGCCGAGGCGATGAAACTCGCGTTCGTGGACGGACACCACTACATCACCGATCCCGAGTACGAATCGATCCCGCCGCTCGGTTCGAAATCGTATGCCCGGACGCGCGCCGAAGCGATCGGCCAGGCTCCCATCGCGGATCCGGACATCGGCGTCCCGAACGCGAACGCCGAGGACGCCGACACCGTCCTCCTCACCGTCGGCGACGAGGCCGGTAACCTCGTCTCGTTCATCAATTCCCGGTTTGCCGGCTTCGGCTCCGGCCTCGTCGCGGGCGACACGGGAATCGCGCTCCAGAACCGGGGCGCGTCGTTCTCGCTCGATCCCGACCATCCGAACAGCCTGGAACCGGGCAAACGGCCGTTCCACACGCTCGTTCCAGCGCTCGCGAAGTTCGACGAAGACGACTGGGCCGCGTTCGGCGTCATGGGTGGCTACATGCAACCGCAGGGCCACGTACAGGTCGTTTCGAACGTGGTCGACTACGACATGGGCTTGCAGGAAGCGCTCGACGCACCACGCTGGCGCGTCCGCGAGGATGGCACGCTCGGCGTCGAAGAACGCCTGCCGAAGGCTGCGGCACTCGCCAGACGTGGCCACGACGTTCGCGTCCTGCCACCAGTTCAGTTCGGTGGCGCACAACTTGTTCGTCACCGTAATGGCAGCCTCGCCGGCGCCAGCGAGCCCAGAAAAGACGGACAGGCGATCGGCTTCTGACCGACGCGAACAGTCTCGATCCGGGCGCCGACACGGCCCTCAGGGCGCGTACTCGTCTTCGGTCAGTCGAACGACGACCGTCTCGGAGACGTCACGGAGATCGTACTCGGGAATCTCGCCGTCCGTTCGGCTGACGTACAGCGGTTCGACGAGACGGCCTCGATCTGCCGGTTCGTCCGGGCGGTCGGTCGCGCCGTCCGGGCCGGATGCCCCGCCGGCCGGCTCGTGGACGGTCTCCTCATCCGGCTGGTCGGTCGTCGTACCCACTAGATCGCCTCCAGTCAGTCCGTCCACCAGGTCCGGGTCGACGCCAGCCGGTGGCCCCTCGGCTCGCTCGCGTTCCCGTCGATCCTCGGGGAACTCGACGCCGTAGACCTTCAGGTACTCGCCCGTCTCGGTCGACGCAATCTCGTCGTTGCGCAGCGCACGAGCGAGCGGGCGCGAGAGCCACTCCGTCTCGCTGACGCTCGGATCCTGGACGAGGACCGTGTCGACGAACCGTACGACGTACCACTGTAGATCGTTGCACAGCGAGATCGCCGCACCGAGACTCACCGTATCGACGGCGATCGAATTCTCGAACGGCCGGTGAAGATCGTACGTCGACAGGGCGTCTCGAGACGTTTCTCGTGAGAGGAGCTCGTACCGCAACGTCACGTCCTCGTCGCCGACGAAACAGACCCGGGTCACGTTCACAGCGTACGGGGGAGCAGTATTGGTGGTTTCGGCTTGGCGCTCACTTCTCGCCTGGCGCTGTTACGATCAGACTCATCGCCCATGGTCGCGGCGATCGAGTATCTACTCGCGGAGTGAAACGAGCGTCGCGTCGGCCGCGGCCGCGTCGGCGCGCTCGAACAGATCGGTGGGTTCGACTGCCAGAAGCGGATCGATTCGACCGTTGGTCTCTACGCGGTCGGGCGCAATTCGATTGCACCCGGCCGGGATCGTCGAGTCGTGATAGGTACCGATCTCGCGGGCGCGTTCGACGATCTCCTGTTTGTCCATCGTGAGCAGCGGCCGGTGGATGGGGAGGTCGGTCGCCCGGCTGGTAACCGCCAGATTCTGGGCAGTCTGGCTCGACTTCTGGCCCAGGGCCTCGCCCGTGACGATCCCCTGTGCGCCGGTGTCCGCGGCAATCGTTTCGGCGATACGATAGAAAAAGCGACGGAGCGACAGCATGCGTCCCTGTTCCATGGTCTCGGCGAGGTGGGAGACGGTCTCGCCACCGGGGACACGGTAGACCGAGAGGTCGTGGTCGGGAGCGAACGACGCCAGCGTGCGAACGGTCTCGACGGCGCGCGCTTCGTGATCCGGCCCGCCGTACTCGCCCAGATCGACGTAGACCGGAATCACGGGAC
Source organism: Halovivax asiaticus JCM 14624 (assembly GCF_000337515.1). Taxonomy (GTDB): domain Archaea; phylum Halobacteriota; class Halobacteria; order Halobacteriales; family Natrialbaceae; genus Halovivax; species Halovivax asiaticus. The sequence goes on from NZ_AOIQ01000006.1 coordinate 90,660, forward strand.
TGCCACGTCGCATCAGTTCGTAGGCCGCGACCGGCGAATCGATCCCGCCGCTCACCAGCGCGACCATAGGCGCCTGTGAGCCAAGCGGAAGGCCGCCGGGGCCGGCGACGGAGTCAGTGTAGATGTAAGCCGTCTCGCTGCGGACCTCGACACCGAACGTGTGGTCCGGATCGTCGAGATCGACGGTTGGTTCGAACGACGATTCGACCGCCTCCCAGATCGCCGTCCCGCCAGCCTCCGCGACGGCCTGACTGGTGAACGGAAGGTTCTTGTCCGCGCGTCGCGCGTCGACGGCGAAACTCCCACCGTCGTAGACCGCCGGTGCGATGTTCGCGAGCGTGTCCGTGATCACCGAAAGCTCCGGCTCCACCGTCAGACACGGACTCGCAGAGACGACACCGAACGCGTCGGTCGCAGCGTCAACCGCCGCGTCGATGGTCGCTTCGGTCGTCTCGATCCGTGGCCGGTTCCACACGCGGACCACGGTACCCGGAACCGATCGATCCGCCACGAGCGCCTCCAGGTGCTCGACGAGCAGCCCCTCCATGTAGCGCTTGACGGACGTGCTCTTGGTATTGAGATCGCCATGACGGACGAGCACGGTGTCGGCTCCCGGCGGATGCATGGCTCCCGATAGCTGCTCGGCCATATAAGGGGGTTGTTATCGCGACCGGGACCCGAGCCACGGCGAAAGAGCGCCAACCGACGGGTCCGTGACGGCAGCGAGCGAACAGACTGAGAATGCGCTATCAGACTTGGAACGTGCTACCTGATCGAGAACGTTCGATCCGCCTTAGAACGTGGTCAGTTCGCCCTCGATCACGCGGCGCGTGAGATCGGTGACGGCGCCCAGCTCGCGGTCGACGATCGCGGTGACCTCGTCTTCGACAGCCTCGATCGATACGCCGTCCTCGGTGACGACGTGGACGTCGGCGACGTGAGGGTGATCGATCGGCCGGCCGATCTGGCTCAGTAGACGGACACGGAGGTCGCGGACGCCGTCGACCTCGGCGACCGTCGCCTGTGCGATCTGCGTCGAGAGCAGGTTGTAGATCTTCCCGATGTGATTGACGGGGTTCTTCCCGCTCGTCGCCTCCATCGACATCGATCGGTTCGGGGTGATGAGGCCGTTCGCCCGGTTCCCTCGACCGACGGACCCGTCGTCACCCTGCTCCGCGGAGGTGCCTGTCACCGTCAGGTAGATCGAGCCGGCGTCGTAGTCGTCGGCCGTGTTGACGTGAACGCGAACCGTTCGATCGGTGTGTTCGGCGGCCACGTCGGCGACGAACGCCCGGACATCCTCGACGGCGTCGCGGTAGGCGTCCATGTCCTGGATGTGCTCGTCGATCATCGCGGCGGCGACCGTCACGTCGATCTCGTCGCCCTCGCGCTTGCCCATGATCTTCACGTCGGTGCCAAGTTCCGGATGGTCGGCGGAGTACGGACCGTTGAGTCGGCGCTCGGCCTCACGAACGATCTCTTCGGTCTCCGAGAGCGGCGCGTGGCCGACACCGTAGCTCGTGTCGTTGGCCATCGGGACGCTGACGTCGTCCTCACCGAAGACAGACTGCAGATCACCACTCCCCTCGCCGAGTTTGACGTCGACGACGATGTCCTCGCCGAACGTGAGTTCAGGGATCGTTTCGGCCAGATACTCGCGCGCTGCTCGCAGGGCGATCGCTTCAGTCGGGATCGTCTGGCCGTCATAGTGTTTCGTGGCCCGACCGACGATCAGCAAGTAGATCGGGTCGACGACTTCCCCGCCGCCGAAGGCAGGCGCCGCCTCGCCAGCGACGAGCTGTGTCTCGTCCGTGTTGAAGTGAAGCACCGTTCCGACACGGTCGAGATACGTCTGCGCGAGCGCCTGCGAGACGTGTTCGGCGATGCCGTCACAGATCGAGTCCGGATGGCCGATGCCCTTTCGTTCGACGATTTCGATCTCCTGATCGTTTACCGCTCGTCGCTCGAACGGTTCGACGCGGATGTTCCGATCGGTCATTGAGGTCGAATTACGCCGGCCCGGTCCTATAACTTGCGAAAATGAATACCGCTCCCCGCATTACTCCGAGTGGGTTCGATCGAACGGCGTCACGATGGTTTAGTGACCATTATCACGAGATTCAATCGAGCAACGTCGCGGCGGGTCAGTCGATCCACCCCAGGTCGGTTTAGCCGATCCACGTCACGCGGAGTCGTTCGACTTGTCCAGAAGGAGACCGAGATAGGACGTCCGGACCTGATCGTCAGGATCGAGACCGAGGTGCTCTACTACCTCGAATGCCCCGCGACGGACGGCGTCGACGTCCCCCTCACTCGTCTCCTGTTCCACTTCCACGTACTGGCCCACACCCTCGACGTCGTCGAGTGTCACGGTGTAGCCGTCAAGCGCGTACATACGTCGGTCCTTCCGGACGGTGGCGGCTTCGGTAAACCCGAGGCGGTCGAGAATCCCCTCGATCGCCGACTCGTCCCCGACTGACGTCTCGAACTCCTCTCTCGTCTTCGAATCCTCGTCGACGAGTGGCCCCTTATAGGTCACCTTCACCTGCTCGTCGCCCCCGTCCCGTTCGCGCCGAATGCGAAGCGCCTCGTCCGTTTCGGCGAACGTCCGATGGGGCGCGTCGTAGTACACGTCAACTTGGGTCACCGATCGACGCAGGTTGGCCTCCACCCGCTCGAGACGCTCTCGAACACGCTCGTGATCGGCAGGTACCTTCACCTCGACCTCGTACATACGTACCCGCACGACTGTCGACGGGAAGAATCGGTCGTTTCGTCCTCGACACCGACCGAGCCGAGGCCAATGTCCGTCCCAACGTTCCGGTCCCGAATCGATCGCCTCCCGAGGCGTGCCCAGGCGGTCGACCCCGCGACAAAACGTCGTCCTTAAATGTGGACGGGGAAACGTACAACGTATGACCGATGAAGCTGAGTCCGAGGCTGAGACCCCGGTAGATGACGCAGACACGGAAACGGCCGACACAGACGAGTCTACGCCCGAGAGTGGGTTACAGGACGGCGACTTTATCGAGATCGCCTACACCGCCCGCACGGTCGAGGACGACCAGCTCGTCGACACGACCGACCAGGAGGTCGCCGAAGAAGAAGGCGTCGCGGATCAGGGTCGAGAGTTCAATCCGCGGACGATCGTCGTCGGCGAGGGACACATCTTCGAGAGCGTCGAGGACGCGATTCGCGGCAGCGAAGTCGGCGACAGCGGAACCGTGACCGTCCCCGCCGAAGAGGCCTTCGGCGAGTACGACCCGGACGACGTCGAGACCGTCAGTGCCGAGAAGATCGGCGAAGACGACCGCTATCCCGGCGCACAAATCGAACTCGACGGTCGCCAGGGCTTCCTCGAGACGATCGTCGGCGGCCGCGCCCGCGTCGACTTCAACCACCCGCTCGCGGGTGAGGATGTCGAGTACGATTACGAGGTGCTCGACGAAGTCGAGGATCGCCTCCAGCAGGCGGCTGGCCTCTTCGAGATGTACATCGACGTCGAGCCCGAGGTCCACATCGAGACCGACGAAGTCGAAGAGGAGGTTCTCGTCGAGCCCGACGAAGACGAGGAAGACGAAGATGCCGAACCCGAGTACGAGACCGAAGTCGTCGAGAAGGAGACGCTGTACGTCGAGTCCACGCCACAGCTGACGATGAACCAGCAGTGGATGTTCTCCAAACAGCAGATCGCCCAGGACGTCATCGACAAGGTCGGCGTCGACCGCGTCATCGTGCAGGACATCATCGACGGCAGCGGCGGCATGGGCATGCCGGGCATGATGGGCGGCATGGGTGGCATGGGCGGCGGTGAAGATGGCCTCGAAGACGCGCTCGAAGACGCTGACGTCGACGCAGACGAACTCGTCGAAGAACTCGAAGCCGACGACGAGTAAGAGCGTCCGTTCAATTCTCCCGCTCTCTCAGTAGTCCGTAGCGGCGGAAACAGTGTCGATAATCCGGCGAAATAGCGACCGACTCACAGCGTGCCGATTCGATCGAACCGATACACCGCTCTTCAGGCGATGTCGCGGCTCGTGTCGATCGCCATCTGTTCGGCCATCTCCAGTTTGATCCGTTCGGTTGGCGCGCCGCCGGCTCTGAACTTCGGGATCGTGAGGAAGTTCTCTAGCTCCGCCGCCCCGATATTCGTCTCCAGATCGAAGACGGCGTCAGCCATGTGGAGCGTCGCCGACCGGTTGGTCGGGATCGTCTCGCGTTTCAGGCAGTGGAGGACGGCGATACTTCCCGTTTCGAGCATCTGGCTCTTGAGTTCGTTCAGGAAGACGCGATAATCGTCGATTCCCGTCTCTTCCAGGACGTCCATCGTATCGATGATCAGATTCGCGCCGTCCGGGAGCGCACCGACGAGCCGACGGGCATCGGTGATCGGATCGTCGCCAGTGATCTGTCTGATCGTCGGACTCCCGACGCGTGCCTGTGAGGCGTCGAGGCAGTGACGAATCGCGTCGTCGGATCGCTCCGTCGAAATGTATAGCGTGCCACGAGCGGCCGTCAGTTCGTAGAGGAGCAGTTCCGATTGGCTGGCTGGCGAAGCCGTGTAGGCGACGATACACCCCGGTGGTAACCCACCATCGAGCTTCCTGTCGAGAACGTCGATACCGGTTTCTAACCGCCCAGCCATGTACCTGTGGAGAATTGCGCTACAGCGGTGATAACTCTTTGCCTTCTCCCGGTATCCGTCCTGATTCGCGACGGAACGGGTACGAGGCGGTCGACCGCTCGACAGAACCGGTTGGTTCCTGTGACTGTCGGCCAGCGCCGCGTCTCGGATGGGGAGATTGAAGGGGACCCCCCACGCAGATGGGGTAGATGCGACACGGCAATATTCTCACGAGTAAACAACTATCCCGCGAGGATATCGAAACCGTCCTCGACCGTGCAAGCGAACTGGATGGGGACGGATCGGCACTCGCAGGGGAGTACAGCGACACGCTGCTCGGCCTGCTGTTCTTCGAACCGAGTACGCGGACGAAGATGAGTTTCGAGACGGCGATGAAGCGTCTCGGTGGCGACGTCGTCGATATGGGTGCCGTCGACTCCTCCAGTATCACGAAGGGAGAAAGCCTGGCCGATACCGTTCGCGTCATCGAAGGCTACACCGACGCCATCGTGTTGCGCCACCCGAGACAGGGTGCGGCAAAACTGGCGAGTGAGTACGTCGACGTTCCGGTCATCAACGCCGGAGACGGCGCGGGCCACCACCCGACACAGACGCTCCTCGATCTGTACACGATCAGGGAAACGGCGGGGCTGGACGACCTGACTATCGGGATCATGGGCGACCTGAAGTACGGACGGACCGTCCACTCACTCGCATACGCCCTCTCGAACTTCGGTACTCGACAGCACTTCATCAGTCCCGAGAGTCTACAACTCCCACGAGAGGTCGTCTTCGACCTCCACCAGGAAGGCGCGTCCCTGAAAGAACACGAGTCGCTCGATCCGGTGTTGGCCGAACTGGACGTCCTCTACGTCACCAGGATTCAGCGAGAACGCTTCCCCGACGAGAACGAGTACCAGAAGGTCGCAGGCGAGTACTGCATCACCGCCGAGACGCTCGACGCTGCCAGCGACGATCTGACCGTGATGCACCCGCTCCCGCGAGTCGACGAAATCGCGCCGGACGTCGACGCGACGGAGCACGCGACGTACTTCGAACAGGCCCACAACGGCGTCCCGGTTCGTATGGCGCTGTTAGACCTCCTGCTGGGTGAGGACGATGAGTGAGAACCACAAGCTCCGCGTGAGCAAGATCCGAAACGGTACCGTCATCGACCACGTCCACGCCGGACAGGCGTTGAACGTCCTGGCAATTCTCGGAATCGACGGTTCCGACGGCGAGGAAGTATCCGTCGGGATGAACGTCCCGTCGGATCGACTCGCGACGAAGGACATCGTGAAAGTTGAAGGGCGCGAATTGAGCCAGGACGAAGTCGATGTCCTCTCGCTGATCGCACCCGAGGCGACGATCAACATCGTTCGCGAGTACGACGTCGTCGAGAAACACCGGGTCGAACGACCGGACACCGTCGAGGGGATCCTCTCGTGCCCCAACGCCGGGTGTATCACTGCAGCGGACGAACCGGTCACCTCACGCTTCGACGTGCTCGCCGACGGGGTCCGATGCGTCTACTGTGAACGGATCGTTCGCGACGAGATCGCGTCACTTATCGAACCCTAATTTCTCATCGAATATATTTCTCCAAAAGAGTTAATAAGGAGCGCAACCTAGCTATCGTGTATGTCTCGAACGATGAAGTTCGCGCTCGCGCTGGTCGCTATCGTCGTCGTCTGGAAGCTCTACAGCAGTGTCACCCCCGACACCGTCGAGTACGAACCAGACCCGCAGGCGGAAACGGCCTGATTCGGCACAGTCAATCGAAAACGACCGGTTTCCCCACTTACCGGACCGGTGAACGAACGCCTTAACACGCAGCGGACGAAGGGCGACGCATGGTCGGCGTCGTCACTCGAAACGAATCTGAGGTCGCGTGGAACGAGTTCGATCGCGCATTTTACGAGGTTAAGGACGTAACCGGCCGGTCAGCCGAGCCGCTCGCGAGTGCCGTGAACATGGTGTCCTGTTTCGGTGACAACGCCGCCGCCGACGCCGAGCCGTCGCTCGTCGCAGTCGACGACGAGGGGAATCGGGCGACTCGCGAGCAACCGTACTTCGACTGGGCCGCTATTTGCCCGTCGCGAACCGAGTACAGGGACGGACTGCTGGAGATCATCGACGACTGCGTCGACGCGAACGAGGACGTCCGACTCGACGACGTGGGGTTCCCACGCGGTGAATACTGTCACTGCTCAGTCTGTCGAGAACGGTTCCAGGAGAGCGACATCGACGACTGGGGTGCGTGGCGATCGGACGTCATCACGTCGTTCGTCGCCGAGGCGACGGCGCGAATCCCCGGTCGGGTGTACCTCACGCTCTACCCTGACCCCTATCCGGGCCACCTCTACGAGCGCTCCGGGCTGGATCTGGAAGCGATCGAACCGGACGTCGACGAGTTCGTCGTCCCGCTGTACGATACGGCCTACGAAACCACGTACTGGCTCGAGTCACTCGCGAAAGGGTTCGATAGTGCCCTCGAAACGCCGTTCAGCATCGAACTCTACGCAGTCGACGTCGATATCGACGCACTCGCCCGCGCAGCGTCGGTCGCCGAGGCGTACGCGAACGACGTCTACTTCGGGTACGACGCGAGCAACGGACGCGCCACCGTCCGACGAATGCGAGCGGACGACCGGGAGGGCGAAACGTTCGGGGCGCCGGACTCCTGAGTATCGAGAGTTACTGGGCCAACGCGACAGTTCTCTTGCCCGAAATCAGTCCTGATCAGTGTCCGTATCCGAATCTCGATCGCGGAGTTCGCGATCCGTGTCGGAGTCCGAATCGCTATCGGAATTCCCCTGATCAGAATCGCTGTCGAGATCGGCCAGCCCCGCGTCCATATCACTGTCCTGGTCGCCCCGACCGGTGTCCCGGTCTCGGTCGTGAATATCCCGGTCGGCATCGGTTAGTTCGTCGTCTGTCCCACCGGTTCGATCCCCGTCGCCGACGGCAGGGTCCATCGCTTCGCCTTCGTCCCGGCTGCGCTCAGGTGACGAACTACGACCCCGCCCCGCTCGGTCGGGCTCTGAAAATTCCGGCCCGGCGCCCGCTGAGTCGTCCATCGACCGGTCGGCTGGTTCGTCCAGCCCATCGGACTCGCCAACGCGACCGGTGGCGTCACGGTCAGGGATGGTGCTCTCGTCGTCACCGGCAGCCCCCGTCCCACTCAGCCCTGTAGCCTCGTCGTCGTGCCCTTGCGTATCACTCCGACCCGCGCTGCCGTCCCGTCGGTCGGCTGGTGTGTCCGTCGATCCCATCTCTGTACTCGACACGCCCCTGTCGTGTCCAGCCTCACGACCAGTGTCCATCGCACCACCGGATACTGTCTCGTCGTGTAGGTCGCCGCTGAGTCGTATCTCGTCGCCAGTGACACGTTCGACCGATTCCTCCTGCAATGGATACGCGTTTTCGCCGGTCCCTTCCCACCCGAGTGCAGCCTTGATGCTGTCTGTAACTCCCGGATCGGGTGTGACGTGGGCCGTCCCGTGCTCGACGGCCGTCACCATCCCGATCTCCTCACCACTCGCGTTCACGACGGACTTTCCGACGTCGTCCTCTCCGAATGCTGTGCACATGACAGCACCACGCACGCCAGCCGCCGGGTAGCCGGTGGTGCTTGCACATCACGGCCATCACCGGTCGGACTCCTCATACGAACGACTGTGGGTCTCGCCGCTACGGGTGGTGTTCACCACTCAGGTTAGTCGCAGGAAAACGAGCCGGGCGCGGCCGGTAGGAAGGATTGCAAGTTGACCGATGCCCTCGTCCAATCGAGCATGGACCCACTACCGGTGTCAGAGATTTGGCTGTCGGTAGTTACGTAACCTGGACGAACTCCGCGGCGCCACTCTGCTCGACGGTAATGCGGTAGCCGCTGTACGTGAATTCGACAGTTATCTGTGCCGCTGGTGATGGCGGATTCGAATACAGCTTCGATATCACCCCGTCGATACAGTTGTAGGTCGGTGTCAATTCGTCCGGTTGTTTCCCCTCGAGCTCAGCGACAACTTCCGCAATCGCAACAGCCGGCTCCGCTCTGTCTGTGTTCAATTCTCGGTGGACGATTTCGTCGTCGTGGGCTTGTGTCATAGTATCTCGCTAGTTTGGCGTCGTGGACAGAACAGGTGTGGCCGAGTTTCTGTGCTCAATCGCCCGCGGCGGGCGGAGCATGGCCGTCGATACGTGCCGCCTGGTCGATGAACTGGCTGAGACCATTTATGCCGTCGAACTCGATCGATTGACCATCCTGACCGAACGTGATGAGGCCAGCATCAGCGAGTTTCGGGAGGTGCATATGACGGAGTTGCACCTCGATGGTCGTACTACTGATGTTTCTACTCTCCTCAGATTGACCAGCGTCCCAGTTGGCGAGTGAAGCAGTCAGCGTGTCGAAGTCCACGGTCTCGGACTCCCGGGTCAGGTGATACAAGACGTAGCGCCGGTACGGATGCCTCAACAGGGAAAAGATCTCGTTCATCTCTGATTTTGTTCGTGCTTCCATCACCCCATAGTCTGGGCCGAACACCCTTAACCTCTTTTTAGTGATAAGTTTATATATTTGATAATACAAACCAGGAGAGGCATTTACTTGACTTTCCCAAGCACAATGGAGGGGACAGTCATGCCAAATTCAGTACGAGTCGGGACTCCGACAATTACGATCCCTCCCGACCGTGACTACTCCTCGGACGAACCGATTTCCTCGGCCGCATCAGAATCCTCACCGGCAAACTTCTGATGGAAGTGATTCCATGGCTGGATGTGTTCTTCCGCCAGAATGTTGCTACTCACGATTCGGAGGCCGAGCGCGTCTAACTGGTCGGTACTCTCCTCAACCTCAGAGGTCGATTCGGCGACGACCTCCACGTGGAGGTTTTCCTCGCCGGACAGCATTTCGCGGACGTTGACGACACCCCTAACTTCGAGGGCTTCCTCGGCCATCTCCGACCGGCGAGAGAGGTCCGTCGAGCAGATGAACAACACTTGCATCGGATACCCCGCCTGCTCGTAGTCGAGTTCCGGATTGTAGCCGGTGATAATACCCTGCTCCTCCAGTTGCGTGATTCGGTTGTGGATGGTCGTTCCGGTAACGTCCGTTTCATCAGCGATGTCCGTATCGGAGGCCCCGCGGGCGTCCAACTGTAACAGGTGCAGGATGCGCCTGTCGAGATTGTCGAGTGGGTCGTTTTCCATATCGTCAGGTACGCCGGCGAACCAATTGATTCATTCGTCACTACTGGACCCAGCCGTCTCTGAAAGCAAAGGCGGTCGGTGGTTCCTTTCTCCCCTTTTCACACGTTGTTACGGTGCACTTTACCTCGTATTCTGCATCCGAATCCCTCGAATCGTCTACTGGCCCTAATTGGTAGATACAGGCAGTTCAGCCGCCACCGATCTGACCTGTAATCCGTCGTTCAGAAAACGGGCCGGGCGCGATTTGAACACACGGTCGGACGTGCTCACTCCGTTGCGCCCGACCTCCCTGCATTCAAATCGCTGGTGGCCGCTTTGCTCGTCACGTCCGTTCCTCGCAAAAACGGGCCGGGCGCGATTTGAACACGCGACCGTCTGATTAAGAGTCAGACGCTCTGCCTAACTGAGCTACCGGCCCTACGCCAACGACTTTCCGCCGGGTATTGAAATACATTTCCCTTGGGCGGTCGCGTGTGAAGGATCACCAGACTGGCCCAGGTCGAGCCAACGAAACGATGATGAAAGAGAGTAGGGAATGGGAAATCTCGACAGCCAGTCGAACTGACACAGGATCTCGACACTCACTGATTTCGAAAGATCGATTCTACGACCACAATCGGCCGAATGCGGTGCTGACGGGCGGTGTCGGACGCTCCGGGAGGGTTAAGTGTAGCGACCCCGACCACACGCCCAATGAACTCGGGGGCATCCATCTCCTCGACGTCGAGTTACGCCATACTCGGCTGTGGGAGCGTGGGGTATGCGGTCGCGGAGGAACTCGTCGAGCAGGGGAAAGACGTCCGGATCATCGACCAGGACGAGAGCCGGGTCGAATCGCTCAGAGACCAGGATCTGGACGCACGAGTCGCCGACATCAGCGAGCCGGAGATCGTCGAACTGATCGAGGACCGCGACGTCGTCCTGATCCTCGCCTCCGACGTGGAGTCGAACGAGGCTGCCGTCGAGCACGTCCGAAGCACCGACACCGAACAGTTCGTCATCGCCCGTGCGAGCGACCCCGTTTCCGGTGACGAACTCGCCGAGCTCGGCGCCGACGTCGTGATCAACCCCTCCGCAGTGATCGCGGATTCGGCCCTTCGTGCCCTCGAATCAGGCGAACTCGAACACAACGCCCAGACGCTCGCCTCGATCATCGACGAGACGACGGATCGGCTCGCCATCGTCACGAAGAACAATCCGGATCCGGACTCGATCGCGAGCGCTGCCGCGTTGCAGGCTATCGCCGAGAACCGGGACGTCGACTCCGACATCATCTACTTCGGAGACCTGGGCCACCAGGAGAATCGAGCGTTCGTGAATCTGCTCGGAATCGAGTTACACCTCTGGGAAGACGTCGCCGACGAGACGCCGTACGATACCGTCGCCCTCGTCGATCACACCGGCCAGCCCGGCATCGACCGCCCGATCGACATCGTGATCGACCACCACGACGCCGACACGGAAGCCGACCCGACGTTCGCCGACGTCAGACCGAGCATGACCTCGACGTCGACGATCATGACGAAGTACATCCAGGAGTTCGACCTGAACGTCTCCGAGGAGGTCGCCACGGCACTCCTGTACGGTATCAGGGCCGAGACGCTCGACTTCAAACGCGACACGACTCCGGCCGACCTCACCGCCGCCGCGTACCTCTATCCGTTCGCGAATCACGACACCCTGGAGCAGGTGGAATCACCGTCCATGTCGCCCGAGACGCTGGACGTGCTCGCGGAGGCGATCGCGAATCGTGACGTCCAAGGGAGTCATCTGGTCTCGAACGCCGGGTTCGTCCGCGACAGAGAAGCGCTGTCACAGGCGGCGAACCACCTCCTCAATCTCGAGGGTGTGACCACGACGGCCGTGTTCGGTGTCGCCGAAGAGACGATCTTCCTCTCGGCTCGATCGAAAGATATCCGGATCAACATCGGGAAAGTCCTCACCGATGCCTACGGTGAAATCGGCGAGGTCGCCGGCCACTCCACGCAGTCGAGTGCCGAGATTCCACTCGGTATCTTTACCGGGATCGAAATCACCGACGGGACCAGAGAGACACTCCTCGAACTGACAGAAGAGGCCGTCAAACAGACGCTCTTCGACGCGATGGGCGTCGAGGGATCCGAAGGATCGAACGGAAACTAGAGCCCGACCTCAGGCGACGATCTCTTCTTCGTCGTCCGGGTCGCGGACGCGTTCGACGACGTCCGCGACGAGGATGACGTCGCCGACGGCGCGAACCCAGCGATAGGGAACGACGACGCCCTGGCCCTGACGCGCCTCGTGTTCGAACAGTTCCGTATTGAGACTGCCGACGGCGAGGCCGGTTACCGATCGGACGTCGAGGTTGAGTTTGAGATCTTCGACCTCACCGACGAAAACGCCGTTTTTCGTGTACACTTCGCGGCCGACGAGTGACGTAATTTCCTGGGGTCGTTCGTCCATGTCCGGGCAAAAGTGGGGTGGACTCTTAATTGTTGGTCAGACGCCGGACCGGTCAGTTCGGCCTAGCGAGTAACGAACATCCCCACCAGGCCGACGAGGCCAAGGGCGATCGCCCCGAGACCGATTTCGACGGCGCCGGTCGCGGCGAGGGCTGCTCCGGACACGACGCCTGCGCTCGCACCACCGGCGACGAACGCCCCCACACCGACCCCACTGGCTGCGACTCGCCGGTCGGGAGCGGAGTCCCCCTCTGTCGTTTCCGACGGTTGCGATTCGATCGACCGTTCGAGGTCCGCAACCGCCTGGTCGAGTTCGTCGATTCGGTCTCGTGGATCGTCGTCGGATTGCTCGTCGGCGAGTTCCTCGACCCTCGATTCGAGCCCGTCGACGCGTTCGTCGAGCGACTCCGGATCGGACGATTCGACCGCATCGAGACGCGCCGCAAACGTGCTCACTCGCTCCGCTAGCTCTTCGACGTCGTCGATTGTCGCTCGATCAGCCGCATCAGGCGTCGTCGCATCGAGTTCGGACACGGACTGGTCGATCGAATCGAGCCTGTCTTCGACCCCGTCGACGTCCCGCCGGAGCGTCTCGATCGACTCGTCAGTAGCATTGCTGGCGGCCTCGAGCGTCTCGAGACGGTCGCCATTGACTTCGATAGTCGACGTCGCTTCGTCGAGCCTCGATTCGATCGTGGAAATCTTATCGGTGTGTTCTGCAATCGCGGTCTCGTTCGTCGCCACAGTGGATTCGAGCGATTCGACGTCAGATGCCAGCGAGTCCACGGTCGTCTCTGCAGCGGAGACCGACGACTCGATCGCTTCGAGTTCGCCGTCGTATCTCGACTCCAGCGACGACACCCGATCGTCGACGGAGCCGACGTCCGATTCCAGCCCTTCGACAGCAGATTCCAGGGACTCAACCGCCTCGTTCAGCGACTCGACGAACGATTGCAGTGACTCGACATCGGAACCGATCGAATCGATGGTCGAGTCGGTGTCGTCGAGTACCGATTCTACTGCCTCGAATTCAGACTCCAGCGCATCTACGGCATCGTCGAGAGAATCGACGTGCTCCTGGGTCGTCACGAACGTCGATTCGAGCTCGTCGATCTGGTTGGTCACCCGTTCCTCGGACGCGGTCTGGGCCGATTCGAGCTCGTCGAACGAGTCGTCGATACTGGTGGACAGCTCGTCGTCGAGAGCCGAGAGCGTCTCGTCGACGCCGGAAATCCGTGTTTCGAGTTGTGCGACGGCGTCCTCACGCGCTTGTTCGATTTCGTCGACCCGCTCTGCCATAGCGGCGCGTTCGTCGGCGAGAGTCGAGTCGAGTTCGTCGACGCGTGTGGACAGTTCCGATTCGAGTTCGTCGACGCGCGCCCGTAGTTCCGCGTCGAGGTCCGCCACGTCTGTCGTCAGTTCCGACTGGAGTCCATCGAGGTCGCGTCGGTACTCGTCACGGAGCGAGTCCAGTTGGTCGGACAGCGTATCGGTTTCCGTCGACAGTTCGGTCACCGTCTCCGCGATGGTTTCGAGTCGATCGGCGTCCGCACACGTTTCGATCGCGTCGTCGACAGCCGCGAGGGTCGTCTCCACCTCGTCGAGACGATCACTGGCGGCATCGACAGTATCGGTCCGCGCTGTCTCGGCGTCGAGCGAGTGAAGATCGTCTCGGACGGTTTCCAGTTCGTCCTTGAGCGCTGTCGTCGTTTCCTGCAGCGCCGCGATATCGTCGTCTCTCGTCCCGAGACGGTCGAAGAGCCGTTCGATCGCGTCGTTCGCAACGTCGTCAGAGGAGGTATCCGAGTCGACCGATTCCTGGGTATCCTCGGCGTCGACGAAGTCGGTGAGCTGCCTGTCGTCCCGATCGGAGTTGCCTTCACCCGAGTCGTGCGTCGACCACGTAACTTCGGTATAGTCGTCGACATCGTCTTGAGCGGCGATCAGCGCGCCGCGGGCAGCGCTCGCCGCTGGTTCGTCGGCCAGTCGCACCCCGCGAATCGAAAACGGCAATTCGGCCGCATCGAATCGGCCGCCGAAGAGGTATTCGACGCCGTCGACGGCGCCCGATCCCGCGAGCACGACTGGGACGGAAACACCCGGTTCGACGTCGGCAGCGGCCGCTTCGGTCCGGATCGCGGAGACGACAGATCCACAGAGGTCGTCGTACGCCTGTGCGAGTGCGCGGTCGATATCACCGCTCGCGTCCGGATCGAGTGAGAATTCTTCGAGCCGGGCAGCGATCTGCGATCGGTTGTGGCCAGTTTCGCCCGCAGCGTGGCCGACGAGCCAGTCGCGGCCCCTCGGAAGGGCAAACGCGAGCACCGGAACCCCGTAATACACCAGCGCGACGCTGGTGAGTTTCGCCCCGATATCGATACCCACTCCCGTGAACGTCTCGTGGGCGAGTTGATCGGCGACGACTGCGTACCCCGTGCTAATGGGGGTCGCGTCGACGTCCAGTGTGCGGAATACCTCGTCGATCGCATCTCGGTGCCGGGCTGTCGGTGTGTCGGCGTCGACGATGGTCCCGGGGACGGTATACGAGAGGCGAGTCTCCGGTTCGTCCGAAAGCGCGTCCGTGATGAGTGCCTCGATAGCCGGGTTCGCGTACGGTTCCGTCGAGAGCAGTCCACGTTCGAAAATGGCGAGTGGCTCGGCATCGGCTGCCGTCGATCGATCTCGTGCAGGGGCGCCGACGACGTAGGTCGCTCCCGATGTCTCGACCGTCAGTTCCCCCGTCTCCGACGCATCGTCGTCCTCGTCGAGTGGGTAGGCGATTGCCGGAATCGTGTCGACGACCGGCCCGTCCGACCCGTCACGCGCGATCCGGAGTTCCTCAGTAGAAAGGGCGATACCAGTTGCCATGTCGGCGACAGTATCCGACCGATAATGGTAGTTCGGCTCCGAATACCAGATGTGAAAATCAGACCGCCGTTCGTGCCAGTAGCGATGCGATCGAACGTCGAAACCGAGCGGTGGCGAAAATCACGGTAGTGACCCACACATCGAGACGGGAACCTCTAGCGTTATAATAGGGGAACGAGAGTACTAGCGTACATGTCCGAAACCGGGACAGAACCGCCGACGTACGCGACCCGGCTCCCCGACCCGGAACGTGCGTCGAATATTCGGTACAATCCGACACTCACCGAACTCCGCTCGCTCGCGCGCGACGACGAGCGAACGACGGAGTACGGCTCCCCTGCGTACGTCAGCGAGTATCGCTCCCGCAGCGCAGATCGAACGAAGAACGCGATCGACGACGAACTAACCGAGGCGGATCACTCACTCGTTCTCGACGCCATCACCTCTCTCTCGGATCGTGATCTCCTCTGCGTCGACCGGCTCGTCGGGCGCCACCCCGACGCGACGTACTGCTGTCGGCTGTTCGTTCCGACGGCGTACGCCCGAATTGCCCTCACCTGGGCGAAACTCTTCGAACCGACCGACGGCCGCGATCCTGATTTTCAAACCGTTCAACTTCCCGACGCCGAGGAGACGGCGATCCGTGTCTTCCCGGACGAGGGGACGACCGCCGTCCTCGGCTCCGACTACACCGGCGAAGCCAAGAAATCGTTCCTCCGACTCTTCATGTATCGGGCCAAAGAGAACGGTGGCCTCGGCCTCCACGCCGGAAGCAAGCGGGTAACGGTGACCGACGACGAATCGACGGAACGGACGGTCGGCCAACTGTTCCTCGGACTCTCCGCGACGGGTAAATCGACGCTTACGTCCCACGGGTGCTGGCTCGACGAGCCCGAACACGCCGCGATGCTGCAGGACGACGTCTGTGCACTGTTGCCGGATGGATCCGTCGCCGGCAGCGAGGGCCAAGGGCTGTACATCAAGACACACGGGTTGACCGAGAGCGAACAACCCGCCCTCTACGACGCGGCGACAGCAGCGTCGGCCGTCTTCGAAAACGTCGCCGTCGACGAAGACGGGGCCGTCGACTTCGAGGACGACCAGTACACGGCGAACGCGCGGGCGGTCGTCCAGCGCGACGAACTCGAGAGTGCCGCCGAGGAAATCGACCTCGACGGCGTCGACCAGATCTTCTTCATCACCCGAAACCCCCTCATGCCGCCCGTCACCAAACTCGACGATCAACAGGCGGCAGTCGCCTTCATGCTCGGTGAGTCCATCGAGACGAGCGCCGGTGATCCGTCACGTGCGGGCGAATCGATTCGCGTCGTCGGGACGAATCCGTTCATCATCGGACCGGAGGGCGCGGAGGGGAACATCTTCAGAGAGCTCGTCCGCACGCTCGACGTCGACTGTTACGTCATGAACACGGGCTACATCGGCCAGCAGACGGTCGATATCGGCGTCACGGAGTCGGTGACGCTTCTGACGGAGATCGCACGAGGAACTGTCGAGTGGCGAACGGACGACCGAATGGGGCTGACGATCCCCGAATCCGTTCCCGGCATCGACATCGAACAATTCTACGTCCCGGATCACGTCGACGACTACGAGGACGCACGAGCCGCACTGCGGGAAGAACGAGCGGTGTATCTCGACTCGTTCCCACAACTCGACGACGAGATCGCCGACGCCGTCTACTGATCGCCGGATTCGGTTGCGGCGCCGAGTCGACCACGTTCAGGCCAATTTACCTACTCTGGGCAAATTCCGCCGGTTACCCGTGCGTGTATCCGTTTCCAGTGCTGCAATGACTGCATGGCGACCGACGGTCAGGACCGATCCATTCGCGCGCCGGACCGGCGTCGATGTGAACAGTGTGGACGCGTCGAAACCTGGGATCCACTTCGACAACAGTGGGCGATCGCCGACGCGACCCGCAGGGATCGAACACGTCGGTGGTGCATCCACGAGTGGGACATTACTGGCACCTTCTGTCCCGTCGAGTCGGCCGATCGATAGAGTTGAGCGAGCACGAACAGATCGATCGCAGCCACGTCGGTGGCCGAGAACCGACGTGTCCGGACGAAGTACAGCCTATGCTAAGTTGCCGATGGGGGTCGGCTCACCGGTTGACCGATCGGTCGCAAAGCGGACCCCGTGTCGAACCCACACGCACCGGCCGAGCTGGTTTTCGGCCTGCAGACGCTCGCGTCGAAAAGCAACCCTTAAAACTCGCGCAGTGATTTGATCGCGTATGGCTGGAACCATCGAAGTCCTCGTTCCGGGCGGAGCGGCCAATCCAGGGCCGCCGCTCGGACCGGAGCTCGGACCGACGCCCGTCGACGTGCAGGCGGTCGTCCAGGAGATCAACGATCAGACAGCTGCGTTCGACGGAACGGAAGTCCCCGTCACCGTCGACTACGAAGACGATGGCTCGTTCACCATCGACGTCGGTGTCCCGCCGACGGCTGCACTCGTCAAGGACGAGGCCGGGTTCGAAACCGGGAGCGGTGAACCGCAAGAAGAGTTCGTCGCCGACCTCTCGGTCGACCAGGTCAAAACGATCGCCGAACAGAAACTGCCAGACCTCCTCGCGTACGATCTGAAGAACGCGACCAAAGAGGTCGTCGGCACGTGCACCTCACTGGGCGTGACGATCGAAGGAGAGAATCCGCGAGAGTTCAAAGCGAAGATCGACGACGGCGAGTACGACGACGTCTTCGCCGACGAAGCGGCGGCGTAATTCGCTGAGACCGTCCGGTCCCGTTTTCACCGTCGGTTGTGACGCTCAGTTCCCATACCAGCAACTGCAGTCAAGTTCGTCCAGGTTGTCGGACAGTGTGGAACCGACCGAACGAATCGCCCGTCGGTTAAATCTTGTTCGCGGGTGGGACAGACCGATCGGCAGGATCCGATGCTGCACCGCCGGAGACGAATACCCGAGCGCCGGCGCCAGCTCCATAGCAGATAACGAACCCAGTAACGGCGATGAGTGTCACGGTGTGGACTGCCGACACGCCGACCACGAGCGCGCCGACCACGAGCCCCACCCCGACGCTATCGCGAAGGAAGGGACCCGAAAGTCCGTTTCCAGTGGAGACGATCGCGATGAGCGCCCACGTTGGCAACAGTGCCAGACAGACGGTCACGAGCGGAATCGCGAAGAAAACGCCGATGTCCGAGTGACTGAGCAAGAGACCGATGTAGGCGAGCGCACCGAACACGAGGGCCGTTGGAATGCCGATCAAGATCGAGATGACGGGGCTGCGTCGTGCCGTCACGATAGTCCGTCTGCTGTAATCGGGGAGCAACCCAAGGACGGTGATCCCAACGACGAGTATCGCTGCCACCACGAGCGCGATACGGACGACGGGAGAGACACCCATATAGAAGTCGACGACTGCCTGCTGGTCGGACAGTGGTGTCGCCGGTCGCTCAGCGAGCCCACCCACCCGACGGCCGCTGAGGAGCATGGTTCATCACAGGACGATGGGGCACAAAGAAGATTTCGATGAACGTGAGGACACATCGAACCATTCCGGCAGTTGACACCGACTGGAAGATGGCTCATCTACTCTGACGTATCCGCTCGACGAGGATGCGGTACCGGGCCGTCGAAGAAGCGTCCTGAATTGCCTGTGAAACCGAATCAAGTACTGGGCGCAAACGGTCCACTCTGACTGGTCCAGAAATGAACTGCCGGAAAATCCCATTTGCCGACTCCAGCGACGCGTCACGGGTCACTTGCAGCGGGCTTCGACGGGTTTAAGTCCGTAATCCGTCTGAGTCACGGGTGAGACAGGCTTTGCCTGTTTCACTGACCCGTAGGAGCACACCCTGCGTACTACGGAGGTGAACGATGGCAGATTCGGATATCGAAACAGCAGTCACGCGCGCACTCGACGAGTCGCCGGATCGGAACTTTACCGAGACGGTCGATCTCGCGATCAACCTGCGTGACCTAGATCTTGACGAACCGTCGAATCGCGTCGACGAGTCCGTCGTCCTCCCGGCCGGCACCGGCCAGGAGACGACGATCGTCGTCTTCGCCGAAGGAGAGACGGCGCTCAGAGCTGAGGACGTCGCAGACGACGTTCTCGATGGCGACGAGCTCGCCGACCTCGGTGACGACGACGATGCGGCCAAAGAGCTGGCCGACGACACCGACTTCTTCATCGCCGAAGAGGCGATGATGCAGAACATCGGACGGTACCTCGGTACTGTCCTCGGTCCGCGCGGGAAGATGCCGACGCCGCTCTCGCCGGACGACGACGTGGTGGAGACAGTAAACAGAATGAAAAACACCGTGCAACTGCGTTCCGGTGACCGACGCACGTTCCATACGCGCGTGGGCGCCGAGGACATGGGCGCGGAGGACATTTCGGACAACATCGACGTGATCCTCCGCCGACTGCACGCGGATCTGGAGAAGGGTCCACAGAACATCGGCTCCGTCTTCGTGAAGACGACGATGGGCCCGTCCGTGGAGGTGGCCTGAGATGAGCGCGGAGGCCACCCGCCAGACCGAAAACCTTCCGGAGTGGAAGCGCGAGGAAACCGACGAGATCGAGGCTCTCATCGAGAACCACGAGAACGTCGGTGTGGTCGGGATCGCCGGCATCCCCTCGAAACAGCTGCAAGACATGCGGCGCGAACTGCACGGGACAGCCGTGCTTCGTGTCAGCCGTAACACGCTGCAGCGTCGTGCGCTCGAAGCCACCGGGAGCGACGACCTCACCGAGTTCGTCGAGGGCCAGGTCGGGCTCGTCCTCAGTGACGAGAACCCGTTCAGCCTCTATCGCGAACTCGAGGCCTCGAAGACGCCGGCACCGATCGGCGCCGGCGAGGTCGCCCCCAACGACATCGTGATTCCGGAAGGCGACACCGGCGTCGATCCCGGACCGTTCGTCGGAGAACTCCAGCAGATCGGTGCGAACGCCCGGATCGAGGACGGCTCGATCCAGGTGATGGAGGACTCGACAGTTCTCGAAGCCGGCGAGGAGGTTACGGCAGATATCGAGAACGTCCTCAACGAACTCGGTATCGAGGCCAAGGAGGTCGGTCTCGACCTGCGAGCGGCGTACGCCGATGGCGTCGTCTTCGATCCCGAAGACCTCGACATCGACGTCGACGCCTACGAGCAGGACGTTGCGACCGCTGCAGCCCAGGCCCGGAACCTGTCGGTCAACGCCGTCTACCCGACGAGCCAGACCGCACCGACACTTGTCGCCAAAGCCACGGGCGAAGCCAAGAGCCTCGGACTGCAGGCAGCCATCGAGGACGAAGAGCTCATGCCCGACCTCGTGAGCAAGGCCGACGCCCAGTTGCGTGCTCTCGCAGCCCAGATCGACGACACCGAAGCGCTTCCTGAAGCGCTCCAGGACGTCGAGGCGCCGGCTCCCTCGACCGAGGACACCGCCGAAAGCGACGACGAATCGAGCGACGACCAAGACGACGCCGACGACACCGAGGCGGAACCCGACGACGATGACGACGATGATGACGGGTCCGGTGCGGAAGGTCTCGGCGCAATGTTCGGCTAATCCCAACGGAGACTACAGACAATGGAATACGTATACGCTGCACTCATCCTGAACGAATCGGGCGAAGAGATCAACGAAGACAACCTGACCGACGTGCTCGACGCCGCCGGCGTCGACGTCGAAGAGTCCCGCGTGAAGGCGCTCGTCGCCGCACTCGAGGACGTCGACATCGACGAAGCCGTCGCCGACGCCGCGGCCGTTCCGGCCGCCGGTGGCGCAGCAGGCGGTGGCGCTGCCGAAGAAGCCGGTGACGACGAGGACGACGAGGTCGAAGAGACCAGCGACGTCCCGGACACGACGGACGACGATGACGAGGACGACGAGGCCAGCGGCGAGGGCCTCGGCGAACTCTTCGGCTAAATCGGTCACCACACGATTTCTCAGTTCTTTTTGCCGGAAAGCGCCAGCAGTATCCCTGACACACTCGTGTTCAGGACAGACGTTTCTGACCTACCTACAACTGTCAACCGCCCGCACTTTTATAAGCAATGGCGCGGCCAGCGTGCCCCAGGAAGGATGTTCGAGCTCGCCGTCGATCCAGCGACGACGATTCGGGTCTGTAGCTGGGCGAGCGCCGGTATCGTACTCGGCACCGTTAGCGGAGCCGTTCCCGGCCTCCACGCGAACAATTTCGCGTTCGTCCTCGCAGGGGTCGCTCCGGCCGTTCCCGGTCCGCCGGTGCTCGTCGGTGTCGCGATGCTCGCGGCAGGCGTCGTCCATACCTTCGTGAACGCCGTGCCGGCGATGGCGATCGGCGTCCCCGACGGGGAGATGGCGATGACGACGTTACCCGGACACCGACTCGTCCTCGCTGGGCGTGGTCACGAGGCAATGGTGCTGTCAGCGATCGGCAGCCTCCTGGCGGTCGTCGTCGCCGTCCCGCTCGCCGTGCCGATCACCTGGCTCGTCGTCAGGCTATACCCGGTCGTGATCGACCATCTCGCGCTCGTCCTCGGAGGCGTCGTCATCGCACTTATCGTGAGTGAGCGGGCGCCCGCGCGCATGCTGGGTGGGATGGTCACGTTCTGCCTGGCTGCCGGACTCGGGCTGGTCACCCTCGATATCGATCCGGCCGCACCCCTCGACGCCGGCGGAGTGCTCGCGCCGATTTTCGCCGGGTTGTTCGGGGCGCCAGTGCTGTTAGATGCCGTCCACGCTGGCGGCCTTCCCCCACAGGACGACGCGAGGCTCCGTGTCTCTCGGCGGACCGTCGCCTCGACCGCGCTGGCCGGGACCATCGCTGGGGCGATCGTTGGCTTCCTCCCGGGGATTTCGGCGGCGATCGCCGCAGTCGCCGTGCTCGTCGTCGTGCCGGGAGACGAGGGCCTCGGGTCAGCCGGCGACCGGAGCTACATCGTGGCCACGAGCGGTGTCGACACGGCGAACACCGTCTTCGCGCTCGTCGCGTTGCTCGTCATCGGGAGCCCCCGGACCGGCGTGATGGTCGCGTTCGACGGGACGGACGCACCGCTCGCGTTTCCCATCCTCATAGCCACCGTGTTACTCGCAGGGATCGTGGGATTCGTGATCGTGCTCTTCGGAGGCCGGTACTACCTCGACGTCGTCAGTCGAGCGAACTACACCGTTCTCTCTATCGTCATCCTCACGTTGCTCGTGGGCCTCTCCGCCCTCTTTGCCGGACCGATGGGAGTCGGGATATTCGTCGTCGCCAGCCTGATCGGCCTCGTCCCCATTCGACTCGGCGTGCGGCGCGTCCACCTGATGGGCGTCCTGCTCGGTCCGCTCGTCGTCGGCTCAGTGTAATGTCCGACCCAAATCGTCATGCCGGTCACGATCCAAGACCACCCCATGGCAACGCTGTCGACGACAGCACTCGTCCGTATCGTGAGTGGGTCGGGAGCGCTCGTGCTGGCTGCTATCGTGACGGGGACGAGTTCGGTGTGGCTTGGCTGGGCAATCGTGACGGTCATGGTCTCAGGATGGGCCCTCCTGCACGAGAACTGGGGGCGGGAGCCACCATCCGATAGCCCCTGAGGAAGGAGAGTGCCACCAGTGGCGGCCCCATGCCTTGGTTGTCTGCGTCGAACGAAAAGTACACCAACGGGCTCGCCGTGTGAGCGCATCGCTCGAGGCAAGCGGAAAGACAATCGTTAAAAGCACCGGACGGGAACTCAGGGGTATGAGTACGACGGACGACCGCGGACAGCGCGCGTGCGTGTCCTGCGGAATCAACGTTTCCGGGACGAACGCCGCGCGATTCAAGTGCCCGGACTGTGGTACCACGATCAACCGCTGTGCCACCTGCCGCAAGCAAAGCAACCTCTACGAGTGTCCCGACTGCGGATTCACCGGTCCCTGACAACAATGGGTAAAGTAGCCGCTGCGATCAAGGTCATGCCGAACAGCCCCGAAATCGACCTGGACGATCTTCAGGAACGGCTCGAAGCCAGCCTCCCCGAGGGAGCGAAGATCAACGGCGTCGAGCGCGAAGACGTCGCGTTCGGGCTCATCGCACTCATCCCGACAGTGATCGTTCCCGACGGCTCGGGCGGGACCGAAGCCGTCGAAGACTCGTTCGCTGACGTCGACGGCGTCGAGAGCGTCGACGTCGAGAACGTCGGCCGAATCTAACGCCGACACCGAACGCCGATTTTTCCGCGTGTGCCAGATTCGGGAGCTGCAGCGTTCTCCTTCATCGCCATTACTCGACTGACTCCTGATCACTGGCGAAGTTCGTGAGACAGTAATCGAGCCGCACAACGCAGAGAGACAGTCGGAGACAGCGGCGAACGATAAGCGAACGAGCGGCTGTTTCGATCGTGGCGACTCAGGCGTCGTCCGGTGCGCCCCAGGTCGCCGGTTTCGACGCAAGGAGTTCGGAGCCCGCCTCGGAGAGTTCGACGGAGACGTCCCGGTCGAGTCCCGTGCTGATCTCGTCGATGTTCTTCGCGAGGACGGTCAGAATGTCCGGCGGGTTCGGATAGACGAGCATGGTTCCGTCGTCGCCCTCGGTCGCGAGCTGGGTGTCGTTGATCATCACCTGATCGTCGACGATGGAGGCCGTGACGACAGGGAGTGCCTCGGGTTTGCCCGTTTCGTCCTCCCTGACTTTTCGAATGTGGACGGCATCGAGGTCGAGGACATCCTTGTGTTCCTGGATCCGCTCTGCACAGCGAACCATATCCTGGACGATCGCCTGGCGTTCCGCTTCGCCGTGTTCACCGGTGTAACAGTGTTCACAGACGCGCAACTCGAGTCGCATATCGAGCCGTAGCCGGTCTGGACGGATGAGAATTCCGTTCAATCGCCGTCCTGGAGCGACGCTGCGATGGCATGAATGCGGTCACTCCCACACGGAGCGTAGCCGCCGTGGTGACAGATCACGTGTTCGACGTCGAGTTCGGCAAGCGATGCTACGGAGTTGGCTGCGCGATCCTCGTCGACCGTGTAGGCCGGTTTCGGTCCGGAAAGCGATTCGGCCTCGTCGGCGACGAGGGCATCGCCCGCCAAGAGGAGTCGTTCGTCGGGGAGAGACAGCGAGATATGACCAGCCGTGTGGCCCGGGGTCTCCACGACCCGAAGCGGGCCGGCACGGGTCGAGAATTCCTCGCCGTCCGTCAATTCCTCGTCGACCGGGACTGGCGGGTAGCGATCGTCGTCTGGCCCTTTCACAGGCATCTCGTCGCCAGTCAGGTGCGGAATCTCCGCGGGGTGGGCGCCGATCGTGACGTCCGTGTGGTCACGCAGCGCCGCAAGCCCGCCCGCGTGATCGGCGTCGTGGTGGGTGAGGATGACCCGTTCGACGTCGTCGAAGCCGAATCCGACGTCGGCAAGCGCAGTTTCCAGCCGATCCGTCGCCGGTTCGGGGCCCGCGTCGACGAGGATGAGGCCGTCGTCAGTTTCCACCGCTGTAGGGGTGATCGAGACCGTCCGACCACCGAACTCGATCGGGATCGTGAGTGCGTGCACGTACGTATCGTCGGTCATCGGTCGATAGTTCGCGTGCGTCACCGAAAACATTCCGACGGGACCGCCGCTATCGCGTATTCATCAATCGAGGGCGGTTTCGATCGCCTGCTCGAGATCGGTGAGCTGATCGTCGACGTGTTCGATACCGACACTGACGCGAATCAGTCCATCGGTCAACCCGGCCGCGATACGCTCGTCGCGGGGGACCGCGGCGTGGGTCATCGGTGCCGGCTGTTCGATGAGGCTCTCGACGCCGCCGAGACTCTCCGCGAGCGTGAACACCTCGGTGTTCGAGACGACGGCACCCGCCTCGTCCATCGTGGCATCGAGTTCGAAGCTCAACATCCCGCCGAAGTCGTCCATCTGTTTTGTTGCGAGCTCGTGTCCTGGATGGGACTCGAGGCCGGGATAGTGGACGCGCTTGACGTCCGCGTGGTCGTCGAGCCAGGACGCGATCCGACGGGCGTTCTCGCAGTGGCGATCCATCCTGACCGGGAGCGTCTTCGTTCCGCGGAGCACGAGGAAGCTCTCGAACGGACCGGGCGTGGCCCCGACGGCATTCTGATAGAAGCCGAAGCGCTCGTCCAGATCGGGATCGTTCGTCAACAGCGCGCCGCCGACGACGTCCGAGTGGCCGCCGAGGTACTTGGTGAGCGAGTGCGAAACGACATCGGCGCCCAGATCGAGCGGTCGCTGCAGGTACGGGGTCGCAAACGTATTGTCGATCGCACAGATGGCGTCGTGGTCGTGTGCGATCGCCGAGGCGCCCTCGATGTCGACGATGGACATGAGCGGGTTCGTCGGGGTCTCGAGCCAGAGCAGTTCCGTGTTCTCCCGGAAGCCGGCTTCGATGGCCTCGAGGTCGGTCATATCGACGAAGGTGAACTCGATATCGTACTCCTCGTAGACCTGCGTGAAGATCCGGTGGGTCCCGCCGTAGACGTCGTTGCCGGTGACGACGTGATCTCCCGCCGAGAGGGTGTTCAGGACGGTGTTGATCGCCCCCATCCCGCTCGCAAAACAGCGCCCGTAGTCGGCGTTCTCGAGGCTGGCGAGATTGGCTTCGAGATCGCTGCGAGTCGGGTTCCCCGTCCGCGAGTACTCGTAGCCGCGATGGTCGCCCGGCGCGTCCTGCTCGTACGTCGAGTTGGCATGAATCGGCGTCATCAACGCCCCTGTCTCTGCATCTGGTTCCTGTCCGGCGTGGATCGATCGGGTCTCGAACCGGTACTGGTCGTCCATGTCAGGGTCGACGTGTTCGATACCCCTTACTGTTACCGTCTGCGGAACGACCGTCAGGCGTCGGACTGTTCGGATACGGTTGTACCAGCAGTTTGAACCGGTATGGAACTACATATCAGCCGTTTTCGTATCGGTATCCTGAATAGTTTCAGAACTATTGGGTTCTAGTGTCGATTCCCAAAAAGGACCCCGGATCTCTACGCTGAACAACACCACTCCGTCGAGCGCTACTCGGAACAGGGCCGATGTGATGGCCACACTCATTTGGATCGGTGGGCAAGTTCGAGTATGACCCGCCACGAGTTTCGCGAGCTCGCGTCACCCGACACCGCCAGGGAGATACTCGCAGAACTGGACGTCGACACAGACATCGAGGAAGTGTCACTCGGACAGGCCAGTGGTCGTCGACTGGCCACTCGTATCGATGCGGACATCGACGTCCCCGGGTTCGACCGGGCAGCGATGGACGGATACGCCGTTCGGGCGGCGGACACCTTCGGTGCATCGGAGGCGAAGCCGACGCGACTTGCAGTCGTCGACAGCATGGCTGCGGGTGAGTCGCCGACTATCGAGATCGACCGGGAGGCAGCCGTACAGGTCGCGACAGGTGCGACGCTCCCACCCGGGACGAACGCGGTCGTACCGGTCGAACGAACCACGTCCCTTGACGGCGAGGTGGCGATCGCCACGCCGGTCGCTCCTGGCGATCACGTGCAGTATCGAGGCGCCGACATCGCTGCGGGCGACCGAGCGTTGAGTCCCGGCACGCGCCTCGGCGCCAGACACGTTGCCCTGCTCTCGGCGATCGGTCGCGAGTTCGTTCCCGTTCGGGGCCGACCCAGGGTAGCCGTGCTGTCGACCGGGGGTGAGCTAGTCGACCCGGGCGAACCGCTCGACCCAGCGGCCGGCGAGATCTACGACGTAAACGGCGTCGCGATCTCGGCGGCCATCGAGGCGGCCGGCGGGGTACCGAAACGATTGCACACGGCACCCGACGACCCCGCCGAACTTCGGGAGACGCTGTCGGCGGCCGCGGCATCTGCGGACTTGCTCGTGACGTCGGGATCGACGAGCGCCGGGTCCGTCGACGTCTTGCCGGACGTAATCGAGGAACACGGCGAGCTGTTACTCCACGGCGTCGCGATGAAACCGGGTCGACCCCTACTGGTCGGTCGTGCATTCGATACTCCGCTCGTCGGCTTACCGGGCTATCCAGTCTCTGCCATGGCGGTCTTCAGGACGTTCGTGGCCCCGATCATTCGAAAAACCGCCCACGTCGACGAACCCGACCGTGCAACCGTCTCGGCCAGGCTTGGTTCCCGGATCCGGTACGACGGCGGCCGCATGCGGCTGGTCCCGGTCGGCCTCGTCGAGGATGGTAACGGGTCCGACGTCGCCTACCCGCTCTCGCGCGGGAGTGGGGCAACGACGAGCCTGGCCGAAACGGACGGGGTCGTTCGGATGTCGCCAGGGACCAACACCCTGTCGAGGGGACGAGACGTGACCGTCGAGCGGTTCGACGCCTCGGCACCGATCCCGTCGCCACTCGTCGTCGGGGACCCTGACCCGCTCCTGTCCGGACTCCTCGACGACGTCGAAGAACCTCGCTTCCTGCGAGTTCCGGTACGGGACATCGACCGATGGGTCGAGAATGGCGTTCCCGATGTCGTCGTGGCCCCCCGTGGCCTCTCGGGGGTATCGACCGTCGCCCCCGATCCCGAGGACACTGCTTCGTGGGAGACCCTCGCAAGATTTACGCGTGAGTGGGGGCTCGTCGGCGAAGCATCGACGATGGAGGGCGGACGATCTGGCGTCGATATTCTCGACTCCGTCGAACACCTCGCATCACTAGCCGGCTCGCTCGGTCTCCGCCACGCGTTCGACGACTGGGTGGCAGCCACCATGCAAGACGGGAACGACGCGATTACCCAGGATGGACTTCCCGGCCTCGAATCGGCTGCCCGTGCGGTGCACGAGGGACGAACTCGCGTCGGCCTCGCGTTGTCCACGACGGCGGACCGACTTTCCCTCGACTACCTGCCCCTCGGGTCACAGGAACTGGTCGTCGCCGTCGACTCCGCTCGACGGGAGAAACCCGGCGTTAGAGACTTCGAGTCGATACTTGCGGACAGACTCGGACGGCGACTCGCAGACCTTCCCGGGTACGCCGAAGTCGAGAGCGAAGAACCGTAACGCTCGGTCTCCGGGCCCTACCGACGAGTACGGCCCGTCAGTGGTCGTCAGCCAGGTGGTCGATCTCCGGTCCAGTGGTTGGGCGGCGTCGCGCGACGCGTGAGCACTGTTCCGTCCCGTTGGCGCCATTAGCTGTCGGCTTCCGGTGGGTTGATCGGTGAGTCGTACTCGTCGTTCATGACCCACTCGCCGTCGCGCTCGATCAGGTACTCCCCGTAGTAGGGGACGCGGGTCGCGACGACCGCTCTGAAGGCTCGGCGAATCTCGGACCGACTGAGATCGCCCATCGAGTGGGCGTCCGCACGGTTCAGACAGCCCTTGAACCGACCGTCGTGGGTGACCCGGATCCGCCCACAGTTGGCACAGAAGCTTGGATTCCCCACGGGGTCGACTATCTCGACCATGCCGGTGGAATCGGATTCGCCCGTGGCGCTGACGTGGTAGCGCCGACGGTCGTGCATGTCGCGGCGTTCGATGCGGTCAGCACGGGTCTCGAGCCACTCGTGAACGCGATCGACGTCGATCGCCCATTCGGGATGCCCCGCAATCTCCGGCATGTACTCGATTAGCTGGAGTTGGAGTCCGTCGGACTCGGCCACGTGGTCGACCATCTCGGGGACGTGTTCGGCCGTCGCCTCGAAGACGACGACGTTCAGCTTGAGGGGTGTCAGTCCCGCCTCGAGAGCGGCGTCGACACCCTCCAGAACCCGTTCGTAGGCACCGCTCTTCGTCAGGTTGGCGAAGGTCTCGGGGTCCATCGCGTCCTGCGAGATGTTGACGCGCTCGAGGCCGGCTGCCGCCAGATCGGCCGCGCGGCCGGGGAGGAAACTTCCGTTCGTCGTTAGCGACGGCGTCATCCCTTCGGGGACGCCGGCAACGATCTCCTCGAGATCCGTCCGAAGCATCGGCTCGCCACCGGTGAACTTCACGCGTTCGACGTCGAACTCCGAGAGTACCTCGAGGATCCGGATCACCTCGTCTGCGGCGAGCTCGTCGTCTGCCGGCGCTCGCGGGCCGCGGGTGTCGCCGAGCCCCTCGTTGTGGCAGTACACACAGTCGAAGTTACATCGGTCGGTCAGGGACACCCGTACGCCCGAGACCGTCCGGCCAAACTCGTCCTCGAGTGACACACGGATCATTTGGCTCCGGCGCTATTATAATCCTCCGCCGAACCCGCAACCGAGACGCTCGCGAGTCTCGGGTTCGGCCGGACGGTCGAGGGCTCCGGACCACGACGCTTAGGGGCGGGGGGCGCGTTTGTCAGGTATGAATAATCCGGAGGCTGGGCTTCACTCCGTTACCTCCTTCGAGGACGGATACAAGCAGTTACGATCGATCTGTCACTCGCACGAGCGGCGGGAGCGACGGCCGGTCACGGACGCAAACGGTGCCGTACTCGCAAGTGCGGTCCGTGCTGCCCGGGCCGTTCCACACTACGACCGCGCGGCGATGGACGGGTTCGCGGTCCGTGCACGGGACACCTTCGACGCGAGCGGCCGGTCTCCAGCCCGCCTTACCGTCGATACAGGACACGTCGCCACCGGCACCGCGAGTGCCGTCCACACCGGAAGCGCCGTGCCCGAAGGGGCAGACGCCGTGGTGCCGGTCGAAGCCACCGAACGCCGAGAGGGAACACTGCTCGTGACCGACGCAGTGACCGTCGGCGAGAACGTCGCGGACGCGGGCGAGGACGTCGCCGCCGACGAGTCCCTGTTCGACGGCGGGCATCGACTCCGGCCGGCGGACCTCGCGCTGCTTCGAGCCGCCGGCGTAAATCACGTCGAGGTCGTCCCTTCACCGACGGTCAGCGTCGTCCCAACGGGCGAGGAACTTGTCGATCCCGACGTCGATCCGAAACCGGGCCAGGTCGTCGAGACGAACGGGCTGATGGTGTCGAGTCTCCTCGAACAATGGGGTTCGGTACCGACCTATAGAGACCCAGTGACCGACGACAATGACCGGTTACAGACCGCGATCGAACGTGATCTCGACCACGATATCGTGGTCACGCTCGGCGGTTCGTCCGTGGGCGAGCGTGACCTCGTCCCCGACGTTGTCGACGAGATCGGTGAGGGACGCGTTCACGGGCTGTCCATCAAGCCGGGCCATCCGATGGGCTTTGGAACCGTAGAAGAGACACCGGTCCTGTTCCTCCCGGGGTACCCAGTCTCCTGTCTGGTCACTGCCACCCAGTTCCTGCGGCCTGCCGTGGCGTGGAGCATCGGCCGGGAACCTGCCGATTTGCCCGCGGTCCGTGCGAAACTTGGGGCGAAACTTCCGAGTGAACCGGGAGAGCGGACGTTCGCCCGGGTTAAATGGACGGACGCACCGCCGACAGCGGACGGGCTCCCGCGTGTCCACCCGGTTCGAACGGGTGGTGCGGGCGTCCTCTCCAGTGTCACGCGAGCCGACGGCTGGGTCATAGTCCCGGAATCGCTCGAAGGAATCCCCGCTGGCGAACCGGTCGACGTCGAACTGTGGGAACGTCCGGATTCGATCCCGATTACGACATAATTCCGATCGTGCCCGACTGGGACGGTGCGCTCATCGATCAACGCAGGACCGAAATTTGATCCGGCGTGACGAGTTCCACCACCTCGTTCTTTCGAACGCTGGTCTGAACAACGTCACGCCTGCGGAACGTGCCTTTTATAACTATGACGGGGCAACAGGTCCGTACGACTATGCCCAAATCGAACGGACCTCGGCAGGGAACGCGGAACAAACTCCGTAACAAACCCCGGGAACGAGGCACGTCGCCGCCGCAGCGAGCGATTCAGGACTACGACGAGGGCCAGAAGGTCCACCTGAAGATCGATCCGAGCGTGACGAAGGGACGCTTCCACCCGCGATTCGACGGCCGAACCGGTGAGGTCGTCGGGACGCAGGGCGACGCGTTCAAAGTACGCGTCTCCGACGGTGGCTCGTCGAAGACGCTCATCGTCACGGCCGCCCACCTGCGCGCACAGAACGAATGACGATCTTCAAAGAGATCGTCGACGAGGAGTATCTCACGATCTCTGAGACCAAAGAACTCCTCGCCGACATCGAGACCGAACGGGCTCTCGACGAGGACCGCGAGCTCCGCTACGAACTCGCCCGTGCGATCGAGCACGCCAACCGGTTCGCCGTTCTCGAACCCGAGGAGTCGCTCGAACTCGTCGACGAACTCACCGAGCTCGAGAAGATCGACGAACCGACGGCGTACAAGATCACGAACTTGCTGCCCAGAGATCGCAGCGAACTCAGAGCCGTCTTCGCGCAGGAGCGCTACTCGCTCTCTGGCGACGAACTCGACGAGATCCTCGACATCATCGCGAAGTACGCCTGATCGATCGGGCAGTCGATTCCGTCAAACCACGGACTCGTTCGAGCCGAGCGCCACTCACTCGTTCGAGCAGGCAAAATCCGGCCACGCGCACGTCCTTCTGGACCGACCCCAGTGGACGAGAGGTGGCCGATTGTTTAAGTGTCCGCTAGGCGTATCCCCCTGGTGATGAGTGAATCCGATCGTGATGAGTCGACGGAGCGGCGCGCGGTGGTGCTGGACTATCTGGCCCACGGGCACTCCACCGGCGGGCGGCGACAGTACGACCGCTCACCAACCGGATACGCCCTCGACGTGGACGATTTTGGACTCTACGAGGTCGCTTTCGACGAAGACGAGCGTCTGACTATCGGAACGCGGGTGGTCATCGAGCCGCCGGAAGCACGGACGGTCGTCGAAGACGCCTGGCCAGTCGAGTACGACGCGCTCTCCTCCGGAGCACACTCCGAACTCGAGTACGTGATTCAGGACCTGATCGACGAGAACGAGGAGCGATTCGTCGACTTCTACAACGACGCACAGCCGATCACTCTCAGACTGCACCAGCTCAATCTGCTGCCGGGGATCGGGAAGAAACTCAGAAACGCCATCCTCGAAGAACGAAAGCGCAAGCCCTTCGAGAGCTTCGACGAGCTATCGGAGCGCGTCTCCGGATTGCACGATCCCGACGAGATCCTCGTCGAGCGAATCCTGGAGGAGCTCCGAGACGACGATCTGAAGTATCGAACGTTCGTTGGGCGGGAAGCCGAATCCAAAAACTGAGGATTTTTCGCGGGTAGCTCTCTCGATCCGGTGTCGTCCCCCGACCGGAACGGTGCGTTTACCCACGTCCCCCGAGTACCGACGGTCGATGAGAGATCCGGACGACTTGCTGGCCAGAGCCGGGGTCCGTGGTAATCCCGATCGTGACCAGCACTTCCTCGTCGACGACCGCGTCCTCGACCGACTACCGACGTATCTCGACGCGGTCGATTCGATCGATGGTGACGACGATCCGCCCGAACGGGGCCCGCTCGCCGATGCCCACCTCCTCGAAATCGGACCGGGGACGGGCGCGCTGACGGACCGATTGTTGGCGACCGGCGCGACCGTCACCGCGATCGAGCGCGATCGCAAACTCGCCGGCTTTCTACGCCGGGAGTTCGACGAGGCGATCGACGCGGGACGGCTGACGGTGATCGAAGACGACGCGCTCGACGTGGCGCTCCCCGACGTGACCGCGTCCGTCTCGAATCTTCCCTATAGCGCGTCGAGCGACCTCACCTTTCGCCTCTTGCCGCGGGGGATCGAGCTGGTATTGATGTTCCAGCGGGAGTTTGCAGAGCGCATGGTCGCCGAGCCGGGGACGTCAGACTATGGGCGACTCTCCGTCTCTACTCAGCACTACGCCGCTGTCGAAATCGTCGAGACGGTGCCCCCCGAGGCGTTCTCGCCACCGCCGGCCGTCGACAGCGCGATCGTTCGAACGGAGCCGCGGGCGCCGTCGTACGAGGTTGCCGACGAGACGTTCTTCCTCAGGTTCGTGAAGGCACTGTTCACCCAGCGGCGCAAGACCGTCCGAAACGGCATTCGAAACACCGCCCACATCTCCGAGCTGGACGATCCAGCAGCCGTCGTCGACGCAACACCGGAGGACCTGCTGGCGAAACGGCCGGACGCCGTGACGCCGACGGAATTCGCCGAATTGGCAACGATCGCCGAGTCAGTAGCCGACGACTGACATCGCTGGCGTCGGTCCCTGCTCACCGCTCGGTCGACTACCGACGACTTATCAGGGGGTACCTGCATACATCACTCGAACACGATGGAGGCTTCGATCACCACGTTCGATCAGCTGGGGACGATCTTCGAGACGACGCCACAGCGGCTGGTGGTGACCCTCGTCGTCTCGCTGATCTTTGCGTACGGAATGCGTGTCGGCAGGCGGGCACTCACCCGGCTGGACGACTACGTCCGCCCGGTGTACCGCGACCTCGTCGGCACGGTGGTCTTCTTGCTCGGTGCTGGTCTGGCAGCGGGCATTCTGATCGGTACCTGGCAATCGACCCAGCAATTCGTGACGCTCGTAAAAGGCTTCGACATGGGTACCGAGACCATCGCGCAGTTGATCGTATCGGTGATCCTCCTCATGACGGCCGTGATCGGAACTCGATTTCTCAGACGGCTTATTCGTAACATCCTCGGGTCGGCCTCCTCGGTTTCGGAACACCAGAAAGAAGTCACCTACCGACTGACCCAGGTGATCATCTACTCGCTGGCCGGCGTTACCGTCCTCGGAATCTGGGTCGAAGACCTCGGCGCGATTCTTGTCGGGGCGGGCTTCCTGGGCATCGTACTTGGCATGGCCGCCCAGCAAACCCTGGGAGCGCTCCTCGCAGGCTTCGTGCTGATGTTCTCCCGTCCCTTCGAAATCGGCGACTGGGTGGTAGTCGACGAGCGACACGACGGGGTCGTCACCGACATCTCGATCTTCGACACCCGTCTCAGAACCGTCGACGGCGAGTACATCGTCCTCCCCAACGACGTCGTCGGCTCGGCCGCGGTCACGAATCGGTCTCACGCCGGCCGCCTTCGGCTCGAAGTGGAAGTCGGTGTCGATTACGGTTCTGACGTCGAACGAGCAGCCGAACTGGCACGTGAGATCACCGAATCGGTCGACATCGTTCTCGACGCCCCCAGACCGCGCGTCGCGACCAAGGAACTGGGCGATTCCTCGGTCGTCCTCGGCGTCCGGTTCTGGATCGACAGACCGCGCGCCCGGCGGGCGATGGAGGCCCAGACGGGCGTGACGAACGCGATCAAGGCCGGGTTCGACGACGCCGGCATCAAGATTCCGTTCCCGCAGCGCGAACTCTCCGGCGCGGTCGACCCACCGGCCGGTGGCGGTGCGGTCGACGACGAAGCGATGGTCGGGTACGACGAGCCGGCGGGTGAAGCCGACCAGCAGTCCACAACTTCGGAGGAGGCTGATCCAGCCACGAGCGACGACGCCGGTGACCGCTGATGGACCTGGCCGAACGACGAGGAATGGAGACCGACGTCTATCAACCAGCCGCGGACTCCCGTCTCCTCGCCGAGGCCGCCATCGATCGACTCTCGGATCGATCGTCCGGCCGCATGCTGGAGGTCGGGACGGGCTCCGGGTACGTCGCAGCGCAATTACGAGCGGCGCTACAGTGGGACGTGGTCGCCTCCGATCTGAACCCAAACGCCTGTCGGGAAGCTCACGACCGTGGTATCGACGTCGTGCGCGGAGACCTCGTCGAGCCGTTCGGCGCCGAGACGTTCGACGCCGTCCTGTTCAACCCGCCGTATCTGCCGACGGATCCGTCGGTCGAACGCGACGACTGGATGGAGGTAGCCCTCTCCGGCGGTCCCTCCGGACGGGCGGTCGTCGAGCCGTTCCTCGAGACGGTCCGCCGCGTGCTGAGGCCGGACGGTGTCGTGTTACTCCTCGTCAGCAGTCTCACGGGAATGTCGGACGTCACGGAGCTGGCAGGCGACGCCGGATTCAGTGCGATCGCCGTCACCACCGAGTCGTTCCCCTACGAATCACTGACCGTCCTCGAACTCGTCCAGTGAGGAGGGTGTCCGTCGTTGCGCTCATCCCCACGGGCGACAGGGGCGTCGATTTACGAAATAGGCCCAACTAATACAGTTCTGTGCTCGAACCGACGTCACGATCGTTCAAGACCGTGTGAGTGCCAGTTAAGGCTGAAATTCAGGCAATAGCAGCCAGAGAACAGCGTTCCAGCACGAAAAGACGGATAAGCCCAAAGCCGTCAGGGCGCTCCCACGACTGGCTGGCACGAGGTATTGATTACTGCAGAGCATGGATTCATATGGTAAATATTAAACAGCGGCATAGCGTAGTGCCCGATACACATGACAGACTACGTCTCGACCGTGACCGGTCTCGCCCCGTTGCCCGACTGGGCGAAAGACGAACTCTCTGAACTGAAGGGGCACCAGAAGCACGACCTGATCGATGGGACAGAGGGTCAGGAGATACGAAGCCGGTACGACGAGGCCCGTGCCGCGGTGATCGACCACCAGCAGTCGGTCGGACTCGACCGGATCGTGGAGGGCCAGCTCCGATGGGACGACATGCTCGCCCACCCGCTTTCCTTGGCCGACGGGGTCGAGACGAGGGGCATCGTTCGCTACTTCGACAACAACAACTTCTACCGGGAGCCGGTGATCACGGACGCGCTCGAAGCATCCGATGACCTCGCGACCGAGTTCGAACCGTTCGCCGACACGGTCGACGCCGAACGGCGACAGGTCGTCCTCCCCGGTCCGCACACGCTCGCAGAACTCGCGACGGACGAGTACTACGGGGACAACGCGTCACTGCTCGCCGGCGTCACCGACCTGCTCGTCGACGAGCTCGACTCGCTCGACGCGTTCGAAACGCTCCTCCTGCTCGATCCCGCGCTGGCCACGGACCCACCGGCGGACGGCCATGACGAACGCGTGAGCCAGGCGACCGATCGGCTCGCCGGCGCGACCGACGCGGACGTCATCGTCCACAGCTACTGGGGCCCACTGGAGGAGAAGACTTACGCGCACCTGCTCGATGCCGATATCGACGCGGTGGGCTTCGACTTCGTCACCGAACAGGACCAAAACCTCTACAACTTGCAGGAGTACGGCTGTACCGACGACATCTTCCTGGGGCTGGTCGACAGCCAGAACACGCTCGTCGAGGAACCGGAGGCCATTCGCGAACGAGTCGACTGGGTGTTCGATCGGCTCCCCGTCGCCGACTTCGAGACTGCGTACCTCGCACCGAACACGGAGACGTTCTACCTGCCCTACAGTACGTGCGAGGCGAAACTCGAGACACTCGCCGAAGCGGCGACCCTCGCGGAGGTGCGTGCCGCATGAGCGACACCAAAGCCCAGTTCCGACCCGACGACCACGACGCCGAGCACTTCATCATGACGACCGTCGTCGGGAGCTATCCCAAACCGAAGTGGCTCAACCGGGCCAGGGAACTCGCCGCGGACGACGAGGCCGCCTTCGACGACGGCGACCTGCAGGAAGCGAGCGACGACGCCGCTCGCCTGATCACCCGAGAACACGAACGGGCCGGCCTCGACGTCGTCGTCGACGGGGAGATGCGGCGCAACGAGATGGTCGAGTACTTCGCACACCGAATCGAGGGCTACGAGTTCAACGGGCCCGTCAAGGTCTGGGGCCACAACTACTTCGACAAGCCCTCGGTCGTCGACGAGGTCGAGTACGACGAACAGTGGCTCGTCGAGGAGTACGAGTTCACCGCGTCGATCGCCGAGCGACCGGTCAAAGTGCCGATCACCGGTCCGTACACGCTCGCGAACTGGTCGTTCAACGAGGCTTACCAAGACGACGAAGCATTGACCTAC
Organism: Halovivax asiaticus JCM 14624; assembly: GCF_000337515.1. GTDB lineage: Archaea > Halobacteriota > Halobacteria > Halobacteriales > Natrialbaceae > Halovivax > Halovivax asiaticus. Next base: position 127,433 of record NZ_AOIQ01000006.1, read on the forward strand.
GATCTCGCGGACCTCGTCAACGAGGAAATCGAGAAGCTCGTCGACGCCGGCGCGCGCTACATCCAGATAGACGAACCCGCGCTGGCGACCACCCCCGACGATCACGCGATCGTCGGCCAGGCACTCGAACGAATCGTCGCAGACGTCCCTGACGACGTCCGTATCGGCCTCCACGTCTGCTACGGCGACTACTCGCGCATCTACCCCGAAATACTCGAGTTCCCCGTCGACGAGTTCGACCTCGAACTCGCCAACGGCGACTACGATCAGCTCGACGTGTTCAAAGATCCGGCATTTACTGCGGACCTCGCCCTCGGCGTGACCGACGCACACGTCGCGGATGTCGAATCCGTCGCACAGATCGAACGCAACATCGAGAAAGGACTCGAGGTCGTCCTGCCCGAACAGCTCGTCGTCTCGCCAGACTGCGGCGTGAAGTTGCTCCCTCGAGACGTCGCGTACGGAAAACTCGAGAACATGGTGACCGCAGCCAGGAACGTCGAGCGGAAACTCGACGCCGGCGAACTCGACGCTGTGGTCCAGCAGGCATCACCAGCGGACGACTAAGGCGGCCACTCCGTTCTCGATCGCTCACGTAGGACTGGCAAACGTGCAAAGAGTTACCACTCGGAGGAAAAACCGATTACTCGAGGTCGACGGTTCCGTCGCTGTCGACGGTAACAGTGTACCCTTCGTACTCGAACGTCACCGAGCCGGACGTTCGTCGCTTCCCGTCGTGTGTGGGGGCGAAGACCGCATCGAGGGCGTCGGGGTCGACGACGGTGTATAGCGGTTCGAACGCTGGCGGTTCGAGCTCCGTTACATCGACACCTTCGCGATCGGCGACGGCTTCGACGACGGCGTGGCTCAACGAACCGTCGGATGCGTCCGAACGACGCTGGGAAAGTCCCATACCAGAATCCATTCCAGACGATTGCATAAGTTTGGTGGCCCGAATAGTCACTGAATCTAACAAATAGCGCGAGACTTCCACGCCTACCCGATGCTCCGCCTATCACACAATTTTAAGAGAGTTGAAAGTGTCTTCCCGACAGCGACCGGCTGTGGACGGCGCAGGTACTTCCACCGGCACAGACGGCCACCACAACACATGACGACGAGAACGTTACACCTCCCGGTCTCGGCACCGGATCGCGTCGAATCGTTCGTCGAGTACGCGACCCTCGGAGAGTCGGTCGACTACGAACACGTGTGGCTCCCCGAAACCTGGGGTCGCGATGCCGTCTCCGTCCTCACACGGATCGCGACCGAGACCAGCGACATTGGGTTCGGGCCGAGCGTCCTCAACGTCTATTCGCGCTCACCCGCGCTGGTCGGCCAGACGGCGGCGAGTCTCCAGGAACTCTCGGACGGCCGACTGCGCGTCGCGGTCGGCCCGAGCGGCCAGGCGGTGATCGAAGGCTGGCACGGCGAGTCGTTCGATCGACCGCTCCGGCGAACCCGGGAGTTCATGGACGTCGTCAGGGCGGTGCTCTCGGGCGATGTCGTCAATTACGACGGCGATATCTTCTCACTCGGCGGCTTTCGACTCCGCTGTGACCCACCCGAGACGAGCGTCCCGATCGAAGCGGCCGGAATGGGACCGAAATCTGTCGAACTCGCGGGCCGGTTCGCCGATGGCTGGCACGCAACCGTGTTCACCCCGCACGGATTTCGCGACCGGCTCGAGGATCTCGAACGTGGGATCGACCTCGGTGACCGGTCACGCGACGACGTGACGGCGACGCTCTCGCTCACGGCGGCCGTCCACGACGACGGCGACCTCGCCCGGCGACGTTGCCGGAATCACCTGGCGTTCTACGTCGGCGCGATGGGAACGTACTACCGCGAGTCTCTCGCGCGACAGGGATATGAAGACGAGGCGATGGAGATCGCCGCCGCAGTCGCAAACGACGAACACGAACGGGTCCACGAAATCGTCGACGACGAGATGCTCGCCGACCTCGCAATTGCAGGAACCCCCGAAGAGGCGCGCGAACAACTGGCAACGTGGGAAGCGATCGATGGCCTCGACGAACTCGCGATCAGTTTCCCGCGTGGGGCGACCCACGAGGAAGTGCTCACGACGATCGACGCACTCGGTCCCGACGCCTGAGTTTCTAGCAATACGATTCTGCCAGTCCCGTGACTGCTGAACAGCGGGTACCGACAATGTGATCAGGACGACCGGCGGCCGGCGACGGCGTCGACGACCGTCCTGAATCCCGGGCTCGTTCGATACCAGCGCCACGAGCCGACGAGAACTGAGACGAGCCCGATCCCGAGAAAGACGACGAGCCCGATGGTGTACGCGGTCGCGCCATCACCACTCGCGGCGGCGACCGACGCGGGATCGTCGCCGAGTACGAAGACAGCCCCTGCATACCAGAGCGTCGCGATCACGGCGACGACGTACAGCGCTGCCCCGAACCCGTCGTTGCGTACCCAGAGCAACACCAGTCCGAGGAGCGGTCCACCGACGCCGACTCCGGCAAGAAAGGCGGTCTGATCGGTCGAAACGGAGACGTCCCCGGCGTACGCGCCGACCGCAACGAGGCCGCCGGCGACGAGGTACGCGACGAACGAGGCCGTGACGACGAGTCGATTGTCCACGATGATCGTCTCTGCTTTTCCGTCTTAACTGTTGCTGCCAAATTCACGAGGGAGGGACCGGGGACAGGGAGTTGTGACGCGACGGAACTGATCACTGTAGGCTATGCCGGTTGAGCGGACCCTACCAGCGAGCGAACGGAGAGTGAAAACCGGTGCGAGGAAAGACCCGTCACTCGATGGGAATTACGTCGGTGTCGATCGTCTCGCGGCGGCCGTCGAGGACGTCGAATCGGTCGCCCCGTCGCCGCTCGAGCCAGTACAGGAGCCGCTCGGCCCACGCGAGTTTCCTGGCTTTCGCCGAACCGACGCTCGGATCGTCGAACGCCCAGCCGACGAAGACGAGTTCGTCGGCACCGAACGAATCCGCCAAAAACGCCGCACGGTCCCCATCGGTGAAGCCGCCCACGTTGACGACGTGGCCACGAGGACGGACCTGTGTCGTCGGGAGGATCGATCCTGGCGGACACTCGGGCACGACGTCGTCGATCGCGTCGACGTTGTCGCCATGTGCGTGGACGGCGACCGGCGTCGAGCGGGCGGCGAGCTCGACTACGGTGTCCGGATTCTTATCGAGATCCGTCACCATCCAGTCGACGGTGACACCGTTTTCCTCAAGCACGTCGACGGCCGTCGATGCGGCGACGACCGCGTCAGCCCCCTTCGCGCGCTCGATAGCCCGCTCCGTTTCCAGGGAGGGGGCAGCACCCGCGACCGCCACCGTCGCGCCAGGATCGACGTCGTTGCGTCGATCGTCGAACGGGCTCGATCGATCGAGGAGTCGATCACGTGCCCGTTCGTCGGCCGTGCGGTCGTACCCGAAGTCGGTCCGAATGGCCTCGTAGATCGGTTCCCACTCGTCGAATTCGACTGTCATGGCGGGCGCTCACCAGGTAGCTGTGCAATAAATGAACGCATTGAGCCGGGTACGCCTCCAAGTACCCCTACCCGAGAGGGTTCCCGGCTTCCATCCGGTCTTTCAAATGCCTCCGGTATAAGCTTTCTCTTACCTACGACAGTCATGTGTGCGAAACACACGCACAGCAGATGGCCGACATAGTAGCGACTCGAACGGCGCCAGCGAACGCCCCTCATCGGCGATCGCGACCGAATCGGTCGCCGATCAACGCCGCGTCCCGTGTGGCGGCGACATCGTGCGTGCGGATGACGTCCGCACCACGATCGACAGCGAGCGCCGTCGCGCCGAGGCTCACGGGTAATCGCTCGTCGGTCTCCCGGTCGACGACATCGCCGAGGAAATTCTTGCGGTTGATCGAGACGAGAACGGGCTGGCCGAGCGAGCGAAATTCGGCGAGCTGATCGAACGTCGCCTGGTCGTCGGCGATCGTCTTTTCCTCGCTCCAGCCGCCGAACGCGGGATCGACGATGGTCTTGTCCGTGAGGGGCGTCGTTTCGAGGGCGGCCAGGAGTTTGTCGACATAGGTCGCCTCGGCGGCCCACTCGGGTGACTTCCTGTCGGCCCAGTCGATCGCCGACACGGCGCCCGGTCGTTCCAGATCCGGCGGGCTCGCCATCTTGACGACCGCCGCGTCCCGGGCTGCGCAGACCGAATACATGCCTTCGTCGGCGAATCCACAGATGTCGTTGACCATGTCGAATCCACGATCGAGTGCCTCCGCTGCGACTGCCCCGTACCGGGTCTCGATCGAGAAGACGGCGTCGCCGGAGACGCGTTCGATCGTCTCGATCGCGACGTCTAAGCGTTCGAGTTCCTCCTCGGCGGTGAGGACATCGAAGCGTTTGTTCGCCGATTCGAGACCGATGTCGACGATGTCTGCCCCCTCGCCGATCAATTCCTCGTCGACGTACCTGGCGGCCTCGGCCGGGTCGTCGTAGACGCTCGGGTCGTACGGCGACTCTTCGCTGACGTTCAACACGCCCATGATCCGAGGCGGGTACCCGTCGCCGATTCCGAGGCCCGCCGCATCCACGCTGTGCATACCTGTCCTGTGCAAGCGAGCCAGTTAGGGGTCGCGGTTTCGGCGATTTACCCGGAAACGGGGCGCAGACGCGTCACTTTTGCCACCGTGGCCGTTTTCATCCGGTATGACCCTGTATCACGGAATCGAACGAGCGACCTTCCCCGAACGACGATGACCACGGAAACGCCCGCTCACACCGACCCGACCGGTCCACCAGCCGTCGCCGTCGTCGACGCACAGACGCCCGGAAACGTCGGGACGATCGCCCGCGGCATGAAGAACTTCGGCTTCAGCGACCTCCTCCTCGTCGACCCACCAGAACTCTACCCGGACGGGGAGGCATACGGCTTCGCCGGACACGCCCGTGAGGACGTCCTCCCGAACGCGACTGAGATCACGTTCGACGAACTCGTCGAGACGTACCACACCGTCGGCTGCACGGCGGTCACCAACGAGGACGATCGCGGACACGTCCGGTACCCGTTCACGACGCCGGCAGCCCTGGCTGACCGCCTCTCGACGGTGGCCGCGCCGACCGTCGTCGTCTTCGGCCGCGAAGGCGTCGGGCTCACGAACGACGAACTCGCCCGGATGGACGAGATCTGTGCGATCCCTGCGAACCCCGAGTATCCGGTCCTCAATCTCGGCCAGGCCGCCACCATCACCCTCTACGAACTTCAGGAGCTGGCGCTGGAGGAGACGCAGCTTCCCGATGTCGAGCGAACTCGTGCCCCCGAACCACTACTCGAACGGTGTTTCGACGCGTGGACAGGCCTCCTGCGTGAGATCAACCATCCAGAACCGAAGCGGGCGAAAGCCGACCGAATGTTCCGCCGGCTCGTCGGTCGTGCAGATCCGACCGAAGGTGAAGCGAACACGCTTCTGGGCATCCTCAAACGGGCCAGAGACAGACCGGATCGGACGGACGAGACGAACTGAACGACCGTCGTCGGGGGCATTCACTCGGCTCGCAGCGGAAACTACACTCGGCCGAACTTACGACGAGCGCTTGCCGATCTCTTCTCGCAAAATCTCGCTCACCTGATCGCCGTCGGCCTGGCCGCGAAGGGCACCCATACACTCGCCCATGAGGCCGGAGAACGCCTGCATCCCCTCCGCTTCGACCTGGTCGGCGTTTCGCTCGACGACCTCGACGACGGCCTCTCTGACCGCGTCCTCGTCGGCACCGCCCAGTTCCTCGGCATCGACAGCCGTGACCGCCGTTCGGTCCGGGTCGGCGGCGAGCGCAGTGAGCAGTTCCGGGACCGCCTCATTGGGGATCTCTCCCTCGTCCGCCAGTGCGAGCGTGTCAGCGAGATGGTCGTCGGTGAGGACGTCGACGGCGACGTCGTCACGGCGCAGTTCGGTCAGCGTCGACTCGAGGGTGCTCGCCGCGAGCGTGGGGTCGACGCTATCCGTCGTCACTGAGCCGTCGTCCGTCTCGACGCCGTCCTCGACGACTGATTCGAATAGCGGCATGTGCGTGCCGTAAGCGACCTGTTCGGCCAGACCTGCGTCGAGTTCGTGGTCGGCCTGATAGCGTTCGACCTTCGCCGTGAGCAGTTCCGGGACCGGAACGTCGCTCGGATCGGGTTCGACCGGCGGGACGTCCGTCTCGGGGTACATCCGCGCGGCGCCGGGGAGGGGCCGGAGGTAGCGCGTCGTTCCGTCCTCGTTCGCCCCGCGAGTCTCCTCGGGGACACCGGAGATGGCGGTTTCGGCACGCTCGGCCGCGGCCTCGATAGCACCCGGTGCGACGTCCTGGGCTGCGGCGACGAGTGCGACGGCGTCGTCCGGGTCGGCGTCGACCGCCGCTCTGAGTGACGCGACTTCGGTTTCGGTCACGCCGTAGGCCGGCAGCTCGTCGGTGTGGAAGATGCCACCCGCGCCGTGGCGCTTCGCGTGATCGGACAGTTCGGTGCCGAGTCGGCGATCGGGGGCGATCTCGCGGCCGACGAGCCCGTCGAAGCCGGCAAGTCGTACCGCGTAGACGGCGCCGCCGTCGTTCAGGGCACCGGCGATCACGCCGCTGTCGGTGTCCTCGAAGACGGCAGTGACGTCCGTCGACTCGCCGACGGCCGCGTCGCGCGCTTCGAGTTCGCCCGCGATCTCGACGAGTTCGACCTGTCGCTCGGCCTCGTGACGAACGATGTCGTCGATGTCGTCCAGACTCTGGACGCCCTTGATCTCGACACGAGCACCCGCCTCGATGGAGACGTTGACGTCCTGGCGGATCGTTCCCAGGCCGCGTTTGACCTTCCCAGTCGATCGCAGCAGCATGCCGATTCGTTCGGCCGCCTCGCGGGTCTGTTCGGGTGACCGCAGATCCGGCTTCGTCCCGATCTCGACCAGTGGGAGTCCCAGCCGATCGAGACTGTATCGGACGCCGTCGTCCGTCTCGGCGACGCGCTGGGCGCTCTCCTCTTCTATCATCAGGTCCTCGATACCGACCGGTCCCGCTTCGGTCTCGATCTCGCCCCCGGTCGCGACCAGCGCCGATCGCTGAAAGCCCGCCGTGTTCGATCCGTCGACGACGAGTTTGCGCATGACGTGGGCCTGATCCACCGGATCCATGTCGAGTAGCTGAGCGATCTCGAGGACCGTCTCCAGCGCCTCGTCGTCGAGCCGGCGCGGCGGTTCGTCGTCCTCCTCGACGAGACACGTCGAGTCGTACGCGAGGTACTCGAACTCCCGATCGACCCGGCTCTCCTCCAGTGCGGCCCGATCGATCTCGCCGAGTTCGCTGCGCGTCGGGTGGAGATAGCGGGTGAACGTGCGCGTCGCCTCCTCGGGCTCACGAAGCGCCGTCGGGCACGAACAGAACAGCTTCGAGTCGGTGTCCAGCTGCTGGTGGATCTCGAGACCAGCGACCAGACCGAGATCTGCGTAGTCGTCTGCGTCCATTAGGCGAGAATGGGTGCCGCCGGGGTAAAAAACCGTTCAGTTTCCGCGCCCGTGTGAGATGCGGGTTCGGCACCCGTGAGGGATTGCCGTTTCGACGCTCGCTCGATGGACGAGGTCGGTTCCCGACCGACTGCCGTCAGCACCAAGGCGTTAATCTTGGCCCAAAATCCCGCGCTCGGCCATCTTCCGCGGGTCGAGCACCTCGTCGGCCTCGTCCTCGTCGAGGTAGCCCTTCTCGAGAACGACCTCGCGGACCGTCTTGTCCTCCTTGAGCGCCGTTTTGGCGACCTCGCTGGCTTTGTCGTAGCCGATGTGGACGTTGAGCGAGGTGGCCATCGCCATCGACTCCTCGACGCGTTCGGCGCAATACTCCTCGTTCGCTTCCAGCTTGCTGACGAATCGGTCGGCGAACACCTGGCTGGCGTTCGAGATGAGTTCCGCCGACTGCAGGAAGTTGTGGGCGAGGACGGGTTTGTAGAGGTTGAGGTCGATCTGTCCCTCGGCGGCGCCGGCGGAGACGGCGGCGTCGTTGCCGACGACCTGCTTGTGGACCTGGTTGACCGCCTCGGCGACGACCGGGTTGATCTTACCGGGCATGATCGAGGAGCCGGGCTGGTTCTCGGGTTGCTCGATCTCGCCGAGGCCGTTGCGGGGCCCCGACGCGAGTAGGCGGAGGTCGTTGGCGATCTTGTTGAGCGAACCGGCGACGACGCGCAGCGCCCCGTGGGCCTCGCTCATCGCGTCGTGGGCCGCCTGCGCCTCGAAGTGGTTGTCCGCCTCGCGGAACTGGACGCCGGTCTCCTTCGTGATGTACTCGGCGGCGCGACCCGGGAAGTCCGGATGGGTATTCAGGCCCGTCCCGGTGGCGGTACCGCCGAGGGCGAGTTCCGAGAGGTGATCGCGGACATTGTCGACGCGCCCGAGTCCCTTCTCGACCTGCGTACGGTAGCCGCCGAACTCCTGTCCGAGCGTCACCGGCGTCGCGTCCTGGAGGTGCGTGCGCCCGGTCTTGACGACGTCGTCGAACTCTTCGGCCTTCGACTCCAAGGCCTCGCGAAGCTGGTCGAGCGCCGGGATGACGTCCTTCTCGACGGCCTCGAGGGCGGCGACGTGCATCGCGGTCGGGATGACGTCGTTCGAGGACTGCCCGTAGTTGACGTGGTCGTTCGGATGGACGACCCGATCGCCGATCTCGGCGCCCATGAGCTCGGCCGCGCGGTTAGCGATGACCTCGTTTGCGTTCATGTTCGACGAGGTTCCCGATCCCGTCTGGAAGATATCGACGGGGAACTGATCGTCGTGTTCGCCGGCGATGACCTCGTCAGCGGCCTCGACGATGGCTTCCGCGACGTCCGCCTCGATCAGGTCCAGATCACGGTTGGCCTGGGCCGCCGCCTTCTTCACCACGCCGAGTGCACGGACGAAGCGGCGGCCGAACCGGATCCCCGAGATGGGGAAGTTCTCCACGGCCCGCTGGGTCTGGGCGCCCCAGTAGGCGTCGGCCGGTACCTGCATCTCGCCGAGACTGTCCGCCTCCGTTCGGAACTCGTCTGCCATACCGCGGCGTTGTCCGTGCGCGGGGTAAAAGTCACCGAAACCCGCCGCAAGCGTATCTCCGGGGCCGACGGTTGAACGACGCTAGTACAGCGTCACCCGCGGGCATCAGTCCGATCAACCCGCACGAAGGATTAGAGGAAGTCGCTCGACAGCGACGCGTCGTCACGGGCTAGCGACGCCTGCAGTCTGTCTCGGCCCGTGTCGGTGACGTCGCGAGCGATCGGCAGGTCAACGTCGTAGATCGTCGGGTTCGACCAGGCGAACGTCCGGGAACTCGCCGTGTCGACGACGACCGAGGCGAGTTCCAGCCGACGCTGAAAGATCGATCGTCGCGTCGAAATTGTCTGGATCCGGTAGTACGGAATCACCGTCGTCTTGCGCGACCAGAACCCCTCGCGGACGATCAGGTGCTCGTCGCCGACGGCGTATCCGAGGTTCGCCCACCTGAGATGTGCCGCCGGCGGCACGGCCAGATAGGTCACCAGCCCGATGTACCAGGCGTCGAACGGCGTCACGAGAGCTAGTCCGTAGAGCGCACCGACGACCACCGTCGCGACGAGCGAGTACCTGACGAGATACCGACGTCTGGCGACTCTCGTCGGACGATTGAACGTCGGTGGTTCGACACTGGTGAGGCGTTCGGCGAACCCGTGTGCCCGGGGTCGTTTCGCGAACGGAACGGCGGACTGACTTCCACTGTCGCTATCGGGCCCGTATCCGGCCGTTTCGACCACCAGTCCGGCGTAGCCGAGCAGGCGCTGGATCGGGTTGTCCGTAATCGTCACGGACTGGACCTTCCCGAGCGGAATGCTCCCGCTGTAGCGTTGCAGGAGGCCACGCTCGTAGACGAGATCGTTTCCGGCCCTGCCAAGGCGAAAGCCGTAGTACGAGGCGAACGTGTACGCGATACTCAACGCGTAGGTCACGACGACGGCGTGGAGCACGGAGATGGTCCCCAGGAGGACGCCACGCGACGAACCGGCTACGTCGGAAGGGGCCTGCTGGGTTACGCTGTCGGTCACCGCGAGCAGGTAGTCGACGATGAAGTCGGTCCCGAAGAGGGTGAGAAAACCGAGTGCCGCCACCGCAGCAGGACGAAAGGACGCGAACGAGTACAGAAGCAACTCGCGCATCTCGAGTTCGAACAGCTGTTTTGGCCGTCCCGGCGAGCCGGCGGACTCGGTCGCTGTGCCAGCTCCAGTTGCGTCAGTATCAGCCGCCATCTCCGACGAGTGTCGAGCACTGGCTCCGTCGATATCGGGGTGTTCCCCGTCCGTCGATGCCTCACCGAGACGGTCGCCCGCCGATTCGTCACTGGATCGCTCACCAGCCGTTCGTCTCTCCTCTCGCCGCCTGCGAGCGGCTCGATCGGACGACATCGTCAGTCGACGAATCTCGCGCTGGAGACGGTCGGCTTCGCCGTCGTCGACAAAATCGAGCGTCGCTTCGCTCGCCCCGCCGCCCGCAGTCTCGATCGTGACGACGGCGATGCCGAGGATCCGGGAGACGACCCCCTGTCTGATGTCGACGTTCTGGACCCGGCCGAGCGGGATTTCGCGATCCCGGCGGGAGAGAACGCCGGACGCGATGTCGAACGTGTCGTCTGTCAGTTCGTACTCGAATCGGTAGTAGTAGGCGACGCCATAGGCGGCACCGACGAGAAAGCCGAGTGCCGAAAGAACGAACGCCCAGCTGATGTCGACGGCAGCGACGAACCCAGAGGAGATCGAGACCAAGAAGAACAGCATCGAACCCCCGACGAACCCGCGCTGAAGGGCGGTCGTGACGGCGCTCAAGGGGTGGAGACGGTTCGTGTTCATACGGCGTCTGCGGCCTCACTTTCGACGGCGAGTTCGCGCAGCGTGTCCTGCAGCTCCCGGGCCCGATCGGGCGTCAGTCCCGGGATACGAACGTCGGCGTTGCGCGAGCCGGCGGTGTAGACGACCACGCTCGACAGACCGAGCGCGCGTTCGATCGGACCGAACTGGGTGTCCACGTGCTGGACTCGAACGTACGGGACAGCCGTCTCCACGAACGTGATAACGCCACGTTCGAGGTACAGCGAGTCGGCCTCGAGGTCGAACGCCCAGCGACCGTAGAGCACGATCGCGTGGACGACGCCGAGCACGACGGCGATCGAGACGACTGCGAGTAGCCCGGCCATCGGCAGTGAACGAAGCCAGGAATCGACGGCGAGAAGAACGAAACCGAGCACAGCCGCCCCGAGAACGGCCCGTGCGATCCAGACCAGTCGGATGCGCGGGTGGAGCGTTTCCATACACGGAGTCGGGACACGCAGATTGTAAACGTACCGGTCACCACCGCTTCCTTTCGGATGGACCGTCTCACCCTCAATCAGTGTCGATTGGGGACGATTGGCACGAATTTTACAGTAGCCACTGGCCACAGTGGCCAGTAGTGTACCACGACACCGAACGGAGTATATCCGATCGATCCTGCCCTCGTCGAGAGGGAGTTACTCCGCGTGCTCGTCGGGCGTGTACGTCGAGAGTTCGAGTGCGTGAATGTCGGTCGTCATGTGATCACCGAGGGCGTCGTAGACGAGCTGGTGTTGGTCGACGAGCGACTCGCCCTCGAAGGCCGGCGACACCACGGTCGCCGCCAGGTGATCGTCGTCGTGTTCCCCGCGTGCCCGATGGACGTCCGCCTCGGCGTTGGGGAGTGCATCCTCGATCAACTGCTGAACGGCTTGGGGTTCCATACTCGTTCACTGCAGGTGACGCGCCAAAAGCCGCGCGGTCCGGTCCTGTACACGTGAGGGGGACAGACAGCCAGTAGTCGAATCTGACTGCCGGACACCTTTGGTCGGCGTCCACGCATATCAGGGCCTTTATGCGATCTGCCTTCCCCAACTCCGGCATGTCACTCGCGGCAGCCACACGGGATGCGGTCGACGAGTATCCGTTCCTCGTCGACGCACTACGCGCGGGAATCTGTAACTATACCGCCGCCGCGCGTTTTCTGGACGTCGACGGCGAGGTCGACGCCGTCGCGACGGCACTGCGGCGCTACGGGGAAGCCCTCACGGAGTACGAGACGGCCTCACGAGACGTCCGCGTCACGATGGAGAGTGGCATCGAACCGGTCGAAGAACCGGACGCGGCACTTTTGCGGGTCGGTGAGATCGCACTCGGCCCCGGACGCGGCGACCAAACGGCGATCGTCGCCACCGGCGAGATCGACGCTGCGGGGGTCGCCGGCGCGATGGGCCGCTGCCGGGTCGACGGAATCGATCTGGACGCCGTCTCGTTCGTCGCTGGATCGACGGCCGCGTTCGTCGTTTCACGACGGGACGGCGCCAACGCTCTCAGAGGTATCGAGAACTCGTTCGACGCTGTCCCGGCGGACGCCGAGTAGGGAGTCGAACTCGCTGGCCGATTCCGTTCCACCAGCGTTCGGGGTGCATCCAACGCTTTATCACTCACCCGCGGGTATCACCGGGCAATGACCCTGCACGTGACGAACACGTTGACGGGTGAGACGGAACCGTTCGAGCCACAGGATCCCGACGACGTCACGCTTTACTACTGTGGGCTGACGGTCTCCGATCCGCCCCACCTCGGGCACGCCCGCTCGTGGGTCCACGTCGACGTCATGCACCGCTGGCTCTCCCATCTGGGGTACGACGTCGCCCACGTGGAGAACTTTACCGACGTCAACGAGAAGATCGTCGCTCGCGTCGGCGAAGACGACCTCGGAACGTCCGAAGCGTCGGTTGCGCACACGTACATCGGCCAGGCCATCGAGGACATGCGCGCGCTCAACCTGCTGCGCGCCGACGTTTATCCGCGGGTCTCCGAACACGTTCCCGAGATAATCGACCTGGTCGAGACGCTCGTCGAGCGCGGCTACGCTTACGAGTCGAATGGCTCCGTCTACTTCGACGTGACGGCGTTCGACGATTACGGCGCGCTCTCGAACCAGTCGATCGACGACATCGAATCCCAGGGCGAGCCGGACGAACGGACCGAGAAACGACACCCGGCCGACTTCGCCCTCTGGAAGGCCGACGGGGTCGACCCCGACGCGATCGCGGACCACCGCCACGACGGCGCCGCCCCGGCGGCCGAATCCTGTGAAACCGCCCAGACCTGGGATTCACCGTGGGGAGACGGCCGGCCAGGCTGGCATATCGAGTGTTCCGCGATGAGCATGGCCCACCTCGGAGAGACGCTCGACATCCACGTCGGCGGGCGCGACCTCGTCTTCCCGCACCACGAAAACGAGATCGCCCAGTCCGAAGCCGCCACGGACCAGCAGTTCGCACGGTACTGGCTCCACTGCGAACTCTTCGAACTCGACGACGAGAAGATGTCCTCGAGTCTGGGGAACTTCGTCACCGTCTCCGATGCGGTATCGCGCTGGGGAACGAACGTCGTTCGGACGTTCCTCACCGCTGGCGCGTACAACAGTTCACAGATCTACAGCGAGGAGGCGATCGACGAAGCCGAAAAGCGCTGGGACCGCCTCGAGCGTGCGTACGAGGACGCGACGGCCGCCCTCGATTCGCCCGACGCCCACACCAAGGAAACCGACCGGGCGCTTCGCGACTCGGTCGACACCGCCATCACGGCGTTCGAATCGGCCATGAACGACGACTTCAACACGCGTGAGGCCCAGACTGCCCTCCTCGATCTCGCACGCGCACTCAACAGTCACCGCGAGGCGACCGACGACTACGATTACGAGGGACTCAGGCGTGGCGTCGACGCGATGGAACGCTACGGCGCGATCCTCGGCCTCTCGTTCGACGGCGAGACTACGGGCGACGTCTCCCTGGCTGGCGAACTGGTCGAGTTCCTGCTCTCCATCCGCGAGCGTGAGCGCGAGGCCGGGAACTACGAACGCGCGGACGAACTCCGGGACGAACTCCAGGCGCTCGGTGTGGACGTCCAGGACAGCGACGACGGGCCGACGTTCCGCCTTCCCTGAGCAACGCCGTTTTGGATCGACACCGGCTGGTGATAGCAACACCACCAGCTCCTGGGTCGATTGCTCGACGAATCACCGGGTCGCAAAAATCGAGGAGCGTCCGACGGAGCGTTCGGATCGTCGATCAGAGTCCAAGGGCGCTCCAGAGCGACGCGCCGGTCGCCACCGCACCGAGGAGGTATCCGCCGATCGCCCCACCGTTCAACAGCGGAAGCCCCGCGTGGGCCCGCCCCTTCACGACCATCCAGAGCAAGATCACGAGCCCCGCGGTCGTCCCGGCGATCGCACCGAGCGCGGGGAGCGTGAGGGAGACGAACGGAATAGCGAACTGTGGCGCGTCGAGGAACGTGACGCTGCTGGCGACGAGGATCGTCGGGATGACGGCGTCACCGAGCCCGATGAACAGCGCGTCCCGGTCCAGTCCGTCGGACTCCGCAGAGGTCGGGTTCGACTCGCTCCCGGTGCCGTCCGTCGCCAGATTCGTGGTCTCTTCCCCGTCGCTCGACACCGAATCCATGGTTGATGCATCCGAAGGTACACTATCGCCTTCTGACACTTCCGGGCGGTCATCATCGTCGACCGATGCATCGGGCCGACCACCATCGTCGTCGATGTAGGAGTAGCCAACCGTCGCGGGTACGACAAAAACGACCGGAATCTTCAGATCGAGGACGCCATCGGCCAGCGAGAGCATGTGCTCGGTCCGGTAGACGCTGATCGCGTCGTAGATCGCGAGGACGGACAGAAAGAGGATGGCCGGAAAGAGGCCGAAACTGATCCCGAAGAGTGCCGCCGCACCGGCGGCCATCACCACCCCGGCAGCGTCGATGATGTACCATTCCGGGTAGGCGAGCAAGCCGACGCCGATACCCACCGACGCGAGCACTGCGAGGACGTTGAGACCGTTTACCGTGACGGCTGGCGGGATCAGGACGACGAAGACGTACCACGAGAGCATCACGCTCACGCCGACGATGAGCCAGCGGATGAACCGATCGCCGTCGTACCGGAAAGCCGCGAGCATGATCGCCGTCGCGACGAGGATGACACCGAAGAAGACGCCGGAGTTCGCCGGGTCCTGCGGATTCTCGACGGCAGGCCCGTGGGTCGTCTGGAACGGTTCGACGAGTGCCAGTGCGCCGAACTGCACGCCGAGAAAGATCCCAACGACGCCAGCTGCCGACAGCACCACTCGAGCGCGGTCGTTCATTTGGCCCCTCTTTGGACGGGGCCGGTATCTGTGTTGTGTTCGATGGAGCGCCACCTACCCCGGTCGAGTGGCTCAGTACAGGTTGCAACAGTGAGCGGCAAGTGAACCGGCCGAACCCAGATCATCTCTTCCCAACGCGTGATTCACTTGACGTAGATGCGCTCCCCGACGAGTGTCGGAGGATGGACGGACGAGGACGGCGTCACGGCGAAGTAGGGCTCGGCGACGGGCCCGAAGACGTCGACCACCCGACCGACACTGGTGAGCGAATCGTCGAGTACTGGAGTGCCGATGTCGATGTCATCAGTTGCTCGACAGACGAGCAATCCCTGCGCCACCTCGACCACGGAGCCAGCGCGACGCATCAGCTTCGCATTGCCCCCACGTAGGCGGCGACGGCCTGAACCAGATCGTTCTTCGTCGAATCCTCCGCCCCGCGAACGACGACCCGCCCGCGAGTGCGCCACGGTTCCCGTGAGTAGGTTTTGTCGCGCTCGACGGTGGCGTCGTAGCCAACCTGCTGGACGGCCTTGGCGATTTCGTCGACCGTGGGCTCGGAGACGGCCAGCTCGTGTGGGACCCGACGACCTTCGCGCCGGGTCCGCTCCGCATCGAGATAGGCGGGCCAGATGACGTTCTCGACCATACTCGTGGCTGGGGGATGGAGGGGGTAAATCCTTCGCAAATCCGATCGGAACATCAGCTGTCAAAATACACCTTGCACTGCGCACTCGATGGCGGCGTCGACTACCCACCATCGAGTCGGTCACTCGGGTCCGATCATTGGCGACGAACGGCGAGCGCAGCGACCGACAGGAGCGCGACGAGCGCGACGACGGGGCCGAAGCCAGGAATGACTGCCGCATCGTCGTCGGACTCGTCAGGCGAATCCTCATCCGCGGATTCGTTGGTCGACGATTCGTTCGTCACCTCCGCGTAGGCGTCGGCGTGAACCGTCGAAGCGATCTGTTCGATCGCCGTGATCACGTGCGGACCAGGTTGACTCATCGCGTTGCTATCCACTTCGACGAACTGCTCTTCCTCCCAGGCAGTCGTCGACTTGATTGCCTCCGTGACGGGCGGCGAATCGTACGAATCTCCGTAGATGATCCACTCAGGGTCCTCTGCGACGATGACTTCTTCGCTTAGGGCTGCCCACCCGGTGTTGCCTGCTCGCTCGGCGACGTTTTCGACGCCGCCACGGACCATGATCTCGTGCTGGAACGTCCCGGCACCAGCAGTAATGTCAGTGTTTGGACCCATGACGTAGTATGCCAGTGGCTGGTCCTCACCGGCCGTGACCTCGTCGATCCGATCGAGCGACTCGTTCATCGACGTGATCGTCTGCGCTGCACCCTCGCATTCACCAGTCAGCATCCCGGCCAACTGTACGTTAGAACGGACATCGTCCAACGACCCTGCGGCATCGTACACGTACACGGTCTGGCCTGCATTACGAAGATTTTCGACGAACCCTTCGTGGTAGGACATGACCGTGTTCGCGGCGATGACCACGTCCGCGTCGAGATCGATCACTTTCTCGGCGACGGGCGAGGCTCCGTCATCCATGGAAATGTCAGTGACAGATTCCGAAACGTTCAGCGATGCCGTGTACTGTCCGACCGGCATGCCGACGAGTTTCTCGGTCGCGCCGATCTCGGTCACGAGTTGGGCATCACTCGGCTGGACGGCCACGACCGATTCGGGCTCGGCGCTGAGTTCGATTTCGGTCCCAGTCGAATCAGTGACAGTCTGTGGATACGTACAGTTACCGTCATCGACCTGGTAGTTTGTCCCCGCTGGCAACTGTGTCATTTCACTGACCCCTATTCCGTCCGACGGCCCCATTCCGGCGGCCACCGCTCCTGGCGCTACCATGGCGACGACCACGAACAGTGCAACGATTGTGACGAATCGGTTTCGCATCACTCGCCACTCACGACCAACTCAATAAATACTTATCTAAAGCAATCGTACTTGCGTTCGATGGAACTTCGTCGGCGGGTGCTCGGGTGGTCGACCGCGCTGGTGATGGTGCTCGTCGGAAGCATCGTCGTTAGTGCTGCCATCGGACCCGTCGGGATCGATCCTGTCATCGTCGCGAAATCGATACTGAACTCGCTTTCGATCCCAACCGACATCCACACGACGCCAGCGACGCTCCCGTTCGTCGAGTGGACGATTCCGACCCCGTCGGTCTCGTACACACCGCTGTTTGGATTCGACGTCCACGGGCCGCACGAATCGATCGTCGTCGATCTGCGCCTGCCGCGAATCGCGCTCGCGGCGACGGTCGGTACGGGCCTCGCAGCCGCGGGAACCGTCATGCAAGGATTCTTTCGGAACCCGCTCGCAGACCCGTCGATCATCGGCGTCTCGTCCGGAGCGGCCGTCGGTGCCGTCGCGATGCTCGCCTTCCCCGCCTTCTTTCCCTTTGCAGAGCTCCACCTGGCCGCGTTCGTCGGTGCACTCGCCACGGCCGGGCTCGTCTACGCGATCGCAACTGACGGCGGCCGAACACCGGTCGCGACGCTGCTACTCGCCGGCGTCGCCGTCCAGACGTTTCTCGGGGCCGTCATTTCGTACCTCCTAGTCCACAGCGGCGATAGCCTCCGCGCGGCAGTCTACTGGATGATGGGGCGACTCAGGGACTCGACGTGGGGTGACGTGGAATTCACGCTGCCGTTCGTGATCGTCGGGGTGACCGTGCTGCTCGCGTACACGCGCGAACTAAACGTTCTTCTTCTCGGCGAGGAGGACGCCCACCACCTCGGCATCGATGTCGAGCGGACCAAACTCCTGTTGTTACTCGTCTCGAGTGTCGTCACCGCGGCCGGCGTCGCCGTCGCGGGTATCATCGGGTTCGTCGGACTGGTCGTCCCGCACATGATGCGACTCGTCGTCGGCCCCGACCACCGCATCCTGTTGCCCACGAGTGCACTTGCCGGTGCCTCCTTCCTCGTCCTGACGGACACCATCGCTCGGTCCGGACCGGTCGAGGTCCCGGTCGGTATCGTGACGGCCGCGGTGGGAGCGCCGTTCTTCCTGTTCTTGCTCGCTCGCAAGGAGGTACACGCGCTATGATCGACGTCGACTCTCTCAACGTCTCGTTCGGCCAGACATCCGTGTTGGAGTCCCTCTCGATAACCATTCAGGAGGGGAAATTCGTCGGGCTCGTCGGGCCGAACGGCGCCGGTAAGTCGACACTCCTGCGATCGATCAGCGGCGCACTCTCCCCGGACGCGGGCCAGATATCGATCGATGGGAAACCGATCTCGACGCTCGGGTCGCGAGCACAGAGCCGACTCGTCTCCGTCGTCGCACAGGACACGGCGCCAGCGTTCTCCTTTAGCGTCAGACACTTCGTCGAAATGGGCCGTACCCCGTATCGGTCGAAATTTTCCCCGCCCGACGAACGCGACCGCCAGCGCGTCGATGATGCACTCTCCCGAACGAATACGACACAATTTGCCGATAGATCGATCGACGAGCTGAGTGGTGGGGAACGCCAGCGCGTCGTCGTCGCCCGGGCGCTGGCACAGAATACACCCGTCATCTTGCTGGACGAACCGACCGCCAGCCTGGACATCAACCACCAGGTCGAACTGCTCTCGCTCGTGGCTGATCTCACCGCAGGCGGAAAGACAGTCGTCGCTGCGATCCACGATCTCGACCTTGCAGCTCGCTTCTGTGACGAACTGTGCCTGCTCGCCGATGGGTCGATTGTCGATCGCGGATCGCCAGCACAGGTGATCGAGACGACCGCCGTCGAACGTGCGTTCGAGATCCCCAACGTGGTAACGCGGAATCCCGTAACCGGGACGCCGTCGGTAACCGCCATCGAACGACCCGACGAACCGTCCTCGTTACCCGACCGAATCCACGTCCTGGGCACTGGGCCGCGCACCGCTCGACTGCTGACGATCCTGTCGACGACGGACGCCGAACTCTCGCTCGGCCCGGTTCCGCCGGGCGATATCGCTGCCGTGACAGCATCGGACCTCGATATGTCCGTTCAACAGGCTCCGGCGTTCAGCACTCTCGACGCCCAACACCGTCACACACTCCGGTCGTCGATCGAAGCCGCAGACGCAGCCGTCCTCGTGGAGGAAACAGCCGCGATCCCGATTGAAGCTGTGTCCGGCCAGCTACGTACACTGCCGACGGCCGCCGTCATCGAAGAAGATCAGTCAAAATCCACGACTCGAGAAGCGATGCACGACGTCGTACTCACCGACGATGGGACTTCAGATACCGTTCTCGATGCCCTCACCGCGCTCTCGGTCGATTCGACGAGCGACACTGCAACCGTCTCTCCCTCCTCATAACACCACCATAGTGGTTGGATATCCAACTTTTCGAGGAAGATTCAGACACCCCCATATTGTATAGCGATATATAGTTTAAAAGTCGGGCAGTCGACAGCGACAAATTGCATCAGAATGATAGATTGAACGGCAATCTTTGGAAAACAGGCCTCAGTACCGCGTATCGCGAATCGATAACCAGTCACCTCCAGAGGCAATATTGCTCGAGGGAATCAGGATATCGACGGCCACTACCCGACAGAGTCAACGAGGCCAAATGAGTTCTTCACAGCCAAGAGGATGCTGTTCAGCGAAGCAAAGGCAGCCCACACAGAGGGACGTAGGAAAAAGAGATTGGCACTCTCGACGAGACCAGGCGACGCTAGAATCGAAAGAAGGACTGAAGTGAGTAACCACGAACAACAGCGAGCGTGCGGCGCTCCGTGCCACGTCGACGTGAGCGCCGAACCCGCGAACGAGCAGCGGGAGTCGGGAGGGCCAGGCCTTCACACTGATTCTGGCGGCCTGGGTACTCACAGTAGTAGCTAAAATCGCTACAGGAGATCAGATGTGACCGAGACGCCATGTGGTAGAGTACGTCGGATCAATTGCTCACCCTACGACACGATAACACCATCCGATAATTCGATGGCAGTTGGAGGCGAGTCAGTCTCCGCTGACCAACCCGCTACCCAGACTCGAAGGGGCTCACCAACATCCAGATGAGGCCAACGCAATAGTTCACAGTATCGGATGACGGACGATGTCATATCGACTCAACATGTCGAGTTCGGGTCGGTCGTCGCCTCGTACTGAATGGGGCACAAACTCACCGAGCCCAGTGAAGACGAATATATTCGGACACTTGCAACGGTGTTTTCGTCACCTCGACCCTAGGGGTTGCGGGCCGAGGACACCCCTCCAGAATGAGTGGCTACTGAGAGCGAAGTACCACCGAAACACCATCGTTGGTGGAGTAATAGAAGACACCTAAATGCTTATTCGGGCAAAAAGCACCAGACCCCATCAGGCGTAGACCTACAAGTCCAAATATACTGTCCCATGGCGGCGAAGAGAAGAACTAGATACCAAAATAAGGGCCTTTATTTGGAAATATGGGATAGATTGAAGACAGTCGCGTTCGTTGGACGTTCCATGAGCACTGACGATCGGGTGGCGGTGAAGACGTACGTGCCACGCCACCAGAAGCAGACCTGGGTCGCACACGCTGAGGAACTCGACATGACCCAGAGCGAGTTCGTCAGGACGATGGTTCAGGCAGGACGGGCCGAAATTGATGTTCCAGGTGGTGTGTCAGGTGAGCGTGCGGTATCCGATGGACGATCCGATGCTTCGGGTAGACCCGACGAACGATCCGGTAATACGAGCGAAGACACCACCCGGGCGGCCGATTTCCCGGGCCGAATTCGGACGGTTCTCGACCGACGTGGGGCACTCGAGTGGGACGAGCTCGTGGACGCACTCGTCGACGACGTCGAGTCAGAACTCGACGAGGCGCTGCAGACGCTACAGGCCAACGGAGAAGTCGTCCACAGTGGACGAAGTGGCGGGTACAAACTGATCGACGATGAGTGAGACGATGGCCGACCCGATCGAGTACTTCCTCGAGGACGTCACGCACCACGGACGCAACGTCAGAACCCACGAAGCGTACGAACGCGTTCTCGGTGAATACGAACAGTTTCTCGACGAAGAACGACGGACGTCCCCTACGAACGCGACGTACAGAGACTGTATGGCCTGGGTACACGATATTCGGACGAAGCACGCAGAGAGCACCATCGCCACGTATGCCTCCTACCTGAACCGGTTTTACTCCTACCTGGAGCGCGTCGGCCGTCACGACGAGAATCCGATGGCGCTTGTCGTCGAGGAGATGGACGAATCGATCGAGACCAGCCCGGCACGACGTGATATCTCGATCTCGGAGATGCAACTATTCGTCTCGCAGATTGCCCACCCGCTCCATCGAACGATCGTCTCGACACTCCTGAAGACGGGCCTGCGATCGGGAGAGCTCTGCAATCTCGATCTTCGCGACGTGAACCTCGCCGGTGACCAGTACTGGACACCCCGGCCACAGATCGAGGGCCAAGAGGGTTCTCTGTACGTTTCACCCGATCACACCTACGGAGAGCAAAGCGGCGGCACCATGCGTACGGCGTCGAACAAACGAAAGCGCGAGACGATCGTCCCCATCGACGACGAACTCGAAATCGAACTCCGGCGGTGGCTAGCGATACGACCCGACACCGTCGAACCCGTCGAACCCGTGTTCGTGAGTACCGAAGACCGCTGGGGGAAACGACTTACACCCGATCACGTCCACCACATCGTCACCGACCGAACCAGGCGCGAGGGCTGGTATCGGACGGGTGGTGGCGCCCGCGAGAACGTCACGCCGCACTACTTCCGGCACTTTTTCACCACCCACATGCGTGACCGAACGGGCGATCGGGGGATCGTGAAGTACCTCCGCGGCGACGTTGCCGACGACATCATCGATACGTACACCCACAACTGGGGCGATCGAGTTCGCACGACCTACCTCTCGAACATCTACTCGATCCATCCCGAGTAACGGGCCCAAGGGAGGTCGATACCCCTCCAAGCAGCGTCCGATTCGTTGTGTCGCTGAGGTCGTACCCGTCGATTATCGGACAGCGTCGAAATTGGGCCTCAACACCGTAGCAACGGAGGAGTTCGCTAGTAGCACTGTCGAGCCGGAACTTGGCATTGTCCCGTCCAGGGGAGTGTATCCTGCGACGCTTAGCCGTACGTATCGACGGCGAACGGCAGAACAGCCGCTATCATCCGTGATAGTTGATCTGGCAGTTTTGCGCGGCCAGCAATCCTGACGGCGAGACAGTCCCACCAGCGTGTCGATCGATACCCTGAATTTGGCCCTTCAACGAGGAGTTGAACCCAAAATAGAGTAACAATACCATCATTTCCCCTTGTTCGAACGCAGACCCGTAAATCGCATGTAGCTATATAGAACGACCCCTCGGTGAACGGGTAGATAGCGACAACATTCTAACTAGATTTGGGTCGTGTGTGGATCAAGTGGACAGTCGAAGCGGCGACTCGTACAGATCGATACGGGGAGAACGAGATGTGACGTTGTCACGAAAACTGAGAGTCAGTCAGCACATCAGCTCGCCTCAACCGATGAGGTCACTCGAAACGTGAACGCGTGATATTCGAACGAAAGAGAACAGAACGGTTAGTTGCTCGAACGCCAGACGAAGCCGTTATTCAGAGAACATCGATCCAAGCTGTTCACGCCACTCCAGAATGTCGACGACGTCGTCCGATACCTCGTCCAGTTCCGTCGACAGGGATTCGACGCTGTTCGAAACGTCTTCAACGTCCGACTCGAGTTCCGCAGAACGTTCGTCGAGGTCGGCAACCGACGATTCGACGTCCGTCAGTTCGCCTTCGAGGGATTCGATCGACGACTCGTTCGCATCGACGGCGGACGTAACCGACGAGAGATCGTCTTCGACGGCGTCGACGTCCGAGGTGAGTGTGTCGAGCGACTCGTTCATCGACGACGTCGTGGACGAGAGGTCATCGATCGCGGTACTGTTGTCCTCGACCGTCTCCTCGATCGACGCCATCTCCGTGTGCAACGCGTCAAGTTCTGACTGGAGTTCTTCGATCAGTTGCGCGCCGGTACCCTCCGATTCGAGGAATTCTTCGAGCGCGCCCGTGTACGCGGCGACCGACTCGACGCGTTGCTGGAGATGGGACAGTTTCGCCTCGGTGGGACCGGACGCTTCCGAGGATTGAAGCGCATCCTCGATGGTTTCGAGGTCGGTTTCATCGGCGGAGCCGGACCGAATCTCCGACGCAAGCGTTGAGGCGAGCGATTCGTCGGATGGATTAGTGTCCCCGGCGTGGACGCTATCCGTTTCGGTCTGATCGTTCGACCGCCCCGATTCGTCGGGAGAAGCAGCCTGGCTAGTCGCTGGGGAATCCGCCTCGGTCGTGGTCGCCCGAGAGGCCTCACTATCGGCAGCGTCGATTTCGGCCGGTGCAGCCTCATCGGACGAGTCGTCCGATACATCTGTGAACAAGTCGGATTCTCCGGTATCTTTCGACTCGATCGAGTCAACCGGCTCCACGTCGGCAGACTCGTCGGTATCCGCATCACTCGGCGTGTCGTCTGCGACGCGTTCCGCAGCAGCATCGATGTCGAGTTCGATAGACGATTCATCGGCTTCACTCGCAGATTTGTCAGTCGCGTCAGACTGCGCGTCATCGTCCAGTCCTGGGACCGAATCGCTGTCACCGGAGAGAAGATCCTTCACGGCGTTCGTGCCGTCCGTGGAGACGACCTCGTCGACGGAGTCAGAGACATCCGAAGCCGTCGATTCTGTCACACCTGCACTCGTGTCGACCGAAATCGACGGCTCCGTGAGGAATGCGCCCGGTTCGAAGTCGTCGTCGAGACGGATGCCGTAGACGGTGACGAGCGCTGAATCAGGCTCGACGGTCCCAGTGAACTCGACACGGTGATCCTGATAGGCGGTCCACTGTTCGCTGTGATACTCCGGATGAAACCCGACGGCGTCCATCGGAAACGATTCGGGAATCGATTCACTCAGTCTGACGGTGACGGATTCGTCGTGAGATGAATCGATCTCGAATCGGATAGCCGGGACGGGAAACTCATCGGGTGCGTACCGTTTCGTCACTGAGACGTCGTCCGAACTGACAGTCACGACATCCCCAGTGTCCACACTCGAACTCATTGTGAGACGATTACAGGAGGACGACCATAAAGGAAGCGGGCGATTG
The DNA here is from genome assembly GCF_000337515.1 of Halovivax asiaticus JCM 14624. Classification (GTDB taxonomy): domain Archaea; phylum Halobacteriota; class Halobacteria; order Halobacteriales; family Natrialbaceae; genus Halovivax; species Halovivax asiaticus. The sequence continues at coordinate 151,744 of NZ_AOIQ01000006.1, forward strand.
GAGGACTCGGATCGCACTAAGTGAGTTCGTCTCGTCTGTGATCGGTCGTGGACGCGCGTTCACTAATGTCAAGACGCACGTTGGCTGTCGTGATCGATTATAGATCGACCCGGTCGCCAATCCGGACCAGTTCGAGCCTGCGTGGATACTCGAACGAACCGATGTGGTGCGTAAGGGCCGTCGGATCAGCTGTGAGTCCGCGCCACATATCCCAGTGAGTGGGGAGGAGCGAATCCACCTGGAGTGCACTGGCGGCACGAACGATCTGGTTCTCGTCGTTGTACCAGCGCGTTCGCTTCGGTTCCCGGGTCTGCTTGTCGGGGATCATCCCGACCGAACCGAACGCGAGGATACCGAGGTCGATATCGGACGACTCCCCGATTCGTTCGAACGAGTCTGCCGGCCGCGAGTCACCGGCGTGAAACACGGTCGTACCACCCGACTCGATGACGAACCCCACCGGTGCATCGGCATCCGGATCGTTGACCGCTTCGACGGTCACCGAGATCGAACCCACGTCGAACGAGTGGCCGGGAGACACCGTTTCGAACTGATTGGACGACACGTCCCACTCGTCCGGCCACGATTCGTCCGAGAGCGCGACGTCGACGCTCGCGTCCGGGCCGTAGAACGTCGATCCGGTTTCGGCCATGATCGGGGCCTGCGACGGTCCGTGGACGTGGTCGGTGTGTTCGTGTGTGGCCAGGATCGCGTCCATCTCCCGAAAATCGGCCGGATCGAACGGCACGGGGATCATTCGAACCGTTCTGGGTGGGTCACCGAGACCGACGTACGGATCGATAGCGATGGTGGTCCCGTCGGCGCCTTTCACAACGAACCCGTTGCAGCCCAGATACCACAGGGAAAGGTCATCCGGTTCGGTCGATTCGATCTCCCTGACGAGCCAGTCGCCCCAGTCACTCTCGGTCATTACATCGACGTGCGCGAAAAACGGGGGTAAAGGTTGTGACTCCGTGTGAGAGCCCGGGAGCAAAAAACAGAAACCGGCTAGCAGTGGCCGATCTACCAGGTGTCGTGGAACGTGTCGAACCCGATCTCTGAGAGGCGTTTGTTACCAACGGCAGCGTCGTACTCGCCCGGGGTGAGCATCGGCTTGTGGAATCGAGGCCCGTCGTCGGTCGTGATGCGTGGGCAGCCGGTGTTGACGAAGGCGTCCATGTCGAAGTTGCGGAGCCGATCCGGTGTCACTTCGTCCATCGTAATGAGGTAGGCATCGTCGTTATCGTCGAGAATCCGTTCGGCCTCGTCCCAGCGACCCTGGCCGATCTTCGTACAGAAGATGACGCCCCACTTCTGTGCGTCCATCGCCTTGTGCACCGACGCGTAGCGTTGCTTGATGAACTTCTCCGTATCCGCGACGGTGACGACGTTGTTGACGGGATCGGCGATGACGACGCGTTTGTCCGGGTGCTCCATCGCGAGGCCGAGCGGGTGGAACTTACCGCCACCGACGTAGAGGATCTGTTCGGCATCGACGTCCGCGCTGGCGTAGTTACACCCGAGCACCTGCCCCTCGTGGGTCAAGCGGTCGTCCCCCCGCCGAGTTTTGATGTCGTAGCCCTCGTCCTCGAGCGCCGATCGCATCTCGTCGAACCGGTTCATGTGCTGGGCCGTCGTCACCAGACCGAGCGGCTCCTCGTCTGTGGGATCGGTCAATTCTTCGAGGGCCTCGTCGATGATTGGGAGAACGTCGACGTTCGAGAAGAGCGGTACGTAGATCACCTTCTCCGTCTGTTTCATCGGCGAGTGACCGAAGTGGACGAACACGTCGGATCGTTTCATCAGATAGGTGTCGAGATCGCACGCGCCGTAACACGGCTGGCCGGAGAGGAGTACGCGAACGTCGTCAGTCAGATCACGTTCTTCGACGAGCGCGCGGATGTCGTCTGCAACGCGTGGGCCCCGCCGCTTCAACCCTTCCGGGAACTGCAGGCCGACGGTGTCTGCGTCCTTCTCTTCGATGGCCTCCGCGATGCGATCGAGCTCGTAGTCCCACTCCCGGTCGTGCTTGAGACGCATCCCCGTGTTCCGCAGGTCTCCCTCGCTATATGACGAGTCCTGGCTCATTGGACTCAGTACCGACTACGAACGTAAAACGTGCCCGTTTTGGCCGATTGGCGCTCATCGAGGAATCGAGGCCCAGTTTCACGCCAGTCAGACACTCGTCAGACTGCCGTTCGTTCACTGAGATGTCGACGGGCAAAAAGTCATGGTACTGGAGTCTAAAGCGAGGGGTAATGTCGACGATTTCCGAACAAAACCTGTTCGACCTCTATCGCTCGTACATCGGGGAACCCGACAGTGAGCGAGACGTCTACGTCGGTTTTGGACTGTTCCTCTGTGGGATCGTCCTGGCCGTCGTCGCGCTCGGGCTGTTCGTCGTGGCAACCGGTCATCCGTACCGATCACCAGAATTCTTCACGTGGGCGCGACCCGCGTACACGCTCGGGATGGTATCACTCCCGCTCGTGATGCTTGGGATCGTCGTTCTCCTTCCGTCGGAACGACGCGTTCTCGCGGTCTCTGTCGTCGGCGCAGCGATCACGCTCGTTGCGACATCCGGATTCCTCTTTTACGCGTATCCGGAGCACTGGAACGGGTACGGAAACGACTACACCGTCCCCATCGTCACCGTCTACGCGATCGGACTCGCCGCGATGGCGGCGTCCACGGGTGCAGCCTTGATCGCTCACTACCTCGATCTGGCCAGACAGATCGAAGTGACGCCCGAAGCGGACGAAGCAAAAGAACACTACACCGACGAGGAGATCGCGAACGACATCGACGACGCGATGGAAGACGTCGAACTCTCCTGGGGAGGGGTCGAAAAGAGCGACAACACGACACTGACGTTCACCGGTCACGAGTTCGAAGACACCGAAGTCGGCGATGCCGGCGTCACGAAGACCCGATCGACTGGCGTCCAATCACAGGTCGCAGGCCTCAAGGGGATGAAAGGCGGTGAAGCGAAGACGCAGACTTCCACGGGCACCGTCGACGACCAGACGGCGAAGCTGAAGGAGCTTCGAGAGCAAAAGCAAGCCGAAGACGTCGCCACCGCGGACGAGGGGCCGGTCGGCCGAGTTCGATCGGGGCTTACTGGTGCGGCCAGAACGTTCAAATCCAAAGTCACAGCCGTTGGCCGACGGGTAAAGCGGAATTAATGACCGGCGCTGGTCGGTAAGGGCCAATTATACCCACATATCAAATCGGGAATTTATTCACATAGATTTATAATCCGTCAGTCGCCTTGCCCACATATGGCCAAAGGCCTAGACGTCGGAACAATGAACATCCTGTCGGCACAGCAGGATGGTAACGACACGGTATTCGTCCAGCAGCGCAACTCATTCGTCGAGATCGAGTACTCGGACATGGCCGAGCAGATGCTCTCACGAAGCGAAGTGCTTCACATCCGAAAAGACGACAAGGTGTACGTCGTCGGTGACGACGCACTCAACTTCGCGAACATCTTCAACAAGGAAACGCGTCGACCGATGTCCCAGGGGATCCTCTCCTCGGACGAGAAGTCGGCGATCCCGATGATGAAGCTCATCATCGAACAGGTCGTCGGCGAACCGGCCTACCCTGACGAGAAACTGTACTTCTCGACTCCGGCCGACCCGATCGACTCCAAACTCTCGACGCTGTATCACCAGAAGACGATCGAATCCTTCCTCAACGATGTCGGCTACGACGCGGAGCCGATCAACGAGGGGATGTCGGTCATCTACTCCGAACTCGCCGACAACAACTTCACTGGGCTCGGAATCAGCTTCGGTGCGGGTATGACGAACGTCTGTCTGGCGTACTACGCCGTCCCCGTCATGAAGTTCTCCGTCGCCCGCGGTGGCGACTGGATCGACGAACAGGCCGCCCGCGCGACCGGGACGCCCGTCGACAAGGTCACCTCCATCAAGGAAGACGACTTCGAGCTCGACTTCACGACGGACGTCGGCGGCGTCGAAGGCGCCCTCTCGATCTACTACGAGAACCTGCTCGATTACGTCATCGAGAAGGTCGTCGAAGAGGTCGACGACGAAGACGTCGAAGAGGGACTCGACATCCCCGTCGTCGTCACCGGCGGCACCTCGAGCCCCAGCGGCTTCGAGGCGCTCTTCCGTGACCATCTCGAAGACGCGAACATCCCGTTCTCGATCAGTGGCGTCTCCCACGCCGACGAACCGCTCTACAGCGTCGCCCGTGGTGGCCTCGTCGCCGCCAGGTCCGACGAAGACATCGAACACGAGGGAGCAGACGAGGACGAAGCAGAGGCTGCCGCAGCCAGCGAGTAAGTCGGTCCCCGCAAATTCTTCTCGCCGTTGTACCGAGTGTGGCCGCTTCAGATTCACTCGAGCCTTCTGACGTGACAATTGACGCCACCTGAAGCGATCGTACTCTCGCAGTTTGGGGATCGGATGTGGCCGTGCTCAGGAATAGGACGAGTAGCCCGAATGTTCCTGTTCGAACAACCCAGCGGTACCAATCTCACACACCCAGTGGGCAGCTGAAACTGATACCCGTCCGTACGGCTACCAGCGCAGAGACACGAGCGGAACGACAGAACAGGGGCGGATCAAACCGGTCGACCGGTCACTGATCGTAGAAACGGGCCATCGCGTCGCGCCACGATTCCTGTTCGAGCCACTCTGCCTCGTGCTCGACCGGCACGTCGGCGTACCCACACCGCTTGCATGCCACCGTCGACGCCTCGGCGAGCGAAAGCCGCTCCAGCGGCGACTGACACCGGGGACAGTCGTCCATATTTAACCATATCACTCAATGATCTTAATTCTATTTGATTTCTCGCCCGGTGAGCCCACCAAGCGACAGTTCACCCACTGTATTACCACTGTGCATTTACTAACCTATTTGTATGCGGAGTGTGTATTGGGGTGTATGAGCGCAACGACGCAAGCCGATGTCAGTACGACCATCGACGGCTGTCGACCGGTGGACGTCACACCAATCGTCCTCGACGACGAAACGCTCGATTCGACTGTACCATCCTATTTGAGCGAGCTGAAGCGGACTCTCTCGGGGGAAGGACTTCAGCCCGCACAGCTTCGGATTTCGGCCAGATTCGACGATGACTGCTCGTTCACCACACAGGACGAACTCGACCGGATCCGCGAGTACGTTCGTGCAGCCTCGTTCCTCGGGGCGGGAACCGTAACCGTTCGCGTCGAAGCCGTGGCAGACGCCTCACGCGTCCAACCCGGCCTCGAAGCCTGTGCCGAACGTGCGAGGCGGGAGGGGCTCCAATTCTCGGTCGAGGGACCGACGGCGCTCTCGGTGTAATCGTGAGAACCGGACGACCGACAGAAACGAAACACAGAGGGAGTTCTATCACCGAGTGTCGACAATGCCGTCTCGGCGCGATATCGCGAGAGCGCTCGAAACCGTCGCCGACTTCCGAGAGCCACGGGTCGGTCTAGAGCAATATCTAACGGCACCGGATCTCGCGGCTCACATCTGCCACTTCGCAGCCATGCGTGGAGATATGGACGAGGCGACCGTTGTGGATCTCGGCTGTGGCACCGGGATGCTCGCACTCGGGGCACGCTGCGTCGAAGCCGATTCGATCGTCGGACTGGACGTCGACCGGGGGGCCCTGGAAACTGCCGTACAGAACGAAGAGCGGCTGTTCGATCGACGGACGATACACTGGGTCGAAAGCGATGCCACGCTCCCACCCACGTGTCCGAAACGGGCGACCATCGTCTCAAACCCGCCGTTCGGTGCCCAACACGGCAATCGCCACGCCGATCGTGCGTTCCTCGACGCCACTGCCAACCTCGCGAGCGTTTCCTACACGATCCACAACGCGGGCAGTCTCGACTTCGTCGAACAGTTCGCGAGCGACCACGGCGCCAGCGTGACTGATGCCTTCGAATCGACGCTCCCGATCGACCACCGGTTCGACCATCACACCGACGCCCGATCGTCGATCGACGTGGAAGTATTCCGGATCGACTGGACCGGCCCCAGCGACGACACCTGATTTGGGGTCGATCGATCCGCCGGTGACACTTCTCAACGATAGGTCTCGACAGCTGCGATAGCCGCCCGGGTTCCCTCGTGTTCGACGACGAGAGTATCGTCTTCGCGAACGAGTTCGACTGGCCCCATCGACGCCGTCTCACCGGGTGACGGAACGGCCGTCGTCACGTTCAGCCCGGCATCACTCGTCGCGCGAACCACGAACTCGCCGTCGACGGAGGCGATCGACAGCGAGGCCTCGTCGACGACGACGGACGAGCGTTGCGGACCGGACTCGAACGCCATCGTCCGGTCGTGCGACGGCGCGTCGAGCCAGACCTGGTACGTCGAGCCGTTGCCCACGACGTCCCACCCGGTCCGCTCGACACTGACCGTCTCACGCCAGCCGGGACCGCCGAGTTCGACGGTCGCCGTCCCGGAGTACGCCAGCTGGTCGGCACTGACGGGATTCGTCCAGAGTGAGCGTTCGGTAGACCAGACGATGACGCCGCTCGCGGAGACCGTTTCGTTGGACCCGTATGCGTCGAACGGGACGACCGAGACCAGTTCGTTCTGAACCGACTCGTCGTACGTCACGCCGTATTCCTCGATGGAAAGCGCTGCACGGTCGTCGGCTGGTGCGACCGAGACAGCGTTGAGTGCGAGGGCGGGGCCGCTGATCAGTGCGAGGAGCAGAACGACCGTCGTTACCGCGGTCGCGCGGCGAGACCGATTCGTCACCGCCCCAAGGTGGGGTGCCTGCACGACGGCCCGACGGAGCCGGCCACCCGCAAGCGGGGTGGATCGATCGACTGGAACGATTGGCCGATCGGAGGCGGTCACGGCCAGCGTTACGAGCACGGAGAGCGCGAGGACGACCACGACACCGGGCCCACGAAAGAGAACATAGCTCCCCTCCGATCCATACCAGTAAATCGCCCACAACGATTTCGAGAACCCGAACAGGACGACGGCGATCCAGAAGCGACGCGGATCGGGACGCGTCCCCCGCCGTGAGACGATCGCGAGTGCCAGGACCAGCCCGAGGAAAAAGCCGAGCGCGTGGGCCTGAATCGCGATCGAGGCCCACGACGGTGGCGCTGGCGGCTGTGCCTGGACCGACGCCTCGACGATCGGCGACTGAACGGCCCGGACGATCGTCAACACGAGCCCGTGAACCCCGAGGCTCGCAACGATCGTCGCGATCGGGTACGAGACCATCGCGAACCCGGCGAAGGCGTAGACGACACCGGAAAATCCGATCACCGGTCCGACGGCGAACAGACTCGTCGCGAGCGCCACGCCACAGACCACAGCCGGAAAGACGAAAAACGCCCGAAATCGGGGATCAGATCGAAGCGAGCTGGAGTCGGCTGCATCGGCATCCGGATAGTGACCCCAGGCGTACTCGGCGATCGGTGCAAGGACGAGCGCACCCGTCAGGTTACCGAGCAGGTGATCGAAACTCGCGTGTGCGAAAGGCGCCGTCAACATCCCGAGTGGATACTGATACGACCACGCGCGATAGGGGATCACGACCGGATCCCGGATTGCACTCGACCCATCCTGGACGAACAGGTAGACGAAGAGAACGAACGAGATGACGACGAGCGTCCCCCATGGGACCCCCAGATACAGCCGAGAGCGAAGGTGTGTCAGCCAGTCACCATTCGCAGCGCCAAGGCGGCTGACAGTGTAAACGGAGAGTGCAGCCAGGAGACAGACGGCGACAGCGAGTAGTACGGAGGCCCATGGCATACGCCGACGATGTTTCCCGACTGGCAAAGCGGTTTCCTCTCGTCGTCGACACCGGTCGAGAGATCCACACGTCTCGACCGACGCCCTTCGAAAGGTACAAACAGCTAACTCACCCACTGGGAGGTATGGAACTGCGGGTCACCGAGCGAACGGACGAAGAACTCTCTATCGAGATCGCCGGCGAGGACCACACCTTCATGAACGTCCTGAAGGGCAGTCTCCTCGAACACGAGCACATCAACGCGGCGACCTACGACATCAATCCGGAGCAATCCGGTGGGCAGACCGATCCGATCTTGACGCTCAAAACCGACGGGTCGATCGAACCGATCGACGCGCTCGAAGAGGCTGCGGGCGACATCAGAACGAAGGCGGCCGATTTCAAATCGGCGTTCGAAGCAGCAGCCTGAGAACGTCCCGGAACCAACGCGACGACCCGCCGTTTTTACAGCCGGATCGCGAGCCCGCGATCGGCGAGTGTTTCCTTCGTCTCCTGAATCGAGTACTCGTCGAAGTGAAAGATCGACGCGGCGAGTGCCGCGTCGGCGTCGGCGTCGGTGAACACGTCGTACATATCCCCCGGTTCCCCACATCCCGACGAGGCGATGACGGGCGTCGAGACGGCCTCGGTCACGGCGGACGTGAGCGCGAGATCGTAGCCATCTTTCGTTCCGTCCCGGTCGATCGAGTTGACGAAGAGTTCGCCAGCACCGCGGCGTTCGGCTTCGCGGGCCCACTCGACGACGTCGATACCGGTCCCCTCGCGACCGCCGCTTTTCGTACATTCGAACCAGCACGACTCGCCGTCCACGTCGACGTACTGCTCCCCCTCGTCGTCGAAGCGACGCCGCGCGTCGATACTGATGACGATACACTGACTGCCGAACGCCCGGGCGCCGTCGTCGATGAGCTGGGGATTTTCGAGTGCGCCAGTCGTAATCGAGACCTTGTCGGCGCCGGCTCGGAGCGTCTCTGCGATGTCGTCGACGGTTCGGATCCCGCCGCCGACGGTCAGCGGGATGAACACCTCGTCCGCGACCGACTCGACGACGTCGAGCATCGTTTCTCGCCCCTCCGCCGAGGCGGTGATATCGAGGAAGACGAACTCGTCGGCGCCCGCGTCGTTGTATGCGCGCGCCATCTCGACGGGGTCGCCGGTGTACTCCAGATCTTCGAAGTTGACACCGGTATAGACGGCGGCGTTCCCGTCATCGTCGAGGTCGACGTCGATACAGGGAATAATGCGTTTGGTGAGTCCCATACAGCTTCTATCGAGAGTTGGAGGCGAAGGTAGTAAAGGGACCCGGAGTGATGGTGATCGACTGACCCAGCGATCGATGGTACTGAGCGGCGTGATTCGTATCCTGGAATACGAGTCTGGCGGTCGCTAGTCACACGAGGGGCCGATCAGTCCCCACCTAGTCGGTCGCGAAACGCCGCGACGGCGTCGGGGAGCGCCGCCAGTTCCGCCCGGCAGCGTGCATACAGACGATATTCGTCGTCGAGTGATACGTGGACGTCGGGATCGTTGTCGGCGGCGTTCCTGACGCGCTCGTCAGCCCATTCGAGCGATTGCAGTGTTTCGGCGAGAACGAGCGTCCCGGGGGTCGGGCCGGAGATCGATTGACGGACGGTTTCGGCGGCTTCGAAGGCGGCCGACCGTTCGGCCTCGATTGTCGAGACGGACGCGGGCCACGCGAACGATCCGTCTCGAATACGGTCTCGAAACGTCTGAAACGCTCGATACCGGACCTCGAAAACGAGCGCGTGATAGAGCGCCGTTCCGAGGCGACCCGCTTCCGAGGCCGATTCGACGCCGTCTGCCGCGTCGATCACCCCACGCCCCACTCGCCACAGGGCAAGTTCGAGGACTCCCCCGTCGTCGAGGTCGTCGACACCGACGGCCGCGTACCAGCCCTCGTCTTCCTGCGGTGGGAAGTCGACCGTCGCGATCCGATCCAGCGATCGATCGATTGCCGTCGAGAAGGACGAGTCGAGAGACACTGCACCGGACTGGCTGGCCTCATATCGGTCGGCCAGGTGCGACCAGACCGATGCCGTCGCCGACGCACGTTCGATCTCGCCCGCAGCTTCTCCGAGATCGATGACGTTGTCGCTGGCGCTACCATCCCAATCGTCCAGGATTCGATCGGCTCGAACGAGGTCGTCTTCGCGTTGTCGGGCGACGAGTGCCGCACGGAGTTTTCCAGACGACGTGTCCGGGCCGTGGTAGTCGATCGCGTCGAGTTGCGTTCGCACGGTCTCACTCGTGTCGGCACGTTCGGTACGGATATCGGCGACGAGCGACTCGTGGTCTCGATCGATCGCATCGAACGTGGTCCGGGCGTGCCGTGCGGCTTCGCGCGCGGCTGGCGAGTGACACAGGTGTCGATACCGGGTCGCCGCTCCCGACTTGCGACCGTCGACCGCATCTCCCCGATTCGACGCGATCGACTGGCGAACGACGCCGTTCGGAACGTCGGCAGCCGTGATCAGATCGGGGAGCGGGGCGAGTAGCTCGTCGATTCGATCGCGCGCGTCGTCGATCGATGTCTGGGATGGGTCGATTGGGGATGGCCACTCGATGGGCGGTCGGTCGGCCGTCAACACGGCGTCCACGTCTCCCGCAGGCACCGATCCACCCGACGAATCCTCCGTCCACGGCAACTCATCGAGACACCCGGCCAACGACCCAAGACTTGCTGCCGCGGTTCCGGCGAGAAACTCCCGGCGGCGCAGCAAACGCGCCCGGGTACCGGTCATCGATCACCACCTCCGTTCACGGACTGATTCTCGGAGGCGTCTGCATCAGGAGCCCCTCCCCGACAGACGGCGCTTTCGGAGCTGCCGCGACTCGACGGTTCGTCCTCGTACGGACGGGCAACCCGAATTGCGACCGCCTCCATCACGTCCTTGTCCGCCGTACAGCGAGTCGTCGGATCCTTCAGCCACCGGCAGTAGTGAGCACGAAACGAGTCGTCACGAGCCTCGACGCCCGTGACCTCCCGATAGTAGCAGTCGCCGATCGACTGCTGCTGGATCACGATCGATTCGGACGCGAAATCGGTCGCCGCCACGAACGACCGAAGCCCATCCGTTTCAGTTTCGATTCGGAGTTCGTCGACGGCAGCGTCGTCGAGGACGAACACCGTCGAGTTGAGCCACGCCGAGTCCGGGTCGTCCTCGTACGCATCGACCGCAGCCTCGTCGGGAAAGACGAACGGATCGTCGGTCTCGGCCCTGGCGAACCGAACTTCGTACTCGTGCGTCGACGAATACTTTCCGCTCAGGTCGACACTGGAGCTGTGCGACGAGGAATCGTCGAGTCCGGCTTCCGGGGATCCCTGGATTTCGGTCCCGTAACAACCGGCCAGGCTCGCACCGAGGCACGCGCTCGCTGTCGCGAGTACTCCCCGACGTGTACAGTCTGTGGAGGGCATCTGGTTTCAGTAGTTACCCGTCGGATAAATATGCATTGAACGACACGAGCAGGGAACGGTGAACCGTGCCCTCCCGCTGGGCTAGTCAACACCGGCTGTAGACGGGTTTAAGGGGCAGTCCCGGCTACAACTACGCATGACGGACGAACCGGAAACCGCAGCCGCTGACGAGTCGGACGCGCCAGACAGTACGGAACCGAATACGCCGCGAGAGACGGCGCCAATGAGCGAATTCGGAACTGAAACGGTAACGATCGGTATCCTCGTGCTCGTGGTCGGACTCGCGATCAGTTTCGGCGTCCCGCTGTTCGCGCTGTAAAACGGAGTCAGAAGACGTATTCGTCGTCGTGTCCCATCATTCCGTCGTCTTCGAATCCCGGTTCCTCTTCGTCCTGTGGGCCGCTCGTCTTGTACGCCTTGATCCCAGTCGAAAGCAGATCTTCGACCGCTTCCTCCCGGTTGACGAACTCGCCGCGTTCGACCATCTGGGCGATCTGCATCTCGAGATGTTCCGGAATCGTGAGCTCGACTTTCGGCATCTGATTCGGGTTTCGGTGGAGGGGTATTTAAGCCTGACGGGGATCCAACCGTGCTGTGAACGACCGCCAGCGTGGCGACTGACCTCGGGTAGTACCGTCCGTCGCAATCGTCTCGGTCGTCGGCTACAGACGGACGCTCGGACGCCACAAGAGTCCCGGACGAATCAATTCTGCCGTTCTCGATCGACGTGCCAGCGGCCACTGTGATCGACCCCTCGAACGACGCGGAACGGAAGGACACGGAACGGGATCAGCGTGCAGGATCGAACCTGTCCGAAGCTTACGAACTGCCCATCATCGAGTCTAACGTCTCTTTGAGCGAACGTCCAGGCGACGTGAGCATCGAGAGTGTCTGTTCCATCTGGTGCTGCTTGAAATAGCTCGCGAACGCCAGGATGGTCGGCGGCCAGAGGCCGACGAACAATCCGCGTTGTTTGTCCCCCTTGAGGAAGAAGTAGTACCACGACAGGCCCACCGACGCCGCTGCGGCCATCACGGCCGGACCCATCGATGTGTCGCCTACCCCGCCTGCGGGCTTTTCGGTCGACTGGTCAGGCATCAATTGTTTCGTTGCCATGCGTTTCGGCCGGACGGCGACGCGGCACTTGGTTATCCCCAACGTATCGATTCGACTCCGCGGAACGCTCCGTTTTTCCGACCGTTTCATCCCGTTTCACGCGGCCCACAAATCGGTGTGCGGGAAGGGGACAATGGGTCATTGAAGCTGTCGATTCGGGTCACACCGGTGCCAGCGAGTGGTGAAATGAAAGGGAAATCGTAATTTGCCGACCGTCCTCAGCAGACGGCGACCGAACGAGCCCCACCTCCCCGTCTCGCGCCGGCATCACGCCTCCTCAGTCGACGATCTCCACGCCAATTCACGTTTCGTGGCGCTCAGTATCCGTTCGCTCCCCACCGGGTGGGAAACCACCAGACATACGTCCGTACCGCCCGTCCGACCGGTATGGAAGACGTCACGGACCTCCACCGTGAGTTCGACGGGGACCGATTACCACCCGGACAACGGAAAACGACCGCCTTTCCGGTCCTCTCGAAGGGAGAGACGCCAGCCGTCTCGCGCGAGGAATGGTCGCTGTCGATTTCGGGTGCCGTAGACGACCCACAGACGCTCTCCTGGGAGGAGTTCCAAGAGCTTCCGACGGCCACCCAGCGTCAGGACTTTCACTGCGTCACGGGGTGGAGCAAGTTCGACTGTACGTTCACCGGCATTTCGTTTCCCACGCTCGCCGAGTACGCCGGCGTGACCGACGACGCCGTCCACGTCCTGTTCTCGGCGAGTGATGGCTACACAACCGACCTACCACTCGAAACGTGCATGCGCGAAGAAGTACTGCTCACATGGGAGTTCGACGGTGAGCCCCTCCCGCCGGATCACGGGGGCCCAGTCCGCGTCGTCACCCCACATCGCTACGCGTACAAGGGAGCGAAATGGGTGGACGGTATCGAGTTCCTGACCGAGCCGGCGCTGGGATTCTGGGAGAAACGTGGTTACTCCGAGACAGCAAATCCGTGGAACGAGGAGCGATATAGTTAGGCTGAAGGGCGTGCCCGCCCGAATCTGGCCCAATGGAGAACGCCCCCGGTGGGCAGCCGTCACCGACGACCGAGTCACCAGCACTCGTGAGTCGATGTCGTCAACTGGCCGACGTCTCGGCCCGACCGATCCTCGAAGCGCCGTCGAGGCGGCGACTGAGTTGGACCGCACCGACCGGTCCCGAAATCGTCGGCTGTGGCGCCGCAGCGTCACTCACCGCGACCGGACCATCCCGAATCGACGACGTTCGCGAGCAGGCCGAGATGGAGTTCGCGCAACTCGACTACGACGGACCGACGATCGGTCGGCCGCGCGCATTCGGCGGGTTCTCGTTTCACGACGAGGACACCACCACCGCAGCACCGCACGGAGCAGAACCGTCCGACACCCCGTGGGACGGGTTCGGCGATGCCCGATTCGTCGTTCCGCGCGTGCAAGTCGTCAGAACGGACGAGAAAACGTGGCTCACAGTCACCAGGTCCGACGATACCTCAGCTGCACTCGATCGATGGCAATCGCGACTCGAATCGGCGCCGCCGGTCGTCTCACGTCCCGAGCCACCACGTCTCGAGTCCCAGCAACGCTCGACGACACCCGACGAGTGGCGTCACCAGGTGCGACGGGCGGTCGAGGCGATCGACACGACGGAACTGCAGAAGATCGTCTTGGCCCAATCACTGACCGCGACGCTCGACGGAGCCCTTGCACTCCCGACCATGCTCACGCGACTGCGGCGGCGCTACCCGGCCTGTTATCGGTTCGCGATCGACGGCACCGACGGCTCGACCTTCTTCGGTGCGACACCCGAACGCCTCATCTCGAAAGACGGAACGACGTTCGAAACGGAGGCGCTGGCAGGGTCCGTCCCCAGAGGAGAGACACCGGACGAAGAGTCGAGTCACGCTGACGACCTCCGGCAGAGCGAGAAGCTCGACGCCGAACACGCGTTCGTGGTCGATGCCATCCGCACGAACCTCACAGATCTCGTCGAATCGATCGCAATCCGTCCACAGACGATCAAACGGCTGGCGACGATTCAGCACCTGCAGACCCCGATGCACGGGCAAATCGGTGCGAATACACACGTCCTCGACATCGTTCGGGCACTCCACCCCACGCCAGCCGTCGGCGGCGTCCCGCAAACGCAGGCGTGTGAGACGATTCGATCGATCGAACCGATCGACCGGGGCTGGTACGCCGCACCGATCGGCTGGTTCGACGAACACGGCGACGGTGAGTTCGCGGTCGGTATCCGATCGGGCGTGATCTCCGGAGAGAGGGTGACGCTCTTCGCGGGCAACGGAATCGTCGCCGGAAGTGACGCCGACGAGGAAGCCGCCGAGATCGACCTCAAGTTCCGGTCGATCCTCGACGAACTGCACTGACGACAGGAGGATACGTGACACACCAAAACCGAGCGACACTCTGGGGACGGACGATCGTGGACGAACTCGCAGCCGGCGGCCTGGACGCCGTCTGTCTCGCCCCGGGGAGTCGATCGACACCACTGACCGCCGCGTTCGATGCACATCCCGACGTGACGGTGTACTCGCACATCGACGAACGGGCTGCGGCCTTCTTCGCCCTCGGCCGAAGTCGTCGTACAGGAAGCCCCACGGCGCTCGTCTGTACCTCCGGGACGGCAGCGGCAAACTTTCACCCCGCCGTCATCGAGGCCGATCACGGCCGCGTCCCGCTCGTCGTCCTGACGGCCGATCGACCCGCAGAGCTCGCCGCGAGCGGGGCAAACCAGACGATCGATCAGACGGGCCTCTACAGTGATAGCGTCCGATGGTTTGCCGATTTGCCAGAACCGGCACCCGAAGACCGTCGACTCAGGAGCGTCCGAACCACCGTCGCGAGAGCGCTCTCGACGTCGACCGGGACCCCGCCAGGACCGGTCCACCTAAACTGCTCGTTTGCCAAGCCGCTCGATCCGGATCCGAACGCGGAACCGATCGACGACGAGCGACTCGAATCACTGCTCGCACAGTCGCGAGACGGGCCCTACGTCCGAACGACGAACGGGACACAAACAGCCGATAGAGGGACGATCGACTCGATCGCTACGGCACTCGAAGCGGCAGAGCGACCGCTGCTCGTCGCCGGCCCCGCGGACCCGACTGTCGTCGACGATAGCACCGACTGGCAGGAAACCCTCGTCGACATCGCCGAGGCGATCCAGGCGCCACTCCTCGCCGATCCGCTGTCGGACGTCCGATTCGGTTCGGCGGCCACGTCTGCCACGGTCTGTGGCGGCTACGACGCCTACGTCGAGGAGCTACCCGCTCCGGACTGTGTCCTCCGAATCGGCGACGCCCCCACGTCCAAGACGCTCCGACACACCCTTCGGGACGCGTCGTGTCGACAGTTCTTGGTCGACCCAGCCGGGTCGTGGCGTGAAGCGACGTTCACGGCCACCGACCTCGTCGAGACCGACCCCCGCCATCTGATAGACGGTCTCGCCGATCGGCTCGTCGAAACGGACCGGGGGAACGACCGAACACAAAACCAGCCCAGGGACGAACGTGACGCATGGCTCGAGACGTTCGTCCACGCCGAGCAGGTCGTCGACGAGCAGATCGCTGCGGCGACCGAAACGCTCGAAAGCGACCCGGTCGAGGGGAGCGTCCTCCGGACAGTCCTCGAACGGACGCCCGACCCCGCGACGGTCTTCGTCTCGAACTCGATGCCGATCCGGGACGCCGACCTCTTCGGGCGGCCACGCGATGCAGACCTCACCGTCCTCGCGAACAGGGGAGCGAGCGGCATCGACGGGATCGTCAGCTCCGCACTCGGCGCTGGCCGGGCCACGAGCGACCCGCTCACACTGGTCACCGGCGATCTCGCGCTCTATCACGACAGTAATGGGCTCCTCGCGCTCTCCCGGTGTGACGTCGAGGCGACGATCGTCGTCGTCCACAACGACGGGGGTGGCATCTTCCACAACCTCCCGATCGAAGCCCACGACCCGCCGTTTACCGCACAGTTCAAGACGCCCCACGGGCTCGACTTCTCGGCGCTGGCACAGCTGTACGACTTCGAATACGACGAAACCAGCGCAGCCGGCTTCGAATCGACGTACAGAGCAGCACGCGAATCGGACGGCACGCACCTCGTCGCGGTACACGTCGATGCCGAATCGAGTCACCGGCGACGCGAGGACCTCGTCGAACGGATCGCCCAGGATTGTCGAACGTAGCGATCAATTGGTGGAGACGCCGACTGCATTCTCGAGTTACTGTCTCAGCACCCACCAGACCGCTGTGGCGTACCCGAACGGGATCCAGAAGCCCGCCTGTGCGACGAGCGCGATCGGAGCAAACGGGGAGATCGCTCCCGTGAGACCGAACCAGGCAGAGACGAGGAGCCCCCAGCCACCGAACGTGACGAGGGCGATCCGCGGCACGGTGAGGAGATAGCCCACCAGCACGAGCGTACAGCACGCGACCAGGAGATTGACCAGCCACGAGAAGGCTGGCGTCACCGACGCGTAGACCAGAAATGGATAGATCGAGGCGATGCCACCGCCCACGACGAGAGTCGTCCCATCGATCGGCCCGAGCGACCGGTCGACGGCGATGTCGTCGTCCCACTGCGAGACGACGTAGTCCGACGATGACGCGGATCGATTCGTGACCGATCGGTCTCCTGTGGCCTCATCGCGAGCAGATCGACGCGCCGACCTCGCCTGACTGTCGCTGTGAGTACGGTTCGACGTTGTCGCTTCCGCTTCGCCGGCTGACGCGGTATCGCCGACAAATGATGTGTCGCCGCCTGACCGAACGTCACCCGCCGGATTTCCGCCGCCGACCGACGTCGAATCGGTGCCGGTTCGATCGAACGGCCAGTCCGTCGTCTGGCGGCTCGTTCTGGCGCGTTGTCGGCGGGCACGCTGTCTGGCGTGATGGCTCGGACCCGACCGATCGGTGTCGTCGGTCGTCCCCGTCGAGTATCGATCCCACCACTCCTCGTCGGGCCAATGTCCGTTCCCAGTCGCTCCGGACGGGTCGGCGTTCGTGGCGGTGTCGCCCTGGGTGGAGTCACCGTGGTTGGAGTCGGGGTGGGACCCGGCTGCGTTCGTCGGATCTGCCGTTGCTCTCCCGAGATCGGCTGCCCCAGTGTACGCAGCGTGCCCGAGTCGATCGTATCGAGCCCGTTCCGTCTCGTCGGTGAGCACGTCGGCAGCGGTCGTCACCGTGGTAAACTCGGCGGTCGCGTCCGGGTCGTCGTTGTGATCGGGATGGGTCTCGAGGACACGTTCGCGATACGCGCGCTCGATCGCGTTCGTCGAGGCGTCTGAGGCGACGCCCAGTACGTCGTAGTACGACTGACCCATTCTCCATCGACTCGTCGGGCCGTCGTAAAAAATCGATCGACGCCGGCGGCAATCGACACGTGGTCACTCCAGCGGGGTGCTCCCCGTGTCGGGAAGCTATTTGGGGTCGACCACGAAGGATTCGACAATGGTGTCCGATCTGTTCGACGAATCGCAATGGGAGTCGGTATCGGGGTTCGATTTCGAGGATATTACCTACCATCGAGCGATCGAGTCCGGAACGGTGCGGATCGCGTTCGATCGGCCGGCGGTCAGAAACGCGTTCCGTCCTCGGACGGTCGACGAGCTCTCGGACGCGCTCCGCCACGCGAAGCGCCAGACTGACGTGGGGTGTGTCCTGCTGACCGGCAACGGGCCGTCACCCAAGGACGGAGAGTGGGCGTTTTGCTCGGGTGGCGATCAGACGATCCGCGGTGACTCGGGGTACGAGTACGACGGCACCGAAGACCGGGCCTCTGAGGGCGGTCGACTCCACATCCTCGAAGTACAGCGCCAGATCCGTCACTTGCCGAAGGTCGTGGTCTGCGTCGTTCCGGGCTGGGCCGTCGGCGGGGGCCACTCCCTGCACGTCGTCTGTGACCTCACACTCGCCTCGCAGGAACACGCCCGATTCCTCCAGACGGATCCCGACGTCGCGAGCTACGACGCCGGCTTCGGTTCGGCGTACCTCGCACGGCAGATCGGCCAGAAGAAGGCCCGCGAGGTCTTCTTCCTCGGAAAGACGTACTCGGCCGACGAGGCGGCGGAGATGGGCATGGTGAACGAGGTCGTCTCCCACGACGAGCTCGAGGAGACGGCGCTCTCGTGGGGCGAACGGATCAACGCGAAGAGCCCGACCGCGATGCGGATGCTCAAGTACGGCTTCAACATGGCCGACGACGGCTTCGTCGGTCAGCAGGTCTTCGCCGGCGAGGCGACCCGCCTCGGCTACATGACCGACGAGGCTAAGGAAGGCCGCGACGCGTTTGTCGAAGGACGCGAGCCCGAGTTCGAGGAGTATCCGTGGCACTACTGAGGGACGCAGCCCGACGGACGGCAATTCGCCGTGTTCGGGCGAAACCACACTCGACCGCAATGCCAACGTTGACACTCTCGCGGGACGACAGTAGTGACCAATGACGACGGCCGAGTCGAACGTCTCTCCGACGAGCGCGTGGCTGATGGCTGCCCGCCCGCAGACGCTTCCGGCAGCGATCGCCCCGGTGCTCGTCGGAACGGCACTGGCGGTACACGATCACGTCTTCGCCCCGCTCCCGGCAGCCCTGGCGCTCATCGGAGCGGCGCTCATCCAGATCGGGACCAACTTCGCCAACGACTACTACGACGCGAAACACGGCGCGGACACGGACGACCGCGAGGGCTTTACGCGCGTGACCCAATCGGGGCTCATCGCCGCCAGCCAGGTGAAAACGGCGGCGATCGTCACCTTCGGCCTCGCGATCGTCTCGGGGACGTACCTCGTCTCCGTCGGCGGCCTTCCGATCCTCGTGATCGGGCTCTCCGGCGTGGCGTTCGGCTGGGCGTATACCGGGGGGCCGTACCCGCTCGGCTATCACGGCCTCGGTGACCTCTTCGTCTTCGTCTACTTCGGGCTGGTCGCCGTCGGCGGCACGTACTACGTGCAGGCCGCCGACACGCTCGTCGAGGGCGTTCCGCTGTCCGTACCACCCGAGGCGATCACCGCACTCGCACTGCTCGCCGGGATCCCGATCGGCGCGCTCGCGACGGCGATCCTCGTCGTGAACAACCTCCGAGACATCGACACCGACCGGGAAACCGGGAAGCGAACACTCGCCGTCCGGTACGGTCGCCAGTTCAGCAAGTACCAGTGGGCGGCCCTCGTCGGTCTCGCGTACCTGATCCCGGTCTGGCTCTGGGTCGGCACCGACCTCTCCACGTTCGTCCTCGTGCCGGTACTAACGATGCCACACGCGATGCTGGTCGGACGGCTCGTCTGGCGGGAAGTCGACCTCAACTTCGCGCTCGAACGGACGGGAATGTTGCTCACACTGTACGCAGTCACCTTCGCCGGAGGGTTGATCCTCGCGTGAAACTCGACGTGCGGTATCGGGCGTTCAGCTGTCAGCTCACGCGGCCGCTCCGGACCGCTAACGGAGCCATCGAGGAGCGCAGCGGCTTTCTCATCAGGATCTCCGATGGGACGGACACCGGCTACGGTGAAGCAACTCCGCTCGCTGGCTGGACGGAATCGATCGACGCGTGCCGGGCGTCACTGGACGACGCCGTCGACGCCGCCTCGAACGGCCAGTCAGCCGTGCTCGACGCCGTCGACGACACGGCCGCCGCGCGCCACGGGGTCTCACTCGCACTCGGGGACTTAGCCGCGACGCGTGATGCGAACCCGCTGTATCGTGACCTCGGCGCACTCGAACGCGTTCCGAGGATTCCCGTCAACGCGACGATCGGCGACGGCTCGCCCTCGGAGACGGTCGAGGCCGTCGAACGCGCGATCGGCGACGGGTTCAGTTGCTGTAAACTCAAGGTCGGTCGCGACGAAGTCGGCGAGGATATAGACCGCATTCGTCGTGCCCGGGACGCAGTGGGTCCCGACGTAGACCTGCGCGTGGACGCGAACGGCGCCTGGACGTTCGACGAGGCCGAACGCGCACTCGACGAACTCGACGACCTCGGCGTCTCGATCCTCGAACAACCACTCCCGGCGGGTGCGCTGTCCGGACTCGCCGAGTTACGGGGCAACGGTGTCGCCATCGCCGTCGACGAGGGCTTGCTCGAACACGGCGTCGACGCCATCGAATCCGCCCAGGCGGCCGATGTCTACGTCCTCAAACCGATGGCGCTCGGCGGCGTCGACGTCGCCCGGCGCGTCGCCGCCTGGGTGGCTGAATCCGATCGGTCGGCGATCGTCACCACGACGATCGACGCCGTGGTCGCTCGAACCGCAGCCGTGCACCTCGCGGCGGCGATTCCCAACGTCCTGGCGTCGGGCGTCGCAACCGGCGACCGGCTCGCGGACGATCTCGCGCGCGATCCCGTCTTCATCGACGGTGGCACCGCTGTCATCCCACAAACGAAGGGATTAGGCATCGAAAACGTCTGGACCGAACCGTGACACCGACGAGCTGGCCGACGACGGATCTCTGTGCGAAACGAGCCGCCACGACACCGGATCGAATGGCACTCGTCGACGGCGAAAGCGGTCGCCAATGGACCTACCGCGAACTCGACGCTGCCGTCGCATCGACCGCACGGAGCCTCGACCTCGAACCAGGGGCGGTCGTCGCGACGATTCTCCCGACCGGCCCCCAGTTCGTCGTCACGACCTTCGCCCTCGCACGCCTCGGGGCAACGGGCGTGCTCCTCTCGCCGGACGAGTCCGTCGCCGAACTCAGGACGAAAACTGATCAGACGTCCCTCGACTGCGTCGTCGGAGCCGCCGAGACCGAATCGGTGGCAGAAACACTCGCCACCTCGTCCGACGTCGACCACGTCACGATCGGCCCGATCGGAGACAGCGAGTCGAGCAACCACCAGTCGACCGACGTGGGTGAACGAGATCAGGCGAATCCGGACCGACGAATCGATCCGGCGCCGCTCACTCCCGACCATACCCAGATCGTCGTCTTCACGTCCGGGACCACCGGGACCCCCAAGGGCGTCAGGGTGACCGTCGCGAACCTTCGCGCGAGCGCGATGGCCTCCGGATTTCGACTAGGCGTCGATCCATCCGATCGGTGGCTCGTTCCCCTCCCGCAACATCACATGGGCGGGTTCGCCCCGATTATCCGCTCGGCGCTGTACGGGACGACGGTCGTCACGACGCAACAGACGGGTCCGGCCGATATCGCCCGTCACGTCGAGACCCACCGCTGTACGGGCCTCTCGGTCGTCCCGACGATGGTTCGCTCCCTGCTGGAGTGGGGGTGGGAACCGCCGGCCCACCTCAGGTTCGTTCTCGTCGGTGGCGCACCCACACCACCCGAACTGGTGACCGAAGCGCTGGACGCCGGCGTTCCACTCCATCCGAGCTATGGGGCGAGCGAAGCCGCCTCGCAGATCGCTACGGCGACACCGAGCCAGGCCAGCCGTGCGCCAGGGTCCGTCGGTAATCCCCTGTTCGAGACGGACGTTCGAATCGTCGATCACGAGGGAACCCCCGTCGACCGCGGCGAATCCGGTGAAGTCGTCGTAGCAGGACCGACGGTTTCACCGGGCTATCTCGATCCTGACCAGACGACCTCGTCGTTCACGGACGGGCGCTTTCGAACCGGCGACCTCGGGTACAGAGACGACGCCGGCCGTCTCCGGATCACTGGTCGACAAAGCGATCGGATCATCACCGGCGCCGAGACAGTCGATCCCGCGGAAGTCGCCCGCGTACTCCGATCACACGAGGACATCGCAGATGCGGCCGTCGTGGGGGTGCCGGACAAGCAGTGGGGCGAACGCGTCGCAGCAGCGCTCGTTCTCGAACCAGGAATCGACGACTTCGAGCGACAGGCGTTCGAGGCATTCTGTGCGAATCGACTGGCCACACACAAGCGACCACGGACCATCGCCGTCGTCGAACAGCTGCCACGGACGGATTCGGGTACGGTCGAGCGGAATCAACTGACAGAGCGACTGGGCGACGAGTGACCTCTCTACCGGCCGCCACCACGCTGAACTGACAACGCGATCAGAACAGTACACAAAACAGCGCGATTGTACGCAGGAAAACCAACTTCATTAGCCGCCGAACGTGAACTCTCAGTTCTCTGACTGGAGATCCTGAAACGCGCCGACGAAGTCGTCGTGTGATTGCATTCCCGAGACGCTCTCGTCGACCTCAGCGCGCAACTCGTCGACACGGTCGACCAGTTCCTGGTACTCCTCGTTCGTCTCGAGTTCGCGCTCTGCCTTCTCGGATTCGAGCAACGCTTTCTTCGAGACCAGCGCGTAGTACTCCTGGATGTCAGATTCGTACGCAGAACGGCTGAGGACGGAGTCGATCATCTCGAACAGTTCGTCCTTCGAGACCGGTTTGACGAGATAGTCGTCGAATCCCATCTCGATGATGTCGAAGTCCGGATCGACTGCGGTCACCATGACGACGCGACAATCGTAGCCGGCATCGCGAATCTCGCTCAACACCTCGTCTCCCGAGAGTCCCGGCATCCGTCGATCCAGCAACACGATCTCGACCGAGTCACTCATCTTCGAGAGGGCTTGCTCGCCGTCGTAGGCGGTCTCGACGGCGTACTCCGTGCCGATCCACGCCGCAAAGAGATCCGCGAGTCTCGCTTCGTCGTCGACGACGAGAACGTCGGGTTCGTCGTCACTCATCCGTCGACCCCTCCCGTTCCATCACCATCGGTACTGCCACAGTGGACGAATGGTATCACTCCATGATAAATCTCGCGACCAGTTGTAGACATTCCGACATTGAATTTGGCGCAGATCGACCTGGGGGTGGCAACAAGGAGACAGGTAATCCGATTGTCCGGTCCAGGCGCAACCGTGACCGGTGTGGAACGGTACACGGTGAGAGTCCACCAACCCAACTCAAATAGTAATCGAAACAGCACCAGCAATTCGATGGCTGTGACCAGCCAGGCGCGACGTTATTCGCCCTCGAAATCGGGATCGCGATCCGACTGGAACGCAGACAGGCCTTCCCACAGGTCGTCAGTGGTGAACAGGTGGCCGAACGAACTCGACTCAACCTCGAGGCCAGCGTCGACGCCATCGCGGCCAGCGAGCATCGCGCGCTTGGTGAACTTCATCGCGATCGGTGGGCCGGCAGCGAGATCACGCGCCAGTTCCCAGGCCCGGTCTTCGAACTCCTCGGTCGGGACGACCTCGTTGACGAAGTCGTAGTCGGCCATCGTCTCGGGGTCGTAGTCGTTGCGTGCCGTGAAAATGATCTCCTTGGCGCGACCTTCCCCGACGATTCGCGGCAGGCGCTGGGTGCCGCCCCAGCCGGGAAGCAGTCCGAGATTGTGTTCGGGCTGGCCGAACTGAGATCGCTCGCTGGCGATCCGCATGTCGGCACAGGCGGACAGTTCCATCCCACCGCCCAGACAGTACCCGTCGATCGCCGCGAGCACGGGAACGGGAATTTCTTCGAGTCGACCGAAGACACGCTGGCCCAGGCGGGACAGTTCGGCCGCTTCGATACCGGTGCCCGCCGCTGCCGTGGAAGCGTCGAACCCGGCCGAGAACGCTCGATCGCCGTCGCCGGTGAGCAAGACGGCACGAACTGCGTCATCGTCGACGAGCTGGTCGATCGCGACGTCGATCTCTTCGATCATGTCGGTCGTGATCGTGTTCATCCGGTGGGCCCGGTCGATCTGGATGTGGCCGACGTTACCGTCGACCTCGACGGCGATCGCGTCGAACGAGACGGTATCCTTCCCACCCTCATCGCCGCCCGCGTAGAACTGACCGTCCTCGGCAGCCTCGGCGAACGCGTCGGATGGCTCGTGACGAGCCGCACCGGTCTCGTCGTACGTCGATTCGAGTGCTTCGAACAGGTCGGCGAGACCGCGGTCGTCCGCCAGTTTCGCTGGGCCATCGGGGAAGCCGGCGCCGAGTTGCATCGCGCGGTCGATAGCGTCCGGACCGGCCACGTCGTCGTCGATCAACTGGGCAACTTCGTCCGCCATCACGGCCAGCAGACGATCCTCGATCCACGCGGCACCGGCGTCGGTCGGAATCTCGACGCCCTCACCGTCCTCGTAGTCGTAGACACCCTTGCCGGACTTCTTGCCCAGTTCACCGGCTTCGACCTTCTCCTCGGTCATCGGGCACGGCTTGTAGGCCTCGCCCAGCGTCTCGTGCATGTACTCCTGGACGTGGAGGCCCACGTCGAGGCCGACCTGATCCGTGAGTTCGAACAGCCCCATCGGAAGGCCCATGTCGTAGCTCGCCGTGGAGTCGACCTCCGCGACGGTCGCCTCTTCCTCGTAGACCATCCACGCTGCCTCGTTCATCAGGGGAACGAGCACACGGTTGACGATGAACCCGGGCGAATCCTTGTGGACGCGGACTGGCGTCTTCCCGAAGTCCTCGGCCAGGCCACCGATCGCGTCGAGCGTCTCGTCGGACGAGTGCGCCCCCGAAATGACCTCGACCAGTTGCATACGGACCGGCGGGTTGAAGAAGTGCATCCCACAGAACTGTTCGGGACGGTCGGTCACCTCGGACAGTTCCGTAATCGAGAGGCTCGAGGTGTTTGTCGCGAAGATGGTTCGGTCAGGGGCGTGCTCCTCGACCTCGCCGTAAACGTCCTTCTTGATGTCCATCTTCTCCGGGACGGCCTCGATGACGACATCCGCGTCACCGACTGCCGCTCCCACGTCGACGAGCGGCGTGATCCGATCGAGCGCCTCGTCGGCGTCAGCCTCCGAGATCTGCTCCCGATCGGCGAGCTTACCCAGCGACCACTCGATCTGCTCGTAACCGTTCTGGACGAACTCCTCTTTGATGTCGCGCAGGCACACGTCGTACCCCGCGAGGGCCGCGACCTCCGCGATGCCGTGGCCCATGTTTCCCGCACCGAGAACTGCGACGGTGTTGATCTCTTCCAGATCCATGCCCGACTATGCGACGTGATCCCGTTTCAACGTTTCCCTCGCTCCCCGAGGAAACCAATATTCAGTTTACTTCGGGTTACAAAACTCTTTACGGGTGTGGAGGCATGTCACAGGTATGGACTTCGAACTCACCGACGAGCAGAAGCAGCTTCGCGAAGAGGTTCGACGCTTCGCGGAAAACGAGATCGCCCCCATCGCCGAGGAGTACGACGTCGAGGAGAAGTACCCCCACGAGATCATCGACAAGGCCGCCGACATGGGCCTGCTCGGGCCGCACATCCCGATCGAGTACGGCGGCGCCGGCTACGGCTCGCTCGAAGTCGCCATGATCGTCGAGGAACTGTTCGCCGTCGACGCCGGCATCGGCCTCTCGATCATCTCCACCTCGTTCGGCTGCGAGTCGATCATGCACTTCGGGACGGACGAACAGAAGGAACGATTCCTCGAACCCGTCGCGGCTGGCGAGGCGATCACCGGTGCCGCAATCTCAGAACCCGACACCGGATCGGACGTCTCTTCCGTCTCCACACAGGCGGAGAAAGACGGTGACGAGTGGGTGATCAACGGCAACAAGATGTGGATCACCAACGGCTCCATCGGTGACTTCTTCGTCGTCCTCTGTGAAACCAACCCAGACGCCGAGGGCCGCTACAACGGCTTCTCGCAGATCGTCGTCGAATCCGACCGCGACGGCTTCGAGGCCGACAAGATCACCGGCAAGCTGGGCATCCGCGCCTCCGACACCGCCGAACTCATCTTCGACGACGTCCGCGTCCCCGAGGAGAACCTGATCGGCACGCAGGACGCCGCCTTCATGCAGCAGATGCAGTTCTTCGACGAGACCCGAACCGCCGTCGCCGCGCAGGGTGTCGGGATCGCCAAAGGCGCACTCCGGGCCTCCCTCGAGTACGCACAGGATCGCGAGCAGTTCGGCCGGCCAATCTCGGACTTCCAGGCCATCCAGCACAAGATCGCCGACATGGCCACCGAGGCCGAGGCCGCCCGGAACCTCACGTACAAGGCCGCCTGGAAGGTCGACCAGGGCGAAGACATCACCAAACTGGCCTCCATGGCCAAGGAGTTCGCCTCCCGCATCGCCGTGGACGCCGCCAACGAAGCCGTCCAGATCCACGGCGGCGCCGGCTACGTCAACGACTTCCCCGTCGAACGCTTCTACCGCGACGCCAAGATCACCCAGATCTACGAAGGAACCACCGAAATCCAGAAGAACGTCATCGCCCGCGAACTGCTCGGCAAGGGCGCGTTCTAAGAACCAACCTTTTGCGCTGCGGGCCGGCTTCGCCGGCCCTCGGCAAAACGTTGATGAAAAGCACTCCTCCTTCCCCTACAGCGTCGCTACGCGACGCTTCCGGGTCAGTCGTCGGCCCGCTCGCAGACAGAGTCTGCTCGCGGTACAACGTACTTATTGTAAGCCAGCCTTTCCTCGTTGAGCGAAAGCGTCGCTTTCGCGATGCTCGGAAGCGCTTTCGCTTCCGTCGGGTAGCGCGCCCTCACTCCCGTTCGGTCGCGATCCCGGCCACCGGGATTGCTTACGAGTCGCTATCAGCGTCCGTATCGGTGCCGTCGCTGTCAGAATCAGTGTCAGTGCCGTCGCTATCAGAATCCGAATCACTCCCATCACTATCCGAGTCTGAATCTCCGTCGTCGCTGTCCGAATCCGAATCGCCGTCGCGGGCCGAGGCACGAGCGGGTGGGTTCGATCGGGTCGTTGCGGTGCCGCGTTCGGCCGACTGCGGATCCGATCGCCGAGCACGGCTCGCGGAGCGTTCGTCGGGTTCGAGGTCCCGCTCGGCCGACGTGGACCAGCCGATCGAAAAGAGAACGATCGGTGGAACGACGTACGACGCGATGGCCAGAAGCGCGAACAGGGAGTCCACGAAGACCAGGATCCCAAACATCGCGAGAACTGCGACCGAGAGGGCGTGGATCGGTGTCTCCACGTACCGCCGATAAAACTGCCAGAACTCCCGAAGGGTTCCGCTACCGGTGCTCGTAGTCACACCCAGTGTACGCTCCGAGGACTGAATTCGTTTCGGGTCCGCCGGATACGGAGGTCGACTCGGGTGGTCATCCCACGATGGGTGGATAGTCGGTCAATCGTCGCTCGGAACGGGTCCCGACTGGCCTGCGTGGTCGCCGATCCAGGACCCCTTGTCGAAGTCGATCGCATCGTTCCACGAGGCGACGAGGGTCGTCACCGCGAGATCGCCGCTAACGTTCGTCATCGTCCGAAGTCTGTCGAGAAGCGGATCGACACCGGCGACGAACGCGACGACGGCGAGTGGGAGGCCGAGCTGGGTCAACACCATCGTGAGCATGATGAGGCCGGCTCCCGGAACGCCGGCAGCGCCGATACTTGCCAACACGGCGATGGCGACGACGGTTACCTGTTCGCCGAGGGTCAAGGAGACGCCAGCTAGATTCGCCGCGAAGATCGCTGCGACGCCCTGGTAGAGGGCCGTCCCGTCCATGTTGATCGTCGCCCCGAGCGGAAGCGAAAAGCCGTACACGCTCTCGTCGATGTGAAAGTTCTCGTCCGCGTTTGACATCGTAACCGGAAGCGTCCCGCTACTCGACCGGATGCTCAACGCCGTGATCAGTGCTTCCTTCGCACCGGTGAGAAAGGCGACGGGCGATTCCCCAACCAGCACCAGAATAATCACACCGAGGTGAACGAGCAGTACGTGAAGGGCCACAGCGAGCGCCAGCGTGCCGATGAGCACGGCAAACGTCGTGACGGCGGCCACGCCAGCCTCCGCGAAGACCGCGGCCATCAGGGCAAAAACACCGATCACACCGTACTCCATGACACCCCAGACGATCTTGAACATGGCTTCGGCACCCGCCTCGGCAACGTCGAAGATCGTTTCGATCCCTGCCTGGACTCGGTCGTCGTCGGTGGTGTCTGCGACCATCGCCAGCGCCAGGCCGAAGACGATGACGAAGAAGATCGTCGGAAGGATCTCGGCGTTCGCCATCGACCCGATCGGGTTCTCCGGAACGATTCCCAGGAACACCTCCTCTAACGGCGGTGGTGATTGGGTGGTGGATTCGCCCGTCGAGAGTTCCAACCCCGTCCCAGGACTGATCGCATTCGCCAGCGTGAGCCCGATGAACACGGCGGCGGCTGACGTGAGTAGATACAGACCGACGACTTGCCCGCCGATCCGACCGAGTTTGGACGGTGTGAGTCCCCTGATCCCCATCAGGAGGGTGAACACGATGATCGGGAGGACGATCATACTCAGGAGTCTCACGAAGAGATCGCCGAGCGGTTGGAGTCGTGTCGCCGGCGCGCCGACCACGAGACCGACGATCGAACCGAGGACGAACGCAGCCCCAATTCGGTACACGATGGGAATCGACCGATACCGTGACCACGTAGCGACCAGGGAGCGTGACATGGAGTGCTCGGTCCAGCGCATTTCGCGAAGTGTGTTATAGTTCAGCACATTCTTCGTATACTGAGAATGTCCTGTCAGCAGCCGAAATCAACGGCGAGCGGTGCCACACGACTAACGAATCACTTGCCGACGAGTCCGACCGAAAGGTACGTACCCCACAGGCCCGTTCGACTGGCAACCAGAATGTTCACCGACGAGGCCCACGACGTGCTGCGAAACGATCCCGTGATGGCGGAGCTCGTCGAGACCTACGACCCGTACACGGAAACGGAGTGGGACGAGTTCGAGCGTCTCTGCGTCTCGATCATCAACCAGCAGCTCTCGACCGCGAGTGCGAACGCGATTCGCGAACGGGTGTATGGGGTCCTCGGCGACGAGATAACGCCGGATCGCGTGCTCTCGACCGCGGACCAGCCGCTGTTGGACGCCGGCCTCTCCGGGACGAAAGTCGAGTACCTTCGCAACGCCGCCCGCGCGTTCGACGAGAACGATCTCACCCGATCGGGACTGGCCGACCACTCGAACGACGAAGTCGTCGACACACTGACGGAGATCAAGGGAATCGGCGAGTGGACGGCGGAGATGTACCTCCTGTTCGTCCTCGAACGACCGGACGTCCTTCCCCTCGGGGATCTCGCGATACGGAACGGAATCCAGCAGTTGTACGGCGACGGTGAGAAGATGACGCGCGCGGAGATGCGGACCGTCGCGGACCCCTGGCGCCCGTATCGATCCGTCGGAACGCGTTACATCTGGGCCGCGTACGAAGACGCCGACTGAGGTGGCCCGCAGTCGGCCAGCGGAGAACAGGGAGTCGTCCCACCCCGCGGGAACGCGGGTGAGGTTTTACAGTACCCGAACGCATTCGTCCGGACGATGGGACGGTTCACAGGGCTCTTCGGGCCCGAACGAGTTGGTATCGTTGGCGCCACGGACCGCGATGGATCGATCGGCCGCGCGCTCGTGACGAACCTGGACGAACACTTCGACGGCGAGATCGTCCCGATCAACCCCGGCCGGGACACGGTGCTCGGCTACGACTGTTATCCGGACGTCGCGAGCGCACCGTCGATAGACCTCGGCGTGGTCGTCGTCCCACCGCCGGCCGTCCTCGACGCGGTCCGGGACCTCGGCGAAGCGGGGACCCGCAACGTCGTGGTCATCACGGCCGGTTTCGGCGAGAGCGGAAGTGAAGGAGCGAAACGCGAACGAGAGCTGCGTGCGGTCGCCGAGGAGTACGACATCGACCTCGTCGGGCCGAACAGCCTGGGCGTCATGTCGACGCCCGCAGGCCTCAACGCCACGTTCGGGCCCGACATCGCCCGGGAAGGCTCGATCTCCTTTATGAGCCAGTCAGGGGCGTTCATCACGGCCGTCCTCGACTGGGCGAACGAGGAGGGCATCTCGTTCCGCCACGTCGTCTCCGTCGGGAACAAGGCGGTTCTCGACGAGGTTGACTTCCTCCGCGCGTGGGACGAAGACGAGGGCACCGACGTCATCGTCGGCTACCTCGAAGGGATCGAAGACGGCCAGGCATTCGTGCAGGCGGCCCGCGAGGTTACGTCGGAGACGCCGGTCGTCCTCGTGAAATCGGGCCGAACGGACGCTGGCGCACAGGCCGCCTCCTCGCACACGGGCGCCATCGCCGGCAGTGAGGAGGCCTACGAGGCCGGCCTCGATCAGGCGGGCGTGATCCGCGCGTCGACGGTCGAGGAACTGTTCGACTACGCCCGCGGCCTCTCGGGTCTCTCGACGCTCGAGTCCGAGGGTGTCGCGATCGTCACGAACGCCGGTGGGCCTGGCGTCCTGGCGACGGACGCCGTCGGCGACTCCTCGCTCGAACTGGCGTCATTCGAAGACGACACCATCGAGGAACTCACAGATTCGATGCCCGAGGAGGCAGCCGTCTACAACCCGATCGACGTGATCGGAGACGCGGACGTCGACCGGTTCCGAACGGCGCTCGAACAGGCACTGGCCGACCCGAACGTCGGGAGCGCGATCGTCGTCTCGGCCCCCACGGCAGTGCTTCCGTACGAAGCGCTCGCAGAGATGGTTCTCGACGTGCGCGAATCGTACGAGACGCCGATCGTGACCTGTCTGATGGGCGGATCGCGAGTCGATACGGCCGAGGCGATTCTGCGTGACGCCGGTGTGCCGAACTACTTCGACCCCTCACGGGCGGTGGCCGGTCTCGACGCACTGGCTCAACACGACGAGATCACCGGCCGTGCGGCGGACGACCCGACAGCATACGACGTCGACAGGGAGCGCGCCCGATCGATCCTCGAACGCGCTGCGGAGCGGACGGACAACCGGCTCGGCGTCGAATCGATGGCCCTGCTCGACGCGTACGGCATTCCGACGCCGACGTCGGAGATCGTCGACGACCCGATCCGGGCCCACGACGTCGCCGAAGACATCGACGGCGACGTGGTGATGAAGATCGTGAGCCCCGACATCTCACACAAGTCGGACATCGGCGGCGTGGCCGTCGGCGTCGCAGTCGACGAAGTCGAAGACACCTACGAGGACCTCGTCGCCCGCGCGCGAAACTACCAGCCGAACGCGTCGATCCTCGGCGTGCAGGTCCAGGAGATGGTGGATCTCGACACTGCGACGGAGACCATCGTCGGGATGAACCGCGATCCGCAGTTTGGCCCGCTGTTGCTGTTCGGTCTGGGCGGCATCTTCGTCGAGATCCTGGAGGACACGTCGATCCGCGTCGCCCCCATCGGGGAGACGGAAGCCCGGAGCATGGTCGACGAGATCACGGCGGCACCGCTGTTGCGCGGTGCTCGCGGTCGGGAACCAGCGGATATCGACGCCATCGTCGAGACGCTGGGACGGCTCTCGCAACTGGTCACCGACTTCCCCGCACTGGTAGAACTGGACGTCAACCCGCTCGTCGCCGGCCCGGACGGCGTGCAAGCGATCGACCTCAGGGCAACCGTCGACACGGAGGAACTATGACAGACACCGACACGATAGACGAGCGAACGACGAGCGACGACGCGACGGACCGATCGAACGAAACGCGACACGACGAAGCGATGGACGGCCCGGACGACACACGACCCGACGACGCGACGGCGCGACAGACCGACGCACGACCGGACGGTGGAGCGGAGACGCTGCTGATCGCCTCACTGGAGGAGAGTACCGGCAAGACGGCGATCACGCTGGCGCTGGCCCAGCTCGCCTCGGACAACGGCGAGCGCGTGGGGTACATGAAGCCGAAGGGGACCCGACTGCAGAGCAACGTCGGGAAGACGCTCGACGCGGACCCCCTGCTGGCGAAGGAACTGCTCGGCATCGACGCGGACGTGTCGACGCTCGAACCCATCGTCTACTCACCGACGTTCGTCGAGCAGGTCATCCGGGGTCGCGAAACGCCCGAAACCCTCCGCAAGCGCGTCCGCGAGGCGTTCGACGAACTCGCCAGCGAGACGAACCGGATGTTCGTCGAGGGGGCCGGCGAGTATACTGTTGGGGAAATCATCGACCTCACGGACGCCGACGTCGCTGATCTGCTCGACGCTCGCGTCGTGCTCGTGGCTCCGTACGAACATCCCGGCGACGTCGACGACGTGCTCGCAGCCAGCCGCGCGTTCGGCGACCGGCTGGCTGGCGTGATCTTCAACGACGTCGCGGACGCGGCGTACGACGACCTCGAGACCGACGTGGTTCCGTTCCTCGAAGGGCGCGGCGTTCCGGTCTACGGGATCGTCCCGCGAGTGCAGGAACTCTCCGGGGTGACGGTCGCAGATCTGGCCGACGAACTCGGCGCATCCGTCCTCGTCGAGGAGGGGACCGATCGATACGTCGAGCGCTTTTCCGTCGCGGCGATGGGGGCGGATAGCGCACTCAGATACTTCAGGCGAACCAGAGACGCTGCCGTCATCACCGGCGGTGACCGGGCGGACGTTCAGGCCGCGGCACTCGAGGCGTCCGGCATCCGGTGTCTCATCCTGACCGGCGGGCACCACCCATCCGGGCGCATCCTCGGCACGGCGACCGAACGGTCGGTGCCCATCCTGTCGGTACAGTCGGACACGTTGACCACGGTCGAGCGCACGGAGTCGATCGTACGGGGCGGACGCACACAGGACGAGGCCACCGTCCGGCGAATGCACGAACTGCTCACCGATCACGCCGCCGTGGCGGAGCTCTTCGGATCCGAGTGAGCCACCCCGGTGACGGCGCTCGGTGAAGCGACGAGCATACCGTAATCAGTCGTCCGTCGAGACCTCTTTTCGGCCGGATACCGACTCCGGAACGAGTCGATAGTGCTGGAACGTAATTTCCCGCCGCGGCCGGTCGAAGACGTCGACGATCGGGATTTCGATCGCCCACATACCCTGGATGGCGTCCGAGGTGTACGGCAGCTCGGAGACGTCCGCCAACCGACCGGTCGCGACGACGCTTCGCCACCCGCTGTCGGACTGCCCGTGGACGACGAACGAAACGGGTTCTTCGACGAGCCCGACCTCGCGTCTCTCGGCGGGTGACGAGAGGTTGAAGTAGAACGTCCGGTCGGTCGCGTTGTACCCGTAGGAGACCGGAATCGAAGCGGGCGGTTCGTCGTCCGGCGTCGCGAAGGAGATGACGCCCGTCCCCCCGCGCCCGAGGAACTCGTCCATCTCTTCGTCGTTCATCTGGACCCATCGCAGCCCTTGCATGTCACAATCCACCACCCACAGAGAGAAAATACCGGGTCCACCGATATGCCCAGGTACCTAGACGGAATCGGTAGTATCTCCCCGACATCTGCACGACAGGATCGAAAGGGCCGGGACGGCGACGAGCGCGGTCATCTCGGCAGGCCGAGCGGGCCCTGACTGTGATGGATGGTGTCAGTGGTGAACCGCCGCACCCGTCGACACCCGGTCTCGTTCGCTCGCCACGTATCGCGCGAGGTCGAGCAGCTGGTGGGAGAACCCGTACTCGTTGTCGTACCAGACGAGCACCTTGACCATGTCGTCGGCGACCACCATCAGTGACTCCAGATCGACGTACGAGGGGATGGGCAAGCCGACGACGTCGGAGGAGACGATCTCGTCGTCGGTGTAACCGAGGACGCCCGAGAGCGGACCGCGTTCCGCCGCTTCCCGGATCGCGTCCCGCACGTCGTCGGCGGTGACGTCGGTCTCCAGGTTGAGTGTGAGATCGGAGATGGAGCCGTCCGGAATCGGAACGCGCATCGCCCGCCCGTCGAACTTCCCCTCGAGTTCGGGAAGGATCTCCGTCGTGGCG
This sequence comes from Halovivax asiaticus JCM 14624, assembly GCF_000337515.1. Lineage (GTDB taxonomy): Archaea > Halobacteriota > Halobacteria > Halobacteriales > Natrialbaceae > Halovivax > Halovivax asiaticus. The sequence continues at coordinate 185,615 of NZ_AOIQ01000006.1, forward strand.
ATGGCGGCACCGGTGGTCGTCGGGACGATGTTCTCCGCCGCGGCGCGCCCGCGCCGGCGCTTGGCCATCGGGCCGTCGACCAGCCCCTGGCTGCCCGTGTAGGCGTGGACGGTGAGGAGGAGTCCCGAGTCGATGCCGAAGGCGTCGTCGAGCACCTTCATCACCGGCGCGACGGAGTTCGTCGTGCACGACGCGTTGGAGATCACCGCCTCGCCGTCGTAGGTCTCGTGGTTGACGCCGTAGACGAACGCCGGGACCGGCGTCTCGCCTTTCGGCGGTGCCGAGATGAGAACCCGATCGGCACCCGCTTCGAGGTGGCGGGCGGCGTCCTCGTACGTCCGGAACAGCCCAGTGGCTTCGAGAACGAGGGAGACGCCGAGATCGTCCCACGGCAACGCGTCGGGCTGGGGCTCGGAGAGCAGTCGGACCTCCCGCCCGTCGACGACGAGACGATCGCCGGTTCGGGCTACACCCTCCGTGCGTCCGTGGACGGTATCGTACTGGAAGAGGTACGCCATATCGTCGTCGTCCATCACGTCGTTGACCGCGACCACGTCGAGATCGTCGTGCTCGAGCGAGGCGCGGAGCACGCTTCGACCGATGCGCCCGAAGCCGTTGATGCCGATTCGAAGCGGTTCGCCGGACTCTCCGTGACTGTCGTTCGTACTGGCGCCCATGCTCGGTCGGACATCGCCACCGAGTAAGATTGTTGGCCCTAAAACCGCCTAATCGGAGACATTCAGACTCGAAATACCGTTTACTGTACCAACAGCACGATAGGCCTCACTGAAGTGATGGTGCCAGTCATTTCGCACACCGTGTCACCGATCGCGGAAGAACGGATCGATACCCGGGACGAGTCCGATCGAGGCCGAACCGGAGTGAGTTCAACACGAACGCGTCGAAACGGATAACAGTAGCTGGCCGACAATCCACCGTTACCAGCGATGTGGCCCAAAATTACTCACGATTTGGCCCACATTTACCCGCGCACTGGTCTTCACCGGACGGCCGCGCGCCACTGGTGATTTAATACACAGAAGGTGGGCAGCGATAGGACATGAGCCGCTCCGGCGTGGCGCGAACGATCGACCACGACGAATTCGATCCGATCGGGACGCTAGCCCTGGTCGTCCTGTACTTCGTGGTCCTCACGGTGATGTGGCTGTTCACCTACTTCGTCGAGTTCCTCGGACACGGACCCACGGTCGTCGGATTGCTCCCACTCGGCTAACCGGTGATCACAGATGCGCATTCACACGTACGAGAAACTGTGGCTCGCTGGGTCCTTCGTCCTGATCGTTGGATTCATCGTAACAGTCACGTACGGCTCGGTCGGGCTCGGCATCGACATGATCGGCGAGGAGGCAGACGGCGTTTCGCCCGACGAGATTTCGTCCGACGAGCGGTTCAGCGAACCGCGCGTCGAACAGGTCGGGGAAAACGAGTACGAGGTGTACGTCGTCGCGATGACGTTCATCTTTCAACCCGACCCGATCGAAGTGCCGGCGAACTCCGAGGTGACGTTCTACGTGACGAGTCGCGACGTGATCCACGGCTTCGAGGTCCCCGGGACCAACATCAACTCGATGGCCATCCCCGGTCAGGTGGCTGAACTGACGGTCGAGTTCGACGAGCCCGGAACCTACGGAGTCATCTGCAACGAATACTGCGGCCCACAGCACCACACGATGGAAGGGTCGCTGGTAGTGACGCCGGAATGGGAATTCTCGCAGACAGAGCTCGAAGTCGACGCGCCCGAGAGCGTCGCACAGGGTGACGAAATCGACCTCACGGCCACTGTCTCCAACGGATTGCTCGAAACGCACGAGTCGACGGTCAACGTCACCATCGGATCCCAGACCACCGAACAATCGATCACCGTCGACGGCGAGAGTAGCGAGAACGTGTCGGTGACCGTCGACAGTGACGAACTGGGACCCGGTGAGCACGACTGGACGGTCAGCGTCGACGATCAGGAAGAGTCCGGGACGATCACCGTCGGGAACGAAACGGACACAACCGAGTCAGTGCCTGCATCGGTGGGAACCGAAACAGTATCGGTGACGATGAATCCAGCAGACCCAACGCGCGCGTCCCGTGGAGTGGGCTATCCATGACGCGCCTCTTCGTCGACGAGTATCCGGGGCAGGCACGACTCGTCCGGGCTGCGTTCCTGAACTCGTTCGTCGCACTCGCAATCGGGGCGACGTTCGGGCTCATTCAGGCGTTCCACCGAACCGATATCTATCGCTTTCTGCCGTCGCCCGATTACTACACGGTACTGACCGGACACGGCGTCTTCCTCGTCATCTCGTTCGTGATCTTCTTTCTCGTCGGGCTGTTTCACTGGGCGATTACGGACAGTCTCGGCCAGCGGCCGTCCCGCGCCTGGCTGAGCTGGGGCTGGTACGGGCTGATGTCGCTCGGGACCCTCATCATCGCCGCATCGATTCTCGGCGGGTTCATGGAGGAACCACCGGAAGTGCTTGGAGCACCGTTGAGCGCGGACGTGCTCTTTACGTTCTACGCGCCGCTTCAGGCCAACCCACTGTTCTATCTGGGGCTGATCGTGTTCTTCGCGGGAACCTGGCTCGCCGGTGCCGACTGGTTTCGGACGTGGCTGACCTGGAAGGGCGAACACCCCGGCAAGCGGATCCCGCTCCCGGCCTTCATGGTCCTGACGACGATGATCATGTGGTATCTCGGTTCGATCGGCGTCATCGTCTCGCTCGTGGCCTTCCTCGTGCCGTGGTCGTTCGAGGTGATCCCGGGCGTGAACCCGTTGCTGACCCGGACGCTCTTCTGGTTCTTCGGGCACATGGTCGTCTACTTCTGGGTATTGCCGGCGTACCTGCTCTGGTACAACGTCCTTCCCACGCTCTCGGGCGGACGGTTGTTCAGCGATCCGCTCGCACGAGTCGTGTTCATCCTGTTCGTCCTGCTCTCGACGCCGGTCGGCATCCACCACCAGTACATGGATCCCGGCATTGCGGAAGGGTTCAAGTTCGTCGCGATGACCAACACGATGTTTTTGCTGCTACCGAGCCTCTTGACAGCGTTCACCGTCGTCGCGAGTATGGAACACGGTGCTCGCCAGCGCGGCGGGGCGGGCACGTTCGGCTGGATACGAGCGTTACCCTGGAAAGACCCCGCGTTTACCGGCATGGCGCTCGCGGGCGCGGTCTTCGCCTTCGGCGGCTTCACCGGCATCGTCAATGCGGGGATGAACATCAACTACCTCGTGCACAACACGCTGTGGATCCCCGGACACATCCACACACAGGTGGGGACGGCGACCGCGCTCTCGCTCATGGCCGGTTCGTACTGGCTCGTCCCCCAGCTCACCGGAAACCGCCTCGTCGGCCGGCGAATTGCCCTATTTCAGGTCGTCACCTGGTTCCTCGGCATCGTGTTCATGACGAACGCGATGTACCGGTCGGGACTGTTCGGCGTCCCCCGACGAACCGCGGAGCCACAGTACAGCTTCGAGTACGACGTCGGCATCGGGTCGATGGGCGAACTGAACGCCCAGATCGCCCTCGGTGGAACCCTGCTCTTCGTCGCCACGGTACTGTTCCTCGGCGTCATGCTGCTCACAGTTCTCAATCGAGACAGTGAACCGCTGGTGGACGGGACGATTCCGCCCGCACTGTCCGGACCCGAGGATTCGCCGCGGATCCTCGACAATCTGAAACTGTGGGCGGCCATCGCAATCGTCCTGCTCGTTCTCGCCTACGCCCTCCCACTCGCAAGCGTCATCCAGGGAGGAGGGCTGCACGGACAGGACATCAGGCCCTACCCGGTCGTTCTCGTCGACGCCGTACAGCACGCCGGAACGATCCTCGGAGTGCCCATCCACTGATGCGGACTACCCCAGCGAAGCTGTTGATCGTCAGTGCACTGCTCCTCGTCTTCCTCGTCGAGGGACGGACGGTCCTCGGGTTCTTCGGCGTCGAAATCTCCCCGCTCGAAACTGTCCTCGTCGGCCTGATCGTCTTCGCCGTGCTCTTCGCCTGGGCGTTCGCCCCACGTCGTGACGGGTGACGCAACCGGCGTCAGCGGTGAGAACCCGGCAAACGGAGGGTATCACTACAGGAGGAAGGATGATCTAGGACGATCGATGCTCGAATCGTACTCCCCACGGACTGCGCTCGCCGTCGCGTTACTCGCACTCGTCCCAACGATCGTCTGGATGCTCACCCGGTCCGGTCTCGGCGGTGCGATCGCGTCCGTCAACGTAGTTCTCATCGTCGCGTCGATCTACATCGCGCTCTCACCGATCGACGCCTCGAATCGACCGAGCGGACACGCCTGACCGAGCAAGGATGACCGGAATTTACCGCTGCCAGAACGGACTCGAGAGGATCGGGCGACGCCGCCGAACGAGGACGCAACAGTGGATGCCAGAACGAATGGTCACTCTTCGGCGAAGTCCCGATCGTCTCCGTCGACCCGACGCGCGACGTCGACACGATAGTGCGACAGGATATCGCGGCCGAGAATTACGGGATACTCCATGTGACTGCGATCCTCGATGCTCGCGGTCACCGTGTGCTGGTTACCGCCGACGCCAACTACGACGTCGACGACGGGGCGGCTCCGGCTCCCTTTCGAACTGCCCGTCCTGACTTTCGTGATGGACTTGATCGGCCCGGCACCGATGTCGGCGGCGAGGCTGGTGTCGATGCTCGTCCGACTGGCACCAGTGTCGGACTTGGCAACGATCGATTCCGAGCCACGGGTCCCCGTGAGGATCACCTCCTCGGTGTAGCCGATGTTACTCGGCTCCTGATCGGCGGCGATCGGCTCCGGCGGCAAGAAGGACGGGCGCGAGTCGTCGAGCGTTCGCGCGAGTCGATCGACGTCCTCGTCGTCCACTTCGCCGCCGACGCGCTCGATGGCGAGTTTCGCGATGGACGGTGCGGGACTCACACCCGTCGCCTCGAACAACCCTTTGAATCCGGCCGTGGGGTTCACCTCCAGGACGAACCAGCCGTCGTCGCCTTCGACGATGTCGACCCCCGCGTAGTCGAGACCGATCGCCTCAGTCGATTGCAGCGCGATCTCCCGGACGCGGTCGGGGAGTTCGTCTGTGGCGTCCTCGACGGACCCGCCGAGGGCGACGTTCGTCCGCCAGTCGTTCTCCGGGGCGTACCGGTACATCGCGCCGACGATCTCGTCGCCCACGACGTAGATCCGGATGTCCCGGTGCTGGCTGGCGTCGCGTTCGATGAGTTCCTGCAGGAACGCGTACCGGTTGCCGACCTTCGGGTTGACGCGCTCGCCCGGACCGACCTTCCACGTGCCGCCACCGTGGGTGCCGATGGCGGTCTTGTAGACCGCCTCCTCGCCGAAGTCCGCACGGGCCTCGTTGAGGCGATCGCTACTGAGCGAGAGGAGGACGTCGGGAACCGGAAGTTCGTGGGCGGCGAGGGTGACGGCCGTCGAAAGTTTGTGGAGCGCCGTCATCGACGCGGTCGGCGGGTTGAGTGTCGGCACCAGCCGAGAGAGCGTGTTGACGATGCCGAGGGCCTCGCAGGGCTGTTCCGTGTTCGAGAGCAACAATCGATTCGCGATTACGTCGACGGAGGGCTCCAGGCTGACGCGTCCATCTTCCACGCCGATAGTCGTATTGTCCGCTCGAAGCCACTGCGGGCGATGGCCCAGTTCCTCGATCGCGTTACAGATCGCCTTCGTCTCTTTACTCGTGTGGAGGCTCAACACCCCGACGGTGACCGGTTCGGAAGAAGTCATACAGAAATACCATCATCCGAGGCGAAAAGAGTTACCACCTGTTTCGACGCGTGCTACAGACGCTGTCCCACGACACCGGTTCACGACGTTCGAGTGCCGCCGTCGGGTCTCCTGAAAGGCAACGGTCGTTGAGTCCTGTCAGACACAAACCCACACCAGCTGACCGTTCTACCCAAGAACCGCCCGAATCGATCGACGTTCGATCACCCCGCTGGCAAATGCGAGTGCGGCCCAAGAAACCACGCCGATGCCGATCGCGACCCCCAGTAGTGGAAGTGACGTGATCGGCGGCGCGACGACGACGATCGTCCCGGCCATCACGCCCGAGACGGCGACGACCCGGGCGGCGTCGATCGCTAACACGCGCAGGTGTAACGATAACTCGTCGTGGACGACGTAGAGGGTGACCGAGACGTAGATCGCGTGTGTCACGACCGTGGCGAGCGCCGCCCCGACGACGCCAATTGCAGGGATCAGCGCCACGTTGAGCGCGAAGTTGCCGACCGAGGTCACCCCCTTCGCGATTGCTCGCTCGCGCGCACGGCCGAGATAATCGAGACTGTCACTCGTCAGATTCGTGATCGTCTGCAACACCACGAATCCGCTGAGAAGGACCAGTACGGGGGCGGCGCCGGCGTACGACGCACCGAAGACGAGCGTGACGAGCGGCTCGGCGACGAGTGCGAGCCCCACTGCGGCCGGGACGTACAGCGCCAGCGCGTTCCCCAACGCCGTCTCGTAGAGCGCCCTGATACGATCGACGTCATCGCCCGCCTTCCCTTCGCCAAAGTTCGGCGAGATGACGAACCCGAGCGACTCCGCTGGCGCGAGGACGAAGTCGGTGAGCTGTTTCGCCAGTGTGTAGAACGCGACGGCAGACGAGTTCAGGAACACCCCCACGAGGACGATGTCGATCTGTTTGTCGAGGACGTTCGCCCCGCGCGTCGCGGTAAGCGGGACGGCGTAGCCGACGAGCCGACGGGCCAGGCCCGGTTCCATCTCCGCGGACGGTTCGTGTGCCTCGTAAACGAGCACGTACATCGCCACGAGGCCGAAGACGGCGGCGATCCCGTACCCGACGACGTAACCGACGAACGCACCCAGCGCACCGAACCCGGCCAGGACGAACGCGACGGCGAAGACGAGGCGACCGACGCCGCCGAGCGCCCTGACGGTCGCGCTGTAGCCGAGTCGGTTCGATCCCTGGAAGACGATCTCCGGAAAAACGGCGAAGGACTTGGCGACGACGAGCAACGCGCCAGCGGCGAAAAACGGTTCCGCGGCCGGTTTCCCGAGGGCCGCGGCGAGCGGTGCCGCGACGACGAACAGGACCCCTCCCACGAAGGAGACGACGGCCAGTTTGTAGCCGAGGACGTGTCGCAGGAGGTGTGGGATCTGGCCGGGGTCCATCTCGCCGTACTCGGCGATGTAGCGCGCGGCGGACTTCCCGAGTCCGAGATCCGCGGCCAGCTGGACGACCGCCAGCACTCCGATCGACCAGAACAGGAGCCCGTACGCGTCAGGGTCGAGGAAGACGCGGGCGAGCAGCACCATCAGCAGCGCGCTCGAAAGCATGTACGCCGCTCTGGCGACGAGCGTCGCGGCGAATCCGCGGACGATGTGATCGAGTGAGCGCATAGAGGCCACCAGCGAGCGTGCCAGCACAGACTGCCGTCGGCGACGTCGACCGGTTCGTCGGGCGGTCATAGAATTGTTATCTGGGCCGATCAGCGGGCAGGGAGAGCTTACGAGGCCGATGAATCACACGATGGGCGACCTGCAGCCCACCACCAACTGATGGCGCCTGGGCCGGTGGCCCGACACCCACGTCGGGTACAAGAACGGACGAGGACAGCCGATCCGATGGTGAAGAGCGCCGCCTCAGAGATAGGAAGCGTCCCAGCGAGTGGCTTTCCGCTTGTTGCCACAGACGTTACACTCGATGCGACCCATGGCATCCATCGCGTTGTCGAGCGTCTCGCAATTGCCACAGAACCAGCCGAAGCGGTCGGTTTCGTCGCGGGACTCGTACGCGCTGTAGAACGGCGCCTTCGATCCCCGGTCGGCTTCGCCGTAGCTAACGAACACCGTGGCGCCGTCTTCGAGGTGCCGTTCTTCGATCGCCCGCCACTCGGCGTCCGCGTCGTCACTCTCCATGTAGACGTTCTCGGTGTACGTGTCCGCACCGATCTGAATGCTGCGCGTACCCGCGCGTTCGAAGCCGTGTTCCTCGTAGAATCGGGTCCCGTCGTCGTTACCCTCAAGGACGAACCCGCGAATTCGCTCGGCGCCGGCATCGAGCAACGCTTCCCGCGTGCGGGTCAAAAGCCGAGAACCGAGGCCGGCACCTCGCTCGTCCGGGCGGACGTGCAACCAGTGAAGGTGGCCGATCGTCTCCACGTCACCGACCACCTCGGACTGACTGAATCCAGCCGGTTGGTCGTTCTCGGCGATCAGGACGATCGTGTCGTCGCTCTCGACGAGATCGGACGTGGCCTCGTCGCTGTACCACTGTGCCAGGGCATCCTCGATCGTCTCCTCCGAGAGAAAGGACGTGTACGACGCGGTTACCGACTCTTCGGCCATCGACCGAATCGCCTCCGTATCTGCCGCGGTTGCCTCGCGAAACTCCATATCCGGGCGAATCACAGCCACGTACAAAACGTTCGCCCCCCGACGCACGTTTCGAGGGAGCCCGCACTCACCACGGCACGGGCGGAAAGATGGTCGCTGGTCCCGCTCTGTGACTGTAGTGTTCCTTTTGTAGCGTCCCCATAGGCAATATCAGCACAGAAGTGCAAACAGCGGAGACACCCTTCGCCGACCTCCCGGTCAACGCCGACACCACCGGCAGAAACGAGGGCATGTGGGCACGACGCATACGCACCACTAACGCAAGCACACTTTATAACCGCGCCAAAAAAAGGACGAAACATGACCGACGGGACGTCGAACGGGGAGCAGCCGGAACCGTTCACGTACGACGGCACGCGGGTCGAGCCCGGCGAGGCCGTGAACGACCGGTACCGGATCAGTGAGACCTATCTCGGTGACCCGATTCGCGTCCCGGTCACGATCATCAACGGTGCCCACGCTGGCCCGACAGTGTTTCTCTCCGCGGCTGCCCACGGGGACGAACTCAACGGCATCGAAGTCGTCCGCGAAGTGGCCCACGACTGGGATCACGCGGACCTACACGGGACGCTCGTCTGTCTCCCGGTGTTGAACGTCCCGGGCTTCCTCGCACAGGAACGGTATCTGCCCATCTACGATCGGGACCTCAACCGGTCGTTTCCGGGTCACGAATCCTCTACGAGCGCGAAACGGATGGCGCATCGACTCTTCACCTCGTTCGTCGATCCATGCGATTTCGGCCTCGACTTCCACACGTCGACGCGCGGGCGGACGAACATGCTTCACGTTCGGGCAGACACCGACAATCCCGCCGTAAAACGCCTCTCACACGCATTCAGTTCGAACGTAGTCATCGACGGATCCGGTCCCAGCGGATCGTTGCGCAGGGAGGCGACCGAAGCCGGCGTGCCGACGATCACGATCGAGATGGGCAAAGCCCATCGCTTCCAGCGATCGTTGATCGATCGAGCGCTGACCGGCGTCGCAAGCGTCCTCGCCGAGGTGGGCTGTCATCCAGATTCCGCCGTCCACTGGCCCGGGTGGCGGACGGTCATCAACGATTCGGACGAGAAAACCTGGCTCCGGGCCGACGCCGGTGGCATCGTCGACATGAAGCGCGGCCGCGGCGAGCTCGTCCACGAGGGCGACGTGATCTGTACCATCACGAACCCGTTCAAAGAGAAAGACGACATCGTCCCCGTCACGGCACCGTTCACCGGCTTGATCGTCGGCGTCCTGGAGAACCCGGTCGTCTACCCCGGCAATCCCGTCTGCCACCTCGTCGCGCTCGACGACACCACCTTACGGGCGCTCGAACACGAAATCGAATCCTCGCTCTCGATCTTTGCCGGCGGACGCGGTCGAAACGACGGCTGAAACGGTAGTTGTGTTCCCCTCCCGTGCACACCGACGATTTGTACCCGATTGCTGGACCGTACCGTGTGTCGGAGACAGTGATTCTCCTCAAGATTTGGTTTCCGGCAACGGCGGCGCCCAGCGACGGAAAGTAACTACTATACCACCGGGGTTCGACGCATCTGGTGAGAGTATGAGCGAGTCTTACAACCGTGGCCTGATCGAAGACTTCGGTCGGTGGCGGGAGTTCGCGCCCGGGATGTGGGCGTGGATCCTCCACAAGTTCACCGGCTGGATTCTCATCGGCTACCTGTTTACCCACATCGCCGTGCTGAGCAACGCGCTCGGCGCCGCCGGTAACGAGGCGAAGATCGCTGCCGGGGAGGACATCTATACGACGACGCTGCAGGGACTCGAAGGGCTGTTCCTCATTCGCGTCCTCGAAGTCGGCCTGCTCGCGGTCGCCGTCTTCCACATCTTGAACGGTGTCCGACTCCTGATGATCGACCTCGGTATCGGACTGGAAGCCCAGGACAAGAGCTTCTACATCTCGCTGGTCGTCACCGCGGCGATCACGGTCGCGAGCGTGCCGACCTTCATGACAGGGGTGGGCGCCTGATGGCCGAACGCTACTCCAGTTTCACCCCCGGCGGCACCGGCTGGCTGCTCCAGCGCGTGACCGCTGCGTTCCTCGTGGTGACGCTCGCGTTTCACTTCTTCCTGCTTCACTTCGTCAATCACGCCTACGAGATCACGTTCGCTGGCACGCAGATGCGCATGGAGAACGTTGGCTACCTGATCACGATGGTTCTCTTCCTCTGGGCAGCCGCGTTCCACGGAGTCAACGGCGTCTACAACGCGCTCGTCAACCAGGGACTCTCCGGGACGCCAAAGCGGATCGTGCTCGCAGTACTGAGTCTCGCCGGCCTGGCACTGGTCGCACAGGGAACCTACGTGGCACTCGTCATGAACGGGATGATATAATGAGCACCCAACAGGAACAACCGACGGACGCCGACGACGCTGGAACAGGGCAGGCAGACGACGCGGCGGACGCCGGTCCCTCCCCGCAGGATCGCCGAATGGACAAGAAGGCTGATCGGCGGATCGAACGGGAACGAGCGGCGGGCGCGACCGACGCCGACGCCGAGACGGTCCACCTGAAGGTGTTCCGGTACGATCCGGAAGTCGAGGGGAAGCAGGAACCACGGTTCGACGACTTCCACGTTCCCTTCGAGAAGGGGATGACCGTCCTCGACGCGCTGATCTACGCGCGCGACGAGTTCGATCCCTCGCTCACCTTCCGACACTCCTGCCGACAGGCGGTCTGTGGCTCGGACGCGTTCTTCGTCAACGGCCGTCAACGTCTGGGCTGTCAGACACAGATTTCGGATCTCGACGGCCCGGTGCGCGTCGAACCGCTCCCCCACCAGGACGTGGTCAAGGACCTCGTCGTGGACATGGAGCACTTCTACGAGCAGATGCACGCGGTCGAACCGTACTTCCAGGAAGAAGACCTCCCGGACGGCGACCTCGAAGAACAATATCAGACCCGGGAGAACCGCGAGAAGGTCAAGATGTCAACGCGCTGTATCTGGTGTGGCGCGTGCATGTCCTCGTGTAACATCGCGGCGGGCGACAACGAGTACCTCGGCCCGGCGGCGATCAACAAGGCCTACCGCTTCGCCATGGACGACCGCGAGGGCGAGGAACTCAAAGAGCACCGACTACGCATCATGGAGCAAGAACACGGCGTCTGGCGCTGTCAGACGCAGTTCTCCTGCACCGAGGTGTGTCCGAAAGACATCCCCCTCACCGAGCACATTCAGGAACTCAAGCGTGAGGCGGTCAAGAAGAACCTGAAATTCTGGTAACCATGTACGAACACGACGTCATCGTAGTTGGCGCCGGCGGCGCCGGGCTCCGCGCGGCGATCGCCGCACACGAAGCCGGAGCGGACGTGGCGATGGTCACGAAACTCCACCCGGTCCGCAGCCACACCGGCGCGGCCGAGGGGGGTATCAACGCCGCGATCCGCGACGGCGACGACTGGGAACTGCACGCCTACGACACCATGAAGGGGTCGGACTACCTCGGCGACGCGCCAGCGATCGAGACGCTGGCACAGGACTCGCCCGAGGACACGATCACCTTAGAACACTGGGGGATGCCGTTCTCCCGCGAGGAGGACGGCACCGTCTCCCAGCGACCGTTCGGCGGCCTCTCCTTCCCGCGGACGACCTACGCCGGGGCCGAAACCGGTCACCACCTGCTGCACACGATGTACGAGCAGGTCGTCAAGCGCGGGATCCAGGTCTACGACGAGTGGTACGTGATGAACCTCGCCGTGACGGACGAGCCCGATCCGAACGATCGATCCTGTCACGGCGTCGTCGCCTACGACGTCCAGTCGGGACAGATACAGGGCTTCAAAGCGAACGACGGAGTCATCCTCGCGACCGGTGGGCCCGGTCAGGCCTTCGATCACACGACGAACGCCGTCTCCTGTACCGGTGACGGCCAGGCGATGGCCTATCGTGCTGGCGTCCCGCTCGAGGACATGGAGTTCGTCCAGTTCCACCCGACGACGCTGCCCAGCACTGGCGTCCTCATCTCCGAGGGTGTCCGTGGCGAGGGCGGCATCCTCTACAACGAGGACGGCGAGCGGTTCATGTTCGAACACGGCTACGCCAACAACGACGGCGAGCTCGCCTCTCGAGACGTCGTTTCGCGGGCGGAACTCACCGAGGTCAACGAGGGACGCGGCGTCGAAGACGAGTACGTCAACCTCGACATGCGCCACCTCGGCGAAGAACGCATCATGGACCGCCTCGAGAACATTCTGCACCTCGCGGAGGACTTCGAGGGCGTCGACGGCCTCGTCGAACCGATGCCGGTCAAGCCGGGCCAGCACTACGAGATGGGCGGCATCGAGACCGACGAAAACGGCGCTACCTGCGTCGACGGCCTCTACGCCGCCGGCGAGTGCGCCTGCGTCTCCGTTCACGGTGCGAACCGCCTCGGTGGCAACGCGCTGCCCGAGCTCATCGTCTTCGGCAAGCGCGCCGGCCGCCACGCCGCGGGCGAGGAGCTGGGAGCGGCCGAGATTCTGACGGGTTACGGCGACGACGTCGAAGACGAGACCGACGTCGGGGCACCCGTCGAGCCGGGCCTCGCAGGCATCGACGAGACGAGTCCCGCAAGCGGTGTCGCAGCCGACGGCAGCGGACAGACGATGGCAAGCGACGCCGTCCTGGAGCAGGCGGTCGAGGCCGAACGCACCCGCGTCGACCACCTGATGGATACCGACGACGGTGTCAACCACGCCGACATCCGCTCGAAGCTCCAGCGAGCGATGACGGACTACGTCAACGTCTTCCGCACGGAAGACGGTGTCAAGAAGGCCCTCGAGATCATTCGTGAGTGCCGCGAGGAGTACCAGCGCGTCGGCGTCTCGGATCCCTCCCGGACGTTCAACACGGATCTGCAGATGACCTACGAGACGCGCAACCTGATCGACGTCGCCGAGACGATCGCCCTCGGGGCGCTCGTCCGCAACGAGTTCCGCGGTGCCCACTGGCGCCAGGAGAACCAGATTCGCGACGACGAAAACTGGCTCAAACACACGATGATCACCTGGGACGACGGTGCACCGTCGATCTGGTATCGCCCGGTGATCCTCGAAGGCGAAGAGAAGACCTACGAGCCGAAGGTTCGCAGCTACTGATCGTCCCGACGTCGGAATTTGCACCACGCCGGTCCGAGAACGCAGTCTTTTCGACGATCCGTTAGAAGCCGAGTGCCTCGACGAGATTGATACTGATTCCCAGTGCCCCGACGAGTTTGTACCCGAGGAAGATGCCAACGATCCCGAGGAGCCCAGGTAATTCCGGTGGGGCGGGGATCGGAATCGAAAGCATTCGGAACACTCCACCAGTGAGCACACCCGTTGCCAGTGCGAAGACGGCGAGTTGTGTCGTCATCGATTCGAGCATGGGGAGAGGCTACCTAAAGTGATGCGCACAACGTGACACCCAGTGCCGGCGACGATTGGACTGCGAGCAGCGCTGGGTTGCGAAGCCGTACACAGATCGACAGCAACCAGTTTTCGTTCAAAATCGATACGGCCACAGGTTCGGGAACCGCTGATCGACACGCTCTCAGAGTTCGATTCGCTCGACCAGTTGTTCGCGGTTCTCGTTAGTGTTGACCGCGACGATTCGGACGTGGTCTTCGAGCATCGACCGCTCGAGTTTGGCCTTCAGGAGGTTGTCGACCTGATAGACGCCGGCGGCGTTCGTCATCGCGATCTCGACCATGACGGGGCTCGATTCGCCCTCGTGGAGCGAGACGCGACTGATCGCCTGGCTGGAAAGCGTGTTGATTCCGCGGCCACCCTGCTCGTACGGGATGCGCGAGCGCCCGCGTTCCATATCGAGTGCATCCGCGACCCGAATGACGCCGGCTTCGAGCGTCAACGGATCGACAGGGGTGTGGTGACAGAGGATCGCGTGCAGGACTTCACCCTTTACCCTGACGGCATCGACGGTGTCGTAGAACTCGGGGAGGATTCGATCGAGGATGTCCGAGGCGAGCGGAACGGAGTAGAACGGGTGGCGATCCCGGTGGACAACGTGCCCGACGTCGTGCAACGTAGCCGCGAGGGCGATTATCACGGCCTCATCGGCTTCGGCGAGTCCCTGCTGACGAGCCCCGTTGAAGGTCACTGAGCTGGCTTTAAGCAAATCGTACAAACACAGCGCCCGGTTACGAACGATTTCGATGTGTTTTGGTCCGTGATCGTTGTATCGCATCCGATCGACGGCGTTGACGTTCTGGGCCTCGAGAAATGTCTGAATCTCAGCGTCGTCGGCGATAAACTCGAGAATCGAGTTGACGGGCCCGTCGGGAAAGGCGTGGGCTGCGTCGGGGTCGTAGGTCCGGTACCCTTCGCTCGTCGGTTCGGTCATACCCGATTCTCGACTGGCACGGCCAAAAGCCCACCGCACAGCCACCGAAGGGGAGACAGCTCACCCGCTGAATTCAGTCGTGGCCAGCCATCGACAACTGGACGATTGAGATCGGTTCCAATGCACTGGCAATCGAACACGCAACGCCAATAATACTGCATTTCCAACCCCACACACTACGGCCCCACCTATTGTAAATAAGTAGTATGGGAAACAGATCACTCGTTCGCGGGACCGCGCGCTCCAAAAAGGTTATAATTGCCAGTCGATAAGGATCGGATAGAGATGGTACCCGAAACCATACCACTGTTCGTGCCAATGCCGGGTGCGATGGAGCTTGGCGTGATCCTGTTCATCGCCATCCTGTTGTTCGGCGCCAACAAGATCCCGAAGCTAGCTCGATCCACCGGTGAAGCCATGGGCGAATTCCAGAAGGGGCGAGAAAAGGTCGAGACGGAACTCGAAGAAATGCGTGAAACCGGAAACTACGACGACTCGTCGTCCGACGATGACTTCGTCGACACCGAGCCCGTCACGTCGGAGGACGGCTCAGACACGACGACCGCGGAGGAGAGCACCGAAGCGGAATCCCAATAATCTGTTTTCGCCGGGACGTGTGGCCTAGCGGAGAGGGCAGAAGGTTCCTAACCTTCTGATCACGGGTTCGAATCCCGTCACGTCCGTTTTCCACCGAGCGGATCCCCACCACGCCCGTTCACCGTTACCTCCGTCAATGGAACGCGTGTGACGGCAGCGGATGTGGGTAGTGGCGGGCGCGGCGGAAATGCACCCGGCGCTCGCCCCTAAACCACAAATTATTGATGATTCTAACGGCGAGGAGCGACAGAAGGTATCACCACAATCACGAAAACGTGTTGAAGCGTGTGGAAAAATATAACCTAACTGGGTGGACAGTACAAGATATCAATGAATCGCAGGCTGGGGGCAGGTACCGCGTTCGGTGATGGCCACCTGAGATGGAGGGAAGGCGAGTGCGACGACGAATCCGTTATCAGGACCGATAATCTACGGATGAAACTTTTTACGGGGGAGTACTTCGGGGGCGTTAATGGCTATTGACGAGGGCGACCACGCCGGCGGGTCGGAATTTTCTGACGCTGGGCCGTCAGATTCGACCCCGGGTGGTGACGAAACGAGCGGGCCCACGAGCGGGGCCGACGTTCGTGTCGGGAACTACACGTGGGCAGATTTCATGGCGGAGTACGGGTACGAAGACGAGATCGACGCGCTGTACCCGGAAGACAAGGAAGTAAGCGGACAGCTCGGCCTCGATGCCGATGGAACGGCCGGGACCCCAACTCGCGAAGAGTGGAACACCGTCGACTTCGATCCTACGGCACACCTCGGTTTCCACCCGACAGAGCTCGACGAGCAGATTACCGAGTTGTACGCACCGAACGCGAAGTTTCTCTGGGAACGCTTTCTCGAGTACGTCGATCCCGAGACGACGCCCGTCACAAAAGACGTCTATACCTGGGAACACTACAAGTGGGAGTACTACTACGAAGACGACGGAAGTCGACCCAGGTCGGGTGGTGAAATCGATCGGTTCGACGGCGAGCAGGCGCTCGGGTTCGATCCCGATCGGATCGAGGAACACGTCCACGCGGCCGGAAATGCCGCGATGGAACTCGACGAACTCGTCGATGAACGGACCGTCAACGTCAACGAAGAAGTAGACGAAGACGAGTTCTTCTCCACGGACAACGGCAATACGACCGTCGCCAACCGATACGACCTGGAGAAGGCCGTTCCGTTCGAAAAGAAGACACACTTCGTCGAGACGGAGCGCTACTGGGTGAACAAACCCTACGCGTTCGTCGTCATCTTCCACTCCGAAAAGGAAAACGAGACGAAATACTACGCCGTCGAGCCGTACTGCAACGAGATCGAGACCGAGCTGCAGGAGTTCCTCTCGGGGAAACTCAGGACGGCGATCAAGTACGCCGACGACAGCGTGAAGACCAGTACGGACGAGGAGGGTCGTCGGAGCGTCATCGAACGCGAAACCCGTCGGTTGCTGAAACGGTACGATCTGTTCGAAGGGACCCAGAACGAGACGACGATGGGGATCGTCGAAACCGTCAAACAACTGTTCGGAGACGACGAAGACGACGAAGACGAAGCGCCACAAGCGCCCACCCAACTCGAGGGCATGTCGGTCCGGCCCGAGCCGGTTATCCTCGAAGAAGATCCCGATACCGTCTCCGAGTATCAGGTCGAAAAGCTGCTGTACCTCCTGAAACGCGACTTCATCGGCTACGAGCGGATCGACCCGATCAAACACGACATCAACGTCGAGGACATCTCGTGTGACGGGTACAATTCACCCGTCTTCGTCTACCACTCCGGCTACGAACAGATCATCTCGAACATCTATCACGGCGAGGACGACCTAGACGACTTCGTCGTCAAACTGGCTCAGCGGTCCGGAAAGGGGATCAGTAAGCGACTCCCGCAGGTCGACGCGACGCTTCCCGACGGCTCCCGAGCACAACTCACGCTCGGCAAGGAGGTCTCCGATCACGGGACGAACTACACGATCCGACAGTTCAAGGACGTCCCGTTCACGCCGATCGACCTCATCAACTGGAACACGTTCAGTTTGGACGAGATGGCCTTCCTCTGGCTCTGCATCGAGAATCACAAGAGCCTGATCTTCGCCGGTGGGACGGCATCGGGGAAGACGACGTCGCTGAACGCCGTCTCGCTGTTCATCCCGGCGAACACCAAGATCGTCTCGATCGAGGACACGCGCGAGGTCGAGTTACCGCAGCGTAACTGGATCGCGTCGATGACCCGGCCCTCGTTCGCTGACGACTCGACAGGCGACATCGACGAGTTCGACCTGCTGGAGGCCGCACTGCGTCAGCGGCCGGACTACATCGTCATGGGTGAGATCCGTGGTGAGGAGGGGCGGACGCTGTTCCAGGTCATGTCGACGGGTCACACCACCTACACCACGTTCCACGCAGACTCCGTCGACGAGGTCCTCAAACGGTTCACGACGGACCCGATCAACGTCTCGAAGACGATGTTCACCGCGCTGGATCTCGTTTCCATCCAGACCCAAACGCGCGTGCAAGGGCGGAAGGTCCGCCGGAACAAGTCGCTCACCGAGATCAACCACTACGAGGCCGAAAACGACGAGATCAACGTCCAGGACGTCTATCAGTGGCAGGCCGAGACGGACGAGTATCTCAAGATGGGCGATTCGAACACACTCGACGAGATCATGTTCGACCGGGGCTGGAATCACGAGAAGCTCCAGGAGGAACTCTTCAAACGGAAGACGATCCTCGCGTACCTCATCCGGAACGGCCTCAACACGTACGCCGAAGTCGCCGCGACCGTTCAAGCGTTCATCAACGATCCGGAGACGATCCTGACGCTCATCGCCAACGGGCAGCTCGAGAACAGCCTCGACGATCTCCGCGAGATGGAGAGCGTGCTGATCGACGTCGACCCGGAGAAAGAGGAACTGGTGCCCCGGCCGGACGCCTCCTCGGAGACGTACAACCTCTCGATGGACATCCTCGAACGGGCCGAAGAGTCACTGTTCGACGAATATCGAGGGAACGTCCCTAGCGGGCTCGCAAGTGCAATCGGAGACGTCGAAGAGGAGACGGCCGACGACGAAACGGACGCCCTGTTCGAATTCGATGCGGCCGAAGCGAAAGACAACCAGGAAGATTTCTGGGCTTCAGACGACGGAGAATCGGTCTCGTTCGACGAATCGGGCGGGGGTGGCGGGTCAGGAGCAACGGCGGCCGGAGGCGACACGACGGTCGAAGCGCCGGCGTGGCTCGAGGGAGAGCAACCGACCGGGACAGCGAGTGCGGACTCCGCCGTTGGAGGGCAGCGTGGGACCGACCAGCTCGAGACTACCGAACGCCCGCCGCTCGACGGCGACGTAGGGACCATCGACGGGTCGATCACCCAAGAGGAAAGCACTGGGGAGACGACAGCAACCCCGGGACAGTCTGCCGAGGACGAGGGAACCCTCTCACTCGAGGAACCAACCGGCGACACTGACGGGCCGAGTGAGGGAAGTGCCGGCGATGAGGAAGAATCCGGCGGTCTCGACGCCCTCTTCACGGACATGGACGACACACTTGCAGCGCTCGAATCCGACGAACCCGTGCCTGCGCCGGAGCAGGGACAAGACGAGGACAGTAAGCCTGATACGTCGGGGTTCGACGAGATGTTCCCGAGTTCGGACGCCGAGTCCATCTTCGCGACCGGCGAATCAACGGAAGACGAATCAGAACCCGACTGGGGACTCGGGACGCGGTCGGAATCAGTACGGAGAGACGACACGTCGCCATCTGCTGGCGAATCGGTCAATACGGCTGGTCCCGAGTCCACATCGGCAGACGAGACGAGTGGGCAGACCGATACTGACGAGGAAACGACGTGGGTCGAAAGTGAACCACAGCCGGTAGACGACGAATCTGGCCGGGTCGACTCGCAGCCGGGATCACCTGACGATGGTGATGACTCGATCTTCGGCACCGACGACTCGTCGCCGTTTACCGACGCGGACCCTGCAAAGGAGGCCGATGCTGGCGAATCGGTATTCGACTCCGGATCGGACGACGAGGAGTCGATATTCGCCGCGAGTGACGAACCGGAAACGACCGAGGAAGACGAGAGAACGAAGAGAGACGAGGAGGGGACGGATACCGAGCGTGACGACGGGGAGGCCGATCGATGAGCGTCGAAGGCTCGACCGCCTCCGACGGGAAGTTCGGCGACTCCGATATGCTCGGAGATACCTTCTATCCGGTGTACGAGAGGCTCTTCAGCGAGGATAGCCAGTTCGCCTCGGACGTCGAGACGAAACTCGCCCAAGGCCGGATGACCGACACCGTCGAGATGTACCTCTCGCGAGCGATCGGCATCGGGTTTATCAGCGGACTCTTCCTGTGGATCCTGGGTCTCCTGGTCGGCTGGGGGCTGTTCGGAACGGGGATCATCACCGTCGACACGATCATCGGTGTGCCCGTACCGAACGAGCAGGTGCTGTCGGTGTGGGAGACGATAAAAATCCCGACGTTGATCGTGGTGTGTGGGATCGTGTTCGGTTCACTCGGATTCCTCCTCGGATTCGGTTCGCTGGTCGCCGTCCCCTACTCTCGGGCATCGGCACGAAAACGCGAGATCAACATGCTCCTAACCGATGCCGTATCGTTCATGTACGCGCTGTCGGTCGGGGGCCTGAACCAACTCGAGATCCTCCAGGCGATGGCCGAGGCGGACGACACGTACGGAGAGGTCTCGAAAGAGTTCCAAAATATCGTCAACGAGACCGAGTACTTCGATACGGATTACCGGACGGCGATCCGTAATCAGGCGATCGAAACGCCGAGTGACGAACTCTCGCAGTTCCTGACGGACATGCTCTCGATCGTCAACAGCGGCGGAGACATGAAGAGTTTCCTGCAGGACAAGAAAGAAAAGCACATGCGGACGGCCAAGCAGCAACAGGAACTCACCCTCGAAACCCTCGAGTTGTTCGGGGAGATGTACATGACGCTCTCGCTGTTCCCGCTGCTGTTGATCATCATCCTGGTGATCATGCAGATGATGCCGAACTCGAGCGCGTCGCCGAACATGATCTTCGTCGCCGTCTATGGGCTCATCCCCCTCACAGGTGTCGGGTTCATTATTCTGGTTTCGACGGTCAAACACGACGAGGTGGGTGACGGCTATCTCAGCCCCGATGGTGGGCATCAGCGGCTCGAAGCGACCCAAAACAAGGGGTTGCTCGATCTCGGACTGATCGAACAGTTCACGGGGACGCACAGTGTCTTCGATCGAATTAAAAATCGAGAAGGGACCTACGAAACGCTCGGGGTGCTGAAAGATCCACATCTCTTCTTCCGGGAGCACCCGCTGATGACACTCACGTTGACAGTGCCGGCGGTGCTGGTGACCATCACCGCCGCGATGGTAAACGGCATCGTCCCGACGTCCTGGGGCGGGCTCGTCGACGACCCGGTCTGGGGGACGTTCATGTACGTCTACATGCCCGTGTACGTCATACTCGTTCCACTGGCCATCTTTTACGAGTGGAATCTTCGATCCCGTAACGGAGTCGTCGCGACACTTTCGGAAGACCTGCGAAAGCTATCGAGTGCGAACGACACCGGCCTCACGCTCTTGGAGTCTCTGCAATCGGTTTCTTCCACCACCAGTGGGACCCTCGCACGTGAGTTCGAAGAGATGCACACGAAGGTCAACTACGGGATGAACCTGAAGGAGGCGATGATCGAGTTCAACAACAAGTATCACATCCCCCGTCTGGCCAGGTCGGTCAAGTTGATCACGAAAGCTCAAGAAGCGTCGAACCAGATTTCGAACGTTCTCAGGACCGCCGCCCGTGCGAGCGAGAACCACGACGACATCGAGCGAGATCGAAAATCACGGACCCGGATGCAGATCGTGATCATCATCATGACGTTCATGACGATGCTCGCGGTCATCGCGATCTTGCAGACACAGTTCCTGAACACGATGGCCGATCTTGGCTCGCAAAGCAACGTCGACTCCTCGGCGATGGAAGGGGCTGGCGGGAGCGGCATGTCCCAGATGAACTTGACGGAGAACATCGACGTCGACCAGATGGGGCTGTTGTTCTTCCACGCGATCACACTCCACGCCATCCTCTCGGGGTTCATCAGCGGCTATATCCGCGATGCGAACCTGATGAGCGGACTGAAATACGTCGTCGGACTCTCGACGGTTGCACTCGTCGCCTGGGCATTCGTCTCGTAATCATGCACATCGGCCACCTTACAGACGCCGCCGACGATCGCCCCTCGACCAGCAGCGCGTCGGAGCGTGACCGCGGCCAGACCGTCCAGGACTTCGCCGTGGGGATCGGAATCTTCCTGCTCGCGATCGCGTTCGTCTTTTCGTTCGTCCCCTCGATCATCACGCCGTTCGAAGACGCCGGGGGCGCCGAAACCGCCCAGGCCGACCGTATCGCGGCGACGATCGTGGAGAATGCGTCGACGGAGACGACGAACGAGTTGGACTGGGCGGCGTTATCGACCTACGACGGGAGCGATAGCGAGGAACTCGCAGACGAACTCGGCCTCAAAAAGACTGGTAGTACCGCGATCACACACGTAAACATAACTCTAATCGAGATCGAGGACGTGGCAGCCGACGACCCCAAGCTCGTCCTCGCTGGTGGTGACGACTACGACGACCAAATCGGATCGAGTGCGAGCAGGATCGTAACGACAGACGATCAGTCGCAATGTGAGACAGCTTGTAAACTCGTCGTGAGGGTGTGGTAAGGATGGATCGACAATCCAACCGACGCGACGAACGCGCCCAGGCGTTTACGCTCGAGGGGCTCGTCAGCGCCATCATCGTGCTCACGGCAGTCCTCTTTGCCCTCCAGGCGGTCGTCATCACCCCAACGACGGGTGGTGCCGTCGACCGTGCGGCAATGGGACAGGACGAACAGGAGATTCGCGACGCCCTGATCGTCGCCGGTGAGAAAGGCAACCTCTCCGATCTGGTCCGATACTGGAATCCAGATTCGGGTGAATGGGAAGAAGCAAACGCTCCGGGGCCCGGCGCGTACAACAGTAGCCGGTTCGCCGAGTTGAGCGATTTCGGCACAATACTCGACCAGCACATCGTCGAAGCTGGCGGGAAATCCTACAACGTCGAATACATCGCCTACGATCCGTCGTCCGGATCGAGAACGTCCGAGCAGATAGTCAGAATGGGTGGCGGTGCCAGTGACTCGGTCGTGTCCGCAAGCTACACGGTCCTCGTCCACGAGGAGCAAAATCTCCATACCTCGAGAGCGTTCGAAGGCAACGGTGACTCTATCGAATCAACACCCGCGTATCCGTTCAAGCCCGACACGGATGCGTACACCCTCGTGGAGGTGCGTGTCACAGTATGGTAATCGACAGACCAACCTCAGACCGCGGCCAGCTCGTGCTCATCGGCGCCATCTCGCTCGCGTTCATCCTACTCGGCGTCGTTATCGTCTTCAACAGCGTCCAGTATACGGAGACGATCGATAGCGGCGGAGCCAGTGACGACATCTCGGAGATTCGGACGATCGAATCTGAGATACAGACGAACCTGGACACCTTGAGCGAAAATGAATCGATAAATGACGGTACGGTTGAATATTACATCAAGGAGGAATACGCACCGCAGAAGGCAGCAGAAGGGCCGATACACATCTCTTATGTCCAAAGTAGTTACGCACCTGGATCTCCAGACACATTCAAAATAAATATCACGACGACCGAGATTACCGTGACAAAAGAGATCGAGGTGGATACATGATGAATTTCGCCCGCGACGATCGAGGGGTCTCCATTGCGGTAACTCACGTCCTCACCGTCGGCATCACCGCAATATTGATCTCCGGGTTGTTGATCGCGGGGTCGACGCTACTCGAAACGGAGCAGGAACGGTCGACCGAGTCGACCCTCGAGACGATCGGCGAGCGCCTCGCTGGCGAGATCGCGGCCGTCGATCAAACGACAGATGGGGACGATTCGATCACGGTGACGACCAGCCATCAGCGATCCGTCGGTGGATCGGGGTACACCGTGAGTTTGACCGACAACTGTGGGAAATATCCACTCATCGACAGTTCCCCATGTCTCGTCCTCGAAGCATCCGCGACTGAACCCGTCGCAATCCCACTCGCTCTCGAGGGCGACATCGACACAGCAACAGTAGACGGTGGGGAAATTCAGGTGAAACGCAAATCGGGCGGCAACATCACACTGGAGGACAGCTGATGAACGATCACACGTTACTCCACGACGACCGGGCCGTGAGCGAACTGGTCGGCTTCGTCATCGTCTTCGGGATCATCATCGGATCGGTCGGAATCCTGTATATGACCGGCTTCTCCGCGATGGGAGCCGTCCAGGAGCAAGAGCAGACGAGAAACGCCGAGCGAGCGATGGACGCCCTTGCAGAGAATCTGAACGACATCGTCGAGACAGAGGGAGTCGCATATCGCGCTGGCGAAATGAGTCTCCGGCAAGGAACACTCTCGTCGACGGATAACGAGACCACAGTTGCAGTCAAAGTTCAGAATAAAAACTG
Source organism: Halovivax asiaticus JCM 14624 (assembly GCF_000337515.1). GTDB lineage: Archaea > Halobacteriota > Halobacteria > Halobacteriales > Natrialbaceae > Halovivax > Halovivax asiaticus. The sequence goes on from NZ_AOIQ01000006.1 coordinate 209,458, forward strand.
GATCAACGCATCCGGTACACTCAATTACAAAACAGGCGATACAGAGATCGTCTACGAAGGCGGTGCAGTCGTCCGTTCGACAGAGAGCGGTGCCTGGACGATCAGAGAGCCACTGATCCGATGTACGGAGAATACAGCGATCATCTCACTGGTCCAGCTTGAGGTAGACGAAACGGCCGTGAGCTCTGCGGGGACGCGAGCAATCTCCGCAACGCACTCCGAGACGACGGTCGATAGATTCAAAGAGGATACGGTGACGATCACGGTCGACTCTCCACGCGCCGAGGCCTGGGAACGCTCACTCGCTGCCGGTGAGTGGGAACACGGAGGAGACGATGCCGACGGAAAAGTGACCTGCAATCTCGGTGGGGGAGACAATACCATAATCGTCAGAACGACGACGATGGACCTCGATTACTCGTAACCGTCGATTCTCGCGTTAGTTCGACCAGTCACCACGGAGCATGACGCGGAGCCCCGCTCTCGACGCAAGTGCCTCCACGCGCTGTCGTCTGTCCGCCACCGAGCCGGACGTATTGACGTAGAGACCGTTTGGGAGTTGCTCGTAGGCGTCCCACACGGCGCCATCACTGTCGACCGGTTCGTCGTGGACGACGGTCGAACCGCCGTCTGGTCCCCACGGGAGGCGGATACCAGACAGCCCACGTTCGAAGAAGTACGCCGCCGCTTCTACCAGCGCGCCCGCCGACGTCGAGTGGGCGACCGCACCGATGGATCCACGGTCGTTGAACACCCGAACAACGAACTCTCCCGTCTCGTCGGACGCCGGCAAGATGGAGTCCGGCCGATCGTGTGCTGGTCCATCGGGTTCAGCCGCCGGATCCGATTCAGACGCTGGGGATGGCGATGCAACTTGACCGCTCGATTCCATCCCTGATCCGCCCGCCGTGCCAGCGTCGTCGATAGCCGCTAACAGGGCCGGGAGCGATGCTTCGTCGACGGGCGGGCTCGATCCAAGCTCTTCCGTAAGGATGGATTCGATCGACGATGCGATTTCTGTCCCCGAAACAGCGATCCGGCGTCGTCGCACCGACTCAGTCGGAATGTCTCGGCAATGAGTCGTGACCGCGTCGTGGGAGAGTGGTGCAAACTGGCCAGTACGAGTCGGAATCGATTCGTGATCGATCTCGACACGATCCGATCCATCTCCAGCGAACAGAACGAACCGGCGGCCGTTCGAGTACATCGCCCGATCGATTCCCGACTGTCGCATCCCAGCGGCGATCTTGTCCTGTCGAGCAGCCGAAAGTGACTGATCGGCAGGCTCCGCCACGACGAGTACCGCCGGTGTCGACGGCGACGAACCCACGACGAGGATCGAATCGTATTCGAACTGTCCGATCGAACCCCGCCCGGTTGCTGCGTCGATATCCCATCCGAGGTGGGTCCAGAGCGGTTGGAATACCCAGGAGAGTGTCTCCCGACGTGACCGCGGTGGCGCCACCGAAAGCACTCGATCGAGGCGTGTCGCGTACCGATCTAGTGCAAACTCGCTCATATGGACTCACGGACACCCATCCCCATGTAGTTCCCGCATTCACCGTTCGAAGGCTGTAATACTACAGTGGCCACGGATACGGTCTGACGCCCCTCGACACCCGCCAACTTTCGTGGCCTTTCAAACGGAGTCGTCGGCAGCCAACGTGTAAATGCGCAATCGACCATCGTGAACCGCAAAGAGTGATTTCAGTTCCGGTGGGATCGTCTCCGCTTTTCCGATAACCAGGTAGCCATCCGATTGTAACGATCGACCGAGGGTTTTGAGAATCGGCGCTTTGTACGACGGATCGATGTAGATAAACAGATTTCGACAGATTACGAGATCGAATCCGGCCTTCGGTTGGTCGTTTATCAGGTCGTGGCGTTGAAACGTGACGTTCTCTCTCGGTGTCTCCGTCACGTGAAAGGCGCCGTCACGTTGTGTGACGTACTCCTCCGGTGACTCGAGGAAGTCTAGTTGGCCCTCGATATCCGTCGTTCGGGACTGTTCGTACACACCAGCTCGAGCCGTTTCGAGTGCTGGCGGACTGATATCTGTCCCGAGTACGAAGAGGTCAGAGGCATCGATACGCGGATCCTCGTGAGCGAGCATCGAAATCGAGTACGTCTCCCGGCCGTCGGCACAGGCTGCAGACCAGACATGGATCGAACCGGGCGACTGCGAGAGCGTGACGAGAACCTCACGAATTCCCTCCCAGACGTCCGGATTGCGGAAGAACCCAGTGACGTTGATCGAGAGTGAATCCAAGATTGCTTCCTGTTCGTCCGAATCCGCTGCGAGCAACTCGTGATAGTCGTCGTACCCGTCGCTACCGGTCCGGCGAATGCGTGAAGAAATGCGCCGATCGAGATAACTATCGTTGTAGTGACTCGTCGCAAATTCGAGTTCATCCTCGACGAACGAACAGATCGATTCGAACCCGACGTCGGTCACAGCTCCGTCACTCCGATATCTTCGTTACCCTTGATGAGGAGTGTACCCGTCTCTGGCGTGAATTCGACCGTTCGGCCGTGACTACCGCCGACGTCTTCGGCGACGAGCGGAACCCCGAGTTTCTCGAGTTCCTCGCGGGCTGCGTCGGCGTTTCGTTTCCCAACGCCCTCGCCGAAACTCTCGAACTGAAACATGTCGCTGCCGCCAGCAATCTTCGCCTCCACGTCCGTGTAGGTCGCCCCCCGCTCGACCATGCGCCGGAGCAAAGCCCTGATAGCCGTGTCGACGTACTTGCCGGGTTTGAGATCACTGTTTTCGGCTGCGTCACCGTCGGGTAACATCGTGTGTGCGAGACCGCCGACTGCGGTTCCCGGATCGTACAGGGCGATTGCCAGACACGACCCCAAGCCGTAGGATTTCAGTGTATCAGTACCCTCCGAAACGACGAGTTCAGAGATGCCGACTTGTACCGATTCGGGAGCTCCGGGTTCGCTTCCGTACGTCTTCATGTTCCCTCGAGGTCGGCGAACTCGGCGGTCGTTGGCGTTTCGTCGATCCGGCTCACGTCCAGATCGTTGAGCGCGCGTTCGAGATCGGATTCGTCCGGGATCGCGTAGACGTCGCAGTCGAACGCCTGGCCGTCGGCGACGACCGTCGTGTCGAAGACGAAGGCGTAATCCTGACTCTCACCGAGCTGAATCACGACGGGGTCGACGGCGGCCGCACCGATGTCGTGGATGAACTCCGGCGTCGAGTGATCGATCGTCGTATCGAGGACGTTCGCCCACCCGTCGAGGAAGCCACTCGCCATGATGTTGCCGAGTTCCTTGATCGCGCTCCGGTCCATCTCCGTGAACTCGTCGGATTCGTCGTCGGTCTCCATCGGAACCATCGCGTCGACGATCTCCCGGGCAGACTGTTCGTCGAACAGGAACAGCAGGTACCCACTCGGCGTCCCGTCGAATTCGAAGGCGACCCCGACGAGCGGCTCGTTCGCTACCTCCTGCGGAATCGCTTCGAGGGAGACGAAGTTGAGGCGTCTGATCTCGACGGTGGTGTCGATGCCAGTCAACGTCGTCGCCGTCTTGGCGACTTCCTCCGCGCCCTGTTCGGCCATCCGGTCGAATCCTTCGAGTTTGTCGTACTCGATACCCTCGTTCGACCGAAGGCGTTCGAGCAAGACGGCCATCGACTCGTGTTCGGGGAAGAGGTAGTGCCGGAAGCCGGTTTCGGCGCCGACGGCTTCGATGTGGCTCTGGAAGACCAGCGCGAGGTCGTCGTCGCTCGGTGCTTCCTCCAGATCGCCGAAGAAATCCGCCGCCGTCGTCCCGCTCTGGAACTCCGGCGTGGAGACGTCGATAGCTGTCTCCAGGACGTCTGCCCAGCCGTCGACGAACCCGTTGTTCATAATCTGGCCCAGCTCAGTCGCGGCCGATTGGCTCAGTTCGTCTCCAAGTCCAGCGTCGGAATCGCCCAGAAGCGCTTCGATGATGGTTTCTGCACTCCCCCGATCGAAGACGAGAATCGAGTGGCCGTCGATACCACCCGATAGTTCGACACGGACGCCGACGTTCTCGGTCCCGTCGTCGAAATCGTGGCGGATCTCGGTGCCCCGCATGAAGTTGAGTTTAGTAACGCCTACCTGGGTGTCCACGCCGGTCATTTGCGTCAACCGACCCGCCGCCAGGCCCGCACCTTCCTGCGCCATTCGGTAGAAGGTGCCGAGGGCGTTTACGTCGAGTTTCATGCAGTTTGTGGTTCGATACCGTTTACCATCCCGACGAACTCTTCTAGGTCAGGGAACGCGTAGATCTCTGCTTCGATCTGATAGCTCGGAACGGACAACTCCGAATCGAAGAACAGAGCGAGATCGTCCCCGCCCAGTCCCGCCGTCCTGACGACGATGTCACCCGCAGGGGCGTACACGAGTTGGGGGGCCGCCGTGTCGATCGCCCGGCCGAGGACGTCCGCCCAGCCGTCGATGAACCCGGAGGCCATCATGTTCCCCATCTCCTCGACGGCGCTTCTGGCCATCTTTCCGGAGACGTTTCCCATATCGTCGACCACGTCACGAAGCATCAGCGCCGTTATCTTCTTCGCACTCGCCTCCGGGAACAGGATGAGAATGTGGCCGTGTGGCTCGTCCAGTAGTCTGACGCGCACGCCAACACGTTTGCCGGCGTCCAGTTGTGACTTGATGTCGTCGACGTCGATGAAGTTCGTCTTCGTCACCTCCATTCGAGCGTCCTCGCCGGTCAGTTTGCCCATGTTGTCGGCGACACCGTTCGTCCCAACCTTCGCCATCTCGTTGATGAAGCTCAGTTTTCGAATATCGACTTTTAGCGTCATTCGTTGATCCTCCGAAATCGGTCTGCGTGCCAGTTTTTCATTGTTACAGGGTACTCACGTCGAGGATAGTAATAACTTCCCCCCGACCGCGGACGGTCGCCCCGCTGATACCCGGAACGTTGCGCATGAATCCTTCGAACGGCGTGATCACGACCTCACGACGAGTGCGAACGACGTCACACTTGAGTGCGACCGGACGCACGTCGTCACGAACCCGGACGAGCATCCCGTCTGTGTCACCCGACCGGGCTGCATCCACCTCGAGCGCCGACGAGAGGTCGACGACCGGGAGGGACTCCTCACCATCCTCGTGGACGAGTTCGCCGTCGGACTCGACGACGTCCGCACCGTCGACCACGTCCCTGACGACGTCGACGGGGATGCCGAACTGCTCGCCATCGCTCTCGACGAACAACACGTCGTCCACGGCGACACTCACCGGGAGGGTCATCGTGACCGTCGTGCCGTCGCCCGGCTCACTGTGGACCGATACCGTTCCGTTCAGTTCGTCGACGGTGCGGCGAACGACGTCCATCCCGACGCCGCGACCGCTGACGTCGGTGACCTGCTCTTTGGTGGACAGTCCCGAGTTGAAGACCAGGTCGTACGCCTCTTCGTCCGACAACTCCTCAGCTTCTGCTCGCGTGAGGATGTCCGCATCGACGGCCTCCTCCCGAAGTCGATCGGCGTCGAGGCCGGATCCGTCGTCTGCGATGTCGATCGTGACCCGGTTCTGTGTCCGGTTCGCACTGAGTTGGATCGTTCCTTCGGGATCCTTCCCGGCAGCCTTCCGTGATTCGACGGACTCGATGCCGTGATCGACGGCGTTTCTGACCAGATGGATGAGCGGATCACCGATCCGATCGAGGACACCACGATCCAGTTCGACGTCGGCGTTCGACTGATCGAACGTCACCTGTTTGTCCTGTTCACGGGCCAGGTCACGAACCACGCGCGGCAGCCGGTTCGTCACCGTCTGGAGCGGGACGAGTCGCACGTCCATCACGGTCTCTTGCAATTCTGTCGTGAAGTCTTCCAGATCGTCGAGTTCCCGCTCCAGTGTTTCGTACGGTTCCCGCGAATCGATCGCCGATCGGAGTCGCACCCGTGACGTAACGAGCCCCTCGACGAGTTGCAAGAGCGAGTCGACCTGGTCTCGTTCGACGCGAACCGACTGGGAGTGCGCCTCGAGTTCGGTGTCGGTGTCCGGTGACGCTTCGGTGGGAACGGAGATATCCGGGACCGCCATCTCCGGAAGGCCAGCTAGCACCTCGTCTTCTGGGTCGTCACCAGCGTCGAAATCCGTCCCGCTCGTGTCGATCTCGTCCGCCTCGGTCTGGAACGACGCCGATTCATCGCCCTCCGAGTCGAAGGCCGACTCGCTTTCCGCCTGAGAACCAGCACCGAACTCGTCGGCTGGCGTGGCATCGAGTCCGAAATCGTCGGAATCGAGGTCGAGGTCGGCATCGAACGCCGAGCCACTCGTCGCGTCGGTCGACTCGACGTCGCTACTCGTATCGGATGCGACAGCGTCGATATCGTCAGCGAACGCCGTATCGTCGGAGTCGTCCGTAAACGAGATCTCATCGTCGAGATCACTATCGAACGCATCGTCGGACCCAAACTCGGTATCCTCGGAGGGTTCGTCATCGGTTTCGAGTCCGGAGAGGTCGACGGTCGACTCGTCGTCTGACCCAAAGCCGACGGACGACGGTTCGTCGTCGATCGCGTCACCGAACCCGTCGTCAGGTTCGACGCCCGATTCGGTGTCACCGAACTCTCCATCGGACTCGACACCCGATTCGACGTCACCGAACTCGTCAGGTGATTCGCCGTCCGATTCGACGTCGTCTGCGTCGGACGACGCGGGTTCGGACACCATGTCGGACTCGTCGGAGGCTGAATCGAACGGTGCGTCGTCGAAGCCGAGTGCCTCCGAGTCGTCCTCGGCAGTATTCTCGGTCGATTCAGCGAACGAATCCGCCAGCCCGTGATCGTCGTCCGCCGTATCAACGTCGTCGGCCGACACAGCCGACTCACGGTCTTCGGCCGATTCGTCGGCTGGATCTTCATCCTCGTCCACGAGCGGTTCGGTCAACCACTCGGCCCGCGAATCGACGTCGTCAGCCGACGCCGGATCTGCAGTAGCGTCGGTCTCTGCAGCGACCGTCTCCGATGGGCCAGACTGGTCCGACCCCGGTGACGTGTCGCCGTCCCAGGTGGCCGCCATATCGGCCGACGAATCGGCGGTTATCTCGTCCGAATCCTCGTTCTGGGTCAGTTCGTCGAGACCTGTCGAGAGGTCGAACGCAGGCGGGTCACCGTCAGTCGACTGATCGTCGCTGTCAGCCGTTGCCTCAGCTGTGTCGGGAAGTGGGTCAGCCGAGGGCTCCGCGGTGTCAGTGAGTGCGTCGGCATCGCCCTCCAGTTCGTCAGGCGAGTTCGACGCGGAAATCGGCTCGTCCTCGTCTTGCTCGCTATCGGCGGCATCCACCGGGGCCTCCGTCTCCGCATCGGCAGACGAAGGACTGGTCGGATCGGCCGCCTCGTCGGCTATGGGGCCAGGGGCTGAAGAGAACTCGTCACCGTGCCCGACGTCAGTTCCTTCCTCGGGTGTGGGTTCGGACCCAGGGATACCTGACTCGGCGTCATCGTCGGCCGAGTGCTCGTCGTCCGACACCGACTCGGCTGTGACGGTTGCAGCCGGTTCGTCGGCCGACTCGGTACCGTCGTCAGGCCCTCCTTTGATCTCGTCGGCCGAGCCGGCGGACTCGTCGATCGAATCCATCTCGGCGTCGGCCTGCGCGGGTTCGTCATCGACGGCCAACGGGTCGTCGTCGGCCGATCCCGGCTCGTCGTCACCGTCGATCGGTTCTGGTGTCGGATCTGGCGACCGCGCCGTGTAACCGTCACCCTCTTCCGCGACTGCATCCGCATCATCCACCTCGGCAGCCGGGCCAGTGTCGTCGGCCAGGTCGATCGCGGTCGGTGACAAGTCAGCGTCAGTGTCCGCGCCGGGCTGAAGTGACGGCTCGGATTCGACCGCCTCGTCGGCTTCGATTGGGGTCGTTCCGTCGTCAGCCACTGGCTCGTCAGTCACCGCCAGCTCGTCGTCGACTGTGGAATCGGATTCTTCGACGGGAGGCACAGCATCACCATCTGCCGGTGGTGCGACGGTTACGTCGTCCCCACCCTCATCGGGTTCAGCATCCGCTCGATCGACATCGGATGGAGATTCGACGATATCAGACCTGCCTGCACCTTCCTCGACTGCCGTGTCTGCCGAATTGGCAGCCGGTTGGTCGGCCGCTGTGTCATCTCCAGAGTCAGTCGTGGCTCCACCGAACAGTTCGTCGGCGAAGGCTGACGACTCGGCGGCCGAAGCCGACGAATCGCTACTCGACTCCGCCGCTTCGGGTGACTCCGTATGATCGGTGCCCGTCGCATCGGCCGCCACTCCAGCACCCTCGGCGGACCCGGCGTCGGAATCGGTAGGTGTGGAATCAGGTGCTGCAGACGCGCCACCCGCTGCAGGCTCGTCACTCTCAGGTGCGCCCCAGGTGGGAGCCGAAGCGTCGGCGGACTCGGCGGGTGTCGCTTCGGTGTCGATCGGATCAGAGGGGTCGGGTTCGTCGAGGTCGAGGAACGACGGGTCGTCCACGTCGACGTCCTCGCCGAGAAGTTCGTCCATCCCGACCTCTTCTTCGTCGAACTCGTCGAATTCGAGTGCTTCGAGTTCGTCCTGGAGCTCGTCGAATCCGACCATATCGACTTCCTGTTTGAGTTCGTCGAAGACAGCACCTGCATCCTCGACATTGTCCTCGTCGTCGGCCGTCGGTTCCTGATCGGGTTCCGGGTCCGCAGTGGAGGGTTCGTCGGCCGATTCCGGAATGAGATCGTCGAACGAACCGGCGTCACCGATGTCCTCGAACTCGCTGGTGTCGTCGATCTCGTCGGCGAGCGCGTCGATGTCGTCGAGTTCGGTGAACTCGTCGAGTAGGTCGTCGACGGACATCTCGTTCGCCTGGTCGGTCGAGAGATCGGACCCCAAATTCTTCTCGACGGAGGAGAACGAGCCGTCCGCTCCCGAGTCGAGTTCGTCGGTGACGCTGAGAATGCTGAACGCTTCGACGGCACCGACCGGTTCGAGGGCGGCCGAAATGGCCGTCTCGTCGACTGCCGCGGCGAAGACGGCGTCGATCCGGTTACCGTGTTCTTCGTTCTCGATGGCAGTTCGCGAGGGATCCGTCCCGATGAGATCGAAGGCGTCGACGAGCGCCTCGATCACGACCAATCCGTTGTTCAGTTCGTCGCTATCGGCGATCGCCATCCGAACGAGATAGGCGTCGTGAGCCGAATTTGCTGGCGGATCGAAACGGGTGAGAATCGCTTCGCGCTCTCCCGGCGATGGTGGTGTCACGTCGGGCGAGTCGTCTGTGAGCGGTTCCCGGAGGGAAGCGATGACGTCCGCCGGATCGGTTCGAATTGCACCGTCGCGGGCGACTTCGTCGACCATTCGCTCGAGACAGTCCACCGCAGCGAACAACGTATCCATTCGCTCCGGTGAAACCTCGACAGTGCCGGCGCGAATCCCGTCCAGAACGTCCTCGATCGCGTGTGCCAGGTCGCTCGCCCGTTCGAGCCCCATCGCCCCGGCGTTGCCCTTCACCGTGTGGGCCGTCCTGAAAATGTCCTGCACGACCTCGTCGTCCGCCGGCGAACGTTCGAGATCGAGCAACAAGTTGTTCAGCGTCGTTATTGCCGCTTCGGTCTCGTCGACGAATTCGCGCACGTAGTCATCCATCACTGATCACCTCTATTGACAGCGGTCGCCGCTATCGCATTGGCCACGATGCGGGCCGGAAGCGACGTCGCGGGGACGGTCTCGTCGACGGCCCCGGTTTCGATCGCCTGTTTCGGGATTCCGAAGACAGGACTCGTGGCTTCGTCCTGTGCCAGCGTGTGGCCGCCGGCCTCGTGTATCGCTTCGATACCGTGTGCACCGTCTCGGCCCATGCCGGAGCAGACGACACCGACGAGATTTGGCGGTCGCATCTCGGCGATCGACTCCATCGTCACGTCGATCGAGGGGCGGACCCCGTGAACACGCGGTGCGGTCGACCGTTCGATCTCGACGGCGTCCGTCGAGACACTGGCGACCTCGATATGTGCACTTCCGGGGGCGACGACGGCCTCACCTGCGCCGATACGGTCGGCCATACCGGCCTCCCGGACCGCGTACTCGCTCTTTCGGTCGAGCCGAGCGGCAAAGCGCTCCGTGAACCCAGCCGGCATGTGCTGGACGACGACGATGCGAGCACCGAGCGCTTCTGGAAGTGCTCCGAGTATCCCTTCGACGATTCGCGGCCCGCCCGTCGACGCGCCGATGACAATCGTCGGGGGCTCGTCCGGGACCTGTGGCACGTCGATCGGGACATCCGGCCACGCACCGATAACGTCCGACCGACCACCCACTGCCGGGGGTGCTGGAGAGGCGTCCGGCCCAGCGGCCGATCCGCTGGTCGAGACGTCCGTTCCGCCGTCCGAGGTTCCCGACGCGAGTGTCCGCGTCCGCGTTCGAGACCGATGGGCCGCAGCCGTCGTCTGTGCGAGCGCGAGCGCGGAGGTACTGGCCGCGGACAGTTCGTCGACGGTTCCGATCAGTTCGTCGGTGAGGTCCGAGATCGTCCGATCGCCGGACCCGTCCGGCTTCTCCATGATCGCCATCGCGCCACGGTTTAACGCCTCCATCGAAGCGTCGGCCCCGTCGTCCGTGTGAACGCTCAACATGAGAATTGGAGTCGGGGTAGCGGCCATAATCCGTTCCGTAGCTTCGATGCCACCGATACCGGGCATTTCGACGTCCATCGTGACGACGTCGGGCTCACATTCGGCCACGGCATCGACCGCCGAACTGCCATCTGCGGCGGTCTCGACCTCGTACCCCGCTTCGTCGAGTTCCTCACCGAGGACGGTTCTGATGAACGGTGAATCGTCGACGACCAGTACTCGCGTCATGCAGCGACGACGTCAGCGAGAGCTTTCCGAACACTCGGCTCTTCGAACGGTTTGGTCACGTACCCATCCGCTCCGGCCTTGACAGCGAGTTTCATCTTTTCGCGCTGGCCGACGCTTGTACACATGATGACGCGCGAGCGGGGATCCAACTTCTTGATCGCGGCCGTCGCCTTGATCCCGTTGCACTTTGGCATCACGATGTCCATCATGACGATGTCGGGGTTCTCTTCTTTGTACAGTTTTACCGCCTCGGCTCCGTTCGACGCCTCGCCGACGATGCGATAGTCGTCCTCCAGAATCTGACGAAGGAGATTTCGCATAAAATGGGAGTCGTCGACGATAAGCACCCCTTGCGACATTTAGTTGTACACCAACGTCTGATAGAAATACGACGACCATAAATGCTGTCTCCCGATTATCAGTCGTGATAAACTGACCGGTCTCGAGAACGGGTCCACTGGAATCGCTGCCCCAATCGAGTTTCGGCATACAATACGGTCTAGCGAACAGAGACTGCGTAACGGATACGTCACCCCCAACGGGCGCACGAGCCGAATTGAAAGTCTTTCAGATATGTCATCACCCCGTATACGAACAGCCGGAAGAATCAGGGATACATCGTGATAATCGATCTCGAAACCCGTCCGGTCTGGACGGATCGTCGAACCGACTCGCGACAACGAGAGTCGGGGCGACATCCAAGCAGGATTTCGCGGGGTGTGATTTCGCGTGCCAATTCCCCGGGAGCGGATTCGAAGATGCTACTCCGCAGCCGCGCGATCGACCGGATCCCGGTCGTCGACAGGCCGACCGGACGCCAGGAGGAAGGCGTCCACGTCAAGGACAGGCGTAATCTCGACCTCGATCTCCTCCGAGTCGGACGGCGAGTCACGGTTGGTCGAGGTCGGCTCGTCGGAAGCATCCTCGTCGAGCGAGAACTCGCCGACGATCACGCCCGACTCGTCCGGCTCGGGAGTCGATTGTGCCCGCCCGAGTCCTGGCTCTCGCACTGGATCGTCGGATTCGTCGGGTGACTCGTCGGCGACCATGGAGTCGACGAGGTTGCCTCGCGTGCGCTTCTCGACGCGAATCGCCCCACTGATGAGCGGATGCGCGAGTGCCGTTCCATCCCGTTCGTCCTCGCCGTATGCGGACTGGTCGAAGACTCCGTCCTCCGGGACGGCCTCCACGCCGATCACTTCGTCGACGTGAACTGCCGACGGTTGGTCACGATCGTCGAATACGAGCAACGTCTGTGCGTCCGATCGCCCGCCACTGTCCGGGAAGTGGACGTGCGGATCGACCAGCGTCGTAATCTGCCCCCGAATGTCGGTTACGCCCTCGACGGCAGGCGACGATCGCGGCACCCGTGTGACGTCGACCGCGCGATTGATGACGGACCCGACAGCCGTTACCGGAATCGCCAGCCGATGGTCGCCGATCTGAACGATCGTAAATCGTTCGTAGACCTCTTCGTCCGGTGACTCACCCGTTTCCCCCTCGCTGTCCCCCTCGGCGTCTCGCACTCCGTCGGGGAGATCCGAAGACATGTTCGTCTCGACGTATCCCCGTGGACGGTTAAAACTGTGCCCCAACGCGACCGGTCAGCGGTCGCGACCGTTCGGCGATCAGTTAGCGATTGCGGCCGTTCGGCGACCAGTCAACGGTCACGTTCAGTGAATTCATTCCGCTGGCTTTCGGCAGATCCATTCGGAAGGATTCGGCGGAGTCACTCCACTGAAACTCGACAGATTCACTCCGATGGATCGTCTTCGATACCCATCTCGGCCCGCTGGCGTCGTAACTGCGCCAGGCGCCGGTACGTAACGGCGGCAGCGATGCCACCACCGACGACGGCCAGTACGATGGCCCCGTAGAAGATCCAGATATCACGTTCGTGATAGTACTGCAGTGAGAGGGGCTCGTCGACCGATTCCCACTGGAGCGTCTCCGTGTCCCCGTGGATCGACCGGTCGAACCCACCGGGAGACACTGAACCGAGAATCAGCGACGAAGAGCGGTGATCCGCCGGCAAGGTGACGTTGTACGATCCCGACCGGAACGCAGGAAGGGAGAACGATTTCTTCCCGGCGGCTCCCGAGAACGCGACCGTCCCGTTCGATGCTGGGAGACTGATCGTGGTCTGCGACTGACCCCGGTCGACGGCAAGGTCCGATCCGCTGACGACCGTGCCGTTCGCGTACCAGAATCTGACACTCTCGATGTCGAGCGGGCTATCGCTGAACAAGCCACTTCTGTACACGTCGATTTCGTCGGTATCTTCGAGATCGTAGACCGCCGCGAACGACCCATCGTCGAGCAGGCCGCCAGCCTCGAGATCGATCGCGACGGTGGCGTTTCGCTCTCTGAGGTCCGAATAGTCGTACTCGCTATCGAGTTGCTCGTCGGGAATCTGGTTCGAGGTGCAGCCGGCGACGAGGAGGAGTGCGGTGACTGCGAGTGCAGCGAGAACGAGCCGCCGATTCGGTACCGAAACCATATCAGGGAACGACACACAGCAATTCCGCCGGCAGGTACGAGCCGACGCTCGCGAGGAGCCCTGGCGGATCCGTGTCTTCCGTCGCGACGACACTCTGTTCGAGCAGTCCGAGCCGTTCGACGGTGACGTAGTCCTGGGCGTGCCCGGCCCGGTTGAGCGTCGCCCGAACCTCACCTCTCGTCGCGCTATTAACGTTCAACCGACCGTCGCCACGCGTCCACTCGTAGAGGCGGTCACGTTCGGCGTCCGAGAGGCGACTCGGGTCGTCGCCGCCGTAGACGAACTCCATCGGGAGGTGCTGGACCAGTCCGAAGCGCTCGCGGATCTGTCCGGGCGTACCCGGACCGAGACCGATCTCGTCGGCCGCGATCCGAACCGGTTCGCCAGCGTCGATGACGAAACCGTCCTCGTCCCAGGCGTCGAGCGTTCCAACGGCTGTCGCCCCGGGTTCGAGCTCCGTGATTTCGCCCCACTCGTCTCTGAGGAGGTTTCGTGCCACGACGGCGTCGTCACCGTCGACGGTGACACTCGGGAAGTCGTCGTGTCTAACACCGATCTCGTAGGTGACGTCTAACTCGCCAAGCGCGTTCTCGACGAGTGACTCCAGTGAGCGGAGCGTACGCTCGCGGGCGTCGCCCTGCACGTACACCTTGGATGCGAGAACGACCATCAGGCCTCGGCGCCGACGTTGAGTTCGTCTTCGAGCGCGGCGATACGCTCGTCCATCGACGAGACGAGGCGATCGTTGTCCATCGCGTCCATCGGCGTCCCACACTCCGGACACTCGAACCCGAAGTCCATCGCCTCACCGAACTCGAATCGGATCGAGCAAATTTCACAGAGGTAAAATTCGTGGGTACGTTCGTACTCGCGGCGGTCGCTGAGTGCCTCGTAGAGGCGGTGAAGCTCCGATTCAAGGTTCTCCGGGATGTTGTCGTACTCGAAGGTCCAGAGGTAGGTGAGCCAGCCGGAGTCCTCGTCGCGCAGCCGTCGATAGCTCGCGAGATCGTTCTCGTACAGGATGAACAGCGATCGACGGACGTCGTTCAACTCGAGATCGAGTTCCTCGGCGAGTTCCTCGTCGGTCACCTCGCCTTCGGGCGGAGCGGCCGCGACGGGCATCCCCTTCGGCCCGACCAGTTCGTGGAGGTACTTCTGTATGACCGGGTCCTCGAGGAGATCCTCAAAAGCCATTGGGTGACGATAACCCGATCAGCCAATTAAGTCTTTTGAGAGCGCGCGGTGCAGATCGATCGGGATGCTCTGACACGCCGGCCCCTCTCACCGGCCGAATCGCACCGAAAACCACATAAATTGCTTGCAGTCGACCGGTCGGAACATTTCGAGGAGATTCGAATACCGCCGCCCATGGATGCACCCCATCCACTCGATCGACGACAGTATCTGACCGTCGCCGGAGCCGCCCTCGGCACCGTCGCACTCGCGGGCTGTGGTGACGACGGTGGCGGCCCCGAGGACGACAACGGTGACACCGGCGACGACACCGGCACTGACGACACTGGTGGCATCGGCGACGACAACGAATCAGACGACGGGATGGACGACAACGAATCAGACGACGGCGTCGATGGCAACGAGTCGGACGATGGGATGGGCGGCAACGAGTCGGACGATGGCACGAACGGAAACGAGTCCGACGACGGCGCGTGAGACACGACCCACTGTGTGACACGACCAGTGTCGATCGTCACGTGCGCACCACTGTCGACGATCGTCATGTGCCCACCACTGCGACAACCGATACGCCGCGTGATCGCGACCGTGACGTGACGCGTGCTCGCGACCTCGGCCTGACGCGTAATCGACCGTCACGACCGAAATCGAATCGAGTCGGAAGCCCCCTGCCGCTCCGTCGTCGATGAGTGCGTCGCCCTGCCCCCGCGACTCACATTCTTCTGTGCCTCCAGCCTCGCCGTCAGCGAACGACACCACAGAGGATGTACTGATTCCAACGGGCCCGACACCGCAATAGATCGAATCGGACCTGTCGTCCCGACTACTCCTCGCTCACGGGCAAGACCAGTTTGCCCGTCTCCTTCGGGACGACTCTCCGCGAGGCATCCACCCACTCGCGGTCGAGTTCGTCGCCGTCGAACAACCGATCGAGGAAGACGGCGAGCCCCGCGATCTCGGAGTGGGGCTGGTTCGTCACCGCGACGTTCCAGTCGGCCTGTTCGTACATCTCGAAGGGGACCTTCTCCGCGCCGACGACGACCAGGAGCGGGTCGTCTCCCTCCGTCACGGTCGATCGAATCTCCGACTCGACGGTCTGGACGGGTTCGCCGTACATCGTCAGGTGGGCGATCGGACCCTCCCAGTTTCGCACGACGGCCGCCGGTTTCTCCACCAGTTCTGCAAAGAAGGGGCCGCCGAACCGGTCGGTGATGTCCTCGGCGGTCTCGACGGCGTCGGTCGCGTTGTCGGGAAAGATGACGCGATCGGCACCGAGCGCCCGTGCGGTCAATCCGACGTGGGTCGTCATCCGGTCATCGCGGCCCGGCCGGTGACCCAGCCGGCAGACCACGACCTCGGGAAACTGCTCCATATCGGAGTCTCGTCCGGCGATCATATGTGCGTTCGGTTTCGATTGTGCCGGGGTGATTCACAATCAACGAGCCGTCTGGCGGAATCGAGAGAGAGAGAGAGAGAGAGAGAGAGAGAGAGAGAGATTACTCGACGGACCGGCCATCGAGCCACTCGGCGAGCAACGATCGAACCGCAGCCTCGCGGTGAAGGTATTGCTCCCGGCAGAAGTCGTCCAGCTCTCCGGCCAGATCGTCCGGTAGCGAGAGCGTACACTCGACGGCCTCACC
This sequence comes from Halovivax asiaticus JCM 14624, assembly GCF_000337515.1. Taxonomy (GTDB): domain Archaea; phylum Halobacteriota; class Halobacteria; order Halobacteriales; family Natrialbaceae; genus Halovivax; species Halovivax asiaticus. The sequence continues at coordinate 225,614 of NZ_AOIQ01000006.1, forward strand.
GTCCGATCGCACACACTCGGCCTCGGCGACGCTCGATCCGACGGCGACGCCATCGACGTCGTCGACACCGCGATCGCCCGCAGGGAGTCGTCCATCCATGAGAGTCACCGTCCGTGCCGTGTCAGGCAGTGGGGGAGCCCGATCAGTTCCACCGGCTCGGAGTTGTCCGGCGAGTAGACGACCAGTTGACCCTTCTCCATGTACGGGACCTTCGATTCGAGCGAGCGCGGGATGTTGACGCTCTTGATGGCGTCCTCGTCGCCGAGGTTGAGGACGACCGTCGTGTTGATCTGTTTGAAGACGGCGTCGTCGATGTCCTGGGGATCCTGCGTGACGAGGAACAGGCCGAGGCGCTCCTTGCGACCCTGCTTCGCGGCTTCGGTGAATTTCCCGATGACCTTGCGCGCCTGGACGGAATCGGCGTCCGTGAGGAAGTTGTGTGCCTCGTCCATTCCCAGCAGGAGGGGCGTCTCTTCGATCCGGTCGAACGTCGGATCGTTCGAGAGTTTCTCGTCGATGAGGAGACTCGACAGGGCGAGGACGACTGCCTCCGTCGCCCGCGAATCCGAGAGGTGGTACGTCGGGACGACCGAGAGACGGCCGGGTTTGACGAACTCGTGGACGAGGTCGGTGATCGGCTGGGCCGACTGATCGAACAGGTGGCCGAAGCCCAGCACCCGGCGGCGGACGGCGTCGAACGTCGCCTCGTGGACGAGGCCGCTCTCGTCGAGTTCCTCGCGGAGCGCCGGGTCGTCGAGAAAGGTCGTGAACTCGTCGTAGGTCGCGTCCCCGCCGTAGTTTCGCTCGAAGCGTGGCAGGAGGACGGAGACGAGCGCACCGTACTGGTTGTCGTTGAGACCGCTCCCGGCGACGAGCCACGGGTTGTCCTTCACCATCGAGAAGGGGATTGTGAACTCGATCTGCTCGGCGCGGTGGTGGTCCGCCGCGTAGGTCGACGAGCCCACCTTCGGGACGAACGCCACCGTATCGTCGTGCCCGCCGTGGGCGATTCCCTCGCGATCCAATCGGCGAGCGAACGCGTCGTCGTAGTCCCCGTCGTCGTGCATCTGGGCGTACTCGTCCTGCGGGTCGAACTGGACGACGGCGGGGCGGACCTCGCGACCGTCACCCATCGGGTAGCGTCGCTCCTCGTCCAAAAATTGCCGGAGGACGTTCTTCGCGGCGTGGGTCTTCCCCGACCCCGTCCCCCCGGCGACGAGGGTGTGCCGGAAGACGAGCGGATCGCCGGAGTCGTAGTCGTCGTTCAGTCGGTAGTCGATCGTCGGTGGCTCCGCGGCGGTGCGGACTTTCTCCCCGCCGACGGCGAGGTGGCCGAGGAAGATCCCACCCTCGGGCATCTTCAAACCGGTCTTGATCTGCGTCGGGTCGCTCGCCCGTTCGAGCGTCGTCTGGGGCTTCGGCACGCGGTCGGTCATCCGTCGCTTGAGTTCGCCATCGTCGCCGGACTGCGTCCGGCTGCCAGATGAGCTTTGCTCATCGCTGTCCTCGTACAGCACCGCGACAGGTTCGAGACTCGCGACGAACTTGTAGTCGGCCTCCTCGAAGTCGTCGGTGCCCATCGCCCGGCGCGCGTGGATCTCCGTCGCGTCGTCGGCGTGAAACTGCTGGGCGTACTCGAGGCCTGTGATCCGACAGAACAGCAACTCGTCGTCGGGATACGGTGCGATCAGGTAGCTCCCGATGCGGACCAGCGAGCGGTTCTCTCGCGTGACGTACGCCTGCAACGTCGTGTCTTCGCCGTCCTCGGTCACACGGAGGCCACGCGAGACCGAGAGCGCACCGATCCCCGCTTCCTCTGCAGTGGATTCCACCGTCGTCCGTTCGAACGCGTCGTCCCGGTCCGTCGACTCGGACGCCTCGGCGCCTCCCCCGGTCGCTGTCGTCGCGTCTCCGTCCGATTCGGCCTGGGGTGCCCCCGCATCCGACGACTCGTCGGACTCGGCGTAACTCTCGAAATCCCCAAGGTCAGTCATACGGTCACAGTGAAACCGCTGCCTAAAACACGTTTCCCCTCCGCGGCAGACGCTCGTCAGACGCGGGGCTGTCACGACCTGCTGATGAGAAAATACGAACGGCCCACCGCCCCGATGACACTATTCCTGCCCCCGCTCGCGCAATTCTCCTCACTCGTCGCCAACGGGGGACAGGGCGGTGCTCGTCACTGTCCCAGTCTCCTCGTCGTACGTCAAGAGGCCGGCGTCATCGAGCGCCGGGAGGTGGGAGTGGACGAGCGAGATTCGAACCCGATCCATCGTCTGCGCGGGAGGTGAGGAACTCCCTCCACCCGTCTCGAACGACGCAACCTGTCTGGCGAGCGTGTCGATAGAGAGTGGCGTATCATACTCCTCGACAAGTTCGAGAACCTGCCTGCGCCGCGGGTCCGACAGCGTCCGGATGTGGCGTGTCGACGCCGTCGGATGCGCCTCGCCGACTGTCTCGCGAAGCTCCTCGGACGAAACGTCGGGGTGGAGCGCCACCCAGTCGGCCTCGTGCTCCCACTCGACGAGCGAGCGAGCGGCCAAGGCGGGCAGGTGGGCATGCTGCAGCGACGTCTGGACGCGCCGTTGCTCCCGCCGAGACACCGCCGACACGTCCGTCTCGCGTTCGAGCGCCCTGACGTGGCTGGCGAGATCCTCGACGCGCATCGACTCGTCGCGTCGGGCGAGTGCTGTGAGGGTAGCGATCCGCCGCGGACTCGATAGCGCCTGGATGTGATCGACCGAGCCGGACACGTCGAGCCCGTGTTCGGATCGGTTATTTGGGGGCGGAAAATCCATACAGAGTGCTCGAACGCGGGACGGAAAAGTCTCACCCCGTCGATAGATGGCCGGCGATGCGACCGAATTGCGTGGGTCGCCGGCCTCCAGTCCCCCGTAGCCACGCCAGAACTCCTCGATCGACATGCAGGTCGGTTACTGCCGACGCTCTCCCGCTTCGTCGACTGGTTCGACGGAAAGTTCGACGCTGTCGGCGTCCACGCCGATGCGACGGAACTGCGTCCGGACGTGTTCGGTCGCGGCGTCGATCGCGCACTCTTTTGTGTCGAAGCCACGCGGGAGCGGCGTCTCGAACGCGACGTTGACGACACGGTCCTCGAGTTCGAGTCGCGAGCCGCCGCTCGAAACCTCGTAGAACTCGTCACAGATCCAGACGTAAGCCGCGTCGCCGTCCGGCGCGCCGCGAAACCGCGGCGCCTCCTCGCCGCGCTCGTAGATCGTGCCGGTGAGTTCCGTCCCGCCCGCCTGACCCCGCACCGTAAGCATGGTTGTCGTACGCCGCCAGTTGGCAAAAGGGATCCGGCGATCTGTCTCGGCCAGTGCGAATTCCGTTCCGTTCCAAGAACCCGACGCTCCCTTACCTGAGCCCAGCCGAGTCGAACGGTCGGCCGTCGTCTCCCCAGCGACGATCGTCGTAATCGCGCTCCGCCGTCGTCGCGAACCGCTCCTCGAACGTCTCGCGGAGGGAGGCTTTCTCCGGCGCGCTGATACGCGCCAGCTCGTCGGCCTTCTCCACGACCGGTGGCGGCCCCCGCGAGGTCGCGACCTCGGCGAGGAGGTGACGGGTGAGCGCCTCGCGCACCTCGGCATTACGGGTGAACGCGTACGGCGCTTCGATCCGGTAGCAGAGGTCGGTTCGCGGGTCGTAGACGACGAAGAACGTAACTTCGTAGCACGCCGGATCCAGCGTTCGCTCGACGCCGAGTGCGTCCCCGTCGATCGACATCGGGCCGTCGACGCCGCCTCGCGAGCGAAACCAGCCGGTGTACGTAAGGGCGTCCGTCTCGCGGTCGAACTGTCGGCCGTCCGGGCCAGTGCCCGACTCGCCGCGTTCGAGGACGCGGGTAAAGAAGGCGGTGTCGTCGGTCCACGGCGTCTCCATCCCGTGTTCGGCGACCGTTCGCGAGAGGACACGTGTGGCAGGGTTCTTGACGAAGCCGACGAGGGGGACCGATCGCTCGACGAACGACTCGACGAGCCGGACGTATTTTTCGAGGACCGATCGGGGCTGACGTTCGGTCACCAGCAGTTCGGCCAGATCCGAGTGTTGATCCGCCCACCGGAGCAGCCCACGGGGGTACAGCGGTCCGTCGAGAACGAGCAGATCGTCGACGGCGTCCGCGTGGGATAGGGCGTGCTCACCTTCGGCCATGTACAGCGCCAGCGCGTGGACGACGCCCTCCGCGAAGCGCGGGAGTGACGGAACCTTCACGGCACGGCTTCGGCTGTAGCCCGCGTCGAACGTGTCCCAGCGGTCGTTGACGCTCGCCGTCGCGTCGTTCGAGTGGACGGTTGCGACGACCGTCCGCGACCGGTGGAGATCGAGCGTCGACGGCGAGGAGGCCATCGCGGCCTGCGCGATATCGATGACCAGCCCGTTCCGGAACGACGTGGGGTTGATCGTCCCGGCATCGAGGCCGTGCTGGGTCGGAAAGGGCCGCTCCGAGAGAGCGATCCGCTCGATATCGACGAGGTGCCGACTCACGTCCTCGATCGGCTCCAGCACCACTCGGTCGCCATCGGTCAGTGGGTCGAGAAACTCCGCCCAGACCGTCTCGGCGAGCTCCCGGTGGTCCTGTTCTGAGGCACCCTGATCGATCCGTCGTGCGAGGCGGGCGATGCCGTCGAAGTGCACCGGATCGAGCGTCATGTGTCGGGGGACCGATGCCAGCGGCAAAAAGGTCGCGGTCGGTCCTGCAGGACGAGGTGGCCTCGCTCGGACGGGCGACTGGCAACGGTGTCGGTGCCAGCAACACACCAGTCGACACGACCGGGGAGCGACAGCTAATTGGTCGCGTGTCGAGTCGCCTGTACCATGGACGCGGCGCTGATCGTACTCGACGGCTGGGGACTCGGTCACGACGACCCGCTGTGGGATCGCCTGGCCGAGGGAGGGTCCAGTTCGACAGATCGTAACGACGAGGATGGAGGGGCAGCCACTCGGCCAGCGAACGGCGGCCGAAACGCCGTCGCCACGGCGGAGACGTCGACGTTCGATCGGCTGGTCGACCGGGGCGCGGTCTCGACGCTCGACGCCGTCGGCCGGACCGTCGGCCTCCCGGCCGGCCAGATGGGCAACAGCGAGGTCGGTCACCTGACGATCGGCGCCGGCCGCGTCGTCGACCAGGAGTACACGCGAATTACGGACGACATCGCCGACGGCCACCTCGGAGAGAACGAAGCCATCGACGACGCGTTCGAGTACGCGCGGGCGAACGACGGGCGGGTCCACTTTCTGGGACTCGTCAGCGACGGCGGCGTTCACTCGGACCAGGCCCACCTCCACGCCCTGCTCGAACTCGCCGTCGACCGCGACGTCGAGGCGGTGACCCACGCGATCACGGACGGCCGAGACACGGCCCCGACCGGCGGTCGCGAGTACCTCCAGGCGCTCGAATCCGCCGTCGACGCCGCAGGGACCGGGGACGTCGCGACGGTCTCCGGGCGCTACTACGCGATGGATCGCGACCAGAACTGGGAACGAACGAAACGCGCCTACGACGCGATCGTCGAGAGAGAGGCGGCGTACGAGGCACCGTCGGCCCTCGCAGCTGTCGAACAGTCGTACGAGCGCGGCGACACCGACGAGTTCGTCGAACCGACGATCGTCGCCGACCGGCCGGCCATCGACGACGGCGATGCGGTCGTCTGGTTCAACTTCCGCGCCGACCGCGCCCGACAGTTGACGCGATTGCTGGCCGATATCCGTCCGGACGACTGGGCGGACGCGTTCGAAATCAGCCCGCCGGAGACGCAGGTGGTGATGCTGACCGAGTACGACCGGACGTTCGACCTCCCCGTCGCGTATCCGCCCCACCAGCCCGCAAACGTTCTGGGCGAGGTGCTCGCAGCGGCCGGGGCGACGCAGTTGCGCATCGCCGAATCGGAGAAGTACGCCCACGTGACGTACTTCCTGAACGGCGGCCGCGAGGTTGAGTTCGACGGCGAACGACGCGAGATCGTCGAGAGTCCCGACGTCCCGACCTACGACGAACGACCTGAGATGAGCGCAGCCGGCGTCACGGACACCGCGATCGAGCGCCTCAGGGCGGACGATCCTGACGTCCTCGTGCTCAACTACGCCAATCCAGACATGGTCGGGCACACGGGGGACTTCGATGCGGCCGTCGAAGCCGTCGAAGCCGTCGACACCCAGCTCGGACGGCTCCTCGAATCGATCGCGGACGCGGGGGCCCACGCCCTCGTCACCGCCGATCACGGCAACGCCGACGACATGGGGACGGCGTCTGATCCTCACACCGCCCACACGACGAATCCTGTCCCGGTCGTGTACGTCTCCCCCGACGGAACTGCCGACGATCGGACCCTCCACGACGGCGGCACGCTCGCCGATCTCGCCCCGACGGTGCTGACGCTCACTGGAATCGATCGACCGGCAGCGATGACCGGCCGCCCGTTGTTGGACGGCTGATTCGAACCGCCGTACCCAACCTCCCACCTGGTCGTGGATTCACCATCGAACGGACTCGGGTCCACTCGTGAGTACTCAATAGCCCTCATATAAACGATAAACAGCCCTACGGCTGTCCACCGACACACGGCCCATGGCCACGTCCACCCACAACTCGGATCCGGAGGGAACCGTCGTCGAATCGTACGGCTTCGGCGTCTCGATCGTCGAGTGCCAGGCAGACGAGCCGTCGCCTCGATACCGGTTCGTCGCACCCCAGCACACCGATATCACGTTCGACAGACCCGCGGACGCACGCCTGTACGCCGACGTCTACTTCGACGTGAACGGGTTCGTCGAGGCCGACACGGGCGCACGCGGGGTTCCGCCGGAGATCGTGCAGGCCGGCAAAGATACGCTCGCAGCCTACCTCGTCACGATGGAGTGGGCGGACGAGAACTGGGTCGCGTCCTTCTACGGAACGACACCGACGGTCATCGACCGATACTGCTCGTGGGTGCGCCATCGTGCCGACGAAATCCGTGAGGAAGCTCCCGACGCCGGAGCCGACTGACGACTGCAAACGGACAGCCCCGGTGAGACGGACAGAACTCGACCGAACTGCTGATTCGGCCCTCGTTTTGCAACCCGTCTCGACGACGTGACCCACAGCGTAGCCCCATTCCGACAGTGACTGATCACTGCCAAGCACTCCGGACCGATACATAGTCTCCGGATGGGACTGTTTCACGTCGGGGTCGAAGCGACGGGATCATACCACCCGATACCCATATTATAAAACTCCTTTATTTTACTAATTAACACTCCATCTGCATGGTGAAATTCACCAGACGCAACCTGCTTGCATCGTCGACTGCGGCGGCACTAGGGGCGGGCGTCGTCGGCTCCGTCCAGGCCAGCGAGAAACCGGACGAACACGCGACGCCCGAGGCGCCGTACGTGAACGGCCGACTCACCCGATTCCTGACCACGGCCCGTGGCGCGGAGGTGACCGGCCCGTTCGTCTTCGACACCGGCGAACTGCTCTACAGCGTCCAGCACCCGAGCCGTGACAACCCGGCACCGTACGATCAGGCAGGTGTCGGCGTCTTCGAGGGCTTCCGGTTCGACTTCGATGGGGCGACGCCCGAATTCACGGAACTCGAACCGCCGCGATCGGACGCCGAGCGGGGACGTGTTCGATCCGCAGCCGGTGACTTCTCCTACCTCGTCCGGGAAGGAGAGGAGATCAACGGTGGCACCGAGCGATGGGGTCGCCCGCAGACGCCTGATGGAACGGACCTCTCGGACCTCGTCGGCGAGCGCTTCGAGGAGGTGGGCTACAATCCGGACATGAACTTCTTTGTACCGACCGACGACGATGGGATGGAGGGGTACCTCTTTACGAACAACGAGACCACGCCGGGAGCGATCTCGCGAACGCCGCTCAGCCGGGACGACGGCGGCGACTGGGAGGCCGACCTGGAGAACGCGATGGAACTCGAGAACACCGACGCCTTCCGCGACATCGGTGGGACGAAGATCAACTGCTACGGAGATCTTACTCCTTGGGAGACGCCACTCTCGGCGGAGGAAGACTACGGACACCCACGCGTCAACGGACTCGCGACGGTCAGCGACATCGTGGATGCCGGCAGCGGCGTCGGCCTCCGCGGCGGGAGCGAGTTCTACAACCGCCCGAACCTGACCGACGTCGAATCGTCACTTGAGGACGTCTTCGGCGAAGACGCCTGGTCCCCGATGGGGCTGTGGGCCAACAGTGGCGTCGAACGGCTGGCGTACTACCTCGGCGCGGAGCCGATCGACCGCACGGACGACGAGAACAGCGCGACGCCGATCGACGACAACTTCCCAAACCGCTACCGATACGGGAAGATCGTCGAGGTTACGAAGCCGACGGCCGACGAGCCAGTCCCCGTCAAACACCACGTCTTCGGCCGCGCCGCCTGGGAGTGTCCAGAGGTGCTGCCCGACGAGCGAACGGTCTACCTCGCCTCCGACGGCGGCGCGAAGGGTATCTACAAGTTCGTCGCCGAGGAGCCCATCCCGAGTTACGACAGCCGGATGGACGTTCGCGGAACGCTGTACGCGGTGAAAGCGACCGAGGTCGGCGAGGGGACCGTCGGCGAGACCGACCTCGACGTCGAGTGGCTCGAACTCGGCACGGCGAGCAACGCCGAGGTCGAGTCCTGGATCGCCGACTACGACGACGTCACCCAGATAGACTACCTCGAGACCCACGCCGAAACCGACTGGGAGGAAGACCTCGAAGCGGCCCTCGCCGAGGCCGACGAGACCGTCGCGATCGAGGGCAACCAGGACTACATCACCGACGAGGAGATCGTCGAGTGGGCTAGCCAGTACGAAGCACGCGGGCCCGACGACGTCGACGAGGAACTCCGTCGCGTGCCGTTCCTCGAAACCCGCGCGGCAGCCAAAGAGATCGGGGCCAGCGTCGAGTTCAACAAAGCCGAAGGCATCGACTCCGTCGCCGACGCCGAACCCGGCGACTTCGTCTACTTCGGCATCTCCTCGCTCAGCGGATACATGACCGACGACCGGGGCGAACTCCGATTCGACGAGGTTGACTCCGGGGTCGTCTATCGGGGCCGCCTCGACGAAAATTACGACGTCTCCCGACTGGAACCGGTCATCGTCGGGCCGAACGCGAGCGATCCTAGTTCCCTGCAGGACGTCTCGCTCATCAACGTCGACAACGTCTACGTGATGGACGATGGGCGCGTGCTGTGCTGTGAGGACAAGGGAAGCTTCGGCCGCTCGTACCCCAACGACGCGATGTGGGTCTACGAACCGCCGGCCGAACTCGACGTCGAGTCGCTGGCCCTGTCACACGGGTCGACGGGGACGCTCGACCTGCGCGTCTCCAACCTTCGCGACGGACTCGCAGGTGGTCGACTCACGGTCTCGGTCTCGCACACCGACGTCGCATCGATCACCGATGCGACCTACACAGACGACGTCTCGCTCACCAGCGACCCGAAAATCGCCGCCGACGGAAGCGCCGTCGAGTTCCGGTTCGCCGACGTCGAAAACGAGATCGAACCGGGGACGAGCGAGGTGACCCTCGCCTCGATCGAGCTCGAGGCGACCGGCACTGGAACGACCGACGTGTCGGTCGACGTCCACGCGTTCGACGACGACGCGGGCCAGCCGGTCGAGCCGGCGCCCTACCCCGGCGTGGTCGTCACCGGACCGCCCGCGATCGGCGACGGCTCCGGCAGCGGCCGGGCGCCGACCGATCCCGACGACGATGGTCGCTTCGAGGACGTCAACGGGAACGGCCGCCTTGACTACGACGACGTGGTCACCCTGTTCGAACGACTCGACTCGGAGGCCGTGCAGCTCAACGCGGACGCGTTCGACTTCAACGACAACGGCCGGATCGATTACGACGACGTCGACGCACTCGCTGACGAACTGTGAGCCCAGCGAGCCGACCGAACGACGGGACCGGGTGGCTCACGGAGTGCGAGCCAGCGACGTGGTCGGACGAGCGTGGAGTACTGCCCCGGTTCGTCTCGATCGCTGCACTCGTCTGTCTCACGATGAGCGCAGTGGCCATTGGGGCCCCGGTCGACGCGGCAACGGTCGTCGACGAGCGCACGGACACTGCTGCCGTGGCGCACCTCGATCGGTCCGACACCGATCTGACGGCCGCGACCGCCACGCCCCAGGGAGACGAGAGCGCGACAGCACAGATGGACGGACGCATCGAACTGGGTGACGCTCCCGTCGACCCCGGGGAGAACGCGTCGATTCCCCTCGTGTTGGGCGAGGCGCCGGCCGGGCTCGCCGGGTTCGAGGTGACGGTCTCCGTCGCGGACGAACACGTGGCGTCGATCGAGAGCGCGGCGTATCCGGACACGCTGGCCATGACGGAACGCCCGATGGTGAGCACTGACGGACGATCGATCACGCTCGAAGCCGTCGATCTCGAAAACGAAATTACGGCCGGTGCGGCGGACGTCACGCTGGCGACGATCGAGGTCTCGGGGAACGAAGTCGGCACTACAGCCGTTCGCGTGACGGATGCACGGCTCGACGCGGACGGTGGCACACCGATCGCAGTCGAACCCACAGCGGGGACGATCACCGTTGGGGACGGCACCGGCGAAAGCAGCTCGCCCGGCGGTGGCGACGCGGACGGGATCGGCTCAACCGTCAATGAGAAACTCCCCGGTTTCGGCGGCGTAGCCGCACTCGTGGCCCTCGGGTGGGTCGGGTGGCGACGACGGGTTCGGCCCACCTGAGCGGCACCGCGTCCGTTCGACCAGATCGACGCCGCGTCCGTCCGACCCGAGTGACGCCGCGTTTGGTCTATCTAAGCGACACCGCGTTCGATCTCCCGGATTGACATCGATACAGGGACAGCACAACCGCGCCGGCTGGCACCGACCATTTTATCCAGCGACGTTTCGAACGCTTCACGAAATGTTCACGGTACTCGGACTGCTCGCCCTCGCCGTCGTCGGGACCGGCATCGTGTGGATCGGGAGCAGGTGGCTCGAAGACGCGGCAGCCAAGCTCGCCGGCGCGTACGGCATCCCATCGGTCGTTCACGGGGCGATCATCGCTGCCGTCGGGTCGAGTACGCCCGAGTTGATGAGCGTGTTACTCTCGGCTACCCGTGGCGAGTTCGAACTCGGTGTCGGCGCGATCGTCGGCTCCGCGGTGTTCAACCTCCTCGTTATCCCGGGTATCGCCGTCGTGATCGGCAGCGGGATCGAGACGAACCGAGACCTGGTCTACAAGGAAGCACTCTTCTACATGCTCGCGGTCGCGACGCTGTTGCTCACGTTCTCGCTCGCGGTCATCTACTACCCCATCGACGTCGCCAACGGCCGGATAAGCGGTGAGGTGACGCGAGCACTCGCACTCGTGCCGATCGTCCTGTACGTGCTGTACGTGTTCACCCAGTATCTCGACGCCTCGGAGTCCGGGACCGTCCCCGACGAGGGCATCGACCTCGCCCGGAGCTGGGGGCGCTTTCTCGTCGGACTGGTGCTGATCGTCGTCGGTGTCGAGGGGCTCGTCCGGGCTGCTGTCGGCCTCGGCGACGCCTTCGGGACGCCGTCGTTCCTCTGGGGGATGACCATCGTCGCTGCCGGGTCGAGCCTCCCGGACGCGTTCGTCAGTATCACTGCCTCCCAGTCGGGCCGACCGACGGTCTCGATCGCGAACGTCCTCGGCTCCAACACGTTCGATCTGCTCGTGGCGATTCCGGTCGGGATTCTCGTCGCCGGCTCCCTCTCGATCAGGTTCGATCACGTCGTCCCAATGATGGCCTTCCTCGTCGTCGCGACGGTCATCTTCTTCACGATCTCCCGGACAAAGATGTTCCTCTCGCGGCGCGAAGGGTGGCTCTTGCTCGTCCTCTACGGCGGGTTCGTCGCCTGGCTTATCACGGAAAGCGTCGGACTCACGCGCGTACTGCCGACGTGACCGTCCACCGTCGTCGGGGCAACGGGTTCGCCGTCGGCGATAGCGGCAGAAACCGACGCGATAGCGAGCTACAACCGATACCCGGTCGCACGGACGTGTATGGCAGACGACGAGACACCGCGATTCGACACGCGGACGATCCACGCTGGACAGGCGTCCGACCCGACGACCGGCGCTCGGGCCCCACCGATCTACCAGACGACGTCCTACGAGTTCGAAGACACCGATCACGCCGCCGCCCTCTTCGGCCTGGAGGAGTTTGGCAACATCTACTCGCGGATCATGAACCCGACGAACGCGATGTTAGAAGAGCGCGTCGCGAGTCTCGAAGGCGGAGTGGGTGCGCTCGCAACCGCGTCCGGGATGGCGGCCTTCGATCTCGCGACGTTCATGCTGGCGGAAGCCGGCGACAACATCGTCTCCGCCTCGTCGCTCTACGGCGGGACGTACACCTACCTCAGCCACACCGTCGCGCGCCGCGGGATCGAGACGAAATTCGTCGATACGCTCGACTACGAGGCCTACGACGCGGCGATCGACGACGACACCGCGTTCGTCCACCTGGAGTCGATCGGGAATCCCGCGCTGGTGACACCGGACCTAGAGCGGATCGCGGACATCGCCCACGATCACGATGTTCCGCTGTTCGTCGACAATACCTTCGCGACGCCGTACCTCTGTAATCCGATCGAACACGGCGCCGACCTCGTCTGGCACTCCACGACGAAGTGGCTCACCGGCGCCGGGACAACCGTCGGCGGAATTCTGGTCGACGGGGGCACCTTCCCCTGGGACGAAGGCGACTATCCCGAGATCGCCGAACCGAACCCCGCCTACCACGGCGTCAACTTCTACGAAACATTTGGCGAGCAGGCGTTCTCGATCGCCGCACGCACGCGCGGGCTGCGCGATCTCGGTAACCAGCAAGCACCGTTCGACGCCTGGAACACCCTCCAGAAGCTAGAATCGCTCTCGCTCCGGATGGGTCGCCACTGCGAGAACGCACAAATCGTCGCCGAGTATCTCGACGAGCATCCCGACGTCGCCTGGGTCACTTATCCGGGGCTCGAATCCCACGAGACGCACGACACCGCCTCCGAGTATCTGGATGGTGGCTACGGCGGCATGCTCACCTTCGGCCTCGAAGCCGGCTACGATGGCGCCGAGACCGTCTGCAACGAGGTCGAGTTGACGAGCCTGCTCGCCAACGTCGGCGACGCGAAGACGCTCATCATCCACCCCGGGAGCACGACCCACCAGCAGCTGACCGAGGACGAGCAGCTCGCGAGCGGCGTCACGCCCGATCTCGTCCGTCTGTCAGTCGGCATCGAGGACCCCGCGGACATCGTCGCAGACCTGGAACAGGCGATCGACGCGGTGTGAACGGGCGAGTCGTCGCTCGACACGGTTCAAATCGACCAGGTCAGTTGCGCGGTGGAATTGCAGAAGTCGTTTGCCGCTCACGCTCGAATCACGCCGTATGACCGCGGACGCCACCATTCGCCGCGCGACCCCCGAGGACGCCGCTGCGATCGCCGCCTGTTATCGAGACGCCTACCGCGTCGGTGCCGAGCGCGGGTTTCCGACGCGGATGACCGAGATCGGGGCCGACACGGTTCGTGAGTGGCTCGACGCCGATGCTGTCACGCTCGTCGCCGAGCCAGGCGAGACCAACGTCGGTGACGGGAGGAGTGGTGGCACGGAGCCGGACGGTAGTCAGCCGGTCGTCGGCACCGTTCGCCTGCTCGAAGAACGCGAGACGCCGTACATCGAACGGCTGGCCGTCGTCGAATCGTGGCAGGGGAGCGGACTCGGCCAACGACTGTTCGATCGGGTCGAATCGATCGCTCGATCGCGCGGCTACGACACCGCACAGTTGACGACCTACGACACGCACCCGTTCCTCCACGAGTGGTACGAAAGTCAGGGATACGAGCCGATCGAGACCCACGAGAAACCGGATCGGCCCTTCGATTACGTGACGATGGAGCGGCGATTCGAGTGAGGAAGCACACCGGACGATCGGTATCGATCGACGACGACCGAGTGACGGCGACCGAGCGACGGCGTCCCGGCCCTACACGACGCGGTTTCGCATCTCTTCGGGCGTCCCGGCGACGAAATGGTCGTAATTCTCGATGAAGATTTCGGCGACGCGATCGTAGTAGTGCGGCGTCGAACCCGAGACGTGTGGCGTCACCAGCACGTTGGGAAGATCCCACAGCGGCGAGTCGTCGGGCAAGGGTTCGGTCGAGAAGACGTCGAGTGCCGCACCGGCGAGGCGACCCTGCTGGAGGGACTCGACGAGGGCATCCTCGTCGACCACGTCGCCTCGGGCAATGTTGACGACGACCGCGTCGCGCGGCATCGTTCGCATCGCCGACCGATCGATCAGGCCGCGCGTCTCGTCGGTGAGCGGGCAGGCGACGACGAGATAGTCGGTCTGGCGAAGGACCGCGTCCAGTTCGTCGGCCGGATAGACTTCGTCGACGGCGTCGGGCGCAGTCGACGGATCACGTTTCGTCCCGACGACGTGACAGCCGACGGCCGCGGCGAGTTCGGCGATCCGACCGCCGATCGCACCCAGACCGACGATCCCGACGGTCTTGCTCGCCAGTTCGCCGCCGCTCTCGCGGAGCCAAAGTCCCTCGCGCTGGCGATCCCGGGCGGCGAAGAGGTCGCGCTCGATGCCGAGCATGGCCCCGAGTGCCCACTCGGCGATCGGCTGCGCGTGGACGCCCGAGGCCGTCGTGAGGGTGATCCCGGCTGCCTCGAGGGCGTCCAGATCGTAGTGATCGTAGCCGGCCGTCGATCCCTGCACCCACCCCAAATTCGAGGCACGATCGAGCCACTCCTCCGGAACGCTCGGTGAGAGTGCCGCCGTCGCCGTTTCGATACCCGAGAGCGTTTCGTCGGGCGTAGTCGCGACGGTCACGTCGGCGTCGTCGAGTTCGTCGAACCGGACGGCGAGGCGCTCGCGATCCGCCCGGTCGTAGCGGTGGGGAATCAGAATCTCGTGACTGCTCATGTCCGTGGTGGAGACAGGCGATCAAGTCGACTCTTTCGATCCCGGCGCGTTCGGGCCGATGGGCCGACGCAGCGCGACGAACTCGTACGCGAATGGCCACTCGTACGCAGGACGAGTTTTCGCGATCAGAACGGGTACTGTCTCGGTTCGCGCTGTATCGAGATCCACTTGGTCGTCGTCAGTTCGTCGAGGATCGAGTCGGCGTTGTAGCGCCCGAGGCCGGAGTGCTTCATCCCGCCGAAGGGAACGTGCGGTTCGTCGTTGATCGGCTGGTCGTTGATGTGAATCATGCCCGTCTCGATGCCGTCGGCGATACGTCGCGCCTGCGCCTCGTCGTCGGAGTGAACGGAGCCCGACAGACCATGGATGGTGTCGTTCGCGAGGTCGATCGCCTCGGCGTCATCGGCGTACGGGATGATGGGCGCGATGGGCCCGAAGTGTTCGTTACACGCGGCGGCCATGTCGTTGCTCGCGTCGGAGAGGACCGTCGGTTCGACGAGCAACCCGTCACTCTCGCCGCCAGTCTCGACGGTCGCGCCGGCGTCGACGCTCTCCGTGACGAATTCGAGCATCTGGTCGCGCTGGCTCTCGTCGATGATCGGCCCGATAACCGTCTCCTCGTCACGCGGATCGCCGGCCGGCAGATTCGCCGCACGATCCGCGAGGGCGTCGACGTACTCGTCGTACAGCGATTCGTGGACCAGGTGGCGATTGATCGAGATGCAGGCCTGTCCCTGGTGGAGGAAGGAGCCGAAGACGCCGCCGTCGACCGCCCGATCGAGGTCGGCGTTCTCGGTGACGACGTGGACGTTGTTCCCGCCGAGTTCGAGGGCGGGAAGCGCGGTATTGCCGGCCGCCTTCCGCGCCACCCGCTGACCGATCTCCGTCGATCCGGTGAACGCCAGGACGCGTGGCGTCTCGTGCTCGGCCACGGCGTCACCGATCTCGGACCCCCGGCCCGGAACGACGTTCAGGACGCCGTCGGGGAGGCCGGCCTCGTCGAAGAGACGGGCGAGCAAAAGGCCGCCGGTGATCGGCGTGTTCGAGGCGGGTTTCAGGACGACCGCGTTCCCCGCTGCTATCGCCGGTGCCACGGCGCGCATCGAGAGGTGAAAGGGGAAGTTCCACGGCGAGATCACGCCGACGACACCCACTGGCACGCGTTCGACGACGTTCTCCTTTCCGGGGACGATCGAGTCGCGGTGCTGGCCCGTCATCGTGAACGGGTAACTCGCCGCCTGCTGCATCATCCCCTTCGCCGTCTGCAACTCGGCGACCGCCTTGACCGACGCACTGCCCGATTCGATCGCCAGCAGTTCGACGACGTCGTCCCAGTGATCTTCGAGTAATCGGAGCGCGCGAGTGACGACGCCGGCGCGCCGCTGCGGCGGTTGCTCGGCCCAGGACCCCTGGGCCCGCTCCGCAGCCCGATAGGCCTCGTCGACGTCGTCCGGCGTCCCCGCGGAAACACGTGCGATCGTGTCGCGGGTATACGGGTTCGTGACGTCGATTGTGTCACGGTCATCGCGGTCGATCCACTCGCCGTCTCTGTAGAGTGCGGTCCAGCCGGAATCGGGTGACAGGGGAAGATCCGCCATACGGACCCCACCCCGCCCGAGCAGATAATCGGCGGACCGGCGCACGCAACCGGCCGAAAGCGACGGGCGGGGTCGCCACTACAGTTCCGCATTCGGCATGAGGAACGAAAGCGAGACGTACACGACTGCGGCGACGAGAAGGCCAATCGGAAGAGCCGGGACGAGCGACTGCTCGACGAAGAGGTAACTCAAATACGAAAGTCCCCCGGCAGAAAGCGCAAACCCGGCGGCCAGACGGTGAAATCCGCGGAACGGGTGGCGATCTGTGTCGGATTCCATCCCCTGGAGTCCGCCGTCTACGGTGGAACTTGCGACGAACAGCGGTAGAAACAGGAAGACGCCAGTTCCAACGAAGAGACCGGCAAGCGCCCCCAGGAACGGATCGTCAAGCACGAAAAATCCGACGGCGCCGAACGCGACGACGTCCATGAGGCCGAACGCTGCCCCCAGCAGGTTCGGCGTGAGTGGGCCGTCTTCGAAGGAAGTCTGTCCCTCCGTCGTCTCTGCTGACGAGTTCATACGTTCCCGTCGAGAAGACTGACGCATAATTCTACCTACTCGGGTCGAAAATCCGTGCTGCCCTGTCCCGGACACCAGCTATCGGACCAGAAACGAACGAGCCAAAACGCCAGTTCTCACTCACCCGTACGGAAGGAGAGATCCAGCGAGGGAGCGGAGTGCGTGAGACTCCCCATCGAGACCACGTCCACGCCCGTCGCCGCGTAGTCGGCGACCGTCTCCATCGTAATCCCGCCGCTCGCCTCGGTCAGGGTGTCGTCGTGACCGGCTTCGGCGAGTCGATCGAGCGCGTTCCGGACGGTGTCCGGATCCATGTTGTCGAGAAGGACGATATCCGCTCCGGCGGCCGCGGCTCTCGGTGCGTCCGCCGGCGTCTCGACTTCCACCTCGAGTTTGGTCGTGAATGACACGCGGTCGTCGAAGTGCTCGACTGCCTTCTCGAGGCCCATCTCGGTGATGTGATTGTCCTTCACCATCACCGCGTGTGAGAGATCGAGGCGATGCGTGTCGCCGCCGCCCGCGACGACGGCCCGCTTCTCGAGTCCCCGTAACCCGGGCGTGGTTTTGCGGGTGGCGGCGACGCGGGCCGATTCGTCGGCCTGTCGAGCGAGTTCGACTGTCCGGTGCGTGCGAGTGGCGATCCCCGACGCGTGTCCGGCGACGTTGACGGCGACGCGCTCACCCCTGAGAACGTCGCGTGCGGGGCCCTCGACCGAAAAAATCGTCTCTCCGGCGTCGAACGACGTCCCGTCGGCGACGCGATCGGTCACGTCGACGTCCAGATACTCGAAGACACGCTCGGCAGCGTCGAGGCCGGCCGCGACGCCGGCCGCTTTCGCGACGAGGCGCCCGGTGGTCTCGCCGGGGACCTGATTCGTCACGTCGTGATGACCCAGGTCCTCCCGGAGCCAGCCCTCGATCTGGGAATCGGTGATCATTGCGTCGGTGAGGGGTTCGCCGGCAGCCGTTTATCGCCACCGGTTTTGTCGTGTAGCGACCCCCGTTCTCCGAGGCGCCGTGGAGCGTCGATCACTCGAACGGTACAGATTTCATCCTCGGGCGAGAAGTGACGGGAAATGCGTCGGGGACGGCGAACACGACGGCAGTTCGTTCGAGCGGGGGCGGCCGCCCTCGGCGCCACGCTCGCCGGGTGTTCGAATCGGAACCCGACCCCCACGTCCGAGCAGTTTCGGTTCGAGGGCGTCGGCGACGGGTTCGTCGAGCGGACCGAGACGGTCTACGACCGCCTGACGGACATCGTCGGGGCGTCGATACACGAACGGACGACGATCGAGCGCATCACACCCTCGGAGATGCGAGAGCGCGCCGAGACCTATCCGGTCGTCGGCGGATCGAGGACCCAGAAACTCGCCTATCGGGCGCTCGGACTCACGGAGCGACTGGATGCAGACCGGTCGTTCGAGTTCGCGGGTTCCTACGATCCGGCGTCGACGACGATCCGACTGGTCGGGACGGACGACGCAGCCATCGACGATCAATTACTCGCGCACGAGCTCTTCCACGCGATCCAGTTCCAGACTGGGAGCCTCGACGAGTGGAACCGCAGCTGGTCGGTCGGCTTCGACCGCTACAGCGCTCAGCAGGCGGTCGTCGAGGGGACAGCGATGTTCGTCGAAGACGAGTACGTCGACGGCTGCGGCGGAGACTTCGCTCACTGTCAACTCGCAGACCCCACCCGCATCAGTCCAGGATCGCTCGACCCGGCACTCTTGCTCCAGTACGGCTCGTACTTCAACGGCTACGACTTCGCGTCGGCCCTCGCGGCCCGCGGCGGCTGGGAGCAAATCTGGGCGAGTCACGACGACCCACCCATCTCCTCGGGGCAGATCCTGCATCCGGCGTGGTATCCGGATCGACATCCCGAACCGGTTACGGCCCCATCAGAACCGGGTGACGGCTGGACCCTGCTCGACACCGAGCGGCTCGGGATGCAGGCACTCTTTACGACCCTTTGGCAGGCGGGCGCCCTTCCCACCGAGGCGGTCTACACTCGCAGTCCGGAGGCGACGGACGAGGTGTACGCCTCGCTGATCCGCTACCGCGCTCCCGTGACCGACCAGTGGCGCGGGGACGCGTTCACCGGGTTCGAACGCGACGATGGCGCCTACGGGTGGTACTGGCGGATCCGGTTCGCCGACACTGCGGCCGCCGAAACTGGCTTCGAGCACGTCCGTCACTGGGCCGAATCACGCGGGGCCCAGACGGACCGCGAAAACGTCTGGACCAGCGACGGTCGCTACGAAGCGATCGGACTGGACGACGAGGACGTGCTCGTATGGATGGCACCTGAACTCGCTGATTTCGCCGCTCTCGCTCCCGAGTACTGGGAGTAACGAATCGGGAATGGAGTCGACGAGCTACTGTCGACAGCTGGTATCCCGTCGCTCGTTGCGGAAACTGATGACAGAGAAGTGCTCGCCGGTGGTTACTGGCCCGGGGCTTCGTTTGCCACCGAGTCGTCGACGACGTGGTGACAGCCGACGGATTCAGGGTTCTCACGAGCGGCCTGGGCGATCAGCAGGGCAGTCACACAGGCGTTGCGGAGTTCGTACAGCGACCGGGAGGTACGTGTCCTGGTGTATGCGTCGACCTCGCCCTTGAGACGCCGGAACACGCTCCCGGCCCGGGCGACGTCGTCGAGGTCGCGTTCGAGACCGAGTGACGCGTCCATCGTCCGGCGCAGTCGGGTGAACTTCTCGCCGGCGAATCGTGCCGGAAGTTCGGGGTCAGTGTTTCTGAGTTCCGGCGGATCGACGGTCTCGGGGCCAACCGGCTCGACGGAGCCGGCGTCCGCCGCGGTCTCGCCCGATCGGAGCCCCCAGACCAGCCCTTCGAGGAGACTCGTGCTGGCCAGGCGATTCGCCCCGTGAACGCCCGTCCGGGAACACTCGCCGACTGCGAAGAGATTTGCGAGCGACGTCCGGCCACGATCGTCGACGTGGATACCGCCGCAGAGGAAGTGTTCACACGGCGCGACCGGAATGCGCTCGGACTCGATACCGCGATCCACACACTTGCTGGCCAGATTCGGGAACGCATCGGCGAACGGTTCCGCGAGCGTACTCACGTCCAGGAACACCTCACCGGTCCGGTCACGTTCGTCGGCGACGGCCCGCGCGACGACGTCGCGCGGTGCGAGTTCGGCGTCCGGATGAACGTCGGGCATGAATCTCTCCTCATCAGCGTTCAGCAGGTGAGCGCCTTCGCCCCGGAGGGCCTCCGAGAGCAAGAACGGATCTTCGCCCGCGTAGGCCGTCGGGTGAAACTGGACGTACTCCATGTCCGCGACATCGGCCCCGGCCAGTGCGGCCATGGCGATGCCGTCCCCCGTCGCGCCGTCCGGGTTCGTCGACCGACCGTAGAGCGAGCCGATGCCGCCGGTCGCGAGGATCGTCCGCGTCGCGTAGATCGGATGGCCGGAGGGGGTTTCGTCGGTCAGGACGCCGTGGACCGCCCCCTCGTGAGTGAGCAGATCGAGCGCGGCAGTGTCGTCGCGAACGTCGATCCGGTCGTGGTCGTCGACGTACTGCAAGAACGGCCGGAGAATGTGCGTTCCCGTCGAGGCGTCGACGTGGAGGATCCGCTCGGTGGAGTGGGCCGCCTCGCGCGTGTAATCGAACTTCTCCCCCTCGCGGTCGAAATCGACGTCGAGCGTGTCGACGAGGACGTCCTGGACGGCCTCGTCGGCGTTCTCCACCAGGACGTCGACCGCCGCGTCGTCGGCAGTTCCGGCACTCGCTGCGAGCACGTCCTGCTTGAGCGATTCCGGATCACCTCGTGTGGTCGAGATGCCTCCCTGTGCCCAGTCGGTACTCGCTTCGTCCGGCCGGCTGGCCTTCGTCAACAGACAGACCGCAGCACCGTCCCGGGCCGCGCCGAGCGCGGCGGCACAGCCGGCGATCCCGGAACCGACGACGAGAACGTCCGTCCGATCGTCCGTCTCCGCAGTCGGTGCAGCCGCGGGGTCGTCGTTCACCATCGACTCAGACCTCCAGCATCCGTTCGAGGGCGACGCCAGCGAGTTCCTTCTCGTCGGCCGCGACCTCAATGACGTTTCGTTCCCGACCCGCTACTAATTCTTCCAAGACCCAGGCAAGGTAGTTCGGATCGATCTGGCGCATGGCGTTGCAGTCCATGCAGGCGTCGCCGCACAGCGGGAGCACCTCGACCTCGGGATGCCAGCGCTGGAGGTGCTCGGTCAGGTGGATCTCGGTGCCGATCGCCCACGTCTCGCCAGGATCCGCTGTCTCGATCGTCTCGCAGATGGTACTCGTCGAACCGACGACGTCGGCAGCTTCGACGACCTCGCGACGACACTCCGGATGGACGACGACCCGGGCGCCCCGGTGGTCCTCGCGCACCTGTTCGACGTGTTCGGCGGTGAAGCGCTCGTGGACCTGACAGTAGCCGTCCCAGCAGATGATGTCGGACTCGACGACCTCGTCCGGGTCCTTCCCCGCAGGGTCCCAGGGATCCCACGTCGCCACCTCGTCCTCCATCCCGAGTCGGTGAGCCGTGTTCTCTCCGAGGTGCTTGTCCGGCAGGAAGAGCACCTTGTCACCGCGTTCGAACGCCCATTCGAACGCGCGGTGGGCGTTCGAGGAGGTACAGACGAGGCCGCCCTGACTCGCACAGAATGCCTTCAGGTCGGCGTAGGAGTTCATGTACGTGATCGGGATGATCTCCGCGTCGGGTGCGGCGGCCGTGATCTCGGCCCACGCGGCATCGACCTGCAGGGCCTCGGCCATCCCCGCCATCGGGCACGACGCTTCCATACTCGGAAGGATCACGGTCTGGTCGTCGTCCGTGATGATATCCGCGGACTCGGCCATGAAGGTGACGCCGCCGAAGATCACGTACTCGGCGTCGGCCTCGGCGGCTCGTTTCGACAACTCGTAGGAGTCCCCGACGAAATCGGCGTGTTCGACGATCTCTCGACGCTGGTAATTGTGTCCCAGGACGACGGCTTCGTCGCCGAGTTCGTCGAGCGCCGCTTCGATGCGCGGCGTGCGCTCGGATTCCGACAACGTTCGATACTCCGGGGGGAGCTGTTCTAAGGTGTCGTACTTGAACAGGCTCAAATCCGTCTCGATATCCGCTGTATCCATCGTAACCATGGGGCCACCAGGTGATACCACAGGGTCAGGGCGCATCCATGAAAAGATTTTATCTTCAATCGGCGGTTTCGAGTGAGGTTGTGCAAACAGTTACCGGACGGCCGACGCAGGCCGGTGTCCGTAGGTTCCCGAGGCTACCGATGAGAGACGGGCGTTTGGACTCCCCCTTCTCGACCCGAGCCAGTGGCTGCCCGGCAATACGCACAATCTCGGCTGTCTCCGTACATTTTAATAACAGCGCCCCCGAGTATTAGCATATGACAGTTGTTAGCGTCTCGATGCCGGACGAACTCTTAGACCGGTTGGACCAATTCGCCGACGAACACGGGTACACGGGCCGAAGCGAGGTCGTTCGAGAAGCATCACGCTCACTCCTCGGCGAGTTCGAAGAAACCAGACTCGAGGATCGGACGCTCATGGGCGTCGTCACCGTCCTCTTCGATTACGAGACGACCACGGTCGAAGAGCGGATGATCTCGCTGCGCCACGAGTACGAACAACTCGTGACATCGAACTTCCACAGTCACGTCGGCGATCACTTCTGTATGGAGCTGTTCGTCCTCGAAGGGCAGCTAGAAGAGATTTCCACGTTCGTCGGTAAAATTCGCGCGACCAGCGACATCCTCACCGTCGATTACTCGGTCCTTCCGGTCGACGACGTCGATCCGCTGCAGACGGGATCGACGTGAGACCGGAACAGACAGGCGCTCCCGCTGGGTGATTGCCAGACCAGTGGAGTGGGTTCATCACGGTGCCGGCTGTAGTGGACGGACGAACGTGTCGGGTGTAATGGACCGGCGACGGGGCTGGAATGCGATCGTGAGCAGAAAGACTCTTTTTCCGGACGCGAGTCGATACGAACGACAATGGAGCGTCCCTACGAGGTTCTCGGTCTCTCATCGGACGCGTCGCTCGCGACGGTCCGACAGCGGTATCGGGCGCTCCTGACCGAGCACCACCCGGATCAGGGTGGCTGCCGCGAGCAGTTTCTCGAACTCAAAGCGGCCTACGAGTCGATCACCGGCGAACAACCGCCCGATCACTCGACGTCACAGACGATGGCCGTGGACACGCGATCACCGGACGCCCCGACCTTCGAAATCGAGGCGGAATCGTCCCCCACGCGACCCCTGTCCGTGACAGGCGACCTCCTCGCACTCGCACTCGTGGGGTTCGACGAGGCGGTCGACATCTCTCGCCTCGTCGAGACACCGGGGACCAGACCGGCGCTCGAACGAGCCGTCGCGGCCTTCGAGGTCAGAAACACGACCTCCCAGCCCCGGCAATGGCGTGGCCCATCGCAGACGCGCTTTATCGGCACCGACGGCTTCATGTACGAGGCCTCGACCCTCCTCACGCCGGGGCGAACGTCACTTCCCGAGACGTGGTGGCCAGGGTCGGCGGTGCTCGAACCGGGCACGGGAGTACGTGCGATCGTCGTCGCAAATCAGCTGCCAGCGTCGGTTACCGTCGACCGCGTGGTCTACACCCAGCACGGATCGACAGGCGGAGAACCGACGACCGAACGCTATCGGTTCGACCTGACTCGCGAAGCACGCAAACGACTCGATCACCTTCCCTTCGAACTCGAAGCCGAATGAGTCGCGCCACGGAAGGCAAGAGGGAAAGCGATCGACTCGAAAGAACCACGTAATGAGTACTGTCCGACTTCGCGAGTGGATCCGCACCCGGACGGCGGCGAGTACGATCGTCCTGACCGTACTCGGGTACGGACTCGTCCTCGGAACTTTCCTCCTCGACGTACCGATCTACCCGGATCTCACCCAGGGCCAGACCAACTTCCTCACGCACGCAATCGCCGTCATCAACGCGACGACGACCGCCCTGCTGATCGCGGGTTGGTACTGGATCCGGAACGGTCGGGTGAACGCACATCGACGCGCCATGGCCGGCGCCTTCGGGACGATCTTGCTGTTCTTGGTCGTCTACCTCCTCAAAGTGGGCGGTGGCGGGACGAAGTACTTCGAGGGGCCCGACCCCGCGTACTACGCGTACCTCCTCATGCTCGCCGTCCACATCGTGCTATCGATGGTCGCGGTGCCGGTCGTCCTCTACGCGCTCTTGCTCGGCCTGACCCGGACGCCAGCGGAGTTGCGTGACAGCATCCACGCTCGCGTCGGTCGAGTCGCCGCCGGATCGTGGATCCTGAGTCTCGTCCTCGGAATTGTGACGTACCTCATGCTCAACCACATCTGGGGATACACGTTCTGACCGAAACGGCCACCTGATCCCACCGAACGCTTCGACGCGCAGCCGACTCACGATTCAGTCTGCGGAATCGACCGGGCACCGATCCAGAACAGGACGAGCGACGCGCCCGTGAGGACGAGCAGGTTCCCGATCACCGGGTCGAAGCCGAGAACGGGGCCGTAGTCGGCTGCCGGATACGTCGCCGCCCGAACCCCGCGAGCGAAGTACGAGAGCGGTGAGAGATCGACCAGCGGGAGGAACCACGCGGGCAGCTGCGACGGATTCACGAACGTCGCGGAGAGAAAGAGCACCGGCAACCCGATCGCGTTGCTCGCCGCCACGGCGCCGTCCTGCGATTCGGTGTAGCTCCCGAGGGCTGCACCCAGTCCGCAGAAGCCGACGACGCCGACGAGAACGTACACGAGTAACAGCGGCGAGAGCGCGACGGTCGCACCGGTGAGAGCGACGACAAGCACGAGGATCAGCGCGGCCGCGATCGTGATGATGACCGCGTTGACGATCGTCTGCGCCAGGAGCCACTCGGTGCGTCCGAGCGGCGTCGTCGCGAGCTTCTCGAATCGGTTGCCCTCCCGATGGCGAGCCACCTCGCTGCTCATCCGGGAGAGGGGCGTAAAGAGCACGACGGTGGCGAGGTAGCCGGGGACGTAGTAACCCGCCGGTTCCGCGAACAGCCCGCCACTGCCCGAGCTGGTCCGAACGAGCGCCCCGAAGATGATCACGAGGATCGCCGGGAAGAAGAACGTGAAGAAGACGGCCGTCCGCCGCCTGACGAACGCCCGCCAGCCGGCACTCACCGCACCGCGGATCCGGCGAACGCGTGCGGCGGGCGAGTCGACGGCCGTCACGGTCGACCACCTCCCACATCGGAGATCGGCGGATTCGACGTCACACTCGCCTCACCAGCGACCGACTCGGGACCGCCCGTCACGGCATCGGTCTCCGCGTCCGCGAGCGCGTAGTAAACAGCTTCGAGGCCAGGTTCCGTCCAACGGAGGCCGGTGTACTCGATTCCTGCCGTCGACAGGTCGTCCGCCACCGACCCGATGTCGGTTGGATCGACGTCGTGGACGACCAGGCGCGATCGGTCACGCTCGATCCGGTTGGGGAGTGTTTCGCGCGCTGTAGCGACGAGATCAGCCGCCGTCATCGGGGACTCGGTATCGGTCTCCGTCTCGGCCAGGTCGACCACGAGCCGGTCCGACCCGGCGTGGCGATCGACGAGCGCGGCCGGCGACCCAACGTCGAGAACGGTGCCGTCGGCGAGCAGGCCGACACGATCTGCCAGTCGCTCGGCCTCCGCCATGTCGTGGGTCGTGAGAAGGACGGTCGTGCCATCAGCCGCGAGGTCCTCGATCAACCGGTGGATCGTCCGTCGACCGGCGGGGTCGATCCCCGTCGTCGGTTCGTCGAGCACGAGCACGTCAGGGTCGTTGAGCAGCGTGCTCCCGACGCACGCACGGCGCTGCTGGCCCCCGGAGAGGTTCTCGTACCACGTCTCCGCCGAGTCTGCGAGCCCGACCTCGGCCAGTACGGTGTCGGGATCGCGCGACTCCGGATACAGCGACGCGTAGTAGGCGAGTAGTTCGCGTGCGCTCAGTCGGTCGGGCGGCGAGAACGACTGGGGGAGCACGCCGAGGCGGCTGGCGTCGACGTCGGCAGGTGCGGTCCCGAGCACGGAGACCGAGCCCGAATCTGGGGAGACGGTTCCGGTGAGCGCTCGAACGAGTGTCGTCTTGCCGGCGCCGTTCGGCCCGATGAGCGCGAACACCTCGCCCGCGTCGATCGAGAGCGACGCGCCGTCCAGGGCGACCGTCTCGCCGTACCGCTTGGCCACGTCCTCGGCCACGACGACCGGATTCATGCGCCGGGGTACGCAACCGGCCGGGGTAAGGCGTTCGATTCCGGGACTCGATCGAGGAACCGATGGCCAGTCCTGATCGGACCTATTCCCCATGGCAGGCCCAACCGATATGCGTCGGCCCGTGGTCGACGCTGTCACCATGACGAACGTCGGCTATACCCTGTCCAGCGAGGAGCACGGCCCGGACGCATTGATCGAACAGGCCAGGCGCGCGGAAGCGGCCGGGTTCGACTTCGTCTCGATCTCCGATCACATCCACCCGTGGGTGACAGCCCAGGGCGAGTCACCGTTCGTCTGGACGACCCTCGGCGGTATCGCCACTGCAACTGACGAGATCGACGTCGGCGTCGGCGTCACCTGCCCGACCATGCGCATCCATCCGGTGAACGTCGCCCACGCCGTCGCCACCGTCGCCGTCCTCCTTGGCGATCGGTTCACGTTCGGCGTCGGGACGGGAGAAAACCTGAACGAACACGTGACCGGCGAACGCTGGCCAGAGCACGCGGTCCGACTCGAGAAGCTGGCGGAAGCGCTCGACGTGATGCGGTCGCTCTGGACCGGTGAGAACACGAGTCACCGCGGTGACCACTACACGGTCGAGAACGCGAAACTGTTCACCTGCCCCGACGAGCAACCCACGACCGTCGTGAGCGCGTTCGGCCCGAAAGCGGCCCGATGGGCGGCCGACCACGGCGACGGGCTCTGGTGTTCGGGCCCGAAGGGAGACGTCGTCGACGCGTTCGAGAACGCTGGCGGTTCAGGACCCCGGATCACCCAGCTCCACGGCTGTTACGCCGAGAGCGAGTCCGCGGCAGTCGACACGATCTACGAGACCTGGCCGAACGGTTCGCTCCCGGGCGAACTGGGCCAGGAACTCCCCACGCCGAAACACTTCGAACAGGCCGCGGCCATGGTCGACCGCGACGACATCGCCGAGTCGGCGACGCTCACCGATCCCGATCCGGAACCCTGGATCGACTCGTTCGAGACCGCCGTCGACGCCGGCTTCGACCACGTTTACTTCCACCAGATCGGCCCCGACCAGGAAGCGTTCTTCGAGTTCTTCGAAGACGAACTGGCACCGAAACTCGGCTGAGAGCGAGGCGTGATGGAGGTCGGGACGCCATCCGATTTCCCCGTCGTCCAGTTCCCATGGACCCCTGCCAGCGGCGCACCACCGTCGCCGGCGTTTATTACTCGGAGTGGTGTAGACCGACCGCATGGGGCGTGGCGATCCCGCGCGAACCCGACGCAACTACCTCGCGACCGTCGGGGCGACGGCTACGGCCGTCGGATTGAGCGGGTGTACCGGCGGCGAGCCCCAGCCGCCGAACGAATCGACGAACGAGACCGCGCCCGTGTCCGACGAGCGACCGGTTTTCCCCGGGTACGAGACGACGCCGGTGACCGTCTCGACGCCGGACGGGGAGCGGCTGGGATCCGTCACAGCCGCGGTCGCTGACACGGACGAGTTGCGGCAGCTGGGCCTGAGCGCCACCGAGTCCCTCGCCGACGACCACGGGATGCTCTTCATCTTCGACCGCGTCGCCGACCGGACCTTCGTCATGCGTGAGATGGACTTCGGGATCGACATCGTCTACGCCGACGCGTCGGGGACGATCACGCAAATTCACCGTGCACCGGCCCCCGACCCCGACGAGGACGGTGAGGAACATCGCTATCCTGGTCGAGGCCAGTACGTCCTCGAAGTGACACTCGACTGGACGACCGAGCGGGATGTCGAATCCGGCGATCGGCTCGACTGGGGTAAGTGACACACCGATATCGGCGTCGCTTCTCCCGGCCGAGACGGCGGCCACGGGTGGAACCGCACGCCACGAGCAGGGAGTGTTCCGCCACCCGAGGGGTTTTTTCGGTGCCGATGAAACACCCACCCGCCTATGGAGTACGTCACGCTCGGCAACACCGGCACGACGGTATCGCGACTCTGCTTCG
The DNA here is from genome assembly GCF_000337515.1 of Halovivax asiaticus JCM 14624. GTDB lineage: Archaea > Halobacteriota > Halobacteria > Halobacteriales > Natrialbaceae > Halovivax > Halovivax asiaticus. The sequence goes on from NZ_AOIQ01000006.1 coordinate 253,859, forward strand.
GCACCTGGCGCTTCGGCAAGCGCCACGGTGACGAGGTCGAAACCACGAAGGAGGAAGCCCACGACCTCCTCAACGCCGTCGCGGACCACGGAATCAACTTCATCGACACGGCGAACGTCTACGGCGATCCCGACGGCACGAGCGAGGAGTGGATCGGCGAGTGGCTGGAGGGCCGAAACCGTGAGGACTTCGTCCTCGCTTCGAAGGTCTACTTCCCGTTCGACGGCTGGGGCGAACCCGGTCCGAACGACTCCGGGCTCGGACGCAAGCACATTCGCCGTCAGATCGAGGGGACGCTCGATCGGCTCGGAACGGACTACCTCGACCTCTATTACATCCACCGCTGGGACGACGAGACACCCATCCGCGAGACCATGCAGACGCTGACGGAGCTCGTCCGCGAGGGGAAAGTCAACTACCTCGGCGCCTCGTCGATGGCCGCCTGGAAGTTGACCAAGGCGCTGTGGACCAGCGACGTCGAGGGGTTGGAGCGCTTCGACGTCACCCAGCCGATGGTCAACGCCGCTCACTACGATCAGGTCGGGGACTACCTCGATCTCTGTGCCGATCAGGACCTCGCCGTCTGCCCCTACTCGCCGCTGGCCGGCGGCTTCCTCACCGGGAAGTACGACCGCGCCGACGACGGCTCCGTCGAAGCCCCGGACGGGTCGCGCGCGACGCTCGAAGATCGCTTCGGCGAGTACTACGCGACCGACACCGCCTGGAACGTCCTCGACGCGGTCGAGGCCGTCGCCGACGAACGGGACGCGACGCCCGCGCAGGTCTCGCTGCGCTGGCTGATGGACCAGGATCGATTCACCTGCGTGCCGATCGTCGGCGCGCGGACGCCCGAACAACTCGAGGAAAACGTCGGTGCCGTGGACGTCGAACTTACCGACGACGACTTCGACCGGATCGCCGACGCTCGGCAGTAACAACCGCTACGGGTTTTCTTTGCCTCGTTTCGAGCGTCGATCGTCACCGGTGGGCTTGGCTTACAGGACGAGCATCGCGTCGACGAGAATCGAGACGAGGACGGCACCGAGGAAGGCGTTCGAGGCGTGGAAGGTGCGCATCGCTGCGCGTTCAGTCTGGGTGAAGTGTAGTTCCACGGCTGCCCAGAGGAAGATCGCCCCGAAGACGGCGACGGCTCCCGCGTAGATGGCGCCGAGGTCGGTGACCCAGGCGAGTCCGGCGGCGCCGACGAGGGTCGCTCCGAGGTAGTAGACGATGTGTTTTCGCGTGACAGTTTCACCGCGAACGACCGATAGCATCGGAAAACCGCCACGCTCGTAGTCGTCGCGGTAGGCCAACGCCAGGTTGTAGAAGTGCGCCGGCGTCCAGAGGAAGATAAGTCCCGCGAGCGCGAGGGCGGGGACGCCGATCTCGTTCGTGACGGCCGCCCACCCGATGAGCGCCGGGAGCGCGCCGGCGAAGCCACCGATGACCGTATTCTGGACCGTATTGGGTTTCAACACTAGCGTGTAGACGACGCTGTAGAAGGCGATCGCGAGCAGTCCGAGTGCGGCCGCGAGGACGTTGACGGTGAGAAAGACCGAGAGCGAGGCGCCCGCGAGGAGGAAGCCGAACAGGATGGCGTTTCTGACCGGGACGAGATCCAGCGCCAGGGGTCGATCGGACGTCCGATTCATCCGTCGATCGACGTCTCGTTCGAGGACGTGATTGAACGTGCCCGACGCCCCGATCGCGAGAACCCCGCCGGCAAGTGTCGCAACGACGGTCCCCGCGTCGAGAGCAGGGCCGGCGGCGAGTGCCATCCCAGCCGCGGCGACGAGACAGAGGAGCCACATCAATCGCGGTTTGGTCATCGAGAGATAGGCTTTCGCGAGGAGGCGAACGCGTCCGAGGCGGCTCTCGGGGAGTGATCGTCCGGCCGTTTCCGCGGCATCGACTACGGGTTCAGCGGGTGTCGTGGCGACGGAACGGTCGATCGACTCCGCCGTTCCCGTGGCCAGTTCCAGGTCCCAGGCGAGTGCGAGGACGACGGCACCGAAAACGACCACGCCGAGCGCGAGGTGGAGGCCGGGAACGATCGCGTCAGGCCCCATCGTCGCCGTCACGGCGCCGACGGCGATCTGCACGCCGTAGAGGACGAGTCCGAGCGAGAGTGTGTAGCGAACACGTCGAGAGCTGTCCCCGAGCCAGGCGACCGCCGTCGAGACGAGAACGAGGCCGGCGACGACAAGTGCGGCGATCCGGTGTCCCAGGGCGATCGCCAGTTCGGTCTCGGTAATCGGATCGACCGGCTGGCCACACCCGGGCCAGGTCGAACACGAGGCAGCGGCCTCGGTGATCGACGTCGTCGCCCCAACGAGAATCAGTAGATAGACGCCAAGGGCCGTCGCCGTGAGGAGCCCCGTAAATCGCGAGGTGCTCTCGATCGGCGACGGGAAACGGGCTGAAGTCACGGTTCGTGCCGAATACTTCGGCCGGCGTTACTTAGGGGTCCCGCTTTCGTGGCGGCGGTCTCGACCAAAGTGGTGGGTAGCTCGTGGGTGACACTACATTCCCATGTCGCTGGCCGGGTCCGGAATCGGCAGTGCAGTTGGCGCGACAGCGAGGCGCTCTCCGACGTGATCGAGCGCCATGTCGAATCCGTAATAGCGTTCGAGTTCGTCTCCGTCGGACGCCGTACGGACCTTCAACATCGCGTATCCGTCGATGTTCTGGGCGACGGCCGCCGTCCCGTCTCCCGATTCGTCCTCAAATGTGAGAATCCGCTCGTCGTCGGTCTCGTGGTACCTCGCGACGATCCCATGTGCCCGTTTCGTGACCGCGTCGTCGGTCATACGTTCTCGTCACTCGCCGAGGTACGGGAACCTGTCGATAGCCGGCGGACACTCGATCGAGCGGGCGGTCGCGATCGGGCGAAACCGAAACACCCGACACGACGCTCGCGTGAGAGTCCCGTATGTCCAGGTGGCTCCAGAGCGGCCGGCGGCGCGACATCTGTTACCTGCTCGCCGGCTCCGAAGAACGGCGTGGCCAACAGGTGAAATCCGCCCTCGAATCACACTACGAGCAACGGATCGATCCGAGCGGCTTCTACGGCTCGCTCTCCGCACTGGTCGACGCCGGATTCGTCGAAAAGCGCACGGACGGCCTCCACGACGTGTACACACTCACCGACGCCGGCCAGGACCGACTCGACGAACACGTCTCGTGGCTCACGGAACAGACAGCGTGACCGACACGCACGGCGCATCCTCACCGGGAAAGATAGAACGGACCAACCGGAAAACGCGATTCGACGATCGACGCGTCAGTCGAACTCGAAGGCTGCCGACGCGTTACTCCGGCGCTTGTTGAACGGTTTTGGGAAGAAGCCGTCGAAGTCGATGGCGACTTTGTCCCGGACGAATTCGGTGAGCAGCGCCCTGTCGTCGAAGTGAAGCAGGTTCGCAACCGCGAGCGGATTGCCGTTGTTCAGCTTCCGCATCGTCGCCTCGTCCATCCCGTGGAGGTCCTCCATGAACCGATCGTATCGATCGTTGTCGGCCAGATAGAGCAGTTCGGTCATCAGGAGGCGCCGCCGCTGGTTGGGTGCGACGTCTCGATGCCAGAGCCGATCGTAGATGCTCATCTGCTCGGCGCTCGTGTCGGTCATCCCCTTGTCGAGGGCAGCTTCGACGGTGATGGCGGCTGCGCGTGCCGACTTCATACCTTTGTGGATTCCCTCCCCCCAGATCGGATCGATAGAGGGGACCGTGTCGCCGATGGCCATGAACCGATCCGTCGAGAGGTCGCCGGGCATCTGGATGTGGGCCGAACCGCGGTGCTGGACACCTTCCTTGCGCTCGGCGTCGGCAAAGCGGGGGTCCCTATCGAGCCAGTACTCCATGTAGTCGTCGACCGAGAAGCCATCACGGGCGTTCTGTCTGTGACTGTCGTTCTGGATGTAACAGAGGCCGACCTTGGCCTCGTCCGCCCCGGTGTGGAAGATCCAGGAGTAGCCGCCCGGAGCGAGGTCGTGATCGAGCCGGAGCATCATCGCGTCGGAGAGGTCACCGAAGTCTGGGTGATTCAGGTCGACGCCGGTGAGTTCGTACTCGATGCCGATGGCGTGGTTTTCCCGTTCGAGTTTGCTCACGTTCAGCGCTTTCGCGAGCGGTGCGCTGGGGCCCGTCGCGTCGATCGTGATCTCGGCGCGTACTTCCTCGGATCCGTTGTACTCGACGCCCGCGATCTGGCCGTTCTCCATCACGGGGCCGGTAACGCGTGCATCGAACCGGTACTCGGCGCCCGCTTCGCGTCCGTCCTCGACGAGCCACTGCTTGAAGTCGGCAAATTCGAGGACCGCACCCGGATGGTGTCGCGTGTAGTGATTGTTCGGCGACTCGAGAACGACCTTGTCGGTGAAGTTCATCACCACGTCGTCGGGGACGCCGAACGAGGTGATCATCGACGGGAACGTTCCGGCCGTCGACTTGTTACTCGTCGTGGGGAAGGCGTCCTCGCTCTCCGTCTCGAGGACGACCACGTCGTACCCCCGTGTCGCCAAGTCGCGCGCACACTGGGCGCCAGCGGGCCCAGCGCCCGCCACGATTACGTCGTACTGTTCGCTCATTAGCGAATACTTATCCAGCCTGTATAATGAGTCTTGGTGAATCGATCCGGGATCCTGTTCGTCACTGCAGCAAGAATGCCAGTCGCTACGGAGGCTTCTCGGCAGGTTTCACGCTCCGGTCCAGCCCCGACACCAATCGTTTTTCTGTCACTTTTGCCCCCCGACGAAGACAGTTTCCGAGCCCCAGCCGGAGCGTCGAGGCCAACCGATCGCCCATTCGAACAATCGTTCGGCTCTCCCGAGCAGTCGATCGGCTCTCGAAGCAATCGACTCAGTCGTCCAGTCGATCGGCTCTCCTGAACGGTCGACCAGCTTACTCGAGCAGTCGATCGCCGATCGTGTTCCGCAGGACTTCGCTCGTTCCCTCGTAGATCTCGTTGAGTTTCGCGTCGCGGTAGAAGCGTTCGGCGGGGAAGTCCTTCGTATAGCCGTAGCCGCCGTGGATCTGGATGCCCTCGTTGGCCACCTCTCGCGAGACCTCGCTGGCGTAGAGTTTCGCTTGTGCAGCCTCCTTGATGTACTCCTCGCCGCGAATCTTGTTGTCCGCCGCCTTGTGCATCAGGAGTTTCGCGGCCTGAATCTTCGTGTCCATGTCGGCGAGTTTGTGCTTGATCGCCTGGAACTCCCCGATCGGCTGGCCGAACTGTTCGCGGTCGGATGCATAATCGCGAGCCTCCTCGAACGCCGCCCGGGCGATGCCGACCCCGCGAGCGGCGATCGTGATACGGCCGCCGTTCAGCGTCTTGAGTGCCTGCACGAACCCATCACCCTCGTCCCCGAGGCGTCGGTCGGCTGGAATCTCCAGGTCGTCGAACCTGAGTTCGGCGGTCGGACAGCCCTTGTCGCCGAGTTTGTCCTCCGTTCCCTCCACGTAGAAACCGTCGTCTTCCGACGGGCGGACGACGAACGACGAGATGCCTTTGTTGCCCGCTTCGGGATCGGTCTTCGCGAAGACGGTGACCGTCTCCGCTTCGGATCCGTTCGAGATCCAGAGCTTACCGCCGTTCAGGCGGTAGGCATCCGGCTCAGCGTCGGCGTGGTCGGCACCGTCGCCGACCGGCTCCGCGGTGGTCTCCATCGCGGGGACGTCGCTTCCCGCACCGGGCTCGGACAGCGCAAATGCGCCGACATCCTGCCCCTCCGCAAGCGGCGTCAGGTACTGTTCTTTCTGGGACTCGTCCCCGAACTCGTAGAGCATGTTCCCCGCCAGTGAGGTATGCGCGGCGACGATAGTTCCGAGTCCGCCGGAGCCGCGAGAGATCTCTTCGAGCCCGATCGCGTAGGAGTGGTAGTCGAGTCCGGCGCCACCGTACTCCTCGGGGAACGGCATCCCCATCAATCCAAGTTCGCCCATTGCGGTGACGAGATCGTGAGGGAACGCGTCCTCGTGGTCGATTTCGGCTGCGCGTGGGACGACCTCCTCGTCGACGAACTCCGCGACCATGTCACGGATCTGTTGTTGCTCCGGTGAGAGCGTGAAATCCATACGCCCGGTAGCGGGCCGCTCTCCTTTACAGTTATCAATCGGCCACGCTCGACGCTGGTGTAGACCCGCTAGCCGCACCGATGTCTGCAGCCGAATCGTCCCGGCCGTGGCTCGCCCCCGAGGTTTTTCCCACCCAGGCCCGTACGTCCAGCAACCAGATGAGTTCCGGCTCCCCTTCACCAGCACTGTCGTCCGATCTCGACTGGTGTTTCGACGCGGTCCACGGCGTCTCGAGAACCTTTTCGATCACGATCGACCGCCTCGAAGAGCCGATGGCACGCCAGATCTGCGTCGGCTATCTCCTCTGTCGGATCGCCGATACGATCGAAGATGCCGGTCACGTTCCCCCGTCCGCCCAGTCCGACCTCCTCACCGAGTACGATAGACTGTTGGATCCGACCGACGAGTACACCGTCGACCAGTTCGTGGACGCGGTCAGCCCGTGGCTCCCGGAGCCGGACGAGCGATCCGCCGACTGGACGGTCGTCGCGGAGACCGCGCGAGTCTTTCGGGCGTTCGAGACCCTCGACGACGAACCTCGCGAGCTCATGCGCGACCCGATCCGGGAACTGGTCGGCGGCATGGCGATGTTCACCGAACGCTACGCCGACGAGGGTGGACTTCGTCTCCAGACGATAGACGAACTCGAAGAATATTGCTGGTACGCCGCCGGCACCGTCGGGACGCTCATCACGGAACTCCTCGTCCGTGATAGTTCCCCAGAACGCACCGCGGAGCTCAGGGACAACGCACGGTCGTTCGCCCTGTTGTTGCAGCTCGTCAACATCGCGAAAGACGTCCGGTCGGACTACCACGAAGAGAACAACGTCTACCTCCCCGCCGAGTGGCTCGCCGAGGAAGCGGTCGCGCCCGACGCCGTCACCGACACCGACAATCACCAGGAGGTAACCACGGTCGTCCGTCGCGTCGTCGATCGGGCGGAGCGCTACCTCGACGACGCGCACCGTTACCTCGAAATCCTCCCCGAGCACCGCGGAAACAACCTCTCTGCCTGGGCGATTCCGTATCTACTCGCGGTCGGCACCCTCCGAGAACTGCGCCAGCGGTCGAAAGACGTCGTTCGAACGGGTGACGTCAAACTCGCGCGCGAGGAAGTCTACACCGTCATCCAGCGGTTCGATACCGGCGTTTCTCGAGGGGAACTCGACGAACTGCGCCAGACGATGGCGTCCGAACCGCTCCACCGATAGGCCTCATTCCCAGGCGTTCGATCGACCAATCTAAAATTTACACTGGACTGCGGCCCTCAACGGAGAAATGGCGAGAAACGGCAAGAGGACGCTTGCGGGTGATCGGAGAGACGACAAACGACAAAAAAAAACGGAACCGTCAGTCGTACTCGTAGAATCCTTCGCCCGTCTTCTTCCCGAGATCGCCGGCTTCGACCTTGCGCTTCAGGAGGTACGCAGGCTTGTACCGGTCGCCGAGTTCCTCGTGCAGCGTCTCCGATGCGTGGAGGCAGATGTCGAGGCCGATGTGATCGGCGAGGGTGAGCGGCCCCATCGGCACGTTCGTTCCCAGTTCCATGCCGGCGTCGATATCCTCCTTCGAGGCGACACCCTCGTCGAAGGCGCGGATTCCCTCGTTGATCCACGGCATGAGGATGCGGTTCGTGACGAAGCCCGGTTTGTCGTCGGACTCCCAGGTCGTCTTCCCCAGATCCTCGGCCAACTCGTGGGCCAGGTCGACGGCGTCGTCGACGGTCTTCTCGCCGACCACGACCTCCACGCCCTCCATGATCGGGACGGGATTCATGAAGTGCAGGCCGACGACGCGCTCCGGACGATCGAGGTCGCCGGCGATCGACGTGATCGATAGCGTGCTCGTGTTCGTCGCGAGCACGACGTCGTCGTCACAGGCCGCTTCGAGGTCGGCGAAGATGTCCCGCTTGACGTCGAGTTTCTCGAGGGCGGCCTCGATGACGACGTCGCACTCGGCCAGGTCTGCCAGGTCCGTCGTTCCCTCGATCCGGTCGCGAATCGTCTGTGGGTCGTCCGGGAGCGCGTCCCGCTCGGCGAGGCGATCGAGGCTGTCCTCGATCGTCTCGAACCCGCTGTCGACGTACTCGCGTTCGATATCTCGCATCACGACGTCGTAACCACCGGTCGCCGCCACCTGGGCGATGCCGCTGCCCATCGTTCCTGCACCGACGACGCCGATCCGGTCGAGCTCGTCTCGAATCATACCTCTGCGTTCCAGCGACAATCTCATTACGGTGACGATCCGACGTGGTCGTCGGCTGGCGATGACGGAGAGCCAGATGGATCGCGTACCGGTGAGTGGCCGATCCGGCACCCGATTACGCCGTTCAACGACAGCCTGAATCGACCGGTGTCGGTCGTCCACTCGTTCAAGGGGCGCCGGGAGGGTAACGTTTTAGGTGACCGACCGTCAGAGTCAGACAACCTGTATGGCGAGCGATAACGACGTCATCGAGACACCGAGCGTCCGACCACTCGAAGCCGACGAGCGGTCACGCCTCGAGGGTGCAGGCGTCGAGCCAGCCGATCTCGAATCCGTCGGGATCGATCCGGCGGGTGTCGCGGAGAAAGAGTACTCCTACCGGCAACTGCTCGATGGCGGACTGGAGGAATCGGCGGCTGAGGCGCTTCGACGCACCTTCTCCCTGCCCTGGTCGTACCAGACAGAAGGAGACCTCGACGATCGATCGGAGGCCGTCTCGGGACTGGGCGACGCAGAACGAGCCTGGATCGCCGCCAGCGCGGACGAGGACTGGCAGGGGTTCGAACACGCGGGCGAGCGCTCGATCCCGACCACGACCGAAACGCCGGACGAACGGCCGTATCCCCGACCAACCCCAGTGACTGCCGTGACCGGCGTCGGTGGCTCAAACGCCGACCAACTCGCCGAAGCTGGGATCCGCTCGGCCGAACGGCTGGCGACGATCCACGCCGGCGAAGTCGCCTCCGTTCTCGACCTCGACGTGTTACACGTGCGCACCTGGCGACACAACGCACGCGAACTGCTTCGCGAGTGAGCCACGAGTGAGGCGACTGCGGAAGGACCCGGGCACGACCACAGTCTCAAGCGGACACGGATACTTCCCCGTCGTATGATCACACTCGCTTCAGACTTCGGCTCGCTGTACCCGGCCGCGATGGCCGGCGTCATCTACAGTCAGAGCGACGCACGCGTCGTGGACGTCACACACGACCTTCCCAGGCAGGACGTTCGCGCCGGCGCCTTCTGGCTGCGGGAGATGCTCCCGTCCTTTCCGCCTGCAGTTCACGTCATCGTCGTCGATCCCGGGGTACGGACGGATCGACGGGCACTCGTCTGTGCCGCCGGCGAACACGTCCTCGTCGGACCTGACAACGGAATCCTCGCTCCTATCGCCCGTCGACTCGCCGGAACGGAATCCGTCGAGTGGTTCGCGATCGACGACGCGGACGCCGAGGAGCACACGTTTCACGGTCGAGACGTCTTCGCCCCGATGGCTGCGACGGTACACGACCACGACTGGGACGACCTCGCCACGATCGACGGACTCACGCCGATCGACGATCCGGTAGCGTACCAGCTCCCCGAGCCACAGGTCGAGTCCACCCGGGCCCGCGGTGAGATCCTGATCGTCGACGAGTTCGGCAATTGCGTGACGAACGTCCCTGGCGAGGTACTCGACGGGCGTGAGGCAGTTCACGTCGACGATTCGACCGCGACCGTCGGGCGGGCGTTCGACGCCGTCGATCCAGGCGATCCCGTCGTACTCTCGGGCAGTCATGGCCTCGTCGAACTCGCCGTCAATCGAGGGCGCGGCGAGGACGTGTTCGACGTGACCGCGGGGGACTCGGTCACCCTCACCTGGGACTGACCCAGTGCTGTCCACAGGTGAGAGGGATCGAGTACGATCGATACAGGTGCGAACGAAGACACACTCACTCCGGTGGAGAGACGCCATCAACCGGTGAGACGACGATTTCACCGCTCGCACTGATCGTAACGTCGCACCCTTCGTACGTGAACGAAAGGCGTGCAACTGGTTCGTCGTCCGTTCCGGAATCTGCCCAGTGAGCAACGAACCGTTCGAGGGCGTCCGGATCGACGACGTCGGTGAGCGGCGCGAGTTCGAGGCGGTCTCGATCCGTCGTTCGAGCGACGAGCGAGAGAAGGACTGTCAGCACGGGATCGCGCTGGTCGAACGGGATTCGAGCGTAGTACGTCTCGTGGCGCTCGTCCCGGTAGATGGCCGTCCCATCCACGGTGTCGATACGCCGAGTGTGTCCTCCCCGCTCGTTTCGGACCATCCCACCATACATAGGTATATGATAACACTTAACACTATCGAGGAATGTCACCCGAAACAGGGAGAGTTGCGCACATATCCTGCATTTTACCTCACTAGTTAGTCGGATATAGCAGAATACGTTGTGAAAACCGACAGCGGGCGATACCCAATTTGGCAAAAAAGTTTGAGAGCGTATCGTATCGGCGGTAACCGACTCGGAGAGCGGTTATTCGGCGGCGATGACGTCGTCGATGCGCGCGATCATCGTCGCGGCCTCGGCCGCGCTCTCGATCGCCTCGCGCTTGACGTCGGCGGGATCGACGACGCCGTGTTCGACGGGGTCGGCGATCGTGACCGTCTCGCCGTCGGTGACAAGGCCGGCGCGGCCCTCGGACTCGTGTTCGGCGCGGAGATCGACCAGTGTGTCGATCGGATCGCGACCGGTGTTCGAGGCGAGCGTGCGCGGGATCACGTCGATGGCGTCTGCGAAGGCGTTGACGGCGAGCTGACTGCGACCTTCGATGCCGGCCGCCTTGGCACGGATGCGGTCGGCGATGGCGATCTCGCTGGCGCCGGCGCCGGGGACGACCTCCCCGGACTCGCGGGCGGTCGCGACGACGTCCAGGGCGTCACCCACCGCGCGTTCGAGTTCGTCGACGATGTGGTCGGTGCCGCCGCGCACGAAGACGGTGACGGCCTCGGCCGCAGCACCGCCCTCGACGAAGGCGAGGTCGTCGTCGCCGTAGGAGTCCGTCCGGATCCGGTCGGCGTGGCCGAAGTCCTCGGTGTCCAGGTCCTCGAGCGCGCCGACGCGACGAGCGCCGGTGGCCGATGCGATCTTGCGCGTGTCCGAGTTCCCGAGCCCCTCGAAGACGAGGACGCCTTCGTTCGCCAAGAACGAGGCGACGCGGTCATCGACGTCGTCCGTGTTGAAGACGACGTCCACGCCGGAGTCGACGATCTCCTCGGCGTAGCCGCGCAGTTCGCTCTCCTCGGCGTCGAGTGCCGCGTTGAGCTGATCGATGGAGTCGATCGCGTACTCCGCGTCGATCTCGCCGGTCTGGATCTCCAGCGCAACGTCGAGGATCGCGATATCGGCGTCCTCGACGGTCGATGGCATCGCGTCGTGAGCCGGCTCCTCGTCGAGAACGATGCCCTCGACCAGTTCGGTTGCACTCGAGGAGGCACCGACCTGCGTGTAGACGGAGACATCGTCGCGGCGGACGCCATCGTCGTCGGCGACGTGACCGATCGCGGTGACGACGGTCTCGGCGAGCTCGGCCGGGGTGAGGCCGCCGGTTCCTTTGCCCGTCATGCTCGACTTGCCGACCTGGGCGAGCAGCTCGTCGTCGACCTCGACGTCGAGTACCTGATCCTCGATGGCGTCGAGGGCGATGCGCGCGGCCTCGTGGTAGCCCTCGACGATGGTCGTCGCGTGGACGTCCTGTTCGAGGAGGTCTTCGGCCTCGGCGAGGAGATTGCCAGCGATGACGGCCGCGGTCGTGGTCCCGTCACCGACCTCGGCCTCCTGGGTTTCGGAGACTTCGACGATCATCTGCGCCGCCGGATGCTCGATGTCCATCTCCTCCAGAATGGTCGCGCCGTCGTTCGTGATGACGACCTCGCCACCCGAGTCGACGAGCATCTTGTCCATGCCGCGCGGGCCGAGCGTCGTTCGAACCGATTCGGCGACCGCCTTCCCGGCCATGATGTTCGACGACTGGGCGTCGCGACCCTCCGTTCGCTGACTGTCCTCGTTGAGGATGAACATCGGTTGTCCACCCATGCGTTGCTGTTGTGCCATGGTGTATGCCTCACTAAATATATCATCAGCACTTCTATATAAGCGTTTCCCTCGGAATCGTCTCCCTCTTGCGATTGGTAGACAGTGACAGGGGAGGATCGACATGGGTCGTTCGGCGGGGAGACGAAATAGGTCGATCCCCCCACTCGATCGGTCGAGAGCGGACCACACACGACAGCCGGTAGTCCGATATGTGGGGGGCCCAAACAACCTGGTGAATGCTGGAGCTGGAGCACGGGTTCCGGGTGGTCGACGTCAACGCGAGGCTGACTCCGGAGCGAGAGTCTGCCTATCGCGATCGAGGGAGACCGGTCTCCCCGGACCGACTCGAACGGGAGATGCATCAGGCGGGAATCGTCCGCGCCATCGTGAGTCCGACCCCCCGACCGGAGGCAAACTACCTGCAGGCGAACAACGGTGTCGCCCGATTGAGTGTCGACCGCCCGTTCGTCGCCTTCGCCCGGATCAACGGCCACCGATCGATCGGTGACGACCCCAGAAGTCGACTCACGAACGCGATCAGTCGCCGCCAGGAGTGTCACGTCGACCCCGAAGACGTCGAGCAGTACGCCTACGACGACCGGTTCCACGGCTTTACGCTGGATCCCGCGATCGACGGGTTGCCTGACGAGGCCGTCCTCGCGACGCTCGAAGACGTCGACCTCCCGGTCGTCGTCTCGGGTGGAATCGACGCACCCCCAGGCGAACTCGCGGCGACGCTTCTGGACCGATCGTTCCCGATCGTCGTCGGTCACTTCGGTGGCCACCCGTTACAACGCGGACTCATGGACGAGATGATCGAGCTCCTCGATACCTACGACGGGTGTTACGTCGACACGAGCCTCGTTCGCTATCGCGACCAGCTCGAACGAGCACTCAGAGAACACCCCGACCGCGTCCTCTTCGGCAGCGGCACACCGGCGAGTCACCCGAATGTGGCCGTCATGGAACTGTTGACGCTCGACGTCTCCGCCGATAAACTCACCCGGGCGTTCTCGAAGAACGCCGTGCGCGTCGTCACAGCACTGGAGTGAGTCCACACGCTGGACGACGGAGCCGTCCTGGAGAGAAACCAGCCCTAAAACGGGTTACCACACCCCTCGCCGAGCCTCGAGAGGCCGCCCGGTCCTGGCAGTCCCTCGATGGAATCGATGGACCGTCGGGGAGATTTAAGAGTGGTGGGTAAGACCGTCCGAGTATGCGATCAGTGGGAAGTGGCCTCGCGGCGATCCAGCGTGCTGGACACCGGGCGGACATCTACCTGTCCCGCCCGGGGAAACGAAACGCGATGACGACCGACCTCGTCAAGGACCTCACCGAGGCCTTTCGTCGCCTCGACGCCGACGACGACATCCGAGCTATCGCGCTCCTTGGAGAGGGACCGGTCTTCTCGGCCGGAATGGACCTCGAACTGGTCAGCCAGCGTGCGGAATCGGACCCGATCAGCGACGACGCGTTCCCGCAGTTGCTCTCGCTCGTCGAATCCGTCCGACAACCCGTCGTCGCGGGCATCAAAGGCGCTGCCCCGGCGGCCGCGTTCGAACTCACGCTCGCCTGTGACCTCCGTGTGCTGGGCAGCGACGCGACGTACGGACTCGTCGAGACGAATATGGGACTGTTTCCCCAGGGTGGCGGCACACAACGGCTTCCGAGATTGATCGGGCTCTCGAAGGCGACGGAGCTGGTCCTGACCGGCGACTACATCGACCCCGACGAAGCCGAACGCATCGGGCTCGTCCACGAAGTCTGCGACCCGGGCACCGTCGACGACTGCGCGAAAGCGCTCGCGGACGACATCGCCGAGAAGGCACCACTGGCGATCCAGAACGCCAAGAAAGCGCTCACTGCCGCGTTAGAAATGCCGCTCGAGCGTGGGCTCGCCTACGAACGGTCACTCGGGGAGACGCTCAGGGACACGCGAGACGTCACCGAAGGGGTCGCTGCTCACATCGAGGATCGCGACCCGGAGTTCACTGGTGAGTGATACCGATCGAAGAGCTGCCAGTCGATCGAGACGAAGTGGCCGGCCGCTCGACACTAAAGCATCACCTGCGTCCCAGAATCCGCCCACGTCACCGCCGGTCGTACACCTGGACCGCCCGGTCCTGTCGACTCGAGACGCCGCGGGGATTCCGTCGAGGTGAATCGCCCCCGTATCGCGCTTTGAGGCCGTCTCGAAGGCCACGGATGGCGTTCGACGTCACGTCGACGCCGTTTCTGACCCACCCCGTGAGCGCCGTCTCGCCACGGAGGACACAGCGGGCGTCGTCGAACCCGTCGAGTAACGCTCTGCCGAGAGTCCGGGCAAGAATAGCCGGGTGGATCCCGTAATTTTTCGCCAGCCGATAGCCGATCGATCGGTATCGTTTCCCCCACTCCGGCGCTTCCCCCTCGGATGACTCGCCGGCCCACCGGGCCGTCATGTTCCCGGACGAGACGACGTCGAAGTCACCGCCTGCAAGCCGGTGTGCACAGTCGATCGTGCTCCCGGGGTCGAGATATTCGTCGAATCCGTCGAGACAGTCGAGGACGGGCACAGTAAACGCAACGTTGTTGCCAGGAATCGGGGTCACGGTCCGACCGGCGACGGCGAACACCTCCATGGTCTCCGAACTGTCGGGGTTTCCGGTGACAGGGCCAGTGACGACGTCGGCACCCGCCGAGAGGGCCGTCTCGATGCCGTCGCGCCAGCCCGATTCCACGAGACACGCGTCGTCGAGGAAGGCGACCGCATCGCCACGGACGTGATCGAGCCCGGCGTTACGCGAGACACTCAGACTCCGTTCCGAGATCTCGACGAGCACGTCTACGTCGTCGCGCGCCCGGATCGTTCCGGTCGTCCCGTCCGTCGAGGGGCCGTTGACGACGATCACTTCGTCGTCAGCTCCCAGGACGGTCGCCAGTTCGTCGAGCGCCCCGCAGAGTCGCTCCCGGTTGTTGAGTGTCGAGAGGACGACCGAGAGCTTCATAGCGAACAATCTGACGGCGGGGGTGTATAAATTCGCCGCCTCGGACCGCTCGCAGGGCCCCAATCTGGTAATTACTCGACAGGCTCGTCCACTGTCGCATCCCAGTACGAGACTGACGAGAGTCGATCGACGAATGGAGCGTTGCCAAGAAGACGATCCAGCGACCGTAGCGGCGACGCGAGCACGTTCGGCGTAATGCGATACAGCCCGTACGGCAGGAGGAAATCGTCCGAAACGTTGGACAACGACAGATCGTTCGCCTCGAGGAGCGCGTGTACCTCCCGCGCGGAGTAGAGGCGCGATCCCATCGGCAGCGCCCAGTTGTAGATGCTGCGAGTCGAATAGCGGTTGAACGTATCGAAGACGATCTGGTCGCGACTCACCCGTCGCATCTCCTGTAAGAACGCGTGCGGATCGTCCGCGAGGTGGAAAAACCGCATCGCAACGACGGTATCGAAGTGGTCGTCCGGGAACGGCAGTCGCCCAGCATCACCTCGGAGGAACTCCAGATTGTCCGCGACGCCCGCAGCCTGGGCCTTCGTCCGGCCTTGCTGGAGCATCGCGGCGGAGATATCGAGCCCCACGACGTCGGCGCCGCGATCGGCGAGCATCACGGTAAACCGACCGGTCCCACAGGCGATTTCCAGCACCCGTTTGTCCTCGAGCGGGGAGAGCGCGTCCAACACGGCGGCCTTTTCCCTGAAGTCGATGAGCTGTCCACCTCTCGAAAACCGTTTATCGTCGTACTCAGCGGCGACGTCGTCGGCCTGGTACCACTCCTGTCCCTTCACGCTAGTGGTTGATAGATTCCCGGGGGGATAAAACAATACTGGACTTGCCCCACCGCTGTATTCGTATCCAATTTACAAGCGGAAATCACACGAACGTTCGTATCGGAACCACGTGTCGAAGGCCTGCCAGGCCGTGGCCAGCACAGAGTCGAGTGGACGTCCAACTGCCGGGAATCAGCACTAACCGCGGGAAAACAAGGGTCGACAGCCTCGGACTACACCATCGGAATTAACCGACCTAATATACATTAAACAGCATAAACAATATGGACCTCAATAGGGAGAACCTTTACCAACACCGACGGCGCGCTGTCAGACATGAGCACTCGTACCCCGAGTGAACGTCCGCAAGCCACCGAAGGACTGACGCCGACCGAATACCGCGACCGATTGCGTGACCTTCCGCCGAGTGCGAAGCTCGTCGCGAAAGTGCTCGAAACCGACGAGCCCCTCGCCCAGGGGGAACTCGTCGAGGAAACGTTGCTCCCGGACCGGACGGTCCGATACGCGCTGAACCGCCTAGAAGACGTCGGACTGGTCGACTCTCGACACAGTTTCGACGACGCCAGAAAACTCGTCTACTTCCGGACCATCGCCCCGGGCCGATAGACATTTCGTCGTCCTGAGACTACGGCGAGGTATGGACGTCGTCCGAAGCGCGATCACGACGGACACGCGGGCTCCGGGCGGTCGAACGAACGCGTACGTTCTCGGTCGAGATCCAGCGATACTGGTTGATCCCGCCGACAGCAGTGAGACGCTCGACGAACTAGTTCGCAACCGCGGGGTCGAGCACATCGTCGTGACGCACGCACATCCGGACCACGTCGGCGCAGTCGGCCACTACGCGACACACATCGATCGACCTGTGACCTGCTGGGCCCTCGATGGGGTCGAATCTCGCTTCGAGCGGGCCACCGGTCGCCCGCCCGACGACACGTTTACCGACGGCAACCGTCTCACTGTCGGCGACGGAACCGTACGCGTCATGGCGCTACCAGGGCACGCCCCGGATCACGTCGGGCTGGTCGTCGGCGACGACGGGCCGGTCTGCTGTGGCGACTGTGCCGTTCGTGACGGCAGCGTGGTCGTCGGTGGCGAGGGGGCGGACATGCGAGCGTACCTCGCCTCGCTACAGCGGCTTCGCACGCTCGACCCCCCGACGTTGTTGCCAGGCCACGGGCCGCCGATCGAGGATCCGGAGGGGACGATCGATCGGCTCGTCACCCATCGAGAGCGGCGAGAACGACGGATCAAGGACGCCGTCGAGCGGGGTGGAAGGAAGCCGGAAGAGATTCTCGAAATCGCCTACGACAAGGACCTGACCGGCGTCAGAGACCTTGCACAGGCCACCGTCGTCACCCACCTCGACAAACTCGCGGCGGACGGCGAGCTGTCCTGGGACGGATCGACGGCGACGCCGACGGACCGGTGAACGGCGGACTTTTGCCCCTCGCCGTCTACGTGCAGTCGTGAGCGATTCGGACGACACGAGCGACGGTGAGGCCGCATCGACCTCACTCGAAGACGCACTCGAACGGGCACGGTCACTCTCCGTCGCGGAGCTCGCGGACGCCGTCCAGTCGATCGGGTTCGAGTGCACCCACTGCGGCGCCTGCTGTCGTGCAGAGACCGACTGCGGAGGCGACACGGGAAGCGGGAACGCCGACACATCGCCCCACACGGCCACCGTCTTCCCCGACGAGATCAGAACGATACGCGAACGCCTCGCAGAGACAGCCGATGAGGAAGTCAATGTCGACTGGCGAGACGTCGCCCGGCCGATGCCGTTCGGCGTCGAGACGAACGACGATGGAACGACGAGCGGCGAGACGTTCGAGTGGGCGCTCCAGACCGACGCCTGCGGCGACTGCGCGTTTTACGACGGGGGAAGCGGCGAGGGTGGCTGTACCATCCACGAGGATCGCCCGCTCATCTGTCAAACCTACCCGTTCAGCATCGCCCTCGACGGCACGACGCAACCGCTCGGCGACGCAGTCGACGAAGCGGGACTCGTCCGGGCCCACGAGTGTGAGGGACTCGGTCGATCGATGGATCGGGACGCGGCCGAATCGATGGCCCGGGCGTTACGAGAACGCGCGATCACGGAACTTGAAGAGGCGATCGCCGTCACGGATGCCTACGAGCCCATCGATCAGGTCGACGAGGTTGTCGTCCACGACTCGGAAGGGGCAAAACGGCCCGATGGACGACCAGTGCAGAGAGAACTCGAATAACTACCGCTGCGCTGTCGTCGAGGCCAACTGACAGACGCCATCGGTCCGGGACACACCCGGGCTTCGAGCTGGTGGCCCCGATCGGCGTGGACTGACAGATTAGAACGTCTCTTCGATGATCTCGCCGACAGCGAAGTTCGACTTGACCTCACTCACCTCGACTTTGACGCGTTCGCCGACGTCGGCACCGGGAACGATGATGACGTACCCGCGCTCGACACGGGCGATGCCGTCGCCCTGTTTGCCAATGTCCTCGATTTCGACGTATCGCGTCTCGCCGATCTCGACCGGGGGACGGGGCTCGCCGGGGTTCGACGTCGGAGTCGTACTCACCGAATCGGTCGACTCGGCCGTCTCGCGAGCGATCAGGGCAACGCGATAGATCGAGTCCGGATCGACGTCGCCGGTCTCGATCTCGTGTTTCGGTACCTCGATGACGTACCGGTCGTCCTCTTCGGAAATATCCGTGCTGAACAGACACAGTAACTTTTCAGAGATTTCCACAGGTAAACCCTCACGTGGCCAGTACAGATCGACCCTAATAGTTCTACCGGCACCACAAGCCGGGGAATCGAGGATTCTCCGGAGGCTGCAGCCTCACTGCGAGGCGACAGTGAACGGGGAAAGGTCGAGGTCGTCGCCGACGTCGACGTCGGTGACCGACGAGTACGGCCGGTTGACGACGATATCACCGGCTCGGGAACGGCCGATTCCGGGGATCACTTCGAGTTCGTCGAGCGACGCCTCGTTCAGATCGAGCGGGTGTGGGACGCCAGTCACAGAGCGATACCCGTGGTCGACGATAGCGACGTCCAACGTCTGTCCGAGCGGTCGCTCGCCTGGAATCGCCACCAGGAGCGGGTACGTGCCGAGCTGGCGGCCGAACGTCTTGCCGTCCTGGTGGTACTCGAGGTGGACGTCGGGGAGCACGGTTCCCGGGGGCGCCAGCCGCTGTAGCATCGGATTGTCGATCTCCTCGCGGACCTGGCGTTTGTACGGTTTGAACTGCTGTTTGTGCTCGATCGCGATGTCCGCGCCCGTCTCTGACATCTCAGTGCCGGCGAACGCCATCACCTGGCGGATGTTCACGCGTCGCAGGAGTAGTCCCTCGTCGTAGACACGGTGGAGAAAGTCGAGATTGTGCTCGTAGGTCTCCGGGCGTTCGCCCTGCAGCCCGTGGACGAGGTTGATCCCGGGGAGCAACTTCGGCAACCGATCGGCCGCATCGTCCCCGAACGTCGGAGCTTCCGCCGGATCCTCGCCGGGTCTCCAGCCGCCGGCCTCGTTGACGATACGAACCGCCTCGAGACACTCCTCGGTCGAGACCGCCAGATTGTTCGCTTCCTGGACGACCGGATCGGCCGATTCCAGGCCGAACGCAGCCGTGTCCCCCGGTGTGTTGTACCGGGCGATGATCTCGAGGCCGCGGCGGGCGGCCTCGGGCCAGCGAGCGATCGTCACTGGGTTGATATTGTCGAGGTGGAGCGTCTCGAGGTCAGGAGCGACCTCACGGATACCGCCGTACAGGGCCTCCAGCGCGTCGGGGTTGGGCGCTTCGCCGTCGCCACCGTAGGCGAGCATATCCGCCTGCCGTCCGAGGCGAAAGTGGGAGACGCCGTACGCCGAGAGCGCGTCGACTTCGTCGACGACGGTCTCCGGCGGTCGGAACGTCGGGTCGCCGTACAGCGGTTCCGTGCAAAACGAACAGCGGTACGCACAGCCGCGCGAGGTCTCGAGTTCGCAGATCAAGTACTCGGGATGGTTCGGGTGCTGTTCGACGACGAAGGCGCCCTGGCGCGCCCAGCGCGTTACCTCCGAGACGTCGCGCATCCGGTCGCCGAATCCCTCCAGTCCGTTGTCAACGAGGTCGTACGCGGCCGCCTCAACGTCGCCCTTCGCGACGAAGTCGAAGTCGAGGTCCTGTCGTTCGGTCTCGATCGCCCCCTCGTTGGCGTCGCCGACGCCGAACTTGACTGGGCCGCCCATCAGCGTCGTTCCGCTCGCTGTCCAGGCGAGTTCTTTCACTTCGTCTGGTTCGGCTGGCGTTCCCCCGACGTACTTGCCGGGGACGGTGATCCCACCCAAGTAAATCAGCAGATCCGCTTCGTCGACGTCGCGCCAGCGGGGCTGCTCGTCCCGGAGTCCGTCGATCGTGTGATACGTGATCGACTCGGCCGGCACACCGGCGTCGACTAGCGCACCGGCCGTGTATCGCGGATACGTCGAAATGTACGGCGGTACCCCGAAGTGAGCCGGTTCGTCGACGTAGCCATCGACGAGCGTCACGGAGAGCGTCTCGGGGTCGGTCATGCCACTTCGTACTGACCCGAGCGGGAAAACGCTGTCTGACCGACACCGCCGCCGGGTCCTGGCTGGTACGGATGTCCGGAGCGGACAACGTGACGCACTCACCACGTCCACACCGCACCGACCGCAAACACGCTGCCTTTTTCCACGATCACCGAAACCGGACAGCCGTGGACGCCATCCCAGTGGCTAAGGGCGATCGGTCCCAAGGGAGTGACATGCCATCAACCGCCGAAGTCCGCTGTCCGAACGACGAGTGTTTTCTGGACATGTTCGAACTCCACTACACCTACGATCGACCGGACGACCACGACCCTGCCACGGTCTCCTGTCCAGTCTGTGGCGAAACCGAGTCGCTCGAACAGATCGAACTCTAGAGCGAGTCGAACCCGCAGCTGGCGGGGACCCGCCACGCGCACGTTTGTGCATTCCGTTACACAGAGTCAGAAGACATCGAGCCGTTACACGGGCCCAGTCGATGGGATCAACGGCGCGAACGTCTGACGATTATTTTGTCCGAACACAAGAGATATAATTGGGGGCGGCGTAGCCGCTCGTGACAGACGATGGCACGTTTTCCGTCACCCACCACGGTCCCCGCTCGCCCCGCCCCTCCACGAGGTGCGTGCCCGTGAACCTGCGGACGCTCCCCGCCTCGGTCACCACCCAGCTGTATCGAGGAACCGGTCGCCTCGCAAGCGCCGTCCAACACGTTCGATCGCTCGATGCCGATCTCCTCGAAAACGATCGAAGTTACCTCCTCATCGTCGACACGCCCGGCGCCGACGCGGCCGGACTCGACATCCGCTACTACGACGGACACGTCCAGGTCACCGTCGAGCGAGAGCGTCCGAACGAGGAGTCGACCGGGGCCAGCTACCGCGGCCGGGCGGTCGAACTCTCGACCGAGATTACCCTTCCCGACGACGCCGTCGTGGATCCGGAGGCCGGAACAGCACGGCTCAGCCCCGTTGGAACGGTGAAGATCGAACTCCCCAAAGCGACGGAGGCAGAACCAGCCGAAGTCGCAGGCGAAGAGATTCCGATCGACGACTGACTTCGATTCGGTGATCAACCAATAGTCCACGTGTCGAGACGTCAGCCCGCAATCTCGCTATTCTGGAATCGTCATACCGGCACTGATCTCGAACGACTCGGTGCCGTCGAATCGGGTTGGGTCGAATGCATCCAGCGTCTCCTCCCCGAGTACCTGTGCGGCCAGCCTGTCCCCGATCTCGGGCGCGCGCATGAATCCGTGGCCCTGGAAGCCGGTCGCGACGTACAGGCCGTCGGCAACCGCGCCGACGAGCGGGTCGTGGTCCGGCGTGGCCGTACAGAGCCCCGACCAGGCGCGTTCGACCGTCGGTTCGAGCGACGGAAACCGGTGGGTGACGCGCTCGGCGAGCGACGATGCAAAGTCGGCGGGCGCCGACCGTTCCCAGTCGTCCGGATCCGCTTCGACCAGTTCCGTCCCGTTCCCGGCCAGGAGTCCCTCGGGGTGGGGCCTGACGTAGAAGTCCTCGGTCGCGTCGAAACACATCGGTTCCGGGTAGGCGGCGTCCGCGACGAGCGCTTTCACCCGATAGGGCTTCATCGCGATATCGATCCCGGCGTCGGCGAGGACCGCTTTCGAGTGCGCGCCGGCCGTGACGACGACGGCGTCGTACTCGGTCGTCGTGTCCGACGCCGATTCCGTGACGGCCGCCGGATCCGTCGACACCGAGACGGGCGTCTCGGGGCGAAGCGTCGCCCCGGCCCCGTCGGCGGCCGCCGCGAGACAGGCCGTGTATCTGCCGGGATCCGTGTAACCCGCTGCTCCCGCGACGCCGGCGACGGCGACGTCGTCCGTCCGAAGCGTCTCGAAGCGCTCGCCCAGCGCGTCGCCGTCCATCGCGACCGCAACGACGTCCTGTGCCTGCATGCGTTCGACGTCCTCGCGGATCACCGCGGCTCGCTGATCGTCTCCTTCGCGAGCAAGCCAGACGTACGGACACTCGACGAACGGGAACGTCTCGTCGCCCGACAGGTGACGGAATCGTTCGATCGACTCGCGACCGATCTCCGCATCGAGCCCGTCGGCGAAGGCGGCGTAGCAGATCCCGGCCGCACGGCCACTCGAACCGCTCGCTATCGAGCCACGGTCGTACAGCGTCACGTCAGCGCCGCGTCGGGCGAGATCGTAGGCGCAGGTCGCCCCGATCGCGCCCGCGCCGACGACGGCGATCGTCCAGCCGGCGCCCTCGTCGACGAACGCGTCCGCACCCACGGCGAGTTCCGCCTCGGCGGGAGGAGTGTCTGCCGTCATTTGTGCGCTCGCTGCCAGCAGTCGTCGATCGGTCGTTCGGCCAGCCAGTCTGCCAGCGCCGACAGCGCCGTCGCAGCCTCGTCGAACAGCTGTTCGCCCTTCTCGGGCGAGGCCTGTGTCGGCTTTCCCACGGCGCCGCTCTCGGTGAAGTCGATGGTGTCGAAACCGATAGTGGCGCCGTGAACCCGTTCTCCCCAGGCATCCGCGCCGTCTGCCTCGGCCATTTCGAGTGAATCAGGATCCACGTACTCCTCGTGAAGGTGCCAGACGAGACTCGATTCGGCTGCGTCCGCGTGCCCGCCCGCTTCGTCGAAGAGGTCGTCGGCGAGATCCTCGACCGCGTCCCACCAGTTCCACGTCGGCGCATAGGCGGTTTCACTCGCTCGCAGATCGCGTGCGACCTGCGAGAGCGCGTCGATGTTGCCGCCGTGCCCGTTGACCACGATCACCTTCCGGAGCCCATGCGAGGACAGGCTCTCGATCGTCTCACGAACGTACGCCGCGAACGTCTCCGGGGAGACGGTGAGCGAGCCGTCGAACTGCATGTGATGCGGGCTGACGCCGACCGGAATCGTCGGCAGTGCGAGAACGGTGTCGTCCGTCGCTGCCTCTTTGGCGAACGCCCGGGCTGCGTAGTGGTCCATCCCCAGCGGGAGCGCCGGGCCGTGCTGTTCCGTACTCCCGGTCGGGAGGACCGCCACCTCCGCCCGTTCGATCGCCTCGGCCGAATCGGGACTCGACTTCGTCGCGAGTGTTGGCATGCCTCGGAGTGAGTTCGGCACCCACTTACGTGTGGGTGGTTGCCACCGAGAATCCGGAACCCCGCGCCGCCCAAAACGATTCGGTTCGCGCCTCGATGGAACGTGATCAGCGTCGAAACGCGGACCGAACGCGACTCAGGATTCGAGAAGGGTGTCGAGACCGCGAGCCGGGTAGCCCACGACCGTCGTGACGCCGATCGATCGCAGTCGGTCGATGCGCTCACTGACGGTTTCCACGGTGCCGGCCAGGGCGAAATCGTCGATACCGGCGAGCAGCGTTTCTCTGGCCTGGCCGGTCGCAGTCGCGTCGGTCGGCGCGTCCGTCGGCAGCGCGTTCGCGACCGCCGGCCGGCGCGAGACGTAGTCGCCGACGGCGTCCAGCAGGACGTCCTCGTCGTCGGAGAGGACCGTCGGCGCGTAGACGGCGACGTCGCCGTCGAATCCGGCCGCCCGAAGCGCCCGTACTTCGCGTTCGGTGGTGGCCGTGAGGAGGTCGAACTGCCCGGCACCGGTCGCCATGGCGATCCGTTCGATGCTCTCGGAGCCGACCCAGGCGTCGGGATCGGTCTCGAGTGCCGACCCGAGTCGCGGGGCGACGGCCCGTCGGCGCTCGTCGGCCGAGAGATACGCCGGATGACCGGCGACCAGCACGCGGCCGACCTCGCCCGGGAGCGCCGTCGCTAGCGAATCGTCACCCAGCGGGTCGAACCCGTCGGCTCGCACCGGCGTCGTCACGCGGACGTCGGCGTCCGCCCCGAGGCGAGCCAGCACCTCGGCCGACGGGAGTGATTCGGTGCCTTCGTAATCGATCGTCAGCGTCTCCACCGGGACGGACTCGAGCGCTTCGATCGCCGTCTCCGTGGGCTTGAGTGCGAGCCCGTCGAGTCCGATTCGTTCGACGCACCTGCCGGTACCGTGTGTGGTATTTTCGGTCAACATCGTCGATCACCGGTCGAGACGACGGCAGTGCTAGAATCGGCGCGGAACTCGATCCATCGTCTGTGAGACCATGTAGTACAGGCAAGTTCGTCGCCGTACAAAAGGGTGACGTTCGACCCCCTCTCGTGGGGACCACTCACGGGGCCGTCGTCACAGGGAGCCAGGTTCGTGTCAGACGTGGTCACCGCCGAAAGAGTCGACTAGCCATCGACACGATCGACGTCGGTGGTGGGCTGAAAGTCGGTCGCGAGATCCAGAAACTGGACGAGGATGCGCGCCGTTGCGCCCCAGACCGTGTACTCGCCGACGTGGAAGTAGTGGATGATCGTCGGCCCCTCGGTCGGGTGGTCGTGTACCTCAGTCGTGTACGTGGCCGGATCGAGCAGTTCCGACAGCGAGATGACGACGATCTCGGCGACCTCGCCGTCGTCCGGCTCGTATTCCCTGTCCAGAACGCGTGCGACGAACGGCGTCACCGCGTAGCCGGTAATGGTGCTGATGTCGTCGAGGCGGCCGATCACCGTCGGTGCCGCCGGATCGAGGCCGATCTCCTCGTGGGCTTCCCGGAGCGCGGTGTTCCGGAGCGTGTCGTCTTCCGGTTCCACGCCACCGCCGGGGAAGCTCATCTGCCCGGGGTGCTCGCCGAGGTGCTCCGCGCGTTTGGTGAACAACAGGGCTGGCCCGTCGGGTCGATCGATGATCGGAACGAGGACGGCGGCGTCGCTCGGCTGGTCGTCGATCGACGTGGGCGAGTGGCGAGCGATCGGTTCGATGTCGAACCCGTCCATCGCTCAGGACGTGAGCTCGTCGAGACGGGATCGTTCGTCCGACAGCTCGACCGGTGCCCACGCCTCGACGTCGTAACTCAGGTCGAGGAGCTCGCGCGCCCGCTCGGTATCGTCCGCTGCGATCGCGTCGGCGACCTCGTCGGCGAATCGCTCACCGGCCACGCGGCCGAGTTCGGCTGCGTCGGGCGAGCGATGTGGCACGTCGAGGATGTGTGGGAGGTCCTCCGCGTGGGGCGGCAGCGTCGGAAATGACGTCGGGCCAACCGCATACCCAGGTTCGCCGTCGACCTCGTACGCGAGCAACGTGAACGATTCGAGCGCAGTCTCGATCGCCGCGGCGTCGGCGAGCGCCGACTCACCGGTTCGGGCGGCGAGCTCGTCGAGCGCCCGCCCGAGTTCGTCGTCGGTGACCGCGCCGAAGAGGTCGACGATCCCTGCTAGCTCGTCCGCCGTCAGGTCCATACCGGTGGGAGTCACGGCGGACAGTTAGCGCTTTCTGACTCGTGCGCGCGCCAGGACCGGTGACCGACCTGCGAGGGTGATCGATGACCGAGCCGTGAATGTGACCAGTGACCGAGGTGTCATCACCCCACCCGATCATTTTCCAATCGATCACTGCTCCCACTCGGTCGCGGCCGCGAGGACGTCGTCGGGGGAGAGATCGACGCTCGACCAGGACGGGAGGCGACGATCCGGACCGGGGGCTTCGATCGCCGTCGCGTACCGGTCCACTTGCGCACTCTCGTCGGCGGCGTCGTACTCGAGGCCGTTGAACAGGGCGTCCGCACGGTACTGCGAGACGAGCGTCCGACCGGCCTCCCTGTACGCATTCGTCAGCTCGTCGTAGGTCGGCCGAACGCCGTGGTCGGCGAGGACGTGAAACAGGGTCTCCCCCACGCGTCGGCTCATCCCCTCGAGGCCGGTCTCGCCGGCGACCGCCCGGTGGTCGTGCTCGTGGTGGCCGAGGTCGACCTGTGCCGAGCCCTCGAACCCGACTTCTTCGAACGCATCACCGAGGACGCCGACTTCGAGCCCCCACGATCGAGGCGCGCGGACCTCCTTCGCCAGGTCGGCGGTCATCGCGAACTCGCCCGCGAGCGCGTACCGAAACGAGGAGAGGTACGAGACGATCGGCGCGTCGTGGCGATCCGCGAGCGAGCGCACGAGGGGTTCGTAGAACAGCCTGACGAGTCGGCCGTACAGTCGCTCGTTTTCGACGCGCGCGTAGTACCCCTTGACGAAGGAGTGCTCCAGCATAATGGGAGCGAGCAGCCGCGCCACGTGGTCGCCGTCGAAACTACTGGCGTCGGCGTCGTGCACCACTACGGTTTCCCCACGGTCGGCGGCCGGCCCGAGCGCGAGCCAGACGTCGTGCCCCTTGCCGGAGCCGCCATCGAGGCCGGCCGATTCGAGCGTTCGTTCGACGGCCGGCGCGTTACACCACATGACGGACAGCGAGAGGTCGAACGAATCGAGCCAGGTCCGGACCGCCTCGATTCGCTGGGCCGGTGCCCTGACGGGAACGAACACGGCCGCCGGGTCGAGCCGTTCGAGTTCCGAGAGGACGCGTTCTGCGGCCAGGCTCGCGTGTTCGCGAGCCGTCATCGGAACGACGACGGCGGTTTCCTCGAGGGCCCTGTCGACGTCGGGGAGCCCACCCCGACCGAAATCGTGCAGGGTCGTGATCCGTTCCTGGACGTACTCCATCGCTCGTGTCTTGGCGCCGTCCGTGAAAACAGCCACGGCTCCGGGTCGAACCGAGTCGAGTCACCGATGAGTTCACGCCCGGCCAGGAAACCGAGACTCGATCCGTCCCCCGGACCCTTCCTCGTCTCACCCGTTCGTTCCCGACGGGACGCGTCCGAGCAGTGCCAGGCCGAAGAGACCGGCTGTGAGAACGGCAACACCCAGCGAGAGCGCCGTGAAGACGACGTCGTACGAGAGCCCGCTATCCACGAGGACGCCGACGACGACGCTGCCGATCGCCTGGATCGGCATCATCGCGCCGCTGAAGACGGCGTAGCCGCTGCCGCTGTGTTCCGCGGGGAGCGACGCGAGAATGTACGTGTCGGTGGCCGGAAACAGTGAGTGGATGACGAACCCGAGGATCGCAGAGACCAACAACACCGGAACGAGCGACTGGACGGCGACGAGCGAGAGCATCGATCCGACGAAGACTGCCAGGATGGCGAGCATGAGCGGCACGAACCTGAGTCGATCCGCCACGACACCAGCGGCCCAGAACGCGGGGACGCCAGCTGCGAACACCACGGTCAACGCGGTTCGTGCGTTCCCGCTGGAGAGCCCCTTCGCCTCGATCAGGTAGGTGACGTAGAAGTTGAAGACGCCGTTCCAGACGAGGCCGGCGAGTCCGACGACCGCGATCCCGGAGAGGATGAGTCGCCAGTGGGCGACGAGCGCGACACGCATGTCGAGATCCAGTTCCTGCGGGCCCGTGATCGTCGATCGACGGGCGGCGAGCCAGAACAGGATGGCCGATCCCAGCGCGGCGAGCGAGAGGAGGACGAAGATCCCCCGCCAGGCCGCGAAGGGCCAGCGGTGGAGGGCGAGCACGACACCGACGAAACCGGGTGCCACGACGGCGGCTACCTGGCTCGCGGTTCCGTGAATGCCGATCGCCCGCCCGACCTGGTCCGGGTAGAGTTGCCCGATGAGTGGGCTCGCGGCGACGAAGTAGACCCCGCTGCCGACCCCGACCAGCACCGTCGCGGCTGCGAGCGTCCCGAACGAGGGCGCCGCCGCGGCGATCGCTGACGCGCCCGCGAGGACGAGTCCCGAGCCGAGGACGATCCGGTGACGAGGGTATCTGGTCAGCAGATACCCGGTCGGGAATCGTGGTGCCGCGCTGCCGATCCAGACCAGCGTCGCGAGTAACCCGACGGCCGCCTCGCTGACGCCGAAGGCCGCCCGAAACGGTTCGAGCAGGGGCGCGTACACCACCCGGGCGAAGTTGACGAGAAAGACCAGTACGCAGAGCGACCCGAAGACGCCAGTTCTGGCCCCGATCGACCGGCCGTTGGCTGAGAACACGGTCGAATCGAGGGACGGCTCCGATTCAAAGTTTTCGAACCGAAATGTCTGTCCACCGACCCGGGTCTTTTTCTCCCCCACGTTCGTATGACCGAGACATGAAATCCATCCGAAAGGCACTCCGGGAGGGGGAACTCGTCAAGGACACCTACGAGCGTGTCACGTGTGCGACCTGCGAGAAGACGCTGAAGACGGAGAACGACCCGGACACGATCACCACCATCAGGACGTGTCCGGAGTGTGGATCCGAGTGGAAGGAGATTCGCTAGAGCGATCGCCCCCTGTTCTCACCGTTCGCCGGAGAGGGCCGTAAAGAGCCGTTCGCCGAACTCCGCTTTACTGACGCCGTCTGACGGGCCGAGACCGGCCATGTGATCGATCGATATTTCGCCGCCACCCATTCGGGCGTGGCCACCCGCCGAGGCCATGGGGATGTCGCTGACGACGTGTCTGAGCGTCTCACCCATGTGAACGCGATCGTCGCGCGATCGGCCCGAGAGATGTAACGTGCCGTCGTGTTCGCCGAAGACGACGACAGCCGTCACCCCTTCGAGGTGCATGAGCTCGTCTGCGGCCTGCGGAATCGCGTCGACGATGTCGATCTCGCCGACGTCACAGATCGCGAACGAGCCCTCGACGTGACGATTTCTGATCGCGTCCGCCTTGATCTCGAGGACCTCGTCGGCCACCTGCGGGTTGGCAATCCGATCGAGCAGGTCCTCGTCGATGCCCGGGAAGAGCGTCGCGCTGGCGTCGAACTCCGCTTTCGTACAGCCTTTCGTCAACTGATTCGTGTCGGACTGGATGCCATACAGCAGGCCGGTCGCGAGCGATTCGGAAATGAGCGGCCCCGACGACCCGTCCTCGGCTTCGGCCTCGAGCGTCGCGCCGATCTCGGTCAGGTACTCGACGACGATCGTCGAGGCGGCGCCGTATCCGGGCCGAACGTCGGTAAACTGCGTCCCGGCACCGTTTCCGGGATGGTGGTCGACGACGGCGATGGGTTCGATCTTCTGTGCGCCGGTAAAGCCCCGGGCCGTGTTGTGGTCGACGAGGACGATGGCATCGGCCGCGACTTCGGACGCCGCTTCGATCTGTTCCAGTTCGAGTTCCAACAGCGTCCTGAATGCCCGGTTCTCCTGATGGCGGATCTGGCCCGGATACTGCATGGTAAACTCCGTACCGACCGTCTCCGCTACCCGCGCGACACCCATCGCACAGGCCATCGCGTCCGGATCAGGGTTCGGGTGCATCAGGATGGCGACCTCGTCTTCCGTCGCCAGCAGTCGGCGAAGTCGGTCACCGGGCGATCTATTGAACCACCGGTAGACCACCCAGAGCCCCGCCGCGAGGAGGACGATCACGAGGACGACCGCCGAGACGACGAGCGGATCCGTGGCGGTTATCGTCTCCACATCCAGGCCACCCACCGTGGCCACCCCACCAGACGGATCACCGACGGGTCCTGCGGTGAACCGATCGATCATACGTCAGTCTCCAAGTCGGTCACCATGAAAGTTCCCCTCACAGACGGAAAGGTGAATTTGGGCCACAGATGGCCTATAAACCGGGTTCACCGCAATGTATCGGGTCAGGATGGGAACACGACCGACAGCTGTCCGCTCACGACAGTCGCGATTCGATCGCCGCTCGGTAGCCGTCGCGATACGTCGGATAGGTGAATTCGTAGCCCGTGGTGACGAGTCGGTCGTTGGCACACCGTTTGCTCGTCAAGAGCCGTCGGCGGGCCCGCTCGGACAGGTCGTCGTCGGCGAGGCGTTCCGCAGTCGTGCGCTTGGGCGGCGGGTCCCGACCGCACTGGTCGGCGAGCCAGTCGGCGAATTCCCACTTCGAGACGGGCTCGTCGTCGACGAGCTGGACCACCTGCCTGCGACACGCGTCGGCAGTCAGGAGCCACCGAATCGCTCCCGCCGCGTCGTCGCGGTGAAGCAGGTTCAGGTATCCCTCGGTCACCGGCCCGTCCAGATATCGCGACAGACGGTAGCGATCGGGGCCGTACAGGCCGGCCAGTCTGGCGACGGTCCCATCCATCCCGTCCGTTTGCGGCGCGTCGAGTGCGACCCGTTCGGCCTCGGCCAGGACGGCCGCCTTGGGCGTCGCCGGCTCGACGGGTGTCGTCGAGTCGACCCAGTCACCGTCGTGGTCGCCGTGGACGCCGGTCGAAGAGGTGTAGAGCAACCGGTCGGGAACCGACTCTCGTCCGCCGAAGTGATCGACGACGGTCCGGAGCCCGTCGACGTACACGGCTCGTGCCTGCTCTGCGTCCCCGCCACCGCTGCTCGCGGCAAAGACGACCGCGTCGACGTCCGGGACTGCCGACAGGGAGTCGGGGTCGGTCACGTCCGCCTGTACGGCGTCGAATCCGGCATCTTCGATCGCCGCGATACCGGCCTCGCTCCGGCGAACGCCGACAGCCTCGTGCCCCGCCTCGGTCAGCTGTCGCCCGAGCTCGAGTCCAACGTACCCACAGCCGAGGATCGCCACGCGCATAGGGACCGCTTGGGCGTCAGGCGGGAAAATGGCAGCGCTCTCCGCTCCACATCCACACGTGTTTCAGCTGAACGACTACGGGCCCCAACCCCGCGGCGAAACAGGGAGGTACGAAATCACCACGGCGTGCGACGAGGCTACCGGCGTTCATCGCTCACTACTGGCGGTGTAGATCCGTCGACAGCGACGGCGAACCGTCGAAAAAACGAGATCGGGTAGTCGCGCTAGACGTCCAAGTATTGGACGGTCCTGCTCAGGCGTCGAGTTCCTCGGTCAGGAGCTGGCGAAGCACCATGTGGAGGACGCCGCCGTGTTCGACGTAGTCGACGGCGGACGGCGTCGCGACCTGCGCCGTGACGTCGAAGGTCGTGGTATCGCCGTCTTCGGATTCAGCGGTGACGGTGAGACGCTCGCTCGGTTCGAGGCCGTCCTCGAGTCCCTCGATCGTGAAGGACTCCGTGCCGTCGAGGCCGAGTTCCTCCCAGCCCTCGCCGTCGTCGAACTGCAGCGGGAGGACGCCCATCCCGATGAGGTTGTCGCGGTAGATGCGCTCGTAGCTCTTCGCAATGGTGGCGCGGACGCCGAGCAGGTCCGTTCCCTTCGCCGCCCAGTCGCGGCTGGAGCCGGTCCCGAACTCGATGCCGGCGGTGACGACCAGCGGGGTGTCGTCCTCGCGGTAGCGCTCGGAGGCCTCGAAGACTGTGGTCTCCTCGCCCGTCGGGTGGTGGACGGTGTAGCCGCCCTCTTTGCCGTCCAGCAGCTGATTCTCGATTCGGACGTTCGCGAACGTCCCGCGCATCATGACCTCGTGGTTCCCGCGTCGGGAGCCGTAGGTGTTGAACTCGTAGGGTTCGACGCCGCGCTCTTTCAGCCACTGGCCGGCGGGTAGGTCCTCGCCGAACGGACCGGCGGGGCTGATGTGGTCGGTCGTGACGGTGTCACCGAGGGTGAGCAGCGTGCGGGCGTCC
Organism: Halovivax asiaticus JCM 14624; assembly: GCF_000337515.1. Taxonomy (GTDB): domain Archaea; phylum Halobacteriota; class Halobacteria; order Halobacteriales; family Natrialbaceae; genus Halovivax; species Halovivax asiaticus. The sequence continues at coordinate 285,631 of NZ_AOIQ01000006.1, forward strand.
TCGACGTTCGAGACACCGGGTTTCTCGAGCGGGAAGTCCTTGAAGAACGGCGGCTCGCGGATGTACGTCGACTCCGGATCCCAGTCGTAGACGTCGCCGGTCGGCGCGTCGAGCGACTCCCAGCGGTCGTCACCCTCGAACACGCTCGCGTACTTCTCCTCGAAGAGTTCCGGCGAGACGCTCTCGTGGATGGTCTGGCGAACTTCTTCCGGGTCCGGCCAGACGTCCTCCAGATAGATTTCTTCGCCTGCGTCGTTCGTGCCGATCGGCTCTTCCTCCAGGTCGATATCCATCTTCCCGGCGAGGCCGTAAGCGACGACCAGCGGCGGGCTGGCCAGGTAGTTCGCGCGGATCTTCGGGTGGATGCGCGCCTCGAAGTTGCGGTTACCCGAGAGGACACTCGTCGTCCAGAGGTCGTGTTCGTCGATCGCCGCCTCGATCGGCTCCGCGAGGGGGCCCGCGTTGCCGATACAGGTCGTACAGCCGTAGCCGACGACGTGGTAGCCCAGTTCTTCGAGATCGTCGAGCAGGTCGGCCTGTTCGAGATACTCCGTGACGACGCGGCTGCCGGGTGCGAGGCTCGTCTTGACGTAGTCGGGGACCTTGAGTCCGGCCTCGGCCGCGTTGCGCGCGAGGAGGCCGGCGGCGACCATCACCGACGGGTTCGAGGTGTTCGTACAGCTCGTGATCGCACTGACGAGGACGTCGCCGTGACCGATCTCGATCTCGGTGCCATCGTCGAGCGTGACGGGGACGTTCTCGTCGAGTTCGGGCGGATTCTTCGAGACGAGTCCGCCGTCGCTCTCGGCCGTACCCGAGTCGATCACACCTTCTTCCTCGAGTAGCGTCGGGAAGTGCTCGTCCAGGTCGCCCATCGGGATCCGGGCGTGGGGCTTCTTGTGGCCGGCGAGGCTCGGTTCCACGTCGCCGAGATCGAACTCGACGGTCTCGGTGTACTCTGGGTTCTGTTCGCCGAAGAGGCCCTGGGCTTCGAGGTACGAGCGAACGAGGTCGATGTGCTCCTCGTCGCGGCCGGTGAGTTCGAGGTACTCCAGGGTCTTCTCGTCGACCGGGAACATGCTGATGGTCGAGCCCTGCTCGGGCGCCATGTTCGAGATAGTCGCGCGGTCGGCGACCGACAGCTGGGAGACGCCGGGCCCGTAGAACTCGACGAAGCGGTCGACGACGCCGACCTGTCGGAGCTTCTCCGTGATGTGAAGCACGAGGTCCGTCGCGGTCGCGCCCTCGGGGAGTTCGCCGGAGAGGCGAACGCCGACGACCTCGGGCAGTTGCATCGTGATGGGCTGGCCGAGCAGCGCGGCCTCGGCCTCGATCCCGCCGACGCCCCAGCCGACGACGCCGATCCCGCCGATCATCGGGGTGTGGCTGTCGGTGCCGACGAGCGTGTCGGGGTAGAGCCACTGTTCGCCGTCCTGTTCTCGTTCGTGGACGACGCGACCCAGGTGCTCTAAGTTGACCTGGTGGACGATCCCCGTCCCCGGCGGGACGACGTTGAAGTCTTCGAACGCCCCTTCGGCCCACTTGATCGCGCGGTAGCGCTCTTCGTTGCGCTCGTACTCGAGTTCGACGTTCTTCTCGTAGGCCTCGTCGCTGCCGAAGTAGTCGACCTGCACGCTGTGGTCGATGACGAGGTCACAGGGAACCTCCGGTTCCACGACCGACGGGTCGACACCTTTGCGGTCGGCCGCCGACCGCAGTGCCGCGAGGTCCACGACCGCCGGGACGCCGGTCAGGTCCTGCAGGACGACGCGCGACACCGTGAACGGCACCTCGACGTTCGGGACGTCGGGGCGCCAGCTCGCGGCGTTTTTCACGTCCTGGACGTCGATGGTGTCGCCGTCGGCGTTGCGCAGCACCGATTCGAGCATGACGCGAATGCTCACCGGGAGCGAGTCGAGATCACAGAGGCCTTCCTCCTCTAACACCGTGAGGTCGGCCATCTTGTATGACGAACCGTCGTGTTCGAACGTTCCTATTGCGTCCGAAACGTCGTCGAATGACATTGGGTCAGCTAGAAGGCGAACACATTTCAATCCTCCGAGACCGGCCGTAGGACCGACCAGCACCCCAAATATTGCGGGATCTTCGGTAGCACGGGAGTGAGAGAGTGACAGATACGATCGAAACCGGTCAGACCGGGATTACAACGGGTACGCCGACTCCGCCCGATGACGCCCTGTGGAGGCTGCGACGGGTAGCGCCCTATGGAGACTGTTCCGCGATCGTGTGCTGGATGTGGACGAATTCCTCGAAGGAGATGGGCGCGCGACGTTCGATCTTCTGTTGAATCTCCGTCGGGTCGAGATCGAGGTCGAGTTCGATCGCGAGGCGCTCCACGTCGAGCACCGCAGTCGTCATGCCGAGCAGAAGGTGTTCACAGGCTTCGATCTCGATCGACTCCGCGTCCGGCTGGTCGGGATCGAGGGCAGTGATAGCGGCGGCGTCCGTGAGCGAAATCGGAGGTGAATCCCCATCGAGCAGCGTCTGCAATTCGTCTCGGTTCACATCCGTCTCCGCGACGGCCTGATCGAGACCGGCGGATTCGACGATGGCCGCGAGTTCCCTGTCATACTCGGCCCGGAGCGCCGCCGGCGACGCTGGGACCTCCGTACGGAGTTCGGCAAACATACGTGGTGGCAGGTGACGGCCCCGGAAAGCCGTTGTTATCCGCATCGACGGCTCCCGTTCGTGGCCGACGGACCGTCGCCGTTCGGACGCGGCGGGACGGGCTGCAATCTGACCGAGAGCGCCTACCACTGTCAGTCGTGGTGGCCCCGACGAACCCGACAGCGTTGACACGATCGTCGCAACAGCTTTGACGCCGGCGTTCAGTTGCTGTGGTGATGGCCGATACGTGGAGCGGTGGCGTGGTCGCGTCGATGAACGGCGAGTCGCCACCGACGGTACGATCGTGGCAGGACGTGTCGGTTCCGGGTGTCTCGACGGTGTTTGCCGACGAGTCGAGCCCGATCGCCTACAGGCGAACGTTTCCCGACCCCAGAGCTGGGGACGACGAACGGGCCGAACTCGAACTGACGGGTGTCTACGGGCGGGCGCACGTGTGGATCAACGATCGGTTCCACGGAACCCACGACGGACCGATCGAACCGGCTCGGTTCGCATTCGAGCCACAGACGACGAACGAACTGGTGATCGCGTGCGAACCATCCGCGAGTACGGCCGCCGTTGCCGAGCGAGACGACGTTCCAGCCGAGTTTGCCGTGCCTGGCATCCGTGATGGGGTCTCGGTCCATCGGATTCCCACCGCCGGCGTTCGGTCGTTGCAGGTGCAACCGACGGTCGAGGACGATCGAGCGTCGCTGGCAGTGGCGGCAACCGTCCAGACCGTCGAGCCGGTGGACGACGTGGTGACGTTCTCCCTGCGCCCGAACGGCTTCCGGGGCGGCGGCTCCATGGACAGAACGCCCATCGAGGCCGGTCCCGGAGAGCAAGTGACCGTCGAAACCGAGATCGACGTTCGCGATCCAGTCCTGTGGTGGCCACGCGGGCTCGGCCCCCAGCACCGGTACACGCTCAGAGCCAAGGTGGGCGACCGATCGCTGGAGCGGTCGATCGGACTGCGAACGATCGACAGTGACGACTCGGGGCTGCGGATCAACGGCCGGCCAGTCCCCGCCCGCGGCGTTAGCCTTCCGCCCGGTACGGCGTCCCCAGCCACGATCGAGGCAGCGGCCGCGGCGGACGCGACGCTGGTTCGGTTCAGCGGTCACGTCCCCTCCCGGTCGCTCTACGAGGCCTGCGACGAGGCGGGACTGCTGGTCTGGCAGGACCTCCCGATCGCCCCGTCGACCGATACCGAGCAGGCGACGACCGTGGCCGATCAGCTCTACGGCCACCGATACGGCAATCCGAGTCTGTCGGTGGTCGGGATCAGAGACGGCGGATCCGCACCGTTCGACGACGCCCTCGGAACGGGACTGCTCGCGAGAGCGCGCGTCCGCTGGCGCGCCTGGCGCGCAGACGACGATCGAGGGACGGTCGACGACATCGCGGCGGCGGTCCCAGCCGATCTGGTCCCGATTCCGCTCGTCGGACCGCCGGGGACCGGTCCGGACGTCGTTCGACTCGCTCCGGGCTGGCGATACGTAGACGAGGCATCCGTCGAGTGGCTGCTCGATCGCTACGTCGACGACGACACGATGGGTGCCATCGTCAGTTCACCGGTACCCACACCCACATCAGACCGTCCCAACTTGGACGCGACACCACCCGGTTCGGCCGAACCGGACGAATCCAGTACGGCCGTTTCGGCAGACGGCGGCGCTTCGACGGCACTCGACGAGCAGCGATCGACGGCGCTCCGGTCCACCGTAGAGGCGCTCCGACGGCACAAATCGGAGGTCGTCCTCGTCGAACCCGGGCGGGAAGGTGGCTCGAACAGTGCCATTGCAGACGAAGCCCACCGCGTCGAAGCGTGGCTCGGCGGTGACGATATCGCCGGTATCTTCGAACCGGTACGGGCTGTCGTCGACGGGCGTCCGTCAGCCGGTGGAACGACGACGATCTGGCTCGTAAACGAGACGAGCGACCGCGTGGACGCGACGGTCACCTGCCGTGCAGCCGATGCGACCGAGCAGCTATCGGTGGATATCGATGCCGGAGGGGTAGCCGAGCTCGGGACGTTCACCATCCCGTCGGGCGCTTCGACCCTCTCACTCGTCGTCGAAACGGACGGAGGTTCGAGCGTGAATGAGTATCGGTTATGATCGCCGACCCAGATCGGTTCCTGGCCGCGTATACGCCCCAGACGGCCCGTGCTAACGATATTCACAGGGTGATTTTCGGTACCTTTAACTAGGCGGCGACGGTAGTTGGAGGTACCAGAGCGTCACCGGCGTGGCGCGTATCGCTCGATAACCGATGACAGGGAATCTTACTGACCGAGATTTCGCTGCTTTTGAGCGGTTGCGCCAGCCGGTGCGGGTATGGCACAGAGGTTTGAATACATGGTAGACGAATCGAAGAACATCGAACTGACAGAGGACGATCTCGCAAACAAATCGAAGGGACAGCTCATCAAGAAGGCTGGTCAACTCCGTGATCGGCGAAACGAGCTGAACCAGATGGCTTCTGATCGCGCGTCGAAGCGTGACGATCTCAACGCCAAGACGCGTGAGAAGGTCGACGAGGCCCAGGAGCATCGCGAAAAACGAGACGAGTTGAACGAACAGGTCCAGGAACACAAAGAGAGCCGAAACGAGCTCAACGCCGAGGCGAACGAGCTCTTCGACAAGGTCGACGAGCTGAAGTCCGACCTCGAACTCGACGAAGGCAAGGACCTGGAGGAACTCGAATCGGAGATCGAAGATCTCGAGTTCAAACAGCAGACGGAGGTGCTCTCGACGGACGAAGAGCGCGAACTCATCGAGAAGATCGAAGGCAAGCGCGAGGAGTACGCCGAGCGCAAGGACAAACTCGACGGCAGTGAGGAGTTAGAAGACCTCCGAGCAGAGGCCGAAGAGGTCCGATCGGAAGCCTCCCAGCACCACCAGAAAGTCACGGAGCTCGCCGACAAGGCCCAGGAGCACCACAATCAGATGATCGAGGCCTACCGAGAGGCCGACGACATCCGTGACGAGGCCGACGACATGCACGACTCCTTCGTGGAGGCCCAGGAGGCGGCCGACCGCCACCACGAGGACTTCGTCCGCGTCCAGAAGCGCCTGCGCGAGATGGACAAGGAGGAAGAAGAAGAGCGCAAGTCCGCCCGCGACAAGAAGAAAGAGGAGGCCAAAGAGGAAGCCGAGGAGATTTATCAGAAGTTCAAGGAAGGCGAGACCCTAGAGACCGAGGACCTGATGAAGCTCCAGAAGACCGGTCTGCTGTAAGCAGCGTCGAAGCGAAATTTTCTCCGCACTCACCGACGAACGAGCGGCGCCACCGGGAACGAACGACGCCATCGGAGTCGTCGGCGGGTGATATTGCAGTGTGCAGACAGTCGCGGCGCAAACGACAGCTCACGTCAGCGACTGAACGACGATCCGTCCGTCCGCGTAGACGGTCACGCCGTAGTCGTCGACGGGGATCCACAGGTGGCCGCTGTTTCGAGCACCCGACTGCGTCGTCGGGGAAAAGAGCGACTCCAGCGAGTCGGGATCGAGGCGCTCGTACAGGTGCGAGACGTCTTCGGGGTCGACACCGGCGCGCTGGGCGATTGCGGTGACGATCGAGACGGTGATCGACTCGTCGGACGCCCAGTCGTGCTGGACGGTGGTCGACGTCGTCGGGTCGAGATCGGGGGCGATGGTGGCGTCGTCGATTGCGTTCATTGTTACCTCCCCGTCCGCCGAGCGGGCGACGGACCCAGGGAATAACGGGGTATGCCAGGGGAGAGGATAAAACCCTGTCAGACAATATTCAGCGATTTGTCGTACAAAACGAAGACGGGTGACACCCGGCACTCGGTTTCGCTCGGTCGCTGTCATACACCAGTTGACCGATACGTCACTTGGAATCGGTGACGCGCCGCTGGCGCCGACCGTCACCCGAAACCGACGACAAGTACGGCGTCCGCCGGGCGAAACCCGGCCGAAAGAGGACAAAGGATTTTACCCGGGAGCGAGGAGGACCAGACACCGTGACTTCGCTGGTCGTCTGCCTGGACCGGAACGACGACGTCGGTCGGAAGACCGGGCTCTCCACGCCGATCGTCGGCTGGGAAGCGGTCAGAGCGCTCGTCACCGACGTCGGACTCGCCGACCCAGAGGACTCCGGCGTCAACGCCCTCCTCGAGACGCTTTCCGTCGCCCAGCAACTCCGGGACGACAACGAAGACGTCGTCGTCGCCGTCGTCTCTGGCGAACGCGAGTCCATGGTGAGCGCCGATCGTGCGGTCGCCCGACAACTCGACGACCTCGCTGCCGAGTACGACCTCGACTCGGCCGTCGTCGTCCTCGACAGCACCGACGACGAGCAACTCGTACCCGTCGTCGAAAGTCGACTCCGCGTCGACTCGGTCGATCGGGTCGTCGTCAGGCAGGCCCGGGACATCGAGTCCACGTACTACCTGCTGAAGCAGTTTCTCGGCGACGAGGAGCTTCGACAGACGATCCTGGTCCCCGTCGGGTTGACGCTGCTGGTCTTCCCGATCCTCGCGTCGGTTACCACGCTCGCACAGGGAGCCGCGGCCATCACCACCGTCATCGGCCTCTTCTTGCTCTACAAGGGGTTCAACATCGACGAAATCGTCACGGCGCTGGCGATCAAAGCACGCGAGTCGATCTACTCGGGCCAGGTGTCGGTCGTCACGTACGTCGTCGCGGCCGGCTTGACGCTGATCGGGCTCTTCGTCGGCGGACTCGGTGTCTCGGGACTGGACGACACCGGCGGAGTGTTGCTCCCCACGATGCAGTTCGTCAACGACAGCGTTCCCTGGATCGCGATGGCCGCCCTCGTCGCCAGCGCGGGACGCCTCTTAGACGAAACCATCGAGGACGAACCGCTCCGCCGGTCGTACCTCAACTTACCGTTCGTCGTCGTCTCGGTCGGTCTCGTAGTGCGGGGCTTCTCTGCGTACTTCCTCGAACAACAGGATCTCATCGAGCCGATCGTCGTCCCGCCGATCTCGATCGGGACGACGACCATCGAGGCCATCTCGCTCTCCGCCAGCCAGCGTCTCGCCCTCTACGTCTCCGTCGCGTTCATCCTGAGTATCGTCGGCGTTCGGCTGACGTCGCATCTCGCGACGGCTGCGATCGAGGATTCCGAGTTCACCGAGCACACGGACTCAGATTGAGCGGAACCACCCCGTAACGAGCCGTAATCAACGGTCGAGTGAGCGGCGTCTTCCGTTACGGCGCGCGTACCTTGTCGAGCGACGGAGACGTGCATTAGCGGTGAATCGACATAGTCGAGTGGGCCGTCAGCTTCCGGCCGTCGCTGTCAGTGATGGCGGAAACCGCCAGCAATTTAGCCGGGCGTCGCCAGGTGCCCGTATGACGGAGGCCTCCGGCGCTTGGGTGTCACTCTTCTCCGGCGGGAAGGATTCCTCGTACGCACTCTACCGGGCGCTCGAACGCGGTATCGACGTCGATCGGCTGCTCACGATCCACCCGGATGGTGATTCGTACATGTACCACGTCCCGGCGACCGAGCTGGCGACGCACGCGGCCGAGAGCATCGGAATCGAGTCACTCGACGTCCATCCCGACTCGTTCGAGACCGACGAGGCGACGGATTCGGGCACGCAGGGCGATCGGGAAGTCGAGCCACTGGAAACGGCACTCCGCTCGCTCGCAGCCGACACACCCGGCGGGATCGCCGGCCTCGTCGTCGGCGCCGTCGAAAGCGAGTATCAACGCGACCGGGTGGAACGCCTCTGTACGGAGTTCGACTGTGAGCTTTTCGCACCGCTCTGGCAGGCCGATCCCCGCGCGCTTGCAGCGGACATGCTCGCGGCCAACTTCGAGATCGTGATCGTCCAGGTGGCAGCCCACGGTCTCGACGAATCCTGGCTCGGCAGACCCCTCGACCACGCAGCGATCGACGAACTGGGAACACTTGCCGACTCCCACGGCGTCCACCTCCTCGGCGAGGGCGGCGAGTTCGAGACGATGGTACTCGACGCGCCCCACATGGACCGGCGGCTCGACATCGAGTACGAGACGACGTGGGACGGCACGCGCGGTTCGATAACCGTCACCGACGCGTCGCTCGAGTAACGGCGCCGCCAGAACAGGACGGATAGGAGCCGATACCGATCGGGCAGGAGCTACCGATCGTTCGAAATCTGCGTGTGGGCGCCGATGAGGGCGGTCGCCAGATCGACGTCCTCGAGGAGCGTATCCTCGTCGATGATCGACCCGCGGATGTCCGCGTGCTTCAGCGTGACGTTCGGGAAGACGACGGTGTTTTCTAAGTGCGTGTCGACGATCTCGGCGTCGGCCATGACGTGAACGTCGTTCCCGATGGTCGCGTCGTCGAGGGTCGCCGTCTCGGAAATGAGCGAGTCGCCGTCCAGATACCACGCGACGGCGTCGAGGTAACTCTCCGGGGTGCCGATATCGAACCAGGCTTCCTCGAAGGTGTAGGCGTAAGTCGGCCGGCGCTCCTGGAGCCACTGGATGAACCAGCCCGGTTCGTCGGGGTTGTTGCCGTCTTCGAGATACGTCGAGATCAGCCCGACGGCTTCGCGCGGGAAGCCGTAGCAGGCGATCGAGACCAGCGTGCTGTTCGGATCATCGGGTTTCTCCTGAAAGTCGACGACCCGGTCGTCCTCCAGTTCGACGAGGCCGTACTCGCTGGCCCGGTCGAGCGACCCCACGTCGTAGGCCGCGATCGTCGGCGCCTCGCGTGTTTCGAAGTAATCGAGGAAGTCGCCGACAGAGAACGAGAGGAGGTTGTCCCCTGCGATCACGAGCAGGTCGTCGTCGACGTTCTCGCGGTCGATGAGCTGGGCCAGCGCCCCCATCACGCCGAACTTCTCGTCTTCCTCGGTCGTCTCCTCGACTGAGAGCTGCGGTTTCTCGTAGTCGGCCTCGGCCAGGTGCGCCTCGAACTCCGCCGCGAACCGCTCGTTCGTACTGACGTAGACGGTGTCGATCCGGTCGTCCGCCTCGAGATCGTCGAAAATTCTGTCGACGACGGTCGTCTCGCCGATCGGGAGAAACATCTTGGGGCGATTCTTCGTGATCGGCCACAGTCGTGTCGCGTAGCCACCGGCAAGGACGACGGCCTTCATACCTCCCGATTCAGCGGGGCCTGATAAGACAGTTACCCTTGAGATCCGTCGGCGTAGCCGCCTCTAGCGTGTGAATGTATGGCAACCGGTGTCACCGCGTCAGGCCCCCGAAGATTCGACGGCGAGGGCGTCCGCCAGCACTTCGATTGGCGTCGGCGGTGCTTCGGCGTCGGGATCGCGTGAGGCCAGTTGGGTCCGACAGGAGGCCCCCGGTGCGACGACCCGATCGCCGTCGCTATCGGCCACCTGCTCGAAGAGGATCGAGCCGATCGCGTCGCTCATCGAGGCGTGTTCGGCCTCGTACCCGAAGCTTCCGGCCATGCCACAGCACCCCGAGTCCAGGTGGTCGACGTCGAAGCCAGCCCGATCGAGGACGGCGCTGGCGTGAGCGGCCGTTTTCGTCGCTTTCTGGTGGCAGTGGCCGTGGTACGTGATCGAGGAGGTGACTGCCGGATCGACGGAAAGGTCGTCGACGAGGTCGAATCCATCTACGTACTCACAGACACCGTAGGTGGCGGCTGCGACTGCCCTGGTCCGCTCACCCGGGTGAAGGTCCAGGTAATCCGACTGCAACATGACGGCGTCGGAGGGTTCGATCACGACCACGTCCCACCCGTCGTCGACGAACGGTGCCAGCGCGTCGACGGTTTCGGCTGCACGCGACCGGGCCTGTTCGAGGAATCCCTTCGAGTAGGCCGGTCGGCCGCTGTCGCCCGACACCGGTGCAAGGGCCACCTCGACACCGGCAGCTTCGAGCACCGAGACGGTCGCGACACCGGCTTCCGGGTTCGTGAAGTTCGTGTACGTGTCCGGGAAGACGAGGGCTTTCCGCCCGCCTTTCGGGGAGGACGTCGACCCGCCTGTCGGTCGCCGCTCGAACCGGTCGGTGAACGTCTCCCGATGGAACGTGGGGAGTTCTCGATCAGCGTCGATTCCCAGCGTTCGCTCGAGGAGCCAGCGAGCCCCGGGAACGGCCGACGCCCAGTTCGACAGTGGCGCGAGCCGACTCCCCACCACCGACAGGGTGTGGACGTTCGCGAAGAGCCGATCGCGAAGCGAAGCGCCGTTTCGCTCGTGGTACTCGTTGGTCACCTCGGCTTTGAGCTTGGCCATGTCGACCCCGCTCGGGCAGTCGACGGCACAGCCCTTGCAGCCGATACAGAGGTCGAGCACTTCCTCGACGAACTCGTCTTCGAACTGCTCACCGTCAGGCAGGTCGCCGCTCATGGCCTGTCGGAGAGCGTTCGCCCGCCCACGCGTGCTGGTAATCTCCTCCTGGCTCGCACGATAGGTTGGACACATCACCCCGCCGGTCGTCGACTGGTCGCCCCGACAGCCACCGCAGCCATGACAGAGTTCGACCATCCCTTGGAACCCGTTGTCGTTGTCCCACTCGAGTGTGGGTTCGAAGCCCGCCTCGAACTCGTAGTCGGGATCGAATCGGAGGTGCTCGCGCATGTCCGCGGTTCTCGACCGGGTCGGCGGCGTCGATTCGGCCCCGGAGGACGCCGATAGGGCGTCGTCACCGCTTTCCGTCTCCGCCTCGGCGTAGCCACAGACGGTCCCGGGGTTGAGCAGCCAGTCGGGATCGAACGCCGTCTTCAGCTCGCGGAACGTGTCCCAGACGCGGTCGCCGTAGAGGCGGCGGTTCCACTGGGTCCGGGCCCGGCCGTCACCGTGTTCGCCCGAGACCGACCCGCCCAGTTCGACCACCAGTTCCGTCACGTCGTCGGCGATATCGTGGAATTGGACGACGCCGATCTCGGTCTTGGTGTTGACGAGCGGCCTGACGTGTAACACGCCGGGACCGGCGTGGGCGTAGAACGACGCGTACGTGTCGTGCGATTCGAGAATCGTCTCGAAGCCGTCGACGAACTCGGGGAGACGGGCCGGTGGCACCGCCGTGTCCTCGATGAACGAGATGTGCTTCGCGTCGGTCGTGCGCGAGAGCAAGATCGGGAGGCCCGATTTTCGCAGATCCCACAGCGTCGCGCGCTCATCGGGTTCGTGTGCTTCGAGGGCGTCGAACGCGCGAGCGGGTTCGTCTGTGGTCGTCTCCCCGCTGGTCGTCGCCCCCTCGACAGCGGACCCATCCTCGGCCGAGACTGTACCGACTGGTTCGACGCCGGGACAGCGATCGGCGAGGAGGGTCGCGACCGCGTTCTCGCCGTCGGCGTCCGAGTCGGCGTAGAACTCGACGAGCAGCGTCGCGTTCGTCCCGTCGGGGAGCCGGTCGGCGACGGGGCCGAACTCCGCCGTCTCGCGGGCGAGATCGATGAGTACGTCGTCGAGCACTTCGACGGCGGCAGGGTCGTGTTCCAGGATCGCCGAAACGTCTGCCATCGCGTCGTGGAGGTCTCGGTAGCACAGCATCGCGACCGACTTCGTCGCCGGGAGGGGTTCGAGCGAGACGGTCGCTTCAGTGACGATCGCGAGCGTCCCTTCGCTGCCGGCCAGGAGTCGAGCGAGGTTGACAGTGCCCGGCTCACCGGTCTCCTCACCGCCGGGCAGCGTCGAACCACGCGCTTCGGCCACCAGCCTGTCGAGGTTGTACCCGGAAACGTTCCGTTTGAGGTCGGGATAGGCGTCGTCGATCGCGTCGGCTTCCTCGTCGACGATTCGGGCGACCGTGGCGTAGATCCGTTGTTCGAGCGTGCCGTCAAGGTCGCCTCGTTGTTCGAGCGTCTCGATCGTCACCTCGCCGAACTCGGTCACCGTCCCATCGGCGAGGACGACCTCGCACGATTCGACATAGGCGTCCGTCTTACCGTACAGGAGGGAGTGCGAGCCGGTCGAGTTGTTGCCGATCGCGCCGCCGATCGCGCTCTTGTCGCCCCAGGCCGGATCCGGCGCGAACGTGAGCCCGTCGGGTTCGACGGCCTCGTTCAGCCGGCCGAGGATCGCCCCCGGCTGGACAGTCGCCAGTTTCCGGTCGGCGTCGATGGAGACGATCTCCCCCATATACCGCGTGAAATCCAGGACGACCGCTCGATTGACCGTCTGGCCCGCCAGACTCGTCCCCCCGCCACGGGGGAGAACGGGAATCGTCCGCTCGGCACAGTAGTCCATCACGGCGGCAACGTCCGCGGTCGATCGCGGGAAGACGACCCCGATCGGCGTCACCTCGTAGGCGCTCGCGTCGGTCGCGTACAGCGAACGCGAGTAGTTGTCCATTCGCACCTCGCCGTCGATCCGTCTCGCGATCGCGTCGGCGAGCGCCGGACGCTCGACCGTCTCGCCCCGATAGTCGTAGGTCGCCCGCCGGTCGGCCGCCGGCCCGCGCTCGGTCGCCATGTCCGACGACAGGCCGTGCGGTCACTTAACAGCCCTGACGCGGATCGACGCACCGACCGAGCGCCACCAGTGGCGATTCAGGCCCGACGATTTATATCCGAAGGCGCGGCCAGCCCGGGTCATGGCCACCGAGCCAACACGAACACGCCGCACCGTCTGCCAGGGACTCGCCATCGCCGCAGGAACGCTCGTTCCGACGACGATCGCACGTGGCACAAAAAACTACCACGGTGACAACGACGGCCAGAATCGACCGGGCGACTCCGACGACCAAACGCAGCCGACCGATCGAGCGGACCGATTCGCGGTCTATCCGGGCGTCGTCGATCGAATCGTCGACGACACGTGGGTCGTCATTCTGCTCGAAGCAGCTGGTGAAGTCGTCGACGAGGGCGTCGAACGACGCGAGGAACTGCCACCGCTCGCCGAAGGGCAGCGAGTCATCGTCGTCCTCGACGACGGCGACACACGCTGTGTGCTACCGACGGCAGGATCCGGCGAGTGACGGACTCAGCCGTCGATCCACTCGGTCGCCCAGTCTTCGAGATCGGAGAGAACGGGACACAACGCCTCGCCCTTCTGGGTGAGGCTGTAGTAGGTCGCGATCGGCTGATCCTCGACGCGACGGGTGACGAGAGAGGTATCGGCGAGATCGTCGAGCACACGCGAGAGGGTCCGCGAGTTCGCCTGCGTGGAGCGCTTGATCTCGTTGAATCGCTTCTCGTCCGTCTCACGAAGATCGTAGAGGACAAGCAATCGCCACTTCGATCCGATCTGATCGATCGCCTCCACCGTCGGACAGGCCGCCTCGTTCACGCGTTCGACGCTCGCGTCGGACTGCTGGGCGTGCTGGGACATAGGTCGGGTGGTCGCCCATTGTCTCTGATCCGATATATGGGTTCGGATTCGAACCTGCTTTCGTCGTGCCACCGAGGTCGGCCGCCGAGTCGGTCCCTGATAGGTCCCCCTGGCAAGACGGTTCCGGGCATCGAGGGAGGGATCCGCAACAGGTTTTTGCCGAGCGACCGGACATTGTACACCGTATGTCCACAGTACACGTCGTCGGCGGCGGGCCAGCCGGCCTGTCGGCCGCACTGTTCACCGAGAAGAACGGACTCGAGACGACCGTCTACGATTCGGACGAGACCTGGATGCACAAGGCACACCTGTTCAACTACCCCGGTATCGGCTCCGTCGACGGGTCGGGCCTGCTGGAGACGATGCGGAATCAGGTCGACCACCTCGGCGTCGACCGTCGCCAGGGAGCACACGTCGAGCGCATCGAGGGGACCGACGACGGCTTTGCGATCGAGACGGACGAGGGCAAGGAGACGGCCGACTACGTCGTGCTCGCGACCGGTGCGAACCGCGATCTCGCCGAGGAGCTCGGCTGTGACTTCGATGGGGACATCGTCGACGTCGACGTCACTATGGAGACGTCGATCGACGGCGTCTACGCGACCGGTGCGATGGTCCGCGCCGAGGAGTGGCAGGCAGTCATCTCCGCCGGCGACGGCGCTGCCGCTGCCCTGAACATCCTCTCCGGCGAACGGGGCGAACACTACCACGACTTCGACGTGCCAGCCGATGCCGAAGCGGTCTTCGGGTCGATGGCCGAGGAATAACGGCGACAACACGTTTTCGAGAAGGGAACTATCCGATTCACTCGGCTAGCGTTCAGACTGAGTGGAAGCGAGTCGGATCGAACAGTGCGGACCGAACCGACCGGGACCCAGCGCTATCGTGGACTGACGACGTCCTCACACGCCGGGCACTCCGCGTATGCCGTTTTTCGGTCACTCACTTCGTATTCGATGATGACGGCTGTCTCGTCGATCGTCGCCCCACATCGCGGACAGTCACCGACCGATCGACGCGCCGCGAGTCGATCACCCTCGTCATCCATCATTGGTTACTCGATCAATACCACTCCGGGCACATGAAGTCGACCAGACCGGAGTGAAAGTGTAACTAACGACCAGTCGAACGAAGACGGGTACCCATCGACGATCCGGGCGACGTCTTTCAGCAGAGTTAACAGGTAACCGATCGCGGGATCAGTATGGACGTCACGCAGCGCGTTCACATCGCTCCAGTGAGTTCGGAGTACGATCGGGTACTCCACCCGATCGAAGAGCAGCGGGCCGACGTCGCCCACATCCTCGTCCACGAGAATCCAGCCGAGGTCCCAGCCTACGTCGAAGACCTCTGCGACGAGATCGCCGAGTCTGTACAGGAACTGACGGTCACAGAAACCGACTTTGCGGACGTATACAGCGTGCTCGGCGACGTCACGACGCTCGCAGCCCGTCACGACGGCGACGACGTCTACGTCAACGTCTCCGGTGCGGGAACCATCCCGGCGATCGGCGCGACCATCGCCTGTATGGACGTCTCCACCGACGCGACGGCGTACTACGTCACGCCGGAGTCCTACGCCCACGACGCGGACGATCACCCGATCACGTCAGGTATGGAATCGACGACGCCCGTTCCGACGTACCCGATCGACTCCCCGACACCCGACCAGATCGCGATCATGGAACTGCTG
Source organism: Halovivax asiaticus JCM 14624 (assembly GCF_000337515.1). Classification (GTDB taxonomy): domain Archaea; phylum Halobacteriota; class Halobacteria; order Halobacteriales; family Natrialbaceae; genus Halovivax; species Halovivax asiaticus. The sequence goes on from NZ_AOIQ01000006.1 coordinate 301,197, forward strand.
GCCGATCCGGCCGCTATCGACGACCGGTTCGAGACGACGCAGCCGAACAAGAGCGACCTGATCGAGTACGCGAGAGAGCTCGGCCTCTCGTTCATCGCCGACCGGAATCCGTCGACGGACAAGGGCGCGTTCAGGTTGCTGGATACGCACATCGTCAAGCCCCTCCTCGAAGACGGCTACGTTACCGTCGAACAGGTTGGTCGACGTCGGCTGGTCGAACTGACCGAGCGCGGCGAGAACGCCTACCGCGCGTTCCACCACAAGTTCGACGAACGCTGATTCAAGTCGACGAGTGCTGATCCAGTTCGAGGCCGGTGATCGAGTTCGACGCTCGATGATGGATCTCGACAAACGGTGATCGAACTCGATGTGCACTAACCGGCGAATCTCACTACCTCGCCGGATTGACGAAGCAACCGTTCCACACCCACTCAGTCCGCCGGGTCGACGTGCAACTGGACGTAGAGGTCGGCACCCAGTCTGGCGAGCGACAGGTCCGTCGCGAACCGGCGACGGTCCCGCCGAAGGGCATCCTCGTCGACGGCCGACAGGGGCTGTGCGGCCAGTGCCCGTATTCGGGGATCGACCGCCGCGAATCCCGGACCGGCGAGCCGCGGCGGGTTCGTCCGTCCCGCTTCGATCGCGGCGAGTAGCTCGTCGATCGCCACGAGCGTTTGCCGGAGGCGCCGCCGTTCGGCTGCCGGTGCTGGCTCGGCGAGCTTCGCCTCGAGCAGCTCGACTGCGTGGGCGACCTCGCTCGGATCGAGGCCAAGGGTGTCACAGGCCGACCGGCGATCGATCGACCGACGGTCGGACCGGCGACTCGCCACGATCACCGCCGCGGCTGCCGCCGTCTCGTTCCCGTAGCGGCGCGCTGGTATCGACCCACAGCACGCGCGGACGGCACGGGCGGACTCGAGCAACCAGGTCGCGTCGAGCGCCGCTGCCACCTGGTCGATCGGCCCCTCGTCGTCATCCGTGGAGAGCCCACTTTGTGACATACCCGAACCCAGACGTGGTGGGGCATTACGATCTACGAAGACAGTATCAATACAATCGACAGTATCGATACGCTCTGCACTATAGAAACTGACGTGGAGAGCGACGGTCGCGGTCCATCAGTCGATGAGACCCGTTCGTCGATCAGGGACGGCCCGAGTTAGCCTTCGTAGCCGGCGTATCCCATAATCTCGGCGAAGATGTCGGTGTCCATCGCCTCACGGTAGACGATGCCGGAGACCATCCCGCCGGGGTAGACGTTCCCGTTCATCGCGTGGTCGACCTTGTGACAGTGCATCAGGTAGATTCCCGGGTCGGCGTCCGCCTCGAACTCCACCGTGTGTCGCTGGGCCGGGGCGACGTTCGTCACGTCCTGTTCGTACCGGGCCGCCTCGGGGACGACCCCACCGTCGCGCTCGACGACCTGGAACCGGTGGTTGTGCGTGTGCATCGGGTGAGACATGTAGCCAGCGTTGACCATGTGGAGGCGGACTGTATCACCCTGATCGACGATGATCGGCGAGCCGTCTTCGGGGTGGAGCGTCCGCGGGAGGCTCTTCCCGTTGATGGTGAAGACGTCGGGATTGCGGTTTCGGGCGCTGTAGCTGACGTCCTCACCAGCAATCTGGCGGTTCAGACGGGAGTCCCAGTCCTTGATGGTGAAGAAGTACTCCTTGTCGGCCGGTTCGTACCCCTTCGGATCGACGCGGAAGATGCCGTACATCCCCATGTCGATGTGGCGATGGGTCTGGAAGTGACAGTGATAGAAGTGCGTCCCGGGGACGTTCGCCGGGATGGTGTAGGTGTGTTTCTCGCCCGGCTGGACCGTGATCCCGGTGGTCGTCGGCACGCCGTCGTTCGCCCAGGTTTTTCGCACGCCGTGGAAGTGCAGCGTGTGGGGCATGTCCGCGTTCGTGTTGTCGAGGGTTACCTCCATGTCGTTGCCCTCGGTCGTCCGCAGGATCGGGCCGGGCACGCTCGGCTCACCGTCGTCGGCTTTGAAGGCCCACACGCGCGGGAGTTCGACGGGGCCGCCCATCGAGTCGAGTGGATGGACCGCATGACGAGCCGTCTCAGAGCCGATCGTCACGCGACCGCCCTGTTCGTCGACCTGGACGACCTCGGGTGGACTCGTCAGGGGTAAGTCACTCGACGAGTCGCCCGCCGACGGCTGGGCGGCCGGCGTGGTGGACTGCGACATACATCCTGCAGCGGCGACGGTCCCAGCACCGCCCGTGGCTGCGAGAAACTCACGTCGAGACAGGCCCGTTCCGGGTGCACCGATAAGATCAGCCATTGTTACATCTCGTCCTACGAAGACCCCACGTATAGCGGGTCCAACCGATTCCTGCTGGCCGAGAACACCACGAACGTGTTCGCGTTCTCCTACATATGGATTCGCCAGCGGGCTCGATCCATCGGTCCGGACGGGCGCTATTTACGGGTCGAGTACCAGCACCCGCCATGGAGGACGGAGCGCGACCGACTTACGTCACGTTCTGGGCGGACAGCGCTCGGGACTCGGATCCGGTTCGAGACCACCTGGAGAATACGCCCGACATATCCCTCACGACTACCTCCGTCAGAGAAGAAATACCGCCGGATCAGTACGATCGGCTCGACTGTGTGGTATATGCACCCGACTCCCGCTCGAACTGGATCGATCACCTCGAACAGCTCCGAGAAACGCTACCAGCACTGCCGATCGTGCTCCTCACAGACGACCCCGACGGGGACAGTCTCAGCCGCGCAATTGCGGCCGGCATCGCCGGGTACGTCGCCCGATCCGCCGACGACGCACCAGCCAGAGTCTACGCCGAGATCGAACGAGTTTCCGCCCCGGATCGTTCGGCGGCCGGCCAACAGACGCCACGAATGCCACTCGAACAGCTCGACGATCGAGAAGAACGACGCGTCAAAGAACGGGCGATGGACGAGGCCCCGGTTGGGATCGCGATCACCGATCCGGATCGGCCCGACAATCCGCTGGTCTACGTCAACGACTCGTTCGAAGCGCTGACCGGCTACAGCCCGTCGGAGACGATCGGACGGAACTGTCGCTTCCTCCAGGGACCGGAAACAGATCTCGAAGCAATAGCGAAACTCCGGGCCGCAATCGACGCGGCTGAACCGGTCGCCGTCGAGTTGCGGAACTATCGGGCGGACGGCGAAGTTTTCTGGAACCGTGTCGAGATTGCGCCCGTCACCGAGGACGGACAGGTCACGCACTTCGTCGGCTATCAGACGGACGTGACGGCACGCAAGGAAGCAGAAATTCGACTCGCGCGCCAACGCGAGACACTCGAAACGGTTCTCGACCGGATCAATGGCCTCCTCAACGACGTGACGAGCGACCTCGTCGAAGCCGAAGACCGCGACGCCGCCGAACGGGCCGTCTGCGATCGACTCGTCGAAATCGGCGCCTATCAGGCAGCCTGGATCGGGAACCCTGACCTCGCGACCGGCGAGATTACGGCTGCGACCGTCTCGACCGACTGGGGGAATCCATCGGACGAAAGTGCTCCCGTAGCGGGCGACGACGACCCGATCGTCGCGGCCGTGACGCGGGCCGAGGAGACGGGTCGAACGCAACTCGTGACCGGGGCGGCAGCGCTCGACCGAATCGAGGCGGCCGACTGGTACGACGGTGACGGACTCGAAGGGATTGCCGCTCTCCCACTGTCGAATGGCGAGACGGCGCACGGCGTCCTCTGTGTGTACGCCGGCGAGGAGGGAGCAGTCGCCAACCGGGAAGCGGTCGTCCTCGAAGCGCTGGCGAGGGCCACGGCGACGACGATAGACGCGATCGAGCGCGGACGACTCCTGCTCGCCGACGAAATCGTCGAACTCGACATCGAGATCACCGATCCATCGTTCCCGTTCGTCACGCTCGCCGAACGCGCCGGGCCGACGATTTCCTACGACGGAGCCGTCAGTGCGGACCACGGCCGTGTCCGATTGTTTCTCACTATCGACGCCGAACCCGCCGCCGTCTCGGCCGCCGTGGACGCCCTGTCGGCCGTCGCCGAGGCGACGCTGATTCACGAATACGACGAGGGCAACCTCTACGAACTGGTGATGAGCGAAACCTCGATCGTCGCCGCGCTCGCGGCCCGGGGAGCGACGACGCGATCGATTTCCGCTGCAGACGGGGCGACCCGTCTAACGGTCGAAATCTCGAGCGATCGCGACGTACGCGAACTCGTCGACGACATACGAGCGCGGTACGACGGCGTCGAACTGCGTGGCCGACGAGACTGCGATCGACCACCGACGACCCGGCAAGAGTACCTGGCCGAACTCGAGAACGCGCTGACCGACAGACAACACCTCGCGCTCCGAATCGCCCACGCGAGCGGGTACTACGAGTGGAACCGATCGGTCTCGGGCGACGAACTCGCGAGCACGATGGGTGTCGCCCGGTCGACGTACCACCAGCACCGACGGGCCGCCGAGCGCAAACTGGTTTCGGCGTTCCTCGATCGGTAGCGTCACGTCGAACCCGACGTCGACGCGACTTACGACGACAGTCCGGACCGGCGGACCGGATCGAGCGTCCCAACAGTCTTCGCGGTAAGACACTCACTGACTAGTTAGGTACACCCCTGTTTATCCCGCGGGCCGTGGTACGTCGTGGGGCAATACCCCGCGTATCCGCATGATCGACGCCGAAAACCTAGAGCGAAGCAAGGCCATCCAGCAACGGACCGGACGGACGTTCCACCTCGCGACGCGCCTGCTCCCCGAGCGGATCAGGCACGCGACGTACGTCCTGTACGCGTTCTTCCGCATCGCGGACGACGTGGTGGACGACCCGGATCCGCCGCCAGCCGAGCGACAGCTCGCCGAACTCGAGCGAATTCGCGAGAGCGCACTCGGCACGCGCCAGACGAACGATCCCGTCCTGGAGGCGTTCCTGACGGTCCGTGACCGGTACGACATTCCCGACCAGGAGATCGACGAGTTCGTCGACGCGATGGCGCGTGACGTCTCGACCGACCGGTACGAGACGCACGACGAACTGGCGGGCTACCTCAGGGGATCTTCCGTCGCCGTGGCGAACATGATGCTGTGCGTGATGGATCCGGACGACAGTGAGGCGGCCCGCCCACACGCGAAAGCACTTGCCGAGGCCCTGCAGTTGACCAACTTTCTCCGGGACGTCCGCGAGGACGTCTGCGAGTACGATCGGATCTACCTTCCGCGTGCGCGCCGCGAGGCATTCGGCGTCAGCGAGACGCAGATTGTCAACCTGGAGAGTTCTCCCGAGTTCGAGGCGCTGATCCGGGACGAACTGGCCCGAACGGAACGGCGTTACGAGACCGGGGTCGATGGGATCACCTACCTCCCGGAGGGGTGCCAGTTCGCCGTACTACTGGCCGCCGTGCTCTACGCGGATCACCATCGAGCGATCCGTGCGCAGGGGTGTGACGTCCTCTCCGAACGGCCCTCACTCAGCATGCCGCGCCGACTGTTCCTCGCGGCGAAGACCTGGTGGCACTGGCGACGTACCGACGACCCTCGCACCGCGTTCGACGCGGCGAGTTCGATACCAACCCGTGACGGGGGAGACCGGCCGATAGCATCCGAATACCGCTCCGCAGCTGCTGGTCCGAACGAAACCGACCAGCCACCCCGGTCCACTGACGTGCGCCGACGCGACGAACGAACACCCCGGTCCACCGCCGACAATTCCCTGGGTCGACCGACGGTGCGACGGGTCGTTTCGCGTGTACGCGCAGCGATTTTCCCGGGGGAGTCCAAATGACCGCACCGACCAGCGTGCAAGATCGGTCGGTCTGCGTGGTCGGCGGCGGATTCGGTGGGCTGGCGACGGCGTGTTACCTGGCCGACGCCGGCTTCGACATGACGGTCGTCGAGAAGACCGACCAACTCGGGGGTCGTGCGAGCACACTCGAACGAGACGGCTTCACGTTCGACATGGGACCGTCGTGGTACCTCATGCCCGACGTGTTCGAGCGATTCTTCGCGGCGTTCGACCGGACGCCGACGGACTACTACGACCTGACGCACCTGAACCCACACTACCGCATCTTCTGGAAGGATGGCGAGCGGATGGACGTCACCGAAGACATCGACGCGACGAAACGCACGTTCGAACGGTACGAGACGGGTGCCGGGGACGCGCTCGAACGATACCTCGCGAAGGCGGCCGAGACGTACGAGATCGGGATGGAACACTTCGTCTACACGGACCGGCCGCGGTTCCGGGACTACGTCGACGTGGACGTTCTCCGAAACGCGAACGGGCTCTCCTTCCTCGGGTCCATGGAGGACCACGTCGCCGAGTACTTCGAACACCCGAAACTCAGACAGGTCGTCCAGTACTCGCTGGTCTTCCTCGGCGGCAGTCCGACGAACACGCCGGCGCTGTACAACCTCATGAGCCACGTCGACTTCGGCCTCGGCGTTCACTATCCGGACGGCGGCATGGGCGCCGTCGTCGACGCGCTCGTCGAACTCGGCACGGAGCTGGGGGTCGACTACCGGACCGGCTTCGAAGTGAGTGCCATCGACGGCGGCCGCGGTTCCTTCACCGTCCACGACCATGCCGACTCGATCGAGGCCGACCTCGTGGTGAGCGACGCCGATTATGCACACACGGAACAGCAACTTCTCGCGGTCGACGACCGCCAGTACGACGCCGAGTACTGGCACGAACGAACGTACGCTCCGTCGGCGTTCCTCTGTTATCTGGGCGTCGAAGGCGACCTCGACGAGTTAGCCCACCACTCGCTCGTCCTCCCGACGGCCTGGGACGGCCACTTCCAACAGATCTTCGACCAGCCGGCGTGGCCGGACGATCCTGCCTACTACCTGTGTGCACCCTCGAAAACCGATGACACCGTCGCCCCGGACGGCCACAGCAGCTGCTTCCTCCTCGTTCCCATCGCACCCGGGCTCCCCGATGGACCGGCCGTTCGCGACAGATATCGCGACCAGATTCTCGCGGACGTCGCGGCAAACACGGGCGAAGATCTCAGGGACCGGATCGTCGTCGAGGAGACGTTTTCCGTCTCGGACTTCGCCACCCGGTACAACAGCCGTGAAGGGACGGCACTCGGCCTCGCCCACACGCTCCGGCAGACGGGACCGCTCCGTCCTGGGCATCGCTCCAGCGCGCTCGACGGTCTCTACTTCACCGGCTCGTACACGACGCCGGGGATCGGGGTACCGATGTGTCTCATCAGCGGCGAGCACACGGCTGCCGCGGTCATTGAAGACGAACGCGCTCGAAACCCCCACGTCGTATGAATCGCGTCCGCCGATTGCTCACGCGATCCCGACCGCTGTTCTGGCTCTACCTGGCTGGACCAGCGCTCGTCGGGGCGGTGTACGCAGCAGACTCGCCATCGACGCTCACGTCACCCGTCGTGATCGGGATCGTCTGCTACTTCCTGCTACCGGCGAACCTCTTCCTCTACGGCGTCAACGACGTCTTCGACGCCGACGTCGACGCCGAGAACCCCAAGAAGGAGGGGATCGAGACGCGCTACGAGGGCGAACGACTCACGATCGTCGCGGTCGTCGCCAGTGCCATCGTCGGGTTCGCACTGGTTCCCGTCCTCTCACCGCCGGCGACGTACTACCTCGGTGGGTTCCTCTTCCTCGGTGCAGCCTACAGCGTCCCACCGATTCGATTCAAGACCAGACCGCTGCTCGACTCGGTCTCGAACGGCCTATACGTGCTCCCCGCTGGCGTCACCTACGCCACCATCGCTGGTACGCACCCGCCAGCACTCGCGGTCCTCGGTGGCTGGTTCTGGGCGATGGGCATGCACACGTTCTCGGCGATCCCGGACATCGATCCCGACCGCCAAGCCGGGATCCGGACGACGGCGACCGTCCTCGGCCAGCCTGCAGCCCTCGGCTACTGCGTTGCGTGCTGGGCGCTCGCTGCGGTAACGTTCGGATTCCTGGACGTCCGAATCGGGGCGCTCCTGCTCGTCTACCCGCTCATCGTCGGCGCCATCGCCACGGCGAGCGTGACCGTCTCGCGCGCGTACTGGTGGTTCCCGGCGGTCAACTCGACCGTCGGGATGGTCCTGACCCTGGGCGGTCTCTGGCGGGTGGTCTATGGATCGTAACCGCCGGTCACAAACCGAGCGCCTGGATCGGTTCGTCCGCGACAACCGGGTGACGATCGCCGTCGTCTTCCCCCTCGTCGGGGCGGCCCTGCTCGTCGCCAGCGCGGAGGGATTGCTGTGGGACCCGCTCGCGTTCAACCCCTTTCTCGTCCTCGTCGGTACCGCCGTCATGCGACTGCCGCTCATCGCAGGGCTTCTCCCGGTCGTAGACAGGCGTCTCGTCGGCGTCCTCATCGCGTTGACTGGCTACACCTACGCGATCGAGTACGTCGGGCTGACCACCGGCTGGCCCTATGGGGAGTTTCAGTACACCGTGGCGCTCGGGCCGATGCTGGGTGGCGTCCCACTCGCGCTGCCCCTGTTCTTCCTCCCGCTCGTCCTGAACGCCACGTTACTCTCGACGCTCCTGACGGACTCGGAAACGACCAACTGGCCGGTCCGGGTCGTCGGGGCCGTCCTCGCCGTCATCACCATCGACCTCGTCCTCGATCCGGCCGCCGTCTCGATCGGCTTCTGGGCGTACGACGGCGCCGGCCCGTACTACGGCGTGCCACTCTCGAACTATCTCGGCTGGCTCCTGAGCGGGACGATCGCCGTCGTCGCACTCGAATACGGACTCCGGACCGACCAGCTCCGGACGCGCCTGCGATCGTGTGAGTTCGCCCTCGACGACCTCGTCAGCTTCGTCGTGCTCTGGGGTGGTATCAACGCACTCTACGGCAACTGGATCCCCGTCAGTCTCGCGGGCGCCCTCGTCGGCGCGCTTCTCTGGACCGGCCGAATCGATCTCACGACCGACAGCCATCGACTCCCGACTGGCAACCGATAATCGGGCCGATCGACATCGGGACGCCGACGGAAGTCCACTCGAATTCCACTAGTGTGGATTACTAACTTCGTCCGTCACGGAACGCACACGGATGTAAGGGCCGTCGGTCACGAGATCGTTCGTCAGCAAGAAATGGGCCAACTCGGATTTGAACCGAAATCAGACGTGCTCGCTCACTTCGTTCGCTGTGCGCGACTGATAGGGCTCAAATCCTCGTTCGATCCACCACCTGTGGCTCGCGTCTTTGCTCGCCGCAAAATGATGGGCCAACTCGGATTTGAACCGAGAGCCTCCACCTTATCAGAGTGGCGCTCAACCTAATTGAGCTATTGGCCCGCTCCGCACTCCATGGTAGCGGGGAGGGACCTTTAAACGTTTCTTTCTGTCCGAGCGATCATCGCCCCACGGCGTCGCGGTCATCACTGTCGTCGGGGCGCGCGTCCGTCTCGCCAGACTCGTCGATCGTGTAGGAACCGTCCTCGTTCTGGGTCACGTCGTCTGGGTCGATCCGGTACGAATCCGCACCCAGATTGACGGTGCCCGAATCGGAAGGGCTGGCGTCCTGCTGGCTCGATCCGTCGGGGAAGCCGGCCGTCCAGACCTGGCCAGTGGCGAATCCGCCCGTCTTCCGATCGAGGTAGGGCGTGACGACGACCCGTTTGACGAACAGCCGGATCGGGATCCGGGTGAGCGGAATGGCGATCAGGAAGCCGATGGCGTCGGTCACGAGCCCAGGCGTAAGCAAGAACGCCCCTGCGGCGATGAGGAGGCCGCCGTCCAGTAGTTCGTCGGTCGGGGGCTCGCCGGCGGCGAGTCGCCGCTGCATCTTTCGCAGGGTCCGCCTGCCCTCCGCGCGGACGAGCAAGAGTCCCACGAAGCCGGTGAGGACGACGAGCGCCACCATCTCGAGAAACCCGATGGCGTCGACGTAGACGACGACCGCACCGAGCAGGATGGCGTCGAGAAACGGAATCGAGAGCAACGCGAGTATCCACCGAAGCATTGGGCGTACTTGAATCTGCACGCTCAAAACCCTTTGTTTCACCGGGTTCTGGTGGCGACGGCGCACGAACAGGGGACAACGCACTGCTGGCGAACGATGGACTTACCCGCCTCACCGGCCTCGAAACCGACATGGCCGACGAGATGCTCGTCGAGTGGAACGACTGGGAGGCCGACGCCTTCGCCACTGCACGAGCGAACGATGCACCGATCTTGCTCTCGATCACCGCCAGCTGGTGTCGTCCGTGCGACGAGATGGACGCGGAGACCTACGCCGATCCCCGGATCGCCGCCGCGATCGGTGACGACTTCGTCCCCGTGCGGGTCGACGCCGATCGCCATCCACGTGTACGCGACCGATACAACTCCGGTGGGTTCCCGTCGACGGTCGTCCTCACGCCCGACGGCGAGGTGATCGCCGGCGCTGGCTACCTCGATTCGGACGGAATGCGACAGGTGCTGACACGAGTCCGCGAGCGGTGGGACGAAGATGGACGCGACGCCGGCCGAATTCCCCGAGCGCTCGAAACAACCGACACACCGGCGGGAGCGCTCGAATCGACGATCGTCTCGCAAATGATGGGTGCTCTCCAGACTGCCGCCGACGACCGGGCGGGTGGCTGGGGTGATGCACCGAAGTTTCCCTACCCGGCCGCGCTCGAGTTCGCGCTCAAACGCGACATCGACCAGGCGCGACGAGCCTTCGATGCCGTCGGAACGAACCTTCTCGACGACTACGACGGCGGCTTCTACCGCTTCGCGACCGAACGCGACTGGTCCGGGCTCCAGCACGAGAAACTGCTCGACGAAAACGCCGCGCTCGTCCGGGCGTTCGCCAACGCATACCTCCATACGGGCGAGGACTCCTATCGAACGATCGCCGAGCGAGGTATCGAGTATCTGACGACGACCCTGTGGCGGCCGCAAGCCGAGACGACCGACGGCGCAGTCAACGGGACGAGAGACGAGACGGCCGGCGCGTTCGCTGGAAGTCAGGCACCCGGCGATCCGGCACAGTACGTGCAGGACGCGACCGGTCGCGAACGGGCCGACGATCCGCCGGTCGATGAGACGATCTACACCGGAAAGAACGCCCTCGCAATCGACGCCTTGCTCACGTACGCGGCCTATACGGACGACGAGCGAGCCACGCGATACGCCGACCGGGCCCTGCAAACGATCCGAACCAGCGGGGTAACCGACGGTGTTGTCGACCACGTCATCGACGACACAGCTGGCACCGGCCCGACGTGCACCCTCGTCGATCAGACGCGCGTGCTTCGGGCGCTCGTGACTGCTCGCAGCGTCGTCGGCACCGACACAGTCGCCGACGCACAGGCTGTCGCCGACGAAACGATCGCCCGCTTGCGAGACGGCGACTCGTTCGTCGATGGACCGACGGAGGGACCCGGCCTGCTCTCGCGACCGCTCCGGCCACTCTCCGTGACGGCGGAGTTCGCCGACGCACTGCTAGACCTCGCTCTCCTCACCGGCGAGGATCGCTATCGAACGATTGGCCGATCGGCGCTCGAAGCCTTCGCCGGGGCGAGCGATCGCCTCGGCGTCGGTGCCGCGGCGTACGGGACTGCCGTCGCGAGATATCTCGACGAGCCCCTCGTCATCCGAGTCGGGACCGACCCGGGCTCGGATCTGCACCGGGCGGCGATGCGAATCGCCGATCACGAAAAACTCGTCGTCCCGAACGCGACCGACGTCGATCCCGACACAGCCGTCGTCAGCAGAGGGACAAACACGGCGGAGCCGGCCACCGATCCCGAATCGCTCGGGACTCGTGTCACAGCGGTGCTGGACGGAGACGGGAGCGACTGAGCTGGCGGGCCGAGACGGTTCGATACTGCTTCTTGCGTGTGCCAACGGACAACGAAATCGAACCACCGGATCGGCCATCGAACGAGGTGGTGACTGAAGAACCGGTTCATGAGGGGAACAACTCGAAACGCCATCAAACTACCGAATTGTTTAAGTCGGACGGGCGGGTTGGCAGCGGTATGGCGAACCTCAGGGACCTCGGGCTGTCAGAGTACGAGGCACGCGCATACAGGTCTCTGCTCAAGACCGGACCAACAACGGCAAAAGAGTTGTCACGGGCGAGCGACGTCCCGATGGGCCGCATCTACGACGTTCTCAACTCGATCGAACAGTACAATCTGGTCAGAACGCAGACGGCGAGTCGACCGAAGAAGTACGTCGCCGTCGAGCCGTCGACGGCCCTCGATCGATTGCTGGAGGACAAGAAACGGGAACTGGCCGAGAAGGCCGACCAGTACCAGTCGATCGTCGACGAACTTTCGAACGAACTCGTGGTGAGCGAACCCGTCGAGGAGCAGTTCTGGACGGCCGCGATCGGACCGTCCGACACGTTCGACCTCCTGCTCGAACGGTTGACCGCCGCGGACGACACGATCGTCATGGTCGCGGCCGATCCGTCCCCGCAGATCGACATCCGAACGGTGGGCGAAACCGTCCTCGACGAACTCGAGGCGTCGCTCGATCGCGGCGTCTCCGTCGACGTCCTCATGAGCCGAACGCTCGTCGACGAGCTCTCACCCAACGTCGGGAAACGGTATCGGCGAACGCTCCAGAATCGAGATGCGTTCGACGTCAGAACCTCAGAGCAGGTGACCGGTTCGTTCAACGTCATCGACGGAACGGAGGTCTGCATTCAGGTCCCGAATCCGCTCTCGACGGGCGAGATCTTCGGCATGATCGACCTCAAGGACCCGGACTTCGTCTCCGAAGTGTACGACGAGTTCCTTCCGCAGTGGCAACAGGCGACACCGCTCGAGCTGTGAGCGCATCGAGAGAGAGAGAGAGAGAGAGAGAGAGAGAGAGAGAGAGAAGGCCTAAACCCGTTCGTCGCAGTTATTGATTCGTTCGAACTTCCGAGCGAAGCGTCCCGACGTCGACGACGCGTTCGGCGTGGGCGTTGTGCTGGTGGATCGACTCGTCGTTGGATTGCTTCATCGTGACGACGGCATCGTCCGGCAAGTGGTGGAACTCGTCGACGACGCCCTCGGCCATCGAACGGACGCAGTCCTCGACGAACTTGGCGTCGGCGTGGGACTCGTAGGTCATGTGATCTTCGTCCGGGCGTTTTGCCAGATTGTAGATACGCGCACTCATGGCGTCGCGTGCGATGTCGATGACGTCGTCGAGATCGACCTGCGGGTCGCCGTCTGCTTCCACCGTGAGCGTCGCGTGCCCGCGCTGTGAGTGACCCGGCTGTGGGACCTCGTCGAGGAACGTGTCGATGGTGGCGTCGTCGACGCCGAGGTCCTCCAGGGCAGTTCGTGCGCGGGCCTCGGACATGCCCTGCGAACACGGACAGACGGTCATGCCGTCGACGCGCGCGCCGATCTCCTCGCGGGTCCCCTCGTCCGTCGCCGTGGCAGCGGCGATGATATCGACCGTGTGCTGGGTTTCGCGGTCGCTCTCGGGTGTTTGCTCGCGTTTCATGAACGCGGCTTCCATGGAAACCTCGGCGCGAGATGTGTAGTCGTGTTTCTCGAGGAGCCGTTCGGCGGCGTCCCCACAGACCTCTTCTGCACGGTAGGCCTCCTCGCGGGTCGCCTCCTCTAAAATTTCGTCGACGACCTCCATGTTCCGGCTCATGTCGGCACCTTTTCGCCAGGACGGAAGGTCGACGAAGACTTCGAATTCGGCCATCAACACGATCGGTCGCTTCCCGTTACGTGCGATCTTGACGAGTTTCTCCACGCCGGTGACGCCCACCTGACTCAAGCCGACGGTCACGTCGGGAGCGCCCGCCTGGACGTCCGGCAGTTGCTGGCTCATTAGATGGATTCAGGGACGAGGCGCGATTAGGCCTTTCGGAACGAGCAACATCGAAGGCGGAACGGGCAACGTCGAACGTGGAACGAACGTTATCCGGGGACGAACGGTACAGCTGACACGCAGATGAGTCAGCGCATCGTATAGCCGCGCGGCGAGTCGTTCAGACGCCGGCAGCCGTTCTCGGTGACCGCGACGAGATCCTCGATCCGGACGCCGAACGAATCCTGTACGTAGATTCCCGGCTCGATGCTGAAGACCATGCCCGGTTCGAGCGTGCGCTCGTTCCCGGCGACGATGTACGGTGGCTCGTGAACTTCGAGGCCGACGCCGTGACCCGTTCGGTGGACGAACTGCTCACCGTAGCCGGCCGCCTCGATGACGTCTCTGGCGGCCCGGTCGACGGCTTCCGCCGCGATCCCGGGTTCGACGGTGGCGACGGCCGCTTCCTGGGCCTCGCGGACGGTCTCGAAAACTCGGCTGAATTCGTCCGGTACCGTCTCCGGCCCAGCGCTGTCTCCCGCTGTCGTCGAACCGGCGTCCCCGAAGACGACCGTTCGTGTCTGGTCGCTCGGATAGCCGTCGACGCGCGTTCCGAAATCGAGGACGACCGGGTCGGCGGCTCGGATCTCTCGAGCACCGTGCCGGTGGTGGGGCTTCGCTCCGTTCGGCCCGGCACCGACGATGGTCTCGAACGAGGGACCGTCACCACCGTAATCGGCGAGTCGCGTCTCGATCTCCCGAGCGAGTTCGGCCTCGGTCATCCCCACCGCCGACGCGCCGAGTTCGCGAATTTCGACGCTGACGTCGTCCGCGACAGTGGCCGCCCGGGCCATCGCTTCGAGTTCCACCTCGTTCTTGGTCAGTCGGAGCTCGGTCAGGACCTCGCTCGCGAGGCCGAACGTGGCGTCGGGCAGGGCGTCCCGGAGATCCTGGGTGAAGAGCGCCCACATTCGATCGTCGACAAGGACGCGCCCGCCGACGAGGTCGAGGTCGGCGACGATCTTGGTCAACGCGTCCGTCGGATCGTCGCCGTCGTCCCAGAGCCGACGCCGCGTAACCCACGAGTCCGCCCGAAGCTGTTCGTCGTACATCGTCGGCGCGAGGAAGATCGGCTCGCCGGACCGCGGGACGAACAACAGGAGGTGGCGCTCCATGGGCTCGTCCACGAATCCGGAGAGGTAGGTCATGTTCGGCCCCGGGGAGAGGACGACACACTCGACATCGCGATCTGCGAGTACCTCCTGGCACGATCGGGTTCGAGCTTCGTAGTCGAACGACGGCTGGGACTCGGTCATTGGTGACGCTTCGAACGGGGCCTTCAAGGCGTTTGCTCACCGCGCCAGTCGGAACGCACTTCGATGGATTCGGGTCGGCACAGAACGTACGTGGGATTCGCGTACGTAGATAACCTTCGCGTACCTTCCCACCTGTGGACAGGCTACCGCTAAACCACTGCCTATGTTTTAGGATTGCCAAAATCTGGTTTCCGAATTGGAAAGTGTTTTTGCACAGCTGTCCATAGGGAGGGTATGGTAGCGATCGAGAACCTCGTCCTCGTCTTCGTCGCCGGCCTCATCACCGCGCTCGCGACGGGGCTCGGTGCGATTCCGTTCTTCTTCGTCGAGGATTTCAGCGATCGATGGAACGTCGGCCTGTGGGGAACCGCGTCGGGGATCATGGTCACGGTCTCGGTCTTCGGGCTCGCGGACGAGGGACTCGCCTACGCCTCGGGTGGCATCCCGACGATGCTCATCCTCGGACTGCTGGCCGGCGTCGCCCTCGTCGAAATCGGCGACGTAGTACTCAACTGGGTCGACATCGACGACGGCACCGAGAGCACACACGATCACCAGCACGAGCACGACGGCGACGTTCCGGAGACGGAGGACATCCAGACCGACGGTGCTGGCCACGGCCACGACGACCACGCCGTCGAAGCGAAGGCCATCGCCGAGGGCAACCCCAAGACGCTCCTGCTTATCCTCGGCATCCTCACGATCCACAGCTTCCCCGAGGGTGTCGCCGTCGGCGTCTCGTTCGCCGAACTCGGGTTCGACGGCGGGCTCGCCGTCCTCGGCTTCTCGATCCCCCTGCTCGCCGTGTTCATGACCGTCGCGATCTCCATCCACAACATCCCGGAGGGAACCGCCATCGCGATCCCGATGCGCGCGATGGGCCTCTCGAAGTGGCGGATGGTCGGCGCCGCCATCTTCTCCAGCCTGCCCCAGCCCATCGGCGCGGTCATCGCCTACGGGTTCGTCTCCTGGGCGCGGGACTTCCTCCCGTTCGGCTTTGGCTTCGCCGCCGGCGCGATGGTCTACCTCGTCGCGACGGAGTTCATCCCCGAAGCGTTAGCAACCGGTGAGGAGCTGCCGGGCAAGGGCTACAGGGAGCTCGTCGCCGGGTTCGGGATCGGCGCCCTCGCGATGTTGCCGCTGATGGTGATCTAAGAGATCCATCGGAACGAGCTTCGAGCAGCGGAATCAACCCGCTCGGTCAACACACGACCGATCGTGGGAAGAAAATAGACCCGCACACTAGGCACATAGGTTCGGGATTGACGAGGAACTCGTTCTCACACCAACACGTATGCGAAGACGACAGTCACCCGCACGGGTGTATCGAGACTCACTGTGGCGACGTACCGATGCGACGACGGAGACAGATGCCTGAGAAGCCGAACCGACGAACCGTACTGGAAACGCTGGGCTGGGTAACGGTCGCCGCCATCGGAACGGGCAGCGCAGCAGGGACTACGGGGTTGTCGATCGAGGCCGGACGCCCCGATTCCGACGAGTACCGCTGGCGCTTCGTCCCGCCAGCGGAGAAAAGGGGGCTGCAGACCATGGGGACGACTTCCCCCACGGTCGTCGACGGTACCGTTTATATGGGGACCGCCTGGCAGGACGACCGACCGTCCGAGCCGGCTGACGGGTACCGAGGCGGTCTGTATGCGATCGATGTCGAGACCGGCGCCGCAGACTGGGAGTTCGAGACGAACGGAAGCGTACTCGGGGCACCCCACGTCGTCGACGGGACCGTCTACGTGATCGCAAGCGTGGGGCCGACGGAGAACAGCCAGGAACCGCCGTACTTCGACCTCTACGCTCTCGACGCCGAATCGGCCGACGTGGAGTGGAAGTCAACCGTCGGCCACTGGGCGAACTCGACCTCGTCGTACCTGCGAGGCGGCAGCTCCTCGGGCGGTTGGGGACCGTCGCCGACAGTGTACGACGGCACGTTGTACGTATCGTCGCTGGTCGATCCCGCCGATCCGGGAAAGTCGGCGAGCGGCGGCTTCGTCGGTGCTTTCGACACCGCCAACGGCTCGTTCGTCTGGAAGAAGCGACTCGACAACCGCATCCAGTCCGGCCGGAACGTGTTCTCTACGCGGATCAGACTCTCCAACCCGACGGTGCAGAACGGCCTCGTGCACGTCGCCGAAAGCGGGGCGGCGGGCAACGCACTGTGGGCCATCGACGCCGAGACGGGAGCGAAACGGTGGCGGACCGATCTGGTCGACGGGAGCGTGGACGTGGGAATCGGCCAACATACCGTCGCCGATGGGGTGGTGTACGTCGACGGCGGGGCCGCCGAGGGAGACCAGTACCGAAGCGGGTGGGCAATCGACGCGGAAACCGGAGACAAACTCGGGGAGATTAGCGGAGTCACCGAACAGTCACTCGGTCCGTACAATCTGACGGTGAGCGACAGCCTCGGAAGTGATCGTTCGTCGGTACACGACTTCGTCGCCCAGCAGACCGAGACGGGTCGATCCCTCCTCGCATCGAACGGAGTCACATGGACCACAGTCGCGGACGGCAAAGTGTACGTGTGCGTCACCGCACTCGAGGAAGCCTTCATCTTGGCGGTCGACGTGACCGGCGAATCTGGGACGAACGAGACGATCTGGTCGGTCTCGTTCGACGCATCGGCGACGCAATTTACGGGCGCACCGACGCTCGTGAACGGAACTCTCTACTGGAGTTGCCGCAGCGATGACGGAACCGCCCTCTGGGCAATCCCAGCCGGGACGCAGTCGTCCGCGACGGACTCTCGCACACTCCTCGGCACGCTCGGGCACACCGACACGTGGACCGGGACTGATCTCGACTGGGACGCGGCACTCGAAATGCCGGACGGGGAGCTGTCGGGCACGGAGGGTGGATCGAACAACAGCGAATCGGCCGACGACGGTGGCGATGCAACCGGCGAGACGGACGACGAGGACGGATCGGCCGACGAGAGCCCAGGAATGGGCGCCCTCGCTGCGCTCGCCGGACTCGGCGGGGCGAGCTACCTGCGCGCTCGGGAGACTGGCGATGACGACTGAGGGTCACCCGACTGCGAGAGCGAGGGACGCTGCCGTAGGTATCCACACGCCACCGGAACAGCGCGATCGAACAACAGTGAGACCACAGACCCGCTCATCATGACATCGAAGAACAACCCGTGCGTAGACAGACGAACCGTTATTCGAACAGGAGTACTGGCCGGAACGACGGCCGCATTCGCCGGCTGCCTGAGCAGTGACGACAGCAACTCGGGCGACGAGGACGGGCCTGACGGTGGAGGCGGCGACGCCACCGTCGAGTTCGAGGACGACTTCGAGGACGGAACCCTCAAAACCGAACCCGCCTGGGAGACCACGCCGGTACCCGGGAGTCCTCAGGAGATGTCCGCGCAGGCCGTCGAAAAGTCGTCGCCCGAAGGGGGAACGACGGGCGTCCAGCTCACTGACGTGACCGACGACCGCTACCAGAGCCCCTCGACGCTCAGTCTGGCCGACCCAATGGCGGGGATGGCAAGCCAGTGGACACTGTCGGGGCTGTTCACGCCGGTCGAAATTCCCGAGGAGGTGGACGAGCGCTTCGTCGGAGTCGGGTTCTACTGGCCGTTCGACGGCAACTTCTCGAATCGAGACTGGGTTCAATTTCGGTTCGATTGGGAGACGGCCGGGAACGACACCTCACGGCTACAGCTTCGAACCCAGCCATCGAAAAATCGCGAGTGGACATCGACCACCGATGCGACGCAGTCGCTGGAGCGTGACCGATGGTATCGGTGGGAGCTCGCCCACGATGGCGACGGCGGGTACGTCGCCAGCCGGTGGCCCGCTGATGGAACGCAATCCGACGGAACGTCGGTCGAAGCGACGTTTACCGCACCTGACGCCGAAGTGTCGTTCGACCTCTCGGTATCGACGTCGCTCTCACCAGGGGGCACGAATTCGGCCGGCAAAAACCCCTACACGGTCCATTTTGATCACATCGTCCGAACGAACGAGTGAGACCGCGGCCCAACGACTGTTCACGGCCGAGTACGTCGTCCCGAGTTTGCCGGACGACCGGCCGACGCACTGATCGCCGGGAGTGACCCGTTCGAGTCCGTGAGACCACGACCGGTCGGCAGGACTCGAAAACCACAATTTTACGTCGTTGGACGAATTTTGAAGCGGCCCGACAAAACATAATAGCTTCCCCACTCGTGTTTGTATTACGGAATCTTTTTGTTCCGTCACTTTCAGTTATCGCGACGAGCAGGCGAATGGGAGGAACAGACGGCCGGATGACGGAGACGCGGGCGCGGAAGTGACAATGTTGACGAGAGTATCGTCGATCGATGTCACGTTGCTGGCAATATCAGCTCTTATAACGGCCGTTCTCGGCCTTTACGCGTATCGGCACAGAGCGAAGCCAGGTGCTACGTCGTTCGCCGTGCTGATGGTGTCACTCTTCGTCTGGTCCGCTACATACGCCGTCGGCCTCCTGGTCACGGACACCGGTTGGCGGATGCTCGTCCTGCGTGTCATGTGGATCGGCCTCGCTACTCTCTACGTCTGGTGGTTTCTGTTCGCCCTCACGTATACGGGCCACGGCGATTTCGTCACCCGTCGATCCGTCGGGACGCTCCTGATAATCCCGACCATCGTCACGGTTGGAATCTGGACGAATCCCTGGCATCATCTGTTCTGGATAGACCAATCGGTCGTCATCGTCGACGGATTAGCAGTCATGGATCCCGTCTTCGGGCCGCTCTTCTGGGTCCAGGTCGTCTTCAGCTACGCGCTAATCGCGATCGGTGCGAGTCTCCTGCTGCGGTTGATCTACCGGTCGGAGTATCTCTACGCCGATCAGTCGGTACTGCTCCTGGTCGGTATCGCTGCACCGCTCGCGATGAACATGATCGACATTATGGGATTGTTGCCCCAACCTGGCGTCGACTACACGCCCCACGCATTCACGGTGACCGGACTCGCGTTCGGGTATGCACTCTTCCGACACCAGTTGTTCGACCTCGTTCCGGCGACGAGACAACTCGGCCGTAATGCGGCGATTAATCAACTCGACGACGGCGTCATCATCGTCGACACCGGGCACCGTATCGTTTACTGCAACGCGGCCGCCGGCGACGTGATCGGAAGCGACCCCGCCGACGTGCTCGGCGTGGCGGTTCGGACCGTCGTCGACGATTCGCGGATCGACTTCGGCTCCGAAGACGGCCTCGCAGAGATCGAACGCGACGACCGAACGTACGAAGTCCGAACCTCGCCGATCACCGACCGGCGAGATCGATTGATCGGTCACACGCTGGTCGTCCACGACGTGACCGCGCGTGCCGAGCGCGAACACGAGTTGGCCACCCAGCGCGACGAACTCGCCACCGTCAATGATCTGAATTCGGTTCTCCGCGGGGTCAACCAGGGGCTCGTCTCGGCGACGAGTCGCGAGGAGATCGAGCAGACAGTCTGCGAACGTGTGGTGGCGGCCGATCTCTATCGAACCGCCTGCGTCGGTGACGTCGCGACCTGGACCGGCGACGCGGACCGCTGGCTCGTCGTCGGTACTGACTCGCACGCCTCAACCCCGCCCGCTATCGACGACGGTATCGATGGCGACCGCATCAGCGACGAGGGACCTGAAGACGGACCGAGAGCGGAACACGTCACGACGGACGACGGGATCTGGACGATCGTTCCGCTCGTCTACGGTCGAACAGTGTACGGCGCGCTCGGACTGTATACGGACCGATCGACGGTCAGCGACCGCGAACGAACCGTACTCGGTGAACTCGGGGAGACCGTCGGACACGCGATCAACGCCGTCGAAACACGTCGGCTGCTGTCGGCCGAGGCGGTGATCGAACTCGAACTCCAGTGTACCGACGAATCCGATCCGCTCGTCGCGGCCTCGGCCGACGCCGCGTGTACGCTAGACGTTGCTGGGATCGTCCCGGGAAAAGAATCGATGACCGTCGCGTACGTCTGCGTCGAGGGAACGACAGCGGACGAAGCGGCCGAGCGGCTCCGAACCGCCGCGTCGGGCCGTATCCGCATCATTCGCGAGGACGCCGAGGGCGGCCTGCTCGAATGGCAGGTGAGCGGCGACGCCGTCCTTGGCTCACTCGAAGCTCACGGTGCGCACGTTCGTGAGGTCCGTGCAGACATCGGGGAAACCCGGTACGAAATCGAGATCGCTTCAGAAGCAGACGTCCGAACGATGCTCGATCGCGTCACTCGACAATTTCCGGCGACGCGCGTCCTCTCGAAGCGCGAGCGCTCCGGACCTGTCGACCGACCGGACGCGATATCCGGCGACGTCCTCGGGGAGCTAACGGACCGACAGCAAGAGGCCATCGAGGCCGCTTACCGCGCGGGGTACTTCAACTGGCCGCGGGACTCGAACGCCGAGGAGGTCGCGGAGACACTCGACATCTCGTCGGCGACGCTGCACGGCCACCTGCGAAAGGCCCACCACTCCGTCCTGAGCCAAATATTCGACGACTCACCGAGAGAGCGGTGATGCGAACGTCGCGATCGAGGGAACCGGGACTGACGGAGTTCACATCGGGTGAAGGCTCGTCATCGCTTCCGGTCCGGAAACGGTGTCGCGACTACTCGGTGAGGAGGTTCCGTCCAGCGAGAATCGAGACCACGGCGCCAACGCCGGCGAGGGCGAGGTATTCGAGCGGCAGTCCGCCGTCGACGAGATACGAGATGTCGGGATCGTCGGGCTGGACGTAGGCCGTCACGGTCTCCCCTTCCGAGTAGTCTTCGAGGAATGCTTCCGCCGCATCAGGCGTGTTGCCCTCAGGGACGCAGCCCTCACCTGTCCCGGGGCAGAGATCTTCACTGGTGTACGTCTCGCCTTCGTACGCATACTCGTACTCGACCAGCGGGCGATATTCGTCGTCCGTCTTGTCGTTGGGGGCATCGCCCGGCTCGGCATCGTAAACCTCGCTCGTGAGGACGGTGGCGTCGACCGGTTCCGCGCTGCCGGACGCACGTTGTTCGCTGACGAAGAGAGCGGCACCGGCGACAATCAACAGGAAGCCGAAGACCACTGGAACAACCGCGTTGAGCGTGTCACCCATCGCAAACCCCCGCGGCGTCGGCCGGGCCCGGACGATCACGCCGGTACGGCTTCTCGTGATCGACAACCGTAACGCCGCCGTCCGCGATCACCTCGTCGGACGCCGCGGGCGCGTGTTCGAACGCGTCGGCGACGGCGACGACAACAGCGAGGTGGCGCTCCAGTTCGGCGGCGTTCAGCACCGTCCCGCGACAGCGAGTGGCGGCGCAGTCCGATTCGTGCGACAGCTCCCGCCCGATACCGTCGAGATCCAGCCCGTTCCCCAGCAGTCCCCAACCGAGCTGTGCGAGTCCATAGAGGCGGTTCCTACCGATCATCGCGACGTCACCCGAATCCGACCGCTGAGAATTCCCCGCATTGCTCTCACCACACCACCGCGAGCGAACCGAAGACGAGCAACAGCGCGCCGACGAACCCGACGAGACACGCCATCCCGTAGGCGACGTACGCGCCGATTGTCCCGCCCCGTCGCGCCTGAGCGCGTCCCACGTCCGAGAGGATGAACAGTTCAGGCTCCTCCCCGCCTGCGATTGCGACATCGTCGCCGTCCCAGTCCGCGCGGTCGACCGCTTCACCGAGGACGTAAACGGATTCACCCGGACGGACCGACCCCTGTTCGTACCGCCGTTCGTAGTCGAGCCACTGGTGGGTGTCCCCGATCGAGATCCGCTCCGCCGTCGCGGCGTCGGGATCGTCAGCGAGATCGGCCACGTCGGGGACGTTTCGCCCCCGCTCGATGACCGTATTCTCGTCGAGTCTGTAGTCGGCTTCGTCTGGCGTGTCCACGAGCACCGACCCCGTGTCGTCCTCAACGCGGAACGGAACGGCGTGACTCGTCTCGTGGAGCACCTGTCGCTCCACGTTTTCGTCGTCGGGGCCGGCCGTGTCGACGTGGTCTTCTTTCGCGATCACCTTCGAGTGCGATGCGAGCGCCTCCTCGCCCGTCAGTTCGGTCGTCACCGTTCCCTCGCCCGCCTCGACACGGGCCGTCCCCTCCACGGCGACCGTTCCCGGCTCGATCGACCCGATATCGGAAACATCGGTGTTGGCGATACGCTCGGATTGCATGCGGTAGAACCGCCCCTTGTCGTAGAGGCCGTACGCCGCGCCCACCATGACGAGCCCGAACGCGGGCATCATGAGGGCGACGGGGTCGACCATCGCTACACACCTCCGCGCCTCGCCCGATCGGCATCGGCTCCCGGCGCCATCGGCAGCGCCGTTCGTGGGGTGGACGACGCGCCCCGTCGCGAGTGTGTCCCTCGTCCGCCCGGTCCGTTCGACTCGCCTCCTCTGCCACTGCGTGTAGACATGGCTCGCACACTCGACTGCTGGCGTAAATGGTGCGAGCCTAGGTGGCTAGGGTGGGCCGGTTGCCGGGAGACCGATTCGGGCGAGCGGGGCGACCTGAACGGCCAAAGTCGGTCTATTCGCAGTAGACGCCGTCGGCGAACATCCCGTCGCAGGTGAGCGACAGTTCGTATCGGGCGACGTTTTCGGCCATCGCACCGTTACCGCTCCACGTCTCGACGGCGCCGATTTCGCCGGCCGAAACGCCGTACTCCAGGGAACGGGTGCTCGCTCCCTCCGATATCACACTTCCCGACGCGTCGTACAGGGACAGTGAGTACGTGTATCCCAGCAGGTCGATCTCCTGCTCGCCGGTGTTCTCCACGGTGACGATCAGCGAGAACGCACCGTCGACGACGGTACTGTGGCCGTCGGCCTCGTACGGCTGGTGATCGACGACTTCGAGACCGTCGACCGAGTTGCCGACGAGTTCCCCCTCGATGTCGACGTCACCCAGTCCGTCGGGGATGGTGATGTCCCCGGTTCCTCCGCCGCCGGTCCCGCTACCGCCACCGCTCTCGCTCCCGCCGTCGGTTCCGCCACCGCCGTCCGACCCGCTGCCGTCACCGGACCCGTCCCCAGAGCCACCGCCGGTACCGGACCCATTCTGCCCGTCCGAAGTGTCGTCTTCATCACTGGCATCGTCGCTCAAACAGCCGGCGAGTGCGAGCGAAACGGCCGACGTCCCGGCGCCGAGTGCTCGTCTGCGCGTGACCACTCCGGCAGCCCGTCGGGTCAGTTCCTCGCGTGTAGACTCCGCAGAGTTGTGCACCATGGTCCGACACGAGCGGCATGAGAGAAAGAAATAGACGCTAGACACGTAGTGAGCGGGCGAATGCGTCGAGATTCGCTACCAGGGGCCACAAAGACGGCTGGCGAGGATCGAACCCGGATCCCAATACGCGTCGTACGACGAACGCTGACTCGGCGGCGGACTCGCCGTCCTTGGGTTCTCGATCCCCCTGTCCGCCGTGTTCATGACCGTCGCGATCTCGATCCACAACATCCCGAGGGGACCGCCATCGCCATCCCGATGCGCGCGATAGAGCTCTCGAAGTGGCTGGTGGTGGGCGCGGCCATCTTCTCCGGATGCACTGTCGGCCACCCTCGAAGATGTCTGGCAAAGCGTCGTCGGACCCATCGAGATGAACGTGGTATCCGTCCACGACGGGACGATGCGTCTCGAACGCGACGCGTGGGCCGCCGAGGATTCGGGCGGACTCTCGTCGTTGGTGCCGGGGTCCGGCAAGTGACCGTCCTCGTCGAATCTGACGACACCGCGAATCGAAACCGCGACGGCGACAGTCGTCGGAGTTTAGGAGGGAAAAGATCGGTTCGAACCGTCGGAACGGGTGGCCACCATCGAGTTCCCACACGTGATGTCTGGCGCCGATACGAACGAACGCGATTCTATCCCGCCGTTTACGGCGAGGCGGATGTCACCGTTGCTCAGCGAAGGTGATGGTGTCTTCCCACGCTTCCGCAGCATCGTCCGCTCCCTCGACGATCTCGTGGAGTGTCTCCAGATCGTCGTCGGCGGCGAATGTGTGTCGTCCATTTTCAGCGTGCAAGACCACTACCTGGTCGTCAGTCGGTTGACCTTCGCTGTCGGTAGGAACGTCGTCAGCGGCAGTGGTCGCTGCGTACTCCGTGAAGACATCGATGGTTCTGTCTCCATGAACAATCACCCAGACATCACAGTATGGAAACATTACATACGCACCGGGAAGTGGTGTGTCTTCGTGGAAGAGATCGTTGAGCGCCTCACTGCTGATCGTTTTTTGAAGCGGTGGAAGTTCCACGGGGTCTCTGCCAACTACCTCGGCGACAGTGACCACCACTCGAGTTGCCAAACTGGAATTGCTCTGAGCCATCGTCTGCAAACGCACGACCCGAGAGGTGAAATAACCAACATTAAAACATCAGGGATTCGACCCCCCTCAGCTGACGGCAGGGTTAGGGGGAGAAGAGGCAGGGACCTTCCAAAGAATTCCAGAAAAATTGAGACAGTTTTGACGCAACACCCCTACGTCCAAACGATTCAATACCGCCGTATGGGACTACAATAACTCACTCGCTCGCCCGTGTGAACTATGTGAAAAGTCTGAGTAGTCCCGGGCAGGTTCGAACCGCGAGAACTCGCTTCGCTCGCTCTCTGGACTCGAATCACCGGGGAAATTGTCGCTCGCGAGTTGCTCGCGGCAGAATAGTCCCGGGCGGATTCGAACCGCCGTCAGCGGCTCCAAAGGCCGCTATGATTGGCCACTACACCACGGGACTCCGTGCGCATCGAACGGATAACCGGCCACGGACTAATAGTGTTACTTTTCGGCCGGGAACTCACGGGCCTGCAGCAGCTACCGTCTTCGGCCACCGAAGAAATCCTCGCCACAAAAGGTAGATCACGACCGAAAAATCTGGATCATATCCCAATCACTCGCCATTATCCGAAAGGCCACGCTAACACACCCAAACATCCAAAATCCGCCCCGCTACAGTTAGATATAAGTCGCTATCAGACGTATCCTAATCCGGAAGCTGTCGTCTCCATCGATCGTCGCCAGGGGACGTGCGCGAAAATGTCCCGGGTGTCGTCGCACCCGAGACGGTGGCTTCCAACCCGCGAAGGCCGAAGCCATGATTCGCTATCCACCCGCGAGACATAAACCTCTCGCACGAGCCCTCACGCGCTCGCTCTCGGTAGCCTCGCGTTTCGACGCCGTTCTCGACACTGGTGTTGACATCGCTAGCGGTGTCACCGCCGATCGGTGGTTTGTGGAGAGGCCACGCGATCGACAGAGTTGTCGACCGTCGAGGGCGGCCATCCGGAGCGCGAGGCGACGCTGATCGGGGGAGTGTGGCTCGGCCAGACCGGACCTCGTGTGCGAACACTTCCAGCCGTGTCGGCCACCGACCGCGGGAGCGGCCCGCGGTCGGGTTCCGTAATCCACGACGCGTCCGACAAAAGGGTTCACTGCGACCGGCCCGTCCACGCGGCAAAGAGCCTCAGTCCAGACTCGGTTCCAGATACGAACAGCAGTCGGCCTCGGGGTCGAAACACTCCGGGCACTCCGCGGGGCGGTCGATAATCGTATCGAGCCGCTCGGCGACGGTGTCGTCGATGACGGCCTCCAACGCGCGGGCCTCGTCGCGGAACTCCTCGACCTCGAGGACGTTCGTGAGGAAGCGCTCGATGATGCAGTACGTCGTCAGCGCGTCGTGGGCGCGTTCGATTCCCTCGTCGGTCAGCGTCGCACCCTTGTACTTCTCGTGTTCGAGCAGGCCGCGATCCTCCAGCTTGCCGACCATCTCGTTGACGCTGGCGGGGCTGACCTCCAGCATGTCCGCGAGCGTGCCCGTCGCGGCGGGACCGTCTTCCATCCGCTGGGCGAGGTAGACCGCCTTCAGGTACTGGTCGGCCGTGTTCATCGCTGCCCCTCCGTCCGTGCCGTCCGCGAACGTGATGTCGGTCCTGTCATGCTCGTCGCTCCATGATCTCGGTCACGTCTTCGACCCCTTCGCGTTCTTCCTCACGAATGGCGCGCAAGGTTTCGAGAACCTCCTCGCGGTCGATCGCGTACTCGGCGTCGGACGATTCGATGGCACCGATGAGATCGTCGTAGAATTTGTAGGCCGTCTCCTCGTTACACAACTGGTCGTAGAGCACGCCGTCGGTCCCCTCCGGCGGGCCGTAGCGCGCGTCGACGAGCGCGTTGATCTCCTCGTAGGGAACCGTCTCGGCCTCGAGGTCGTCGACCAGCGCCGCCAGTCGGTCGCGGTGCTCGGCGGACTCGTCGGCCGCCTCGTCGAGCAGCGCCTCGACGTCGGGGTCGATCGCCTCCCGTTCCGCTTCCGGGAGACTTTCCAGGTGGTGGGCGGCGCGCGACTCGACGACCTCCTCCAGCACGACCCCGATCTGGAGGAGCCGGGCGAGCTGGTGATCGGTCGCGACGCGCTGTCCCAGACTCATACACAACGGTGAGCGGGGCTGGCACTTAACTTCCCGCTTTGGCAGCTGCGGCGCTTGTGGTTCCTATCGCGAAGGAGCGGATTCGATCGGGGACCATCACTCGTCGAGCCGCCAGATGCGACTGCCGTCACCACCCGACACGCACTCGACCTGCTTGAGCCCCTTCTTGAGACATCGCCACCAGCCACCCGGCGAACCGTAGCCCGCGGGATACTCGTCGTAGAGCGCGTCGACGAAGTCGCCCTTCTTCGCCGCGTCGGCGTCACGCAGGTGGGCGAGGGCGACGCCGATCAATGCCTGGCGTTGCTCGACGAGGTCGGGCGATCGACCGGGGACGTCGATCGACGCCAAGTCAGTGATGTCCTCACCGGGTCGCACGTCGTCGCTCGTCTCCGCGAGCGAGGTCGAAGAGTCGTACTCCAGCCCGGTTTCGACGTCACGGTCCAGTTGCTTTCGGGTCTTCGCGACCGCCCGTCGAGAGAGTTCGTCGAGGCGGTCGACCTCGACCGATCCGAGCACGCCCGCGTCGTCCGAGAGTTCGTCGTCCCGAATGCGTTCGACCCGTTCGGGACGGAGATTCATCGAATCGATGGCCGCGTCGGACGTGGTCGTGCCGGTCGAATCCGACTCGTCGGACCGATCGCCGGTGTCGGTCTGATCTGGTTCGTCGGGGCTGGAGACGGTGGCCGTCGTCGCCGGTTCGGCGCCTGCCGGTTCCGTCGCGGTGTCTTCCGTCTCCGGTTCGTCGGGGCTGACCGTCGCGGTCGTGTCATCGGTTGCTGTCTCGGTCCACCCACCGTCGGACGACGCCGGCCGGCGTTGGGTCGTATCGGGAGATCCAACCGAACCTGACTCGGCGGTCCCCGCTCCCTCGGTACTCGACGTCCCCGACTCGATCGATTCGAGCCGCGACTCCAGGTTCGCGATCCGATCGCTGTAGGCGTCTAACACGTCACCCATCTCGGTCTCGTGTTCGATCGCCGCGCGGTGGGCGATGATCCAGCGAACGTAGGCGTCGCGACTCTCGAAGCCGATGAGTGAGCGCTCCACTTCGAGCGCCTGGAGGGTCTCCTCGTCGAGTTCGACCGAGAGTGTCTGCATCGTTCACCACTTGGTCCCGTCCCTATTAAAATACCCGTCAGACGGGTCGTAACGATATGGGATCTGGGCAGTCCAGTTCGGTGACCTCTTCGACGATGAAATCGGAAAAACGAGCGAGCCAACGGAAAGCTGTTCGGCGATCGGATCGAACGCTACTCGTCGAGGCGGGCTTCGACGAGCGCTTCGAGGTCGTCGCGGAACTCGTCGATCTCGATCTCCTCGAAGACGGGGACGAAGAAGCCCTCGACGAGCATATCCGTCGCCTGATCCTCGGGAATGCCACGCGAGGTCATGTACAGCAGCTCCTCGGCGTCGACCTGGCCGACGGTCGCGGAGTGGCTGGCCTCGGTGTCGTGGTTGTTGATGATCAGCTTCGGGCTGGCGTCGGCCTCGGAGTCGTCCGAGAGCATCAGCGTGTTCTCGCGCTGGTAGGAACTCGTGTCCCAGGCCTCGGTGCCGACGTCCTGGACACCCTCGTAGACCGAGCGGGCCTCGTCGTCGAGG
The DNA here is from genome assembly GCF_000337515.1 of Halovivax asiaticus JCM 14624. Lineage (GTDB taxonomy): Archaea > Halobacteriota > Halobacteria > Halobacteriales > Natrialbaceae > Halovivax > Halovivax asiaticus. The sequence goes on from NZ_AOIQ01000006.1 coordinate 330,249, forward strand.
ACACCGCGGGTGACGAGGTCGGCCGTCGTGTGCTCGTTCTTGTGCCAGACGCGGGCGTTGACGTCGAAGTGCTGTTCGTCGTGGCCGAAGAACGCACCGACGATCTGGCTCTCGGCACCGCTACCGTCGAGCGTCGTCTCCACGGCGGACTTCGTCAGGCGGGAGCCGATGTTACCCTCGATCCAGTTGATCGTGGCGTACGTGTCGGCCGAGCCGCGCTTGAGCGAGTAGTTGTACGTGTCTTCGTCGAGGTTCTGCAGCCAGCCGTACTGGACGTGGCTGTTCTCGTTGGCGACGACCTCGACGACGGCGCTGTAGTAGCGATCCTCGCTCGCAGCGGTGTCCTCACCGGTGTACTGTCTCTCCAAGATCGTCGCCGACGAGGAGTCCTCGGCGACGACGAGCGTGTAGTTGAACAGCGACCGGGAGTTCATCTCGGTCCGGATCGTGACGTCCTCGGCGTTGACGCCCTCGGGGACGTAGACGAACGTGCCCGACGTGAACAGCGCGGTCGAGAGCGCAGTGAGGTAGTTCTCCTGCGGGTCGATGACGCTCCCGAAGTGTTCGCGAACGACATCCGCGTACTCGTCGTCACCAGCGGCTTCCGCGAGCGTCGTCACGACGACGTCACCCTCACCGACGAGATCTTTCTCCTCGGCTGCGTTCAGCGGGTCGACGAGCGAGTCGAAGTCGAGCGCGTCGAGGTTCGTCCAGTCGCGGCCGGGCGTGCGGATGACCGGCGGCATGTCGAGCTCCGAGAGGTTCGAGAGCGCGTCGAGACGCGTCTCCATGAGCCACTCGGGCTCGTCATTTGCGTCGCTGATCTCCCGAACCGTCTCCTCCGAGATCGTTGCGTGTACCTGCGTGCTCATGGTTACCCGAGGCTCCCCTCCATCTCGAGCTCGATGAGTCGGTTGAGCTCGACGGCGTACTCGATCGGCAGTTCCTCCGTGATCGGCTCGATGAAGCCGGCGACGATCATCTTCTTGGCGTCGTCGTCGTCCAGTCCGCGCGACTGGAGGTAGAAGATGTCCTCGTCGCCGATCTTGCCGACGGTCGCCTCGTGAGCGACGTCGACCTTCGACTCCTCGATCTCCATGTACGGCATAGTGTCCGAGGTGGACTCGTTGTCGAACATCAGCGCGTCACACTCGACCGCGGTGCTCGAGTTCTCGGCGCCGTCGGCGATATGGACGAGACCGCGGTAGTTGGTGCGGCCGCCGTCCTTGGAGATCGACTTCGACTCGATGGTCGACTTGGTGTCCGGCGCGTTGTGGTAGACCTTCGCGCCGGTGTCGATGTCCTGACCCTCGCCAGCGAAGGCGATCGTGATGTGGGTGTCCGTCGCGCCGCGACCCTTGAGGATCGTACACGGGTAGAGCATCGTGGCCTTCGAGCCCATCGAGCCCGAGACCCACTCCATCGTGCCGTTTTCCTCGACGATGGCGCGCTTGGTGTTCAGGTTGTAGGTGTTACGCGACCAGTTCTGCACCGTGGAGTACTGTACGTGAGCGTCTTCGCCGACGAAGACCTCGACGCCGCCGGAGTGCAGGTTGAACGCGGAGTACTTCGGGGCGGAACAGCCCTCGATGTAGTGAACTTCGGCGCCCTCCTCGGCGACGATGAGCGTGTGCTCGAACTGGCCCATGCCTTCCGTGTTCATGCGGAAGTACGCCTGCACTGGCATCTCAACCTCGACACCTTCCGGAACGTAGACGAACGAGCCGCCGGACCAGACCGCACCGTGCAACGCGGCGAACTTGTTGTCGCTCGGCGGCACACAGGAGGTCATGAAGTGCTCCTTGACGATTTCGGGGTGTTCCTGGACCGCGCGGTCCATGTTCATGAAGATGACACCCTTGTCTTCCCACTGGTCGCGCATGTTCTGGTAAACGACCTCCGACTCGTACTGGGCGCCGACGCCCGACAGCGACTCGCGTTCGGCGTCTGGAATCCCGAGCTGGTCGAAGGTGTCTTTGATCTCGTCCGGGAGGTTCTCCCAGTCGTCGGTCCCCTCACGGATCTCGACGTCCGGTCGAATGTACGGCACGATCTTGTCGATGTCGACCTCCGAGAGGTCCGGCTGTCCGGGCCAATCGGTCGGCATCGGCATCTCCTGAAATAGCTTGAGCGCGCGCAGCCGGCGCTCGAGCATCCACTCCGGTTCGTCCTTGTCTTCCGACATGAGCCTGATCGTCTCTTCGTTCAGGCCCTGTTCGGAGACGAGGGCCGCCTCGTGTTCGTTCTTGAACGCGAAGCGATCCTCGGTGTTCGTCGTCTGTAGGTGGTCTTGATCTGAACTCATGTTGTTGGGTAGTGATTGTGTCTGTAGCGGTAAGACCCTTCGTCTAGTCGAGATCGGTTACGCCGTCTCGTAGACGTCCTCGCGAACCCAGTCGTAGCCCTCGTCCTCGAGTTTCTCAGCGAGTTCCGGGCCGCCACTCTTCGCGATCTGGCCGTCGAGCATCACGTGGACGTGATCGGGTTCGACGTAGTCGAGGATGCGCTGGTAGTGGGTGATCTGGAGGATACCTGTTCCCTGCTCGTCCCGAAGTGCGTTGATCCCGTTGGCGACGTCCTGGAGGCGATCGATGTCGAGTCCGGAGTCGATCTCGTCGAGGACGGCGACCGACGGCTCGAGGATCGCTGCCTGCAGGACTTCGTTCTGCTTCTTCTCACCGCCGGAGAAGCCGGCGTTGAGGTAGCGGTGGGCGAACGACTCGTCCATGTCCAGCTGGTCCATCTTTGCCGAGAGGATCTCCTGGAACTCTGCGACACCGATATCGCCCTCGTCTGCAGGCCCTTCCATCGGCGAGGTCTCGTAGCCGGTGTCGTCATCTTCGTCAGCGTCGGCATCCTCCTCGTCCGCAAAGAGTTCCTCTCGTTCCTCGATTTTCGCATTGAGCGCGGTGCGAAGGAAGTTCGTCATCGTCACGCCCTCGATCTCGGCGGGGTACTGGAAGCCGAGGAAAATACCGAGTGCGGCGCGCTCGTTAGGTTCGAGTTCGAGGAGGTTCCAGGAACGCTGGTCCTCGTCGATGTCGACCGCGTCACCGAACTCGTCTTCGGAGAGGTGGATCAGCACCTCACCGTCGGTGACCTCGTAGGCGGGGTGGCCGGCGATGACCTTCGCCGTCGTCGACTTTCCGCTGCCGTTCGGACCCATCAGGGCGTGGATCTCGCCCGACTCGACCTCGAGATCGACACCCTCGAGGATTGTCTCACCGCCCTCTGCTACCTCTGCGTGCAAGTTACGTAGTTCGAGACGTGCCATAGGACTCTGTCGGCTAATCGAAGGGTCGACGCACCCATAACGGTTTCGTCTTTCGGTGGATCGACTCCCAACAGGAGAATATAGGATAGGACATAGGAAAGAATATTTTGGGAAGAGGGATTCCTGAACCCAGTTATCGGAATACTGGTTGTCAAGGCGATGGTTCGGGAGGGATGGTACGCCGAACGAATGGGACGACGGTCTACCGGTATGGCCGCAGCAAGTTTCGGCGTATAACGTCAACATCTACCCGTATTACAGCACGGTTGCGGGCGAGTTCGCTCTCTCACATTGGGTACATCATTAGCTCATTTGTAATGTCGCCGGCGTAACCCTACGCGCTGTTCAGCGCCAACGCTCAATGGAAACTCACGGATAAGATATCTACATATTCGGCGTTCAACCTGTTGGATAAATACTAGTCATTATACTGTCCGCCGTCCCCCTCACGACACTGACTACATATATTACACTACTACCGGCTGGTCAATTTTGAGAAGGTAGCAGCCCCCGCAGCGGTGGACCAAGAGACGAGAGATTCATAGATTAGCTCTTAGAACACCACATGGGTTGTAGGAAGACAAACAACCAAATTTCATCCTCCGTCAAAAATGGTTGATTGGTCTTTTCTACTCCCAAACCACATACAAATTATGTTGTTACATTAATTTCACCATCGGTCCGGAACTCCTCTACCGTAACACCATCTCCTTCGTAATTTATCACAAGGCTCGTTCCGGACTCAACGAGACACTGATAATGGACATTATCATCCGAATAGTCCCGGATAAAGTCGCCCCAGACTATATCGCCATCCTGCGTATCAACGTCAATGCTGCCCGTGTTGTCAAAGATCAATTCGAAGTAGTATGGACCATCCGGTGAGCTAGAGGCATCAACGTATGCTGTCTTTTCAGAAGCGGCGGCGACGTTTCCGGCGGTCCCGAGTGCGCCGATCGTTGCCGTCGCTGCGATGCCTTTCTTGATGAACTCTCGCCGTTTGTCATCGGACATTGCAATTGCTACTTTGTTCCAACATGTATTGTTTCTTTCTTACCCATTCAATAGATAATATATTAAGAAAGTCTTAACAGGGTGATTTTGGGCTCGGAGATCGTCCCCTCTTGCATTATCACTGTTCGCGGGTTCTCACTATTCAGACCAAAAAATCCTAATCAGGTATTTAACTCCATCTGAGAGTCGGCGTGATGATTAAACCTTGACACTGACACCCAATGTTCAGTACAAAACACAACTTGTCAGCTAGATGGTTAAAGAGACCCCACACCGGAAGGAGTGATCACACATATTACAACCACACAATATTTTCATCCCAAATAACATTACAAACCGAACACTAAGGTCGTTTTTTAGTTATGATCCTAGGTCACACGAAGCTATCGAGCCCCGTCTGTTCCTGGCCGGCCTTGACCTCCTCCCAGGAGATATCCAGCGCCTCTAGAATGCGTTCGATCGGCCCCTTGAGCGTCTTGTCGAGCATCTTCTCGTAGTCGACTTCGAACTCCGCCGGAATCTGGTCGTCGTACTCGAAGCAGATGACGTCCTGATTACGCTTGAACTCCTCGTAGACGGCGTCTTCGGCCGGGTCGAGACCGTTTTCGGATTCGATTCGCTGGAAGAAGTCGTCGTGGACGCGATCCAAGTACACGCGTTTGGGCTTACTTCCCCGCTGGAAGTTGGTCCCGAGCAGGAGGTTCGCGTACTTGGCACCGCGGACGTGGGCGGTGTCGGTCTCGTACTCGGTGAGGCGCTTTCCGATCCCGCCGGGGATCGAGATGTCGTCGAGCGAGACGTTGCCGGCAAGGAAGTTCTCGATGATCTCGTTGACGTAGGTCTTGACCGCCTCAACGTCACCGTCACGGACGATCATCTCGATGACCTGGTGTTGGACCTCCTTGGTGATCGGGGCGATATCCGAGCGCTGGTACTCGAAACCGGTGATGTCGATGTTGTCGACGTCCTTCCCCTCCTTCCAGACGATGTGGCCCGCGTAGCGCTTCTTCTTGCCCGCCTGGAAGAAGCGGCGGTAGAGTTTCTCGAACTCGATCTGGAAGCGATGCTCGTCGGCGTTCAGTTCCTCGGCGGCGAAGTCGTCGTAGCGACCGTTGATGTACTCCTCGATCTCGAAGGACTGTTCGAGCGCCTCCTCGTCGCCGACGTCGGGACCCAGTTCCAGCATGACCGAGTCCGTATCGCCGTAGGCGACGGTGTAGTCGAGTTCGGTCGCGGCCGTCTCGGTGAACTCGATGACCTCCCGGCCGGTCGCCGTGATCGCCGAGGCGGCGTCCTTGTCGTAGAGGCGGAACTGTTCCCACCCGGAGACGCCGTACAGCGAGTTCATGATGACCTTGACGGCGCCCTGCTGGCGGTCGTACTGCTCGTACGCCCGCGTTCCGGGGTCGTGATCGTTCCGCAGCGATTTCTTCTCCTCGCGCTCGGCGAGCAGTTCGGTGATCATCTCACGCATGACGCCGTCCGGCTCGGTCCTGAAGTGTGTGCCCGAGGGGGCGACGTACGTGTCCCCGTCGTACTCGTCGGGATCGACCCGCGTCTCGGGGGAGGCGTTGATCGTCACCATGCACATCGGGTACAGACTCTTCAGGTCAAGGACCGTCACGTTCTCGCGCACGCCCGTGATGGGATCGAAGACGGCGCCACCCTCGTACTCGTCGCCCGCTTCCTGCTGGCCCTTGGAGGGGAGCGCCCAGCGGTCGTTGGCCTTGTGCAGAACGTACATGTCGACGGCGTCGCCGGGTGTCGGCGCGTCTTCGAGTTTACACCCGACGAACGTGGCCATCTCCCGCCAGAACGCGATGAGTTGCTGCTGACGGTCCAGTTCGACACAGATCTCCACGTCGCGAAGGTTGTACTCGAGCAGCCGTGTCGGATCGTCCTCCCAGAGGTCACCGATCTTCCCCGGATACCGCTCCTTCCCGACACCGAGTTCACTCTCACCGACGGCGTCCAGCCGGTAGGAGTCAAGTTCCGTGAAGATACGGCGCTGATAGCCATAGAGCAGGTCGAAGACGACACGACCCTTGACGTCTGGACCACCCCAGTTACTCCGCCAGACCTCGCCCAGCCGGGAGAGCCGGTCAGGGTCGAGATCGAAGTCGTGGTGTGGACCGTTGCGATCCTCCAGTCGATCGAGGAGGTACGGCGCGTCGAAGTCGTCGAAGTTCCAGCCCGTCAGGACGTCGGGGTCGGTCTCGTCGATATACGCGAGGAACGCCTCGAGCATCGCCTCCTCGGAGTCGAACGCGCGGACGTCGTGATCGATCTCACCCTCGATGGGATCGTACTCCGCCAGGGTGGACGGCGGGGTGCCATCGCCCTCGTCGGCCTCCCAGATCCAGAGGACGTACTCGTCGCGGTAGGAATCGTGGCTCGCCAGACAGATGATCGGCTCTTCGCCGTCTTCCGGGAAGCCCGACCTGTCGTCGACCTCGATGTCGAACGTCTGAACGCGGGGGGTCGCGTCGGCGTCGACCGGTTCGACCTCGTCGTGGGGCACGACGAGGCTCCCGTCGTCGGTTCGCCGTTCGGGGACGCGAATACCACTGCGAACGTCCTTGTCGATCAGGAACCGGTTCGGGAAGAGGATGTCTGCCTCGTAGTGGTCGAACTCGTCACGAATCTGCCCGACGTCCCGTGGCGTCTGACCGAAGATCTTCACCAGTCGCTCGCCACGGATGCTCTCGTAGGGCTCGTCGTCCTCGTCGAATTCCTCCCAGCCGGTGAGACGGCCGTAGCTGGCGAGGCGTTCCTCGTCGACACTGTCGACCGGCGCGTAGAAGTACGGCCGGAAGCCGACGATTTGGACGTGTTCGAGCGTCGATTCGGCGGTCCGGCCGAACACGTGAACGATCGGCTGTTCGTCGTCACCGGCGCCGACGATCGTGTAATCGACCTGCATGACGGCGATGTCGAGTTTTCCTTGCGGTTCGGGAAGCGTCTCTCGCCGGGGATCGAGGATCGTCGTCTCGCCCGATCCGTTCGTGCCAGCGACGTGAGCCGCTTCCGCATCCGGCCGCGTCTCCTCAGTCTCGGAGAACGCACCGAGGACCTGCTGGGCCTCGTCACTCATTGCCGGCGCTTTGCGTGCCTGCGGTATAAACCCAGTTACTCGAAGAACGTGCCCCGACGAGACGGACAGTGACTGGCAACAAGAGCTTTACCGTGATAACACATAGCATAGGGAGAGGAATCAACTGTGTCCACCCGTGTGAACGACGACGCGACGGACGACGAGACGTCGCTCGAACTGCGATCGACCGCGCCAAGCATCGAGTCCTACCAGACCGAAGACGGAATCGTCTTCTACGACGCGGAGAATCCCCTCGCCTGGGTAGAGACGGACCGGACACTGTGCCTCGACGAGCTCGTCTAAGAAAACCGGCGTCCGTCTTCGGTCACGTCGACACACGATTGCAAGATGAGGCGGCTACCGCACCGATACCCTTTTTCGCGCGTCGCGTCGACTAGCGCCCGTGGGTCTGGACGACTTCAACTTCGAACCGAGTTCGGCCGAACCCGAGGAGTGGGATCCGGAGGCCGACCTCTACGACCCTGACGCCGACGGGATCACCATCCCTCAGGTCTCGACCGATCCGTCCGAGGTCGATCCCGAAATCTCTCGGGCGTTCTGGACCATCGTCCTCGTCGTCAACGCCGCACTCCTGTTCGTCTCGCTCGGCCCGATGCTGTGGTTCTTCCTGGGCTGGGCGCAAGAAGGCATCACGCTCATCGTCGGCGGGCTGGCACTCTTCGGACTCGCCTACTATCGCTACCGTCGGTTCATGGCGAACGCACCGGACCAGGACGATGACACGGACGATGACGGCAAAGCGCCGGGGCAATCGACCGAATCGAATTCCAACACCGAGCCGTCGACAGGGGAACACGGCACTGCAATGGCAAGCACCGACGAGACAAGCGACGAACGGGCAACCGACGAGACAACCGTGTCCGACACACCCTCCGAACAAGAATGAGACCCGTTCGAGCCGACGACGGCACCCACTATCTGCTCGTGAAACGCTCCGACGAGGCGAGTCTCGTTCGTGATCCCGTCACTGGCAACGAGTGTTACGTCAGAAACGATCGGCTGGAGGCGGCCGACGAGACGAGTGCGCTCGAAACAGCCGCCCGCGCAGTTCCGGCGCCCGTCCGGCGGCTCGTCCGGGCAGTGCACGACGACCGGTCACTCGGACTGGTTGTTACCCTCGCCGATCGCGGCCCACTCACCGTCCGGACCCTCGTCGACGAGACGACGTACTGTGAGAGCGACCTCGCCGGTGTACTGGCGTCGCTCACGGCAGCCGACGTCATCACCGACACCGATGTCGCTGGCGAACCCGCATACGACGTCCCGACCGAAACGGCGGACGCCCTCTCGACGCTTCGAACGGCAGTCGATCCTGAGACTGACAGCCGATAGTCCAGAGTCCGACGGCCAACAGCCTAGAGTCCGACGATCGATAGTCCAGACACCGATTACTGACGGCCGTCGGAAAGTGAGCCCCAGACGGCTTCCTCCTTGACCTGAACGGAATTACACCAACAGTACGCTCACCCTCGCCGATCGCGACCCACTCACCGTCGAGGGTCAATCCGCACCCATCGGTAGCTGATCGAGGTGGGCGCGCTTCGACAGTGACGACCGATTCGTCGTCGGGTCCGTCTCGACGTGGACGAGTTCGTCGGCCGCGCCGACGAGTTCTTCGTCGTGGCTGACGAGGAGGATCTGTTCGACACCGAGATCCCGCATCGTCTCGACGAGCGTGATGAGCTGGCCGACGTGCCCGGCGTCTAGGAAGACGGTCGGTTCGTCGAGGATAAGTGGCGGCAGCGGGCCAGCTCCCTCGACGCCTTCCGCGAGGAGCCGATAGATCGCACATCGCAGACTGAGGTTGAAGAGGGCTCGTTCGCCACCGGAGAGTTGCTCGGGATCGAGCGCGGCACCGTCTTTCTGATAGACGGTCAACTGGTAGGAGCCGTCGAGATCGATTCCCGCGTACGTATCGTTCTGGTAGACGAGATCGAACGTCTCGTTCAGGAGCCGGTCGAGCGTCTCGACGTTGCGCTGGCGCAACTCGCTCCGCAGCGTCGCGTAGGTCTCCTGGAGGGTTTCGGCCTCGTCGTACACTGCCTCCAGCGATTCGAGCCGCCGCTCGACGGCTTCCCGGCGGTCGACGAGAGATTCGAGTTCCGCGAGTTCGTTCTCGACCGCCCCGATCGCACTCTGCAGTTCGGAGCGGCGTTCGCGTAGCGTCTCGAGTTTCTCGTCGACCTGCTCGATGTACTCCTCGGCCCGTTCTACGTCCTCGGTCGCCGTCTCCAGTCGCTCCTCGTCGAGGGCCGCCTCGAGTTCCGCGCGACGATCGCGTGCGGTCGACAGCTGCTCGCGACGCTCGTCGTTCATCGTCTCCCAGTCAGTGCGTCGTTCCCGGAGCCGCTCGATCGTCTCCTCGCAGTCCTCGATCTGCGCCGATAATTCCTGTGCCGTCTCGAGCGACTCGCGCTCGGAGCGGAGGTCGGATCGCTTCGCGTTGATCTCGCCGAGTCGACTTCGGTGTTCCTCGACGTCGGCCGCTCGTTTGGTCGCCTGTTCGCGATGGTTCTCGGCCTCGCGTTCGGCCTCCTCGGCGTCCGCCCGAAGTTGCTCACACTGATCGACTTTCTCCGCGACCGACTCGCGTTTCTCGGACAGGAGCTGTTCCGTCGTCTCGCGGTTGTCCCGAAGACGTTCGACCGCCTGCTCCGACTCGCGTAACGATTCTGCACGCTCGATCCGTTCCTCGAGATCGGACTGCTCCTCGCGCAACTCGGCGAGTTCCGACTCCAGTGACTCCAGTTTCGCCCGTCGATCCGAGAGATCTGAGACGTGTGGCGCGCCCTCGACAGGCTGGCCGCACTCGGGACACTTGCCCGCTTCGAGGAGCGCCTCGGCGTCTTCGATAGCGCTTTCGAGCGCCGTTCGCTCGGCGACGAGGTCTGCGATTGCCGCAGCGAGTTCGTCCGCACGTTCTCGAAGCTCCTCCCGGTGTGCCGCCGCATCGCCGAACTCGATCGGGACGTCCTCGAACGCGGCCCGTTCCTCCTCGATCTCGTCGTCCAGATCCGCAAGTGCCGACTGACGTTCCTCGATCGTCTCCCGTGCCGCCTCGATGTCCGCCTCCAGTTCAGCGGCCTGCTCGCGAGCCTCGGTCGCGTCGTCAGCGAGTGTCTCCGCTTTCTCCTCGTGCTGGTCGACCGCACCGCTCGTCTCGGAGATGGAGACGCGAACGTCCGCCAGTTCGTCGCCGAGGTCATCGTCCCGTTCGTCGAGTTCGTCCAGGCGGTCCTCGATCGCCGTCACGTCCTCGATCGACAGATCGGAGAGGATCGAGGCGCGACGTGTTTCGAGGTCCGATCGAGTCGAGTCGAGCTCGGCGATTCGTTCCGAGGCGTCCGTCCGGTCGGATTCGGTCGCCTCGATCTTCGCCTGTAGCGATTCGATCTCCTCGTCGAGTGACTCGATCTCCGCTCGGCGTTCCTCGTGCGTTTCGAGGACCTCACGTGCGTCGTCTCTGGTCTCGACGGCGCGCTCGCGCTGGGCCTCGAAGTGCTCGATGTCTTCTTCGACGTCACCTCGCTCCGTCTCGAGTTCGTTGAGGCGGTCGTGGAGGCCCGCATCGCGCTTGTCCTCGATCTGCTCGTCGAGCGTCGCTGCCTCGCCGCGGACCTCGTCCAGAACGTCCGAGACGCCGAGTCGAGCGTCGTTCGCCCGTTCGCGATAGGCTTCGAGCGCACCGAGCTGGAGGAGGTCGTCGATCATGTCCTGGCGCTCGGCCGGCGAGGCGTGGATGAGCTTGTTCACCTCACCCTGGCGGACGTACGCGCAGTTGACGAACGCCGTCGCGTCCATCCGGAGGAGCGACGTGACGTAGGCTCGAACGTCACGAGCACCGTCGACCGTTCCGTCGGGCCCGTCGAGGACACACTTCGTGGTGCTCGTCCGTTCGTCGCGGCGTTTGAGCCGGCGTTCGATTCGATACGCCTCACCCTCGTGGGTGAATCCGAGTTCGACCACGGTCGTCTCGGCACCGGTCGTCACCACGTCGTCCAGCGTCCGGTCGTCGAGGGCCTTCGACCCGTAGAGGGCGAAGAAGATGGCTTCCAGCAACGTCGACTTGCCGCTGCCGTTGACGCCGTGGACGACGGTGATGCCGGACGAGAGGTCCAGATCGGTCTCCTCGTAACACTTGAAGTTCTCGAGCCGAACGTCGGTCACTCTCATGCGAAATCACCGATCGAGACCTGGCTGTCATCACCGGAGCCATCGTCGTCGCTATCCACCTCTTCCTCGGGAGCGGCGTCACTATCCTCGGAGTTGCCACCGGCAGGTTCGATGTCGCTGCTCACAGCAGTCTCGTCGGCCCTCTCGCCATCCACGTCATCATCTGCGGCGTCTATCCCATCATCGCTCTCGGCAGCCGCCGGGGTCTCGACCGACGTCGACGAGTTATCCCCGTCGTGGGCAGGTTCGTTCGGTGAGTCAGCGTGCTCGGACGTCGAAGCTGGCGTCGATTCTTGCGGTGAATAGTCTTCGGTGTCGTTGCCCTCCGGCGGGGAGGAACTGTCGTCGACGTCGGCGTCACCGATCGACGGGTGTCCGGTGAAGTCGAGGCCGTCTGCGTGCAAGGCGTCCCGAACGCGTCGTTCGACGGTCTCCCGAACGGTGGAGTCGGCGACGGTGTCGTCGCGGACGGTCGCGTCGATCGTGAGTGCGCCCGGAGAGAGGTCGAGATCCCGGAGGCGGTCGGTGACGGCGGCGTCCGGATCGGCGAACGACACCTGGAGTTCGTCCGCCTCGTCCGGCAGGTCACGACGATCGTTCGCTCTGGCCACGAGCGCTCCCCGGTCGAGGGCGTACTCCTCGATCGGTGCCGGCGAGATCGGTTCGCCGTCGCCCTCGATCGTCACGATGACGACGGCGCCGTCGACGTCGTGCTGGGAGAGGCGTTCGCGGACGCGGTCGGCCCCCTCGTCGGCGGCCAGTTCGACGTCGACGAAGACGAACTCACGGGTGCCGGAGATCGCTCGGCGACGGATGGAGACGTCGTCCTCGAACGAGACGAGGTTGTAGCCACGGGCGTCTCGCTCGGCGGCGCTCGCCCGTTCGGTCGAGCCGCAGTAGGTCACCCAGGTGTCCGTGACCGTCTCGGTTCCGGGGGCGTGATTGTCGCCGAGCAAGACCGCGTCGAAGTCGACGGACGACTCCTCGAGGACGGCTTCGGTGTCCCACGTCGCGTGCGCGAACGGTTCGAAGAGGCCGTGTGCGACGAGAGCGGTCGAAGACGCTTCGTCCGGAACGGGCGAGAAATCGTACGTGAGGGCGTCTCGGCGGGATTCCGGGACGTAATCGAGTCCGTAGAACGCGACGTCATCGACGACGACCGGGTCCCGTCCGAGTCGCGTCGCCAGGCCGAGATCGGCGAAGAGGTCGAGCCACTGGGCGTCACGCTTGGTCTCGTGATTGCCGACGATAGCGAGAAACGGAATCCCCGACTGGTCGAGCGACCTGAGCACGTCGATGGTTCCCTGCAGATCGACGAGGCCGGGACGGCGGTCGTGAAAGAGATCGCCAGCGTGAATCACGGCGTCGACGTCGTCGATCGCGTCCTCGGTGACGGCCCTGAACGCGGAGAGAAAGTCCGTTCGGCGCTCGGGCGAATTGTACTGTTGATACCCGATGTGGGTGTCGCCCGTGTGAATCACCCGTGTCATTGCCGGGGCTTCGGGAAGTGGCCCTAAAGACGTTGCGCGACCGAGGTGAAAGTGACTCGCCGCGGCAAACGACCGGTCGAACGCCCTCACTCAGGCGTCGATAGCCAGCGTGTAGAGACGCTTTCGGGCGTCGGTGAACGAGAACCGCGAGTCGACCACGTTCGCCTCCTCGAGTCGACTGATTGCGTATCGAACGGTCCGTGCGGGCAGGAGCGTTTCCTCCGCGAGTTGTTGCTGGGACATCGTGTCGTTGTACTCGAGCACCTTCGCGACGAGCTTCGCGCTCGGTGGTAACTCCCGAACGTCGTCCCAGCTTCCATGCGGGTCAGTGTCGGCCTGGACAGCTTCAGATGCACTCATCACCTACCGCTTGTGGATTCTGCTTAATAATATTTTCTGTTTGGATATATTCCCCATAGTAATCTTCCGTGGCAGTGAGTCGAGAACGGGCCACCGGTTCGCATCGGTACTGAGCACGGGAAGTCAGGCAACGGGGAACACGAGAGCGGACATCCGATTCTGCAGGAGAGAAGAACTGAAAGAGAACGCAACTTCGGTAGCACCCACCCGAAACCTCTTAAGAAGGAATACCCTACGCAGGTGTGATGACCGACACGGTGGACGACGTCGATCTTCCATACGAAGACGAGACGTCCAAACAAGAGAAGATACAAACACTCGAGGAACGCCTGGAGATTCTCGAATCCCAGAACGAGGAGATGCGGGACAAACTCCTCGACGCGAACGCAGAGAACAACAAGTACCAGCAGAAACTGGAGCGACTCAGCCACGAGAACAAGAAGCTCAAACAGTCGCCGCTGTTCGTCGCGACCGTCCAGGAGATCACCGACGAAGGCGTCGTCATCAAACAGCACGGCAACAATCAAGAGGCGCTCACAGAAGTCACGGAAGAGATGCATGAGGAACTCACGCCGGACGATCGGGTCGCGGTCAACAACTCGCTCTCGATCGTCAAATCGCTCTCGAGCGAGACCGATGTCCGCGCCCGCGTGATGGAAGTGACCGAGAGTCCGGAGGTCGGCTACGAGGACATCGGCGGCCTCGAAGACCAGCTCCAGGAGGTCCGCGAGACGGTTGAAATGCCCCTCGACCGACCAGAGATGTTCGACGACGTCGGCATCCAGCCACCGTCAGGCGTACTGCTGTACGGCCCGCCGGGTACCGGCAAGACGATGCTCGCCAAAGCCGTCGCGAACAAGACCGACGCGACGTTCATCAAGATGGCCGGCTCCGAACTCGTCCACAAGTTCATCGGCGAAGGAGCCAAACTCGTCCGCGATCTCTTCGAAGTGGCCCGCGAACACGAACCCGCCGTCCTCTTCATCGACGAGATCGACGCCATCGCCGCCAAACGAACGGAGTCGAAGACCTCGGGCGACGCCGAGGTCCAGCGGACGATGATGCAACTGCTCTCGGAGATGGACGGCTTCGAAGATCGTGGCGACATCCGCATCATCGCTGCGACGAATCGCTTCGACATGCTCGATCGTGCGATCCTTCGCCCCGGCCGCTTCGACCGCCTCATCGAGGTGCCAAAGCCCGACGCCGAGGGACGCGAACTGATCTTCGAGATCCACACGCGCGACATGAACGTCGCCGACGACGTCGACTTCGCGGAGCTGGCCACACTCGCCGAGGAAGCCTCCGGGGCCGACGTTAAGGCCATCTGTACCGAGGCCGGGATGTTCGCCATCCGAGACGACCGCACCGAGATTCGGATGGAAGACTTCCGCAGCGCCTGGGAGAAGGTCAACGCAGAATCCGACGGCGTGGCCGACGTCTCGAAGACCTTCGCCTGAGGAATCGGGTTATCGCACCTGACCGGACTCGTCCACCACGTCTTTCCTATTCGACCGCCGTTTCGGACCGTTTTTACCTTCCGCGTCGCTACCGGACGTCAATGACGAAGATCGTGGTCGTCGACAACCACGGGCAGTTCACCCACCTCGAACAGCGCGCTCTGCGCGATCTCGGCGTCGAATCCGAGTTGATCGACAACGACACCCCACCGAACGAGATCGACGCCGACGGCGTCGTCCTCTCCGGCGGACCCGACATGGGTCGCATCGGACAGAGTCCGGCCTATCTCGAGGAGGACGTTCCGGTTCTGGGCATCTGCCTCGGGATGCAGCTCATGGCCACCGAACTCGGCGGTACCGTCGGCAGTGGCGAGTACGGCGGCTACGCCGACGTCACGGTCGACATCGTCGACGACGAGGATCCGCTCGTCGGCTCGCTCGCCCCGGAAACCCGCGTCTGGGCGAGCCACGCCGACGAGGTGACGGGCCTCCCGGACGGCTTCGTCCGAACGGCGACCAGCGACGTGTGCGCCATCGAGGCGATGAGCGATCCCGATCGGGAACTCTTTGGCGTCCAGTGGCACCCCGAAGTCGCCCACACCGAAGCGGGGGACGTCGTCTTCGAGAACTTCGTCGACGTCTGCGAATCGCAGTAACGAAACCCGATTCGAGAGTATTCTACCGATCGTAGTCGGTTTTCCAGGAAACCGGTAACAGGTACGGATCGAGATGCCCAGCAGTCGATCGGTAACGAATCTAGGGGACTGTCCGTTACTGCCCGATCAGTCACACTGCCAGAAAGACGAGGTACGGCAGGCCGAACATGACGATGGTCATGAGCGCGAGGATGATGCCGTAGCCGACGACGGTTCCGAGGCCGGTCAGCCAGGCAGGATGGTCGAACTGGGAAAGCGCGTCGGTCATACCTGTACGTTCGTCGATTGGCAGATAAACGTACCGGAGGGCAGTCGGACTGTCTACGACGCGTCCGCGAACAGATCGTCGACGGCCGACTGCGCCGTGCGTGCCGCCTCGTCGGCGACGACGTCCGGATCGGCTTCGTCGTCGGGTGCATTCAGATAGACGTCAACCCCGAGGACGCCCTCCTCGAAGGTGACCGTCACGTCCATATCCCGGACCGAAGACTGCTTGTACCGGTCGAAGATGATCCCCTCTGCGGCGTCGGCTGCCGTCTCGACGACGGTTTCGTCGGTCGGCTCGTCGGCCGCATCCGAATCTGCGGTGGGCATTTACGCGCCGCCAGCACCCGGGCCGCCCGGACCGGCCGGGCCGCCGCCCATGCCGCCACCGAGCAGGCCTTCGAGTTCCTCCTGCAGGCTCTCGAACTGCTGCTGGACGCGGTCTTCCTGTTTCTCGAGCGTCTCCAGTCGAATCTCGAGGTTCGAAACCTTCTCCTCGAGTTCGGACTCGGCCTCGTCGAACTCGGTCTCGACGAAGAGGTCACCGATCTGGCGATACATCGTCGTGTCCTCGTCGATCTCGTCGAGTTCGTCGAGGGCAGTCTCGGCCTCCTGCAGGCCCGACTCGGCTTCCTGCTTCTGGACGGCGACGGTCTGGGCCGTCTCCTGCAGGCCCTGCAGCTCTTCGATTTTCTCCTGTGCTTCCGGCGGCAAGTTACCCTGCATACTCGCCGTGACGCCACCCGGACTGATAAACCCAAGCTTTGCCGCCGATCAGAACTGGCGGCTGGAGCGGCGAGCAGTACGGAAGCAAAACGCTGAGCGGCCCATCAGTCGGCCGCTGCGATCGACTGGGTCCGTTCGGCGACGTCGACGAGCGTGAGCCAGGTGTTCGCGGCCGCGCGGAGGGCCGTGAGATCCGCCGCGTCGATCGTGAGTTCGACCGTAGATCCGTCCCTGGTGAGCCGTGTTTCTGAACGGTCGTCGTCGATAGCACCGACTTCCTGGTCGACACTCCGGGCGACGAGTCGAGCGCGACTCGCCGACGAATAGGAAAACGAGAGCGTCGTCTCGTGAACGCGCTCGGTCACTCGACGGAGACTTCTTTGACGTCGCGGCTGCGCTCCTTCAGCAGTACGCGGTGACCGCAGTACGGACAGCGGACGCCGCCGTACTCGTCGAGCGTGACGTCGCGCTTGCAGCGTGAGCACTTGTACGCCATCGTGTTACTCCTCGTCGTCGCCGTCGGTTGCGAGCGCCGCGCGGATCGATCGGGTGACGGTCTTGCCGGCCGGTGTCTCCGGGCGGTAGGCACCACCGGTGAACGTCTCGCCTGTCTCTTCGTTCTTCCAGATGCCGGTCCCGACGCGCGTGACGTCGTCGCCGTCGACCGTCGCGTGCTCCATGTCCGACTCGATGTCTGCGATGCGTCGGCGGGCAACGCGGCCGTATCGAGCGCCGAAGCGGCCAGCACTGCCGACAGTCCCTCTGGTGTTCTCGGCCATAGTGGCTGCCTCTAGCCCTAGCCCACCAATAAACCTGTTGAGTCCGAACCGTCCTCCGCTCCGCCTCACAGTCGTCCAATCGGGCACTGCATCGTTGCATCCAACAACTAGATAGAGACGTAAGAAACTCCCAGCGACGATTGACGGACTTCAGCCGTCGTCGTCGTATCCCTCTTCGACCAGCACGTCGTTCAGATCGTCACGAACGCGTTCGCCCGTCTCGCGATCCCAGGCGGTCGTCACCACCCGGTTCTCCTGGACGCTCGACCCATCGCGCAGGAGCAGGCGAACGTTGCCGTCGTCGCCGGCGCGGGTGACCTTCGCCCGGAGACCCGATCGAGACCCCGTCCCGCCGGCGTCGATCGGTCCCGGAATGAGTTTCTTGACGTGCGGATGGCGGGCGACGGTCTGGATCACCGCTCGTCCCGTTCGACCGCCGATGAGCGTCGAGTGACTGCCGCCGAGTTTCTCGGACGGCGGCGTCTCCACGACCGCGAGCGTCTGCTCGCCGCGGTGGGTTCTGACGTACTCGACCGGCTCCGGATCGTCGATCCGGTAGAAGTCGTGGTGGAGGTGACTCCGGACCGACCGGATCACGGTTCGATCACCCGTCGCGTAGACGGCTTCCGGGCGTTTGCGCCGGATCTCGTCCGCCAGGCGGCCGGCGTAGTTTCGCAGTTCGGCACGCTCGCGCTCGCCGTCCTCGGGCGTCGTCGTGACGGTCGTCTCGCCGATGACGGTCTCCCCACGGAGGAGCGTCAGCGTCGCCCGATCGCGGTCGCACTCGAGGACCACCGCGTCGGTGTTCTCCTCGCGACAGACCAGACAGTAGTCGCCAGGTTTCTCGAGCGCCGAGCCACACTGACGGCACTGCATACCTCGGCTACCAACTCGGCGCCCAAAACGCCCGCGCTTCCGGTCGCGGGATGTGAGGACCCTTCACCGCAGCTCGGTCACCACGCCTGGTCAAGTCACCCATCGCCGTTCGATCACCGCCCTCAGCCGAGCGAGACCGGATCGCTCTTCAGAAATTCCCGGAGGACGACGGTGGCGTACGCCCCGCTGGGGAGGCCGAAGGAGAGCGTGAGCGGCTCCGATCGGATCGAGAGGTCGGTCCGGACGAGGATCGCTCGACGCGTCCCCGACGACCGGTACGGATCGGGCAGGTCGAAATCGTCGTGTTCCAGTGACAGGTCCTGGAGGACGGTGCGTTCGATCTCACCCTGTTCCCCGTCGGCCAGGTCGGTGTCTGTCCCGACGAGCGGCGCCGTGATGAACGCGCGGCCCCGATCGCAGTGTCTGGTCACCGAGTCGACCCGGCGATCGGTCACGCGCTGTGTCCGATCGGGATCGGGGACGACGAGTCCATCCGGTGCGTCGGTATCGATGAAACAGACGACGTCGCCCGCCACGGGTCGGTCGAACGGCAGTCCTCGATCCAGTCGTTCGCTGAGCATCAGGTTGAACGCGTAGGACTGGGCCGCGTGGACGAACAGTCGCTGGAGGTTCGACGGGAATCGACCGAGTGCCTCGCGGAACGTCGTCTCGTCCGGGTCACTGTCCGACTCGGCGAGGACGTGCAGCAGCGAGCGTTCGTATCGGAGGTGGCCGGGGTACCGATCGAGCGCTTCGTCCCAGTCGCGCGTCTCGAGCAGGAACTCGCGCGCCTCGCGCGTCGACGCCGGTTCCGCCTCGTGTGGATTGCCGAGGTAGGCCATCACGGCGCCCTCCCAGTCGTCACGGAGGATCGCGAGCCCGACTTCGTGCGTGATCGGGCGATAGCTCCCGAATCGTTGCTGGCCGAAGAAGTTCGGAACGCCGACAGTCGTCGAGTCGGACGGCACGGAATCGGCGTCCGCCGGCGCCGACTGGGCGCCACCGAAGTCGGCGAGCGCGTCTCGAACGGAGCCCGCGGCGGTGGGATCGTCCGGGTCGGAGACGACGATCTCGAACTCGTTTCCCGCCAGATCGCCGAACGTCAGCGACCGGCCAGCCCGCCCGACGACCTCGATGTCGGCGTTCGAGAGGGTCGGGAGGTCGGCCGGCTCGACGTCACGGATCGAGAACAGTTGCGTCGTGACGGCCCGTTTGTCCTTCGTCCCAGCCCACGAGACTCGCTCCCGACTAATCCCCACGGCATCCGAGAGGGCGGCGGCGAAGTCGTTCGTGTCCCAGCCGGTGAGCGTGGCCCGAACGACGAGTTCCGGGTACGCGTCCGGCGAGGAATCGACCGGTTCCGTCGAGAACTGTTCGCGCTCACGCACGCGGAAGTGGTCGTCCTGTGCGCGGAGCCGACCGCCGGTGCCGTCGCCGTCGCTCACGTAGTACTCGATGCCGACGGATCGTTCGGTCGGGTGGGCGGGACGCATTGACGTCTTCCGGTTCACTGTGGAGGTGCTAAACCCGTTCGACTCGGGACGGACGTCGTCCCAGGCCGGCGGTCAGTCACCAAAGGAAGATTTGTCAGTCAGAGGCGTCGGAGACGACGTCATCGACGAGGTCACGGACCGCGTCCATCTCGTCTTCGATGACGCCGTGGCCCATCCCCTCGTAGATGCGTTCGTCCACGGTCGCGCCGAGGTCTTCGTACGCAGCGGTGGTGTCGTGAACCCGTTCGACGGGAATGTGTGGATCCTGATCGCCGCACCCGAAGAACGCGCGTGTGCCGGACAGATCGCCATCGTACTCGAACGTGGCTCCTTCCGGTCCGATCAGCCCACCGCTCAGCGCCACGACGCCGCCGTAGGACCGGGCGGTCCGCGCGCCGAACTCCGTCGCCAGACAGGCACCCTGGGAGAACCCGAGCAGAATCGTCCGTTCGGCGTCGATTCCGGCGTCCTCGATGGTCGATCGGACGGTGTCGAGCTTGTCGAGCGCCGAGGTCAGGTGCGGTTCGTTCGCGTCGATCGGCGCCATGAACGACTGGGGATACCAGGTGCCACGCGCCGCCTGTGGCGCCAGGTACGCCACACCCTCCTGGTCGATTTCGGACGCGAAGTCGAGCATGCCACGTGCGCGCGCTCCCCGCCCGTGGACGAGCAGGACTGCCGCCGACGCACCCGAAAGTGGTGGCCCTCGTCGCTCGACGGCCGTCTCTGCGTGCGGATCCTCGGTCATGGAGGAAGCCACGGGTGCCCGCCTCAAATTCCTTCGCGTGGCGGCGATCCCGTAGATCGATGCCAGCGAGCGGGACGTTCCAGGCTGTCAGCCCCCGGCGAGACGGACAGATCAACTCAAAAGAGCGACAACTCTCCCGTCACCCGATCGACCGCATCGTCCGCAGCGGGGCCGACAGCCAGCGTCGTGACGGTTCCGGGCTCCAGTTGCGTGTGGCCGGCGTCGCGGACGATGGCGTTGGGGAGTCCCTCGCGATCGGCGATCTCGGACAGCTCGTGGAGTTCGCGTTCGCTCGTGGCCTTCAGAACGACCTTCTTCTGGCCGCCCGACTTCCACTCGCGGCGTCGGCTCGAGCCGGCCTTCTCGTAGGCCGAGAGCGAGGCGTGGGCCACCTGTGCAGCCAGCTTTCCGGTCCCCATTCCGATGTCCGTCCGAGCGACGATCGCCTGCTTCATAGCTCAGTCTCGCTGCCCGCCAGTATAGGCGCCACGATCCGTAGACGGGGGCAACACGACCGCCCCTGCCGGCCACGCCAGTTTGGCTCCCACGGCCACGTCTATCCGCCGTGTCGACCCATACACAGCGTCGATCCGCGCTCCGCGTCGATCCATACGCACCGTCGATCCGCACCATTTAACAGCGCCCGCGTCAGTCTCCGACCATGATCCTCTCGGATACGGACATTCTCGACCGGCTCGAAGCGGGCGACCTTGTCATCGAGCCGCTCGACGACCTCGAGTTGCAAATTCAGCCGGCCAGCGTCGACCTCCGGCTCGGCAACGAGTTCCTCGAGTTTCGCCGGACGAACATCCCCTGTATCCACCCCAACTCCGAGCAGGAGGTCGGCGAGTACGTGACCGAGACGGTCGTCGACGAAGGCGACGACTTCATCCTCCATCCCGGCGACTTCGTCCTCGGGACGACTCACGAGCGCGTCGAGATTCCCGCGGACCTGATCGCTCACGTCGAGGGACGGTCCTCGCTCGGTCGGCTCGCCGTCGTCGTCCACGCCACGGCAGGCCTGTGCGACCCGGGCTATCGCGGCCAGATTACGCTCGAACTCTCGAACCTCGGAAGCGCCCCAGTCTCGCTGACGCCGGGGATGCGCGTCTCGCAGTTGACGTTCACCGAACTATCCTCGCCCGCCGACCGGCCGTACGGCGCAGATCGTGGTTCGAAGTATCAGGATCAGTCTGGTCCGCAGGCCTCGAAGATCGGCGGCGACCACGAATTCGGCGGCGACCAGCGCCCCGAGAACTGAGCGACGTAAACCCCAGAGTTATTTCCCGGGGCCGTCTACTGACTCGGGATGAAATTCGTCGAGGAACTCGTCGTCGAAGAGTTTCTGCCGACCGTCAGATCGATGCTCGCCGCCGAGTTGCGCGAGCGTGGGTTCACCCAGCGCGAGGTCGCGTCGGTCCTCGGCATCAGTCAAAGCGCTGTCTCGAAGTACGCCCACGGAGAGGTGACGATCAACGACGAGATCGCCGACGACGAGCGCGTCCGCGAGCACGTCGACGAACTCGCGACCGGCCTCGCCGATGGCACCGTGACGTCCGTTCAGGCGCTGGTGGATCTCGAAGTACTCATCCGTGAACTCGAAGCTGGCGGCGACGTCCTCGCACGACTCCACGAGCGCGCAGAACCAGAACTCGCCGATCACCCGTCGTTCCGCGTACACGATCCGACGAGTGAACTGCGAACCGCCGAACGGGTTCGGTCCTCGCTCAGACGTGGACTGCGCATCATCGAGAACACGAGCGGGTTCGCCTCGCTCATTCCCGCGGTCGGCACGAACCTCGTCGCCTGCACCCCCGACGCGAGTACGATCGACGACGTCGCGGGCGTTCCAGGTCGGATCGTCGACGTCAAGGGACGAGCGACGATTCCGGCCGACCCGGCATTCGGCGCCTCCGAACACGTCGCATCGATCCTGCTCGCCGCCAGAAAGAGTGGGAGTGACGCTAGCGCAGCACTGAACGTCAGGTACGACTCCGACGTTCTGGACGCATTGACGGCCGACGGGCACACGGCCGTCGAATTCGACGAAAGTGAGGAACTGGACGAGAGCGTCGGTGCCGCCCTCACGCGTTCGCCGGAGGCGACCGTCCTCTACCAGACCGGCAGCGACGGGATCGAGCCTGTCACGTACGTCCTCGGTCCGGACGCAGAGACTGTCGCGAACGATGTCCGACAGGTCGTCTCGACTGGGCTGTGAGTTGAACCGGCTCGGACTGGGCATTTCAAGGAGCCAGCCAGTGTAGGGGGTGTCGATGGTCCGGTCCGGTTCCGAGAGTAGCGACAGACAAACCGCACGTGTTCCAGCGGTAGATTCATCCGCGCCAAGCCGACCGACCACCACAGAACCACACGCCGCGACGAAATTTTACGGTCGGTGGGCCCGCTTGTACGACCTGCTCGCGACCTGGCTGCCCGGCGTTCGAGACGTCCGGCGCTCTGTCGCCGCGGCCTGCGGCCTCTCGGCGGGCGATACCGTCGTGGAACTCGGCTGTGGAACCGGGTCGAACCTCGGCTACCTCAGCGAGCGTGTCGGCGACGAGGGCAGGGTGATCGGCGTGGACATCACGCCCGAGGTACTCGCGCTGGCCGCGGACCGAACGAAAGATCTGGAAAACGTCTCCGTCGTACGCGGGGATGCGACGCGACCGCCCCTCGATACGACGGAGCCAGACATCGACGCAGTGGTCGCGACGTTTCTCGTCGGTATGCTTCCGGACCCCGCCGCTGCCGTCTCGACGTGGTGTGACCTCGTCGGGCCGGGGGGACGCATCGTGCTGGCAAACGCGACGACGACCGATCACTGGAGCGCACCCCTCCTCAACCGCGCCTTTCGAGCGTTCGTCGTCTGCTCCACGCCACCGACGACGCAGGTCAGGTACGATGGGAATCTCGTTGCCCAGCTCGAAACACGCGTCTCGACCGCACACGAACGGCTCCACGACGAATCACGGGCCACGGTCGATTCGAGACACGCGATGGGGCTCGTCCGCCTGACGGGCGGGATCGTCGGCGAGCCCGGTGGGTGAAACGCCTCGAAAGCAAGCGGACAGTGTCACTGCGGGAGCGGCGGCCGGTGCAAATAACGGCGTTTAAGTCGCCGCTTGGGTAATCGGCTGGTATGCAGGACCGAACGTACACGGCAGACGCCGAGCCCGGCGAGTCGGCGACCGTCGCCGGCTGGGTGCACGAGATTCGTGACCTCGGCGGTATCGCCTTCATCATCCTCCGAGACGTCTCGGGGAAGATTCAGATCAAGTTCGAGAAGGACGAGATGGACGACGACCTCGTCGAGACCGGCCTCGGCGTGTCGCGCGAGAGCGTCATCTCAGTCACTGGCGACGTCGAAGAGGAGCCACGCGCTCCCACGGGCGTCGAAGTGACACCCGAGTCGGTCGAGGTCATCTCCGACGCCGATCCGGAACTCCCGCTCGATCCGTCCGGAAAGGTCGACGCCGAGCTCTCGACGCGACTCGACAACCGGACGCTCGACCTCCGGAAACCCGAGGTACAGGCGGTCTTCACAATCCGCTCGGAGATTCTCCGAGCAGTTCGTGAGCGCTTCCGCGACCTGCGCGCCACCGAGATCACGACGCCGAAGATCGTCGCCACCGGCACCGAGGGCGGCACGGAACTGTTCCCGATCACCTACTTCGGCGAGGAGGCGTTCATGAACCAGTCGCCCCAGCTGTTCAAGCAGCTGATCGCGGGTTCGAACGTCGAACGCGTCTTCGAGATCGGGCCGATCTTCCGCGCGGAAGAGCACAACACGCCCCGGCACCTGAACGAGGCGACCTCGATCGACTTCGAGGGCGCCTTCTGCGACCAGTCCGACGCGATGGACGTCGCCGAAGAGGTCGTCGTCGCCGCCTACGAAGCCGCCGCCGAGAACTGCGCCGACGAACTCGAGACGCTCGGCCTCGCCGAGGAATTCGAGGTGCCCAACGACGGGTTCCCACGACTGTCCTACGAGGAAGCCATCGAGCGCATCAACGCCACGGGCGAACTCGACGAGCAACTCGTCTGGGGCGACGACCTCCCCACCGAGGGCGAGAAGGCCCTCGGCGACGACGTCGGCGGCCACTACTTCATCACCGACTGGCCCAGCGAGATCAAGCCGTTCTACATCATGGACCACGACGAGGACGAACAGCTCTCGACCGGCTTCGACCTCATGCACCCGCGCATGGAACTCGTCTCCGGTGGCCAGCGCGAACACCGCCACGACGAACTCGTCGCCGGCTTCGAACAGCAGGGACTCGACCCCGACCAGTTCGAGTACTACACCAAGATGTTCAAGTACGGCATGCCACCCCACGCCGGCTTCGGCCTCGGCGGTGAGCGCCTCATCATGACGCTGCTCGGCCTCGACAACATTCGCGAAGCTGTTCTCTTCCCGCGAGACCGGCAGCGACTCAGTCCGTAGGACTGGTCGCGGCCCGTCGAGGGGGAGCTCGCGTGATCAAAGATCCCGCGTTGTTCCCGCGAGATCGCCAGCGACTCAGTCCGAAGGACGCGAGGTCGCATTGCGACCTCGATATGCAAACGGTGATGGACGAGCCGTGAGCACGAAGTCGCTGGGAACTCGCAAGGCCGTCACCATCCAATTCCGTGACGGAGGCGGTAAGAGTTAGCGTGGACAGACGTGCGGCGAGGCGCTCGTCGGCGGGGACGACTGGTCACCGGAAGGATGACCGAGAGGGACTCGCTGACGGTCAGGCGCCGGTCTGCTGGAAGACGAGCACGTAGGAGTGATCGTAGCCGTACCCGTAGGTGCCGTTGTGGTCGGTCCTATCGTCGCTCTGCCAGGTGATGACGTCCTCACCCACGAAGTGAAAGACGTTCGAGACGCGATCGGCGACGTCCCAGGCGAGCGGCGTCACTCGTCCTTCGTACGTCATGTTCACGATGTCGATGAGGACGTGTCCACCGGAGCCCACGACCGCACCCAGTCGATCGAACGCAGCTTCGATATCGTCGAGATAGTCCGCATAGGTGCTCTCTCCCGCGTAATTCTGAAACGGGTTTCGGGTGTCAGATTGCTCCATAAACGGCGGTGACGTAAAGCAGCACTCACACGCTGGGAACCACGACGCATCCAGTTCGAGGACGTCACCCTGACGGACGTGGTCCGGCGTATCGAGGTGTTCGCGAATGTAGGCGACGCGGTCGGATTCGAGCTCCACCCCGAACGGAACCCGATCTAGCCGTTCGGCGACGCATAACGTCGTTCCGTATCCAGCAAAGATGTCGAGAACGGTATCGCCCGGATCGGAGTACGTCGTCAGGTACTCTTCGACGAGCGCCGCAGGCGTTCGAACCTCGTTCGTGTGGCCAGGTGGTAACTCATCGTTGTGAGTATACTCGAACGACCGGTACGTTGGCATACCCCCTATCTTCGCGTGTCGAATCTGAATTACCTTGGGTATCGGTGAGCGCACCGATCGGTGATAATCGGCCGCGACAACGAGAATCCGGGTGGACAACCCCGAGCGGATCAGTCGTCTGCGTCGACCTGTTGCGGGGTGGCGGTGTCCCCAGGCGTGTCGAACTCGTCGAGGCGTTCCTGGAGCGCGCCGGAGCGCTGTGCGAGGTCGGACGCGCTCTCGGTCACTTCGGAGAGGGCCGTCGTCTGTTCCTCTGCGGCCGCAGCGACCGTGCTCGCCTCGGCACTGACCCGTTCGCTCTCCGCCTCGGCTTCGGCGACCAGTGAGACGACGTCCTGGATCGAACTGGCCTGTTGCTGGCTGGCATCACTGATCTCCTCGGTCCCGTCGTGGGTCTCCGCTGCGTACTCGGCAATGTCGTCAAGCGCTTCCACGGCTTCGGAAACTGCGTCGGCGTTGCGAGCGACCGCTTCCCGCGTCTCTCGAACTTCCGATGCAGTTCGCGAGCCTTGCGTCTGGATCTTCTGTACGAGACCGTCGATCTCCTCGGCGGATTCCTGGACGTCGAGCGCCAGGTCCTTGACCTCCTCGGCAACAGCAGAGAACCCTTCGTCGGTCTCGTCACCGCTCCGCGAGGCTTCGATGTTCGCGTTCAGCGCAAGCATGTTGGTCTGTTTGGCCACTTCCTGGATGGAGTCGGTGATCGCTTCGATCTCGTCGATCTGGTCCTGGAGTTGTTCGATTTCTGCGACCGCGTTCGCGGCGTCCTCGTCGATATCGTCGATCGCGTCGATCGCGGATTCGGCTGCGGACTGGCCGTGGTCGCCAGCCTCGGCCGTCCGCTCGGCGATTCGACTCACGTCGTCGGAGAGAGACGCAATCTCCTCGGTCGTCGCCGCAAGGTCGTCCATCTCGGTGGCGACGGTCTGGAACGTCTCGTACTGCTCGTCCGTGCTGGTCGAGATCTCCTGGACGGAGTCGGTCACCTTGCCGCTGGCCGTCTGGACCTCCTGGGCACTCGCCGTGACCTGCTGGCTGTGGGCGGCCACTTCTTCGGCGAAGTGTTTGAGTTCGTCCGTCGTCGCGGCGATCTCGTCCATCATCTGGTTGTACTCGCTGGCGATGGCCTCCATCGCTTCGTGCTGACTATCCGTGTCCATCCGGGCCGTCATGTCGCCGTCGGCAGCGTCTTCCATGACGTCGTGGAACGACTCGGCCTTCGTCTGGAGGTGCGTCGCCATTTCCGCGAGTTCCTCACCGCGCTCCTCGGCTCGCTCGCGTGCCGACTCGGCCTGCTCGATCGAGTCGGCGAGCGAGTGGCGCATGCTGTCGAACGCGTCGTAGAGCTGACCGATTTCGTCGATCCGACTGGACTCGAGTTCCGTCTCCAGATTGCCCGATTCGAGCTCCTCAGCTTTCGATGCGAGCGTTCGAAGCGACCCGCTCGTATTGCGACCGACGACGAGGCCGATCAGTCCGAGGCCGAGGAAGACAACTGCGATAAGCCCCGCAAGCGACTGCGTGATATCAGACCGGAGCGCGAAGGCCTGCGATTTGGGCTCGTGTGTCATGACGACCCAGTCCGTGCCCGGAATGACCGAGTAGCCGATCGCCATGGTCCCCTCCGTCTGCTCGAACTCGACGATGTCGCCTGTCGCGTCCGACGAATCGATGTCGTCCAGAGTAAGTTCCGCGTACCCGGAGCCGCCGTCGAACGAGAGGTCATCGAATCGTGGGTCGATCTTGCCGAGAGTTGCTTCGGTGTCGCTGATGACGATCTTGTTCTCGGTATCCGTGATGACGAGCGTCGACGAATCGGTATCGCTACCCGTCGAGATATCGGCCGAGATCGCCGCCATGTCGAAGAGGACGGCGACGCGGTGGGATTCGTCGACGTCCATCACGATGACGCCGGTGTGGGCGTTCGTGTACGGGTCTTCGTAGGGGCCCGCCAGCACCGGTTCGCCCTCGCCCTGACCGGCCTGGATCCACGAGAACTGGTCAGCAGGGCCGATCGCCTCGTCGATCGTGCTAGCTTCGATGGACCCAGCACTCGCATCAACGTAGTGGATGCCCAGGACCGCGTCGTCCATCGTGCGAATTTGTCCATCGATGAACTCCTGGACCCGGGCCTGTTCACCGTTCTGCAGGACCGCAGTCTGTGATAGCATCACCGTCTGGCGCTGGTTCGCCGCGAGGCGCTCTTCGATCGACGACGCCTGTAATTCGGAAACGTGTTCCAGGTCAGCCTCGGTGTCGTCCTGTAGCGTCGTGCCAGTCTGGTCGTAAATCAAATACCCGAATCCACCAACGAGGACTGCCACCACCAACAGCAATAATACCAATTTCACCGCGTATCGTCGTCGAACCCCTGTTATCGGATTGAATCCCACCATACCGTTACTATCCTGTTATTCATCGCATCACGGATATAGTAATCGGAATTACAGCCACCAGCCTGACCAGCAGTGATTTCCGCCCCCATTGGAATGGTCAGTATTGCGAGGGTTGTGGTACCGGGAAGCGTCGATATCGATAGTTGACTGCCGAGGAACGATAGGCTCCTTCGACAAGAAGACAGAACCGGCGGGGCCGAGGTGGAAGAGTGGCCAAAGCGCACCAAGCGCGCCAGTTTGGAGACAGCACAAACCGTCTACCGGGTTCAGAACGAGAACCTTCACCCTTATCCCCGTTCACGCGAAGAGTCCGCCATGGGTGAAGCGGTATCCGCGTTCGTTCCGGGACACATTACGGGATTTTTCACGACACAACCGGATCCCGACCCGACGAAAGCCG
Organism: Halovivax asiaticus JCM 14624; assembly: GCF_000337515.1. Classification (GTDB taxonomy): domain Archaea; phylum Halobacteriota; class Halobacteria; order Halobacteriales; family Natrialbaceae; genus Halovivax; species Halovivax asiaticus. The sequence continues at coordinate 358,878 of NZ_AOIQ01000006.1, forward strand.
GGTCTCGGGGCGCCGGGCTTACGCTGTCGGACGGCGTTTCGGTAACAGTCCAGCCGGACGATGCGACCACGATCGTACTCAACGGTGAGGCGGTCGAAATGGCACCCGTCGAACGAGTGCTCGATGCACTCGAAGTCACCGCCCAGGTCGAAGCGACCGCGGCAGTCCCACTCGGAGCCGGGTTCGGCGTCTCCGGCGGGCTCTCACTCGGTGCCGCGCTCGCTGCGAACCGAGTCTTCGAACGAGGACTCTCGACGAACGAACTCGTGACGATCGCACACGGAGCCGAAGTACAGTCCGGGACCGGCCTCGGGGACGTCGTCGCACAGGCCCGCGGTGGGATCCCGATTCGACTCGAACCGGGCAGCCCACCGCACGGCACCCTCGATGGGATTCCCGATCGTGCCCGAGTGGAATACGTCTCGTTCGGCGAACTGTCGACGGCAGACGTGCTCACCGGGGAGACGGACCACATCACGCAGGCCGGCCAGACCGCCCTGTCACGCGTCGTCTCGGAGCCGACGCTCGGGTCGTTCATCTACGCGTCCCGGGAATTTGCCCGGGAGACCGACCTGTTGACACCGACGGTGACCGAGGCGATCAGGGCAGTCAGCGAAGCGGGTGGGCAGGCGTCGATGGCGATGCTCGGCGAGACGGTCTTCGCCCTTGGTACTGGGCTCAGCGACGCGGGATACGATCCGGAGTGGTGCGTTACCCACCCAGCCGGCGCGACGCTCGAGTGATCAGCCTGCTCCAATCGAGAACAATAATAAACCAGACAAATCCATCACGGACTGTGGGACCGCCACCGACCAGCACAGCAGACAGTTGGTGTCGGGTCGGCGATACGCGATTTAGCGAAGTCGATTAGATCGACGAGTATTCTCAGATTATTGGACAGGACGGGCCGAATAGCACGGATAGCTTTGCTTGAAGGGGTGTCAACCACCGGAACGTTCTGTCCGGAATTCTACACCTAGCCGATGCTTTATTATGCTCCGTTTGAGTTATCCGTTCGAATCCCATGTCTTCGATACGGAATTTCAGCGATAAATTACTTCGATTGTACGAACATTACGTGGGGGAACCGGAATCAGTAAAAGACGCGTACGGCTACTGGCTATTCGTCGCGGGCTTTATTCTGGGTGGCATTGCCGTTATCCTCTACATCGTGAACTTCGGGGCAACCGAACCGCACTCGGACGCGGAGTTTCTGATCAACAGGGTCGTTGGGATCGTCGGGTCGATCGGAGCGATTCTGGGCCTGTTCGGCCTCGTTCTCATGTTGCCGGTTCGAAAACGGGCGGTGCAGGCGAGCGCGGTTGGGGTGGTCATTGCGCTGATCGGTACCGCGACGTTCGGCATCGCGTACCCCGACCACTGGCGGAAACTCGGCGACGGACCGGACTACACCATTCAGGTGCTCGGTCTGTACGCCGTCGGGCTGGGTATCATCGCCGGCGTGACCGCACTCGTCCCCGTCATCACTGGCCGAAAGGGGAAGTACGTTTCTGAGGAGGGAGCGACGGACGACCCACCGGTACTGACGGGCGATGCGATGGAGGGCGCACAGTTCGCCGTCTTCCGCGACGAGAACGACGACTGGTCCTGGCACGTCCTCCACTTGGAGGCGCTCGCCGCGAGCCAGGAGAGTGCACTGACACGACCTGATGCGCAAGCGGACATCGAGGAGGTCAAGTCCCAGATCGGGTCCGCGGGTCTGATGGAACTGACGACCTCGGCGTTCAGGCTCTACGAGACGCGTGATGGACAGTGGGAGTGGACGCTCGTGCGCGACGACGGGAGCGTGGTCGCCCGCTGTGGTGACCCATTCGAGACACGCGACGGTGCGGAGGAATCGGTCAGCTTCCTCAAGGACCGCGGCCCGGTCGCCGGCGTCATCGAAATCGACGACGCCGCGTTCAACTACTACGAGAGCCGGGATCGCTGGCACTGGCAACTGCTCGACGGAGACCGAGAACCGCTGGCCGTCTCCCCGACGGGTTACACGAGCAAGGCCGACGCGAAGGCCGGATCGTCGGCGTTCGTCGACCACTTCGAGGACGCGCGCCTGCTCGCGATGGAGCACGTCGCCATCGAACTCATCGACGAGTCCGGGGGCTGGTACTGGCGCTTCGTCGGTACCGACGACGAAGAGATCGGCCGGTCGGAGCGCGCCTACGAGACGCGACGCGACGCCGAGGAGGCCATCGAGGCCCTCCTCGAATCGTTCGACGAGATGGCCGTCACGGTCTCCGGCGAACCGACCTACGAGCTCTACAGCTCCGGTGAGGAGTGGCGCTGGCGGCTGGTCGGGTACGACGAGCAGATCGTCGCCCGGAATCCGAACAGCGCGGAGCGCTACGACGAGATGGAGCGCACGACCGACCTGTTCGCGAACAACGTCGAGGATGCGGACGTCTTCGAGATCGACGGCGCGCTCTACGAACGCTACAAGACCGACGGGCACTGGCGCTGGCGGCTGGTCGACGAGGACCGAAACGTCGTCGCCGCGAGCACCGAGCCCCACGACAGCGCGGAGGACGCCGCCGACGCGATCGAGCGGATGCAGAATCAGGCGAGCGAAGCGGAGCTCATCGAGTTCGAGAACTCCGCGTTCCAGGTCTACGAAGCCGACACGGGAGAATGGCGCTGGCGACTCATCGACGAGGACGGCAACGTTCTCGCCGACAGCGGCGCCGAACACGGCTCGAAGAGCGAGGCAGCCGAAGCGATGATGACGCTCAAAGAGCAGGCCCCCGACGCGGAGCTGCTCGAGATCGAGACGGCAGCGTTCGAGCTGTTCGTCGACGACGGCGAGTGGGGCTGGCGGCTCATCGACGACGGTGGGAAACTCATCGCCGAGGACCCGAACTCTCACCCCAACCGCCAGGCGGCGAAGCAGGCGATGGACCAGCTCGTCGAGAACATCGACACGGAAAGCCAGACGATGGAACACGCCGCGTTCCAGACCTACGTCGACGAGGACGAGTGGTTCTGGCGCTTCGTCATGCCGGACGGGACCGTGGTGGCCGAGAGCGAAGAGTCGGCCCCGACACAGGACGAGATCGTCGAAGGGATCGATCGGATTCGCGACGTCGCCTCGACCGCCGACCGCTCCCAAATCGATGAACTGTTCGTCCAGCTCGCCGGTTCGGGCTCCTGGCACTGGCGCCTCCTCGATCGGGATCGGGAGATCATCGCGACCTCACAGGTCACCTACGACTCGCGACAGGCAGTCGAAACGGCGATCGACGAACTGGTCGCGAAAGCCCCCGACGCGCCGATCTTCCACGTCGAAACCGCGCTCATCAGACTCACCAACGGCGACGGCTGGACGTGGGACCTCGTCGACCAGGATCGAGACGTGCTCGCAACCGCCGGTACGACGGTCGACGACGAGTCAGAAGCGATGGACGTAGTCGACGAAATCCGCAGACTCGCACCGGCCGCAGGCCAGGTCGACTTCGACGTCGCCTCCTACGAATTCATCTCCGACGAGGAGGGCTGGAGCTGGCGACTCATCGACGAGGACGGCCAGGTCGTCGCGAAGTGCATCGAGTCCTTCGAGACGATGGACGGGGCCGAGACCTCGGTGGAGCAGATCCGGGACGTTATCCCCAAAGCGAGTATCCTGGAGATCGACGGCGTGTCGTTCGAGCTCCACTACGACGACGACGGCTGGATCTGGCAACTGGTCGACGAGCACGGCGAACCGATGTCCGAGAGCACGAAGACCTACGAGAGCCGGACCGAAGCCCGGGATGCGATGACCAACGTCAAGGTCCACGCTCCCGACGGCTGGATCGAGTTCACCGAGTGAGGGCACACCGCACCGCTCGGCCCATCAACGCGACGAGAACCGGTAACTGACAAACGGGGCGTTTTTTGCTGTCCGGTCGCTCAGTGTAGCCGTGACCGAGTACGAGAGCGTCCCGTCAGCCGTCGACGACGAGACCGAGATACCGACGGACCACCCCCGGTATCAGGACCTACTCACCCGCCATCGGATCGAAGCGGGCGTCGAGAAGGGCATCACGCACCTGCAGGGAATGCACGCCGAGGGTCGTGGCAGCGCGTTCGATTACCTCCTCGGTGAAGAGACGATTCCGAGCGCCGACGACGCCGAACGAGCCGCGGCGGCACAGTTACTGCTGGCCGACCACCCCGTCGTCTCCGTCAACGGGAACGTCGCCGCGCTCGTCCCTGACGAGGTCGTCGAGCTGGCGTCGACCGTGGACGCGGCGATCGAGATCAACCTGTTCAATCGGACACCCGAGCGGATGGAACGGATCGCCGCTCACCTCCGCGACCACGGCGCCGAGGACGTCCTGGGACTGGAAGCCAACGCCCGAATTCCGAACCTCGATCACGAGCGGAGTAAGGTCGACGCCGCCGGGATCTACGAGGCAGACGCCGTCGTCGTCCCGCTCGAAGACGGCGATCGCGCGGAAGCGCTCTCGGAGATGGGGAAAACGGAGATCGTCGTCGACCTCAACCCGCTGTCTCGCTCCCCACAGGTGGCGGCGATCCCGATCGTGGACAACATCATTCGCGCGATTCCGAACATGACCGAACACGGCCGGACCCTCGCCGACACGGACGACGCGACGTTGCGAGCAATTGTCGACTCGTTCGATCGCGAGGAGTCGCTCACAGCGGCTGAAGACCGGATCCGATCGGGCGACCTCGCCGGCGAGTGAACCGATCACGTGAGCCGATCAGAATCGGCCGATCCCCGCACCCGTGACCCGAATCCTTTTATCACTGGTACCCGACAGCTTTGAGAGAGGACGATGGAGACCTCACTTCTCCCCTGACTTGGGATCGACGCCGCCGATCGCCCCGGACGTCGATATCGTGACGCTCGCGTTCGCTAGCCGATAGTCTACGCAGCGAGGCCGATAGTCGACGCCAGCGCCGATGGGTGACGAGGCTCGATTCTCTCACTGAACCCCCGAGCCGCAGCACTCGCTCGCGGCCCGTACCGCACGACGAACGACGAACTCCACAGACACATGCAACGGAAATCAGATCGACGGACGACATCGATGAGCGAGGAACCCACGACGGACACCGAGACGGACGAAGCGACCGGGGCGGACAGTCCGTCGAGAGACGAAGCGACGGATAGAGATGGTTCACAGCGGACTGCGGAGAAGGGGTCAGCGATCGTAGCCGCCAGGGCCGAACAGGCACCGGTCGAGACGGCCGAAATCCGGCAGTTGACCGAAGCGGCCGGATACGCGGTCGTCGACGAGTTCACGCAGGTCCGGCCACGCGACCCTGGGACGAACCTCGGTGATGGGAAGGTTGCCGAGATCGCACGTTGTGCAGCGGCAACTGAGGCCGTGGCCCTCGTCGTCGACGGCGAGTTGACGCCCACACAGACGACTACACTGGCAGCACGCATGCCGGACGAAACCCGCGTGTTCGACAGGTACCGATTGATCCTCGCCATCTTCGCCGAACAGGCCGGGCACCGTCGGGCGCAGCTGCAGGTCGAACTGGCCCGGCTGCGTTACGACCTGCCGCGGATAAAGGAGGCGGCCGATGAGGGGCTCCTCAATCGACGAACCGAGCGGGGAACGCCGTACTACGACGTCCGAGATCGAATCGATCGGCTCGACCGAAAACTCGACGAGTTACCCACCCCGGCCGAGCAGTTCCGTGAGCGTCGCCAGCAGGAGGGATTCGACCTCGTGACGCTCGCCGGCTATACGAACGCGGGAAAGTCGACGTTGCTGCACCGACTGGCGGACGATCTGTCGGTGACGAACGCATCGCCGGCGCACCCGGACGAGACCGGCGTCGCCGAGATCGAGGATCGGCTGTTCAAGACGCTCGAAACGACGACGCGGCGGGCGACGGTCGAGGGGAGACCAGTGCTGGTCACCGATACGGTCGGGTTCGTCCAGGACCTGCCACACTGGCTCGTCCAGTCGTTCAGCGAGACGCTCTCCGAGGCGGCGAGCGCCGACGTCGTCGTGCTCGTCGCAGATGGAACCGATCCAGTCGACGAGTTCGAAACGAAACTCGACGTCTCGCTATCGGTCCTCGACGAACAGGACGTGACCCGTGACGACGTCGTGGTGGCCGTGAACAAGATCGACTGCGAATCGGCGGCCGAGGTGGAGCGCCGTCGCCGAATCGCCGCCGAACGCGTCGATTCGGTCGTCACGATCAGCGCCAGTGAGGGGGCGAATCTCGATCGACTGGTGGACGCGATAATTACTCGACTTCCGTCACAGCGGGAGACCTTCACGCTCTCGAACAGGGACGAAACGATGAGCCTGCTGTCGTGGCTATACGACCACGTGACGGTCGACTCCGTCGAGTACGCGGGTGAAATGGTCGTGATCGAGGTCGACGGGAGACCATCAGTGATCGCGAAAGCGCGCGCCCGTGCCGAAGCGATATCGTCAGAAGGGGAGTCGGACGTTCGGTGAGGATCAGGTGGACTCGCCGGGACGATCACCGCTAGGTCCCGTGTACCGGCGCCTTGTGTGCCGGCCAGGCCCGAGCAACGGAGAATCCCCGTCACGACACCTTTTTCACCACTAGTGAATAACACCGAGTTGTATGAGCGACTTCGAACAGTTCAGCGACGTTGGCGAGGCGGACGTAACACGCGCGATCGGTCAGGAGTGGACCGAGGAGTTCATGGACTTCTCGGACTCGGACGTGATCATCATCGGCGGCGGCCCGTCCGGGTTGATGGCCGCGAAGGAGCTGTCTGAACGCGGCGTGAAGACGATGGTCGTCGAGAAGAACAACTACCTCGGCGGTGGCTTCTGGCTCGGTGGCTTCCTCATGAACAAGGTCACCGTCCGTGACCCCGCCCAGCGAATTCTCACCGAGTTAGACGTCGACCACAAGGAGTCCCAGGATAGCAAGGACCTCTACGTCGCCAACGGGCCAGAGGCGTGTTCCGGTCTCATCAAGGCCGCCTGTGACGCGGGCGCGAAGATGCAGAACATGACGGAGTTCACCGACATCGTCATCCGCGAGGACCACCGCGTCGGCGGGATCGTCATGAACTGGACGCCCGTTCACGCACTGCCTCGTGAGATTACCTGCGTCGACCCGATCGCCGTCGAGGCCGACCTCGTCATCGACGCGACCGGTCACGACGCGATGGCCATCACGAAACTCGACGAACGCGGCGTCCTCGACGCCCCCGGCGTGCAAGATGCACGAGACCGCGGGCAGGTGATGGACCAGACCGATTCCGACACCTACGGTGCCCCCGGTCACGACTCGCCCGGACACGACTCGATGTGGGTCGGGAAAAGCGAGGACGCCGTCGTCGAACACACCGGCCTCGTCCACGACGGCCTGATCGCCACCGGGATGGCCGTCGCGACGACCTATGGCCTTCCGCGAATGGGCCCGACGTTCGGTGCCATGCTCGTCTCGGGCAAACGCGCCGCCCAGGAAGCGCTCGACGAACTCGGCGTCGACGCCGACCCCGTCGACATCACCAGCCGCGCGACCCCCGCCGACGACTGACGGAGCGACGCGCAAACGACCGGTTTTTCGAGAGCTATCGAAACGAAGCGACGAGCATCGCCGTCGTCCCACGTCCTGATCGGCCGAACCGAGTGTCAGCGAGCGGGTTCTCACCCCGGCGTCGATTGGATCACTCGACGACGATCGTGACGTCGTTGACTTCGCCGTACTCGCCGGTCGCCGTCGGTCCGTCGAAGCCGTTGAAACTCAGGCGGATTCGGGCGAGCGTCGAACCAGTCGGTGCGTCGTCGGGAACGGGCACCGTCGCCGTGACGGCGCTACTGTCGTCGTCGGCGTTCTCGAAGATGACCGTCTCTTGGGCACTCGAGAAGTCCTGGTTCTGCTCCCAGTCAACGTAGACGTTGGCGTAGTGGCCGTCGTACCCGTTGTCGTTCCACGCCAGGCTGAGGTCGAACGAGCCGCCCGACTGGACGGTCACCACGTCCGGGCAGGTGAAGTCGTAGTAGCCCTCCGTGTCGGAGGATTCGACGACCTGGCCGTCGACGTCGATCTGCTCGATGTATTCGTAGCCGCTGTAGCCGCTGCCGGCCGGCCAGTTCGAGGCGTCGACACACTCACCGCCACCAGCATCGCCGACGGTGACCGGTTGGGTGGTCGAGTCCGTACTGCCACCGTCGTCGGTGACCGTAAGTTCGACCGAATACTCGCCCGCGGTGTCGTAGCTGTGCTCGACCGTTTGGCCGGAGGTCGTCGTCCCGTCGCCGAGATCCCACTCGTATCCGGTGATCGACCCGTCCGGATCGGTGGACGCGCTGGCGTCGAACGAGACGGTTTCGCCGGGGGCGGGGGACGAGGGGGAGACGTCGAAAGCAGCACTCGGCGATTCGTTTCCACCGCCGTTCGCCGGATCGGGGAACGTGTACAGGCGGCCGTTCCCGCCGGAGACGGCTTCGTCGGTACCGATGAAGAACTCGCCGGGAACAGCGACCTCCGCGGTCCAGAAGGAAGCACCGTCACCGCGCCAGGAGTAGACCTCCTCCGGCGACGCTGGGTCGCCGATGTCGTGGACGAAGACACCCGCGTCGTAGAACGACGTGTACATGTGCCCGTTCTGGATGTCGAGGTTGTGCGACGTTCGCTCGTTTCCGACCGATGGCGGTTCGATCTCCGCCAGGAACTGCGTGTCGGTCTTGTCGGAGACGTCCCAGAGTTCGACACCGAGCGGGTTGTAGTTCAGCTGTTCTTTGCCGATGGCGAGAACCGTTCCCTCGTCGTTGAGCGTGACGTAGTGGTCGTTGTTCGGTGACCGGGAGCTGCCGTCACGTACCTTCCCGATCATCGACGGGTTCGATGGAGTCGAGACGTCTAGCATCACCGTCCCGTCGTCCCAGTACGACATGTAGAGAATGTCGTCCTGGTACCAGATGTCGTGGAGGATCGACGCCTGAATGCCCCAGCTGGTGATCTCCGACGGATTATCCGTCGAGACGTCGATGAGGTGGATATCTGCCGTGCCGTTGTTGATGAGGAAGGCGATATCCTCGGTCAGGAAGGAGTTGTGGATCGTATAGCTGGTCTCGTACCACTCGATCAGTTCGGGGTTCGCGGGATCAGACACGTCGTAGTAGCCCATCCCGCTCGGACTGCCCACGTTGCCGGGTCCGACGGCGATGAGGCGGTCACCCGCCTCCTTGACGTCGAGAATCTCGCTCATACCGGTATCTGTCCGGCGTGCGATCTCCGTGGGGTTTTGCGGATCCGAGATGTCCACGCTGACGAACCCCCGATCGATAGCGACGTACGCAACGTCGCCGCTGGTGCCGACGACACCTTCGGCAACTGTCCCGGGGATGTCGACGTACCCGATCGGATTGGCCGCCGCTTTCGTGTCGGCGTCGGTTGCGCCACCACGATCGGCGAGAGCGCCCGTCGATCCGATCACACCGGCGCCAGCCAGGCTGCCTGCGGTTCGTAGCACGGTTCGTCTGTTCGGGGCTAGGTCTTCATCAGACATGCACCCCACGTTATTTCATAGACCGATATTAATCTATTTTAGTTATAAATATACAAACGTAGTAACCAATAGAGAGAATCGGTAACGATAGTCGAACCGAAGAGAGAGAGAATCCGATCTGGGGAAATGATTGCGATGAACCGGAAGACTCGGACAGGGACGAGACGCTGAGGTGAGGTCACGAGGAGGGCTGCTGGAAGAGATAGCGACTGACTCCTGACGCCACCGGCAGTTTCTGTCGGCGAACCGCAACGGTTTCTATGACAGTTGGCGTAGTGACCGTATGATCGAACGCGTCCGACTCTACCGGGCTCCGTCGACCGTCGCTGCCGTCGACGAGATCGCCGACTGGGTCACGGACCGACTCGCGAACGATGGCGACGACCGGACACCGGATGTCACCGTCGAATCGCGATTTCTCGAGACCCACCGAACGCCAGCTCTCGCCGAGCAATTCGCCGCTGCGCGCGTCCGTTCCCCGTACGACCGAGAGACGGGCAATACGATGGTGGGGACCGTCAGATACGAGGAGCGGGCGCTCGAGGACCCCGAACGCGAAGGCGGCGTTCTGTACGACGGCGAGAAGATCCAGCGAGCACTGAACGCCGCACTCCCCAGCGAGGAGACCGACCTCTCGACAGCGCACGTAATCGTGCTCGATCGCGCGCTGGGGACGTGGGGACGCCACGACGGTCGCTGGCACAAACGCGTGAACGTGCTCGGCCAGCCCACCCTGATTTCGGTGCCGGGACTGTACGAAGCGCCGGCCAAGCCCGAAGCCTACTACAAGGCGAAGCAGAAACACGCCATGCTCGCCGGCGACGCGCCGCCCCGGGAGGTCCTCGAAAATCAGGTTGAGGGGGACTTTCTGGTCGAAAACGACCCGCGGACGACGGACGCCCTCAAGGGATACGTCCTGCAAGCGCTCCACTACCTCGAAACTGGATCGGCGTTCTGTGACGACGATAGCTGTCGACTCTACAACGCCCACCATCACGAAGAACTCGTCACCGCGCAGCTACAGGGAACGCAATTCTGTTCGAAACACGCTGCGCGCTATCGATGAGCGACGGCGAACACGCCCACGGATCGGCCAGCGGCTGGCCGAGGGCTCAGAAGAGGTTCGCCTGCTGGTGGACGGAGATGCCGGCGTTCGTGATCTCGTAGGGCTTTTTCTCCCGTGAGTGATTGGCGTCACGGATCTTCTGAATCTCGACGGCCAGCCGCGTCTCTCTGAAGTCGTCCGGACGGACGTACTGGAGGACGAAGACCGCGTCGGTGAGGTACTCGACGATGCCGTGTCGGGAGGCGTACGCCGTATTCTGTGCCGCTTCACTGGTGAGCAACGCCGTCACGCCTGCGTCTTTGAGGCTGGCGGTGAACTCGTAGATTTCGTTGCGGCGCTTGGCCTTTTCGTCGTACATCATTTCGAGCAACGAGACCGAGTCGAGTACGAGCCGACTCGCGCCAAAGTCCTCGATCAGCGACGGGAGTTCGTCCTGAATCGCTTCGAGATGGGTCGCCATCTCGATCGGGTCGACGTCGACGACGGCGAGGTCGCCGCGATCGGCAAACTCGTCGAATCGCCAGCCCTTCTCGGTCGCGCTGTTTATGACGCGCTCACGGGTCTCTTCGAGCGTGATATAGACGGCACGTTCGCCGTTTTCGAGCCCGTGATTCAGGAACTGTAACCCGAGCGTCGTTTTCCCCGTCCCGGCGCTACCGATCGCCACCATCAGCGACCGCTCGGGAATCCCGCCCTGAATCATCCGATCGAGACCGTCGATTCCGAGTTCGAGCCGTGGGAGCGCCGAGTCGACCTCCTCGTCGAAATCCGGCTCCTCCGGACCGAGGTCGAAATCGACGTCAGCGAAACCGGCGGGGCCGCCGTCGCCGGCCCCGACGTCGGGAGTGGGAACATCTTCGAGCGCGTCCCCGAACCCCTGATCGAAGAGCGAGTCGGACGCGGATCCATCGGAGTCGGACTGAGAGACCGCGGAGTCGGCCGATTCACCGACGTCGCCCTCCGCTTTCGCCTCGTCAACTGCTGGGTCGGTGCCCGCCGACTCGTCACTCGGTGCGTTTGCAGGGTCCGACGCTGCCGACGCGTCCCGCTCTTCGAGCGCGCGTTCGAACCAGTCGTCGTCGAGTTCCTCCTCGGTCATCGTGCTAGCAGGGCGATCGGCAGTACGTCACCGGCGCTCGAACGAATCGAGGCCAGGAGCGATCGGGGGTCGTTCACGCCATCCGAAGGGGCCGACGAAGTTATACGTTGTTGCCGCGGGCTCGAGGCACCCGGCTTTTTGGCCGTTCCGGGAGAGTCGACGGGTATGACACCGCCGGTCGCCGTCGGCATCGTCGCCAGACCTGATTCGGAGCGTGCCCACGCCCTCGCGGTCGAACTCGCGAGCGACATCGACGGGGAGGCGGTCGTCTCGTTCGACGAGCGGACGGCGACGGCGATCGATCGACCGGGTCGACCGATCGAGCAACTCGACGAGTGCGACCTCGTGGTTTGCCTCGGCGGTGACGGCACGGTCCTCCACGTCGTCGGCGCCGTGGGCTCGACGCCCGTCGTCGGCGTCGACTTCGGAGCCGTCGGTCACCTCGCAGCCGTCGAACCGACCGACGCGCGAGCGACGATTCAGCATCTGGTTCGCCAGTGTCGACGCGGCACACTCGAACCGACGACCCGACATCGACTCGTCGCCAGGGGCGACGGCTGGACGCTCGGCCCGGCACTGAACGAAGTTCTCCTGCAGGGTCCGCGACGCGGCCCAGCAGGAGGGGTCGAACTAGCCGTCGACGTCGACGGGGCCACGTGTACGGAGACGACCGCCGAGGGAGTCATCGTCGCGACGCCGACCGGATCGACGGCCTACAACCTGAGCGACGGCGGGCCGATCGTCGACCCGGTCGTCGATGCGATCTGTCTCACACCGATAAGCGACCGACGCCGTACCCCGGCCATCGTCGTCAGGGACGAAGCCACGATCACCGCCAGCGTAGACGGCCCCGAGACGGCACTCGTGATCGCGGATGGAACCGATCGGCAAGAACTCGACCTGCCGACGACTGTCACGCTCGAGCGAGCGGGCGAGCCGGCACGGCTCGTCGATACGCGAGCCCCGCTCGCCGACGCCGTGGAGACACTCCGCTAGTGCGACCGAGGGCGCCAACTCCGTCTCCGCGGACACGTTCGTATGCACACGGACACACCACATACAGCCAAAAACAGACAGACCGCCCGATAGACACACCCGAAGAAGCCAACAGGTTTTTCACCGGCCGGACCCCCTCACCGCACAATCGTGCGAATCGATCCGCGACACGCGACGCGACGGCCCTGGGTCGCGCTGGGCGGCGCAGCGATCTGCTTTTACGCAGGCAGCCTCGTCTCGACAGACCCAGCGGCACTCGGCCACCTCGTCGGTGGGACGGGGCTGGCCGTGCTTGGCGGAGGCCTCACCGGACTGTGGGCACGGCGCGTCGGGCGTCGGACCCACGCCAGGACCGGACTCGGGCTGTGGGGCCTCGTCCTCGTCGTCGCAGGACTCGTGTTCGCCCCCGCGGGCGCAGACGTGGCTCGATTCGTTGGCGGCGAACGGACCGTTCTGTGGACGGTCTCACTGCTCGCTGCGGTGACGTCGCTGTATCTCGGATTCCGGGAGTACGGAGCCGCCCGTCACACGCTCGGGACGGAGTCTGTCTTCGAGGGAGACCTGTAGACGGCCGGTGTCAGGACTCGTCTTTCCACTTGATCGAACACCCGCGAGAGGGACGCCACTCGAGATCGACCGGTTCGTCGGCGAGAATCGCTTCGATAGCCTCGCGGCTGTGGTACCGCTCCGGCGTCGCGTCGGGGTCGAGGGCGTCGTCGAGTCGACCCTGATACACCAGCCGCCACTCGTCGTCGCGACGCGCGAACAGGAACGGATCGGGCGTACAGACCGCACCGAACGACGCCGCCACCGACTGGCGCTCGTCTCTAAGGTACGCGTCCCAGTCGATCGTCCCCGCCTCGACGAGTTCGACCATGCGTTCGTGGGAGTCGTCCGGATAGGCAGCTGCGTCGTTCGGATTGATACCGACGATCGCCGCGTCGTCGTACGTCGCCGAGAGCTCGTTCAACAGCTCGAACTTCGCTTTCGCGTACGGGCAGTGGTTACACGTGAAGACGACGAGAAGTGCTCGTGCATCCGCGAACGAATCCGGCGTGTACGTCTCGCCGTCCGTTCCGGGCAGTTCGAACCAGGGGGTCGTATCGCCAGCCTCGAGTTCGGGCGACGATTCCATCTCGACCATGTCTCACTATTCGCCTCACAATCTATAGAACCGACGGTCGGAGAGCCACCAACTACGAACACACACAATTTGCCCACAAACCGCTCCGAATCGCTCGCGTCGGGCCATCGCTGAATCGAACTATTATGTATCTCCCGTGTCTTCGGTCGGCTATGCACACGATCGAGGTGACGGACAGTCAGTATGCCTACATCGAACAACTCCGGTCGGAGTTACAGGAACAGGTGGTCGGGCGCTACGGGACCTGTCGAGACTGTGATGCAGTACAGTTTCTCATCGACAACATCGACGACGATCTCGATCTCTCGGATACGTTCGACACCGACGCACTCCCCGGCGGTGACGAACTACATTACGACGAGGACCTGGCTGACGAAACCGACACGGACGATGTCGAGTCGGCCTCCGACGACGCGGATTCGGACGACGCTGCAACAGACGAGACGGACGACGACAGCGACGACGAGGGTGACAGCAACGACAGTGAATCGGACGACAGCGGTGGAACCGACGCGGCCGACGATGACGACATGCTAAACGAGATGATGAATCTGCTCGATACCCACGACGACAAGTGGGGCGAATCCTCCTCGGGTGATCACCGATACGAGGTCGACCTCCCGGACGGCGGGACGAAGAGTGCACAGACGAAAGACGACGTCCGGGCGATTCTCTTCAAGCAGTATCGGTAAGCGAGTTCTCGGTTGCGACGACGCTTCGGACGGTGGGTCTGGGCACCGCGAGAGAGCCATCCACTACAGACCCGCAACTGTTGTTCTCGAGTGTAAGTGGAGGTGCACCGAAGCACACATGTGATGGCGGTAGAATATCGCTCGTATGACGACACGGCACAGGGGAAGCGAACGGCGATCCGTCGATGAACTCGATGGACCGAAACGGGGCAGGCCATCGGCGGACAGGCGCTGGTCGCATCACGTAGACCAGAGAAATTCGACCCGGACGGGCAGGAGCACTCGTCGATGACTGATCGAATCGCCGCCCGCGTGGACCAGCTCGATCCATCGGGCATCCGACAGTTTTTCGACGTCGCGGCCGCGCACGACGACGTGATCTCCCTCGGCGTCGGCGAACCAGACTTCGCGCCGCCAGCCGCCGCACGAACGGCAGTGATCGAGTCGGTAGAGCGCGGGGACACCGATTACACGTCGAACCGTGGAATGAAGGGGCTCCGCTCGGAACTGGCGTCGTTCGTCGGTCGTTACGGACTCGCACCCTCGCCTGATTCGATTCTGGTGACCACCGGTGCGAGCGAGGCGATCGATCTGGCTATGCGAACGCTCGTCGATCCCGAAGATACCGTCGCAATTCCACACCCGAGCTACGTCTCCTACGGGCCAGCAGTGACACTCGCGGGCGGGACGGTCTGTCCGGTTCGAACGAAACCGGAACGGGACTTTCGGCTCACCGTCGACGCCCTCTCGGACGCAGGCGCCGAATCGGCCGACGTGTTACTCCTCTGTTATCCGAACAACCCCACCGGCGCGACGATGCCGGAAAGCGCCCTCCAGCCGATTGCGACGTTCGCCCGCGAACACGATCTCGTCGTCATTTCGGACGAGATTTACGCCGAGTTGACCTACGACCACGATCACGTCTCGATCGCCTCGTTCGACGGAATGGCCGACCGGACCGTCGTCGTCAGCGGTTTCTCGAAGGCGTTCGCCATGACCGGCTTTAGGCTCGGGTACGCGATCGGCCCGGCAGCAATTATCGATGCGATGACGCGCGTTCACCAGTACACGATGCTCTCGGCACCGACGCAAGCCCAGTTCGCCGCGAAGGCCGCCCTCGACTCCTGTCTAAACGACGTCGACGAAATGATTGCAAGCTACGAGCGCCGACGCGACCTCGTCAGGACTCGCCTCGACGAGATCGGCCTCGACTGTGCCGATCTTGGCGGTGCGTTCTACGCATTCCCGACCGTCCCCGACGGCTGGAGCGCGACGAAATTCGCCGAACGGCTCCTCGACGAGTATGGCGTCGCCGTCGTCCCCGGAACGGCGTTCGGTGACACGTATGACGATCACGTCAGGCTCTCGTATGCAACCGACGAGGAGTCCCTGCAGACGGCGTTCGATCGCATCGAGGCCTTCCTCGCGGACCACCGAGCGAACGGCGATCGGTCGCGAGCGGATCGACCCGACCCATCGCCAAGCGAAACGTGACGGTCCGACCGACTCCCCGTCGACTCGCACCGGGCCGACTGGCCACGACACTCAAATAGCTCCGGGCGAATATCACGATACCGAGCCGATGAGCCAGAGTTTCCGTCGTGGGACGTGGGGCCCGATCCGGCGTCGAAACCGAGCGGAGGGGGCTGACAGTGGGTGACCGAACCGGCCCGATCCTGGATCGAGTAACTGACCTCTTCTTCGCCGTCGACAGCGACTGGTGTCTGACCTATCTCAACCGATCGACCGAGTGGCTGTTCGAGGGATCTCGGGACGAACTCGTCGGCAGAGTGTGCTGGGACGTTTTCCCCCAGTCGGTCGACGAGTCCGTCGCTGAAACGCTGTACGAAGCCCGGCAAACGGAGAGCCGGGCGGTCTCCGAGTGGTACCACGACGGGAGCGACGTCTGGTTCGAGACACGCGCGTACCCGACGCCGGATGGGCTCTCAGTTTACATGCTCGACGTGACGGCAAGGAAGCGCCGAACGGGCGAACTCGCCCAGAAGGCTGCCGCCGTCGAGGCGATGGACGACGGCGTCGTCTTACTCGACGAGAACTACCGTGCGGTCTCCGTCAACGACGCGGTGACGAACACGCTCGACGTCGACACCGAGGTCATCGTCGACAAACATCTCGAACGACTGACTGACCTGGCGTCGATTCCCGACGAGCACGTCGTCCGGATCGGACGCGCGATCGACGAAGTTTCGACCGGCATCGCCGGTCAGCGAACGCTCGAGATCCCGTATCGATCGGGAGCCGGTCTCGATCGCCGCTGCGAGGCCAGGATCGCGACCGTCGACACGGCAGCTGCGAGCCTCGCGCTCGTCTTTCGCGACGTCACGGATCAGCACGACTACGAACAACTCGTCCACTCGCTGCACGAGCTCACTCGATGGCTGTTAGAGGCGACCGATCCGGAAGAGATCTGTGCGATCGCCGTCCACGCAGGGAGCGACCTGCTCGACTTGCCGATCAGCGGCGTCTGGTTGCTCGACGACGAGCAGGGGTATCTGGACCCGATCGCGGGCACGGCTGGCGCACACGAGCAGTTTGGCGGATTGCCGACGTTCTACCCCGGCGAGGGACTCGTCTGGGACATCTTCGAATCGGGTGAACCGGCCCTCTTCGACGATCTACAACAGGAATCGGGCCTCTACAACCCGGACACGCCGATCGAAAGCGAGATCATCGCGCCGATCGGGACCCACGGCGTGTTGATGACGGGCTCGCTCGAGGCGAATCGGTTCGACGAAACCGACCTCCAGTTGCTCTCGACGCTCACCGAGAACACGAGCGCCGCACTCGACCGCTCCGATCGCGAACGGACGCTCCGCGAGCGAACCGAGCGCCTCGAGCGACAGTCAGAGCGGCTCGAAGCCGTCGCCACGGTGCTCTCGGAGGACCTGAAAGAGCAACTCACCGCCGTGGGGGACGCACTGGACTCGGGGAGCGCTACCCAGTCGGACTGGGAGTTTCCCTTCGCCGAGGACGACGTCGCGATCACGCTCGATCGAACCGAACGCCTCGTCGACGACATCCGCGAGTACGCCCGAAACACGACGTCCGTGGGCCGGCGCGCCCCGGTCGACCTGGAATCGGCGATCGAGGACGCCGTCGAGCAGTCACGACTCGAGAGCGCGGCGATCGTCATCGACGACGGTGCGACGCTCCGTGCGGATCCGGATCGGTTCAGGTACCTGCTGGAAACGGTGTTCGACGACGCCGCCGGCCGGTCGAGCGGGGACGTCACGATACAGATCGGAACGGTCGGCGTCGAGACGCGAGCCGACGGCCCCCGCGGGTTCTACATTCTCGACGACGCCTCGAAAAATCCGCCGACGGCCACCGACGGACTCCCGGACTTCTCGATCGACGGGGACGAGACGAGCGACGGACTCGGGCTGGCGGTTGCACAGGCCATCGCCGAGGCCCACGACTGGTCGGTCTCGATCGGCGTCGGCGAGAACGGCGGCACCCGGTTCGAGGTCCGCGACGTGACGACGCTCGATCCGGCCTAACCACAGTGACCGGGTTCCGGACACCGACCGCTCGACGCGAAGTTCGAGAGACGGCAGGAAAGGACACGGACGGAGCCCGAATAGACTGATACCAGCAACCGGGTATGAGAAGAAAGCCGACGGCGGTGGTCAGGAGCGACTCAGGTCGCGTTTCGTGAAATATCCTGGCAGAGGCGGTGGTAGACGTCCTGATCGAACAGCGCTTCCATCGTATCGTCGACTTTCGTCCGCACGACCGCGAGTTCGTCGGTCAACTGGTCGTACTCCTGACTCGCCGACCGTTCCGCCTCGGTCTTTTGGGCGTCGAGTAACGCTTTCTTCGCCGCGAGCGCGAAGTACTCCTGTAACTGGTCGTCGTAGGTCGAGCGAAGCAAGAGCTGGTCGACGACCGACGTCAGATCGTCGCTGGAGACTGGTTTGACGAGGTAATCGTCGAACCCCATCTCGATGATGTCGAAGTCGGGTTCGACGGCGGTGACCATCGCAACCCGGCAATCGAGCGAGCGCTCTCTGATCGTGTCGAGAACCGTATCACCCGAGAGCCCTGGCATCCGTCGGTCGAGCAGGACGACGTCGACCGATTCGTCGATCGCCTCGAGTCCGTCGGCGCCGTCGTAAACCGTCTCGACGGAGTAGTCGTCGTCGAGCCAAGCACCGTACAAATTTGCGAGATCCGGCTCGTCTTCGACGACCAGTACGTGCGGATTACGTGGCATGTCCGTGTTCCCCACAGATAGCAGGGACGTCACGTCGAACCACCAAGAAGATATCGGGCAACAGCGGGTGTGGGGCGTTCGATCGTGACACGCCGTAACAGACGGAGCGGGCCTCGGGACGTCTGTTTGCCCAGTAGGAATTGGCGCGAGCGCTACTCGAGTGCGTCGATAATCGTGGACCGAAGCGAGCGAATCTCGGCCATCGTGTACTCGAACGACGCGTCGTCGGCCGTGATCGAAAGGATTCCGTCGTCGGTCGGGTGTCCGAGCGACCGGACGCGACCGGCGTTACCGACGATCTCGCGAACTGCGGTCGGGTCCGTCGACTGCACCAGAACGCGACCAGGCCCCTCGGCGAACAGGACGCCGGCGGCCCCCGCGTCCGTCGTTGGCTCCGGCAGCGAGACTGACAGCCCCACATCGGGCGTACACAGCTCCGCGAGCGCCACCGCCAGGCCACCCTGACTGATATCGTGAACGGCACGCGTGGTCGGCTCTCGGGCGACCGCCGTAATGGCGTCGAGGCGCGCGCTCGGATCCGTGGGCAGATCCGGGCCGGGAGCCGTTCCACCGAACTGCGCCAGGTATTCGGAGCCACCGAGTGACTCCGCTGGCCCGGCGTCGTCCGCATCGATCAACAGGAGTTCGCCCTCGGCGTCGACCGACGCCGTCGGCACGTCGACGCCCGGGCGTGAGCCGATCATCGCGAGCGTCGGCGTCGGCGGGATCGGCCCACTCACCGAATCGTTGTACAGGGAGACGTTCCCCCCGACGACCGGCACCGAGAGCGTCTCACACATCGAGGCCAGCCCGTCGACGATGCCGGAGAAGCCGCCGTAGACGTCGGGTTTCTCCGGGTTTCCACCGTTCAGGCAGTCGACTGCTGCGATCGGACTGGCTCCCTTGGCTGCGAGGTTCGTCGCGTTCTCCAGGGCGACAGCTTTCGCGCCGGCCACCGGATCCGACGCCGTCCAGTGTGGCGCGGCACCGGCGGAGATGGCGAGGCCCACCGGTTCGTCAGGGGCGTCGCCCGCCGCGTCCGCGTCGGGCGGACTGACCTCGGGGAGCGCGAGGACCGCCGAGTCGTCGCCGGGACCCAGACTCGTTCGAACGCCGACCTCGTGATCGTACTGCCGATAGATCCACCGTTTCGACGCGGTGTTGGGGCTCGCGACGACGGCCTCGAACGCCTCTGTGAGGTCCGGAGCGGGATCCGGCAACGAAGTGGGTGGCGTCTCCGGCGCCACTGACTCGAGGTCGTTCATCGGGGCGCCTTCGCCGAGGAACTCCGCGTCGACGTCCACGACGGTCTCTCGCTCGCCTGCGTCGTCGGTGTACGTACAGACGTAGTTCCCCTCGGTCACCTCGCCGATGACCGAACAGCCCAGATCGAACCGGTCAGCGACCTCGGCTACCCGGTCGACGTGTTCGGGGCGGATCTCGTAGCACATGCGTTCCTGGGATTCGGCCAGCAGGATCTCGAGCGGCGACATGTTGGGTTCGCGCTGATGGACGCGATCCAGGTCGATCGCTGCACCGAGTCCCCCCTTCGCGACGAGTTCGCTGGAGGCGCCGCCGAGACCCGCCGCACCCAGGTCGCGGGCGGATTCGACGAGGTCCTCGTCGACGAGGACCTCGTTCGCCTCGATGAGGAGCTTCTCGGCGTAGGGGTCGCCGACCTGGACGGCCGGGCGATCTTCGGTCTCTGCGTCCTCGTCCAGATCTTCGCTCGCGAAACTGGCGCCCCCGAGTCCGTCGCGCCCGGTCGCGTTACCGACGAGCACGAGCTTGTTACCGGGTCTCTGTGCCACGGCCGTGATCAGGTTTTCCGGCGGGAGGCGGCCGACGCAGGCGACGTTGACCAGCGGGTTACCCTCGTAGTCGGGGTGAAAGTCGGCGCTGCCGGTGACCGTCGGGACGCCGATGCAGTTGCCGTAGTGACTGATACCCTCGACGACGCCGTCCATGAGGTACTTCGAGTGTTCGTCCTCGAACGAGCCGAAGTAGAGGCTGTCGGCGAGTGCGATGGGATAGGCGCCCATCGAGAGCGTGTCCCGAACGATGCCGCCGACCCCGGTCGCCGCACCGTCGAACGGGTCGACGTACGAGGGGTGATTGTGACTCTCGACCCCCAGCGTGAGATACAGATCGTCACTCTCGTCGGCCGTCGGCACCTCGACGACCGCCGCGTCGTCTCCCGGGCCGACCACGACCGATTCGCCTTCGCTCTCGAACGCCGACAACAGTGGCCGGGACGAGCGGTACGCACAGTGTTCGCTCCAGAGGTTTTCGAACAGCGCGGACTCCGCCGCCGTGGGCTCGCGCCCAAGCGCGTCGACGATGAGTTCGCGATCGGACTCGGGAAGACTCATTACCCGAGTGGTGCGAGTGACGGAGTAAAGGGGTTTCTAAACGCCGGTCGGCCATCCCACCACCGCGGCGCTCGAAGCTGGCATCGTTCTCAGATCACCGGCGTACTGTCGACCCGTTCTCAGATAACGGACGTACGGGCACCCTTCTCGAGAGACCACGCTCGAGATACCACAGGCGTCCTGGGAGTCACGAACTGCGGCCCCGAGCGCCCGAAATTCGGCGATAACTGCCTGCACGGTGGTGTCTCCGTCGCCGACGGCGTGGCGGGCGGATCGGGGTACTTTTCTTCGCCCGCTCGAAAGGGCAGGTGTGCAGACGGTCGAGCTCCACACCCACTCGTCGCGCTCGTACGACGGTCGCGATCCGGTGGAACTCATTCTCGAACAGGCCGCAGCGATCGGCCTCGACGCCATCGCGATCACGGACCACGACGAGATCGACGCCAGCCTCGAAGCCGTCGAGCTCGCCCCGGAGTACGGACTCGTCGCCATTCCGGGCATCGAGATTTCGAGCAAAGCGGGCCACGTCCTCGGGATCGGCATCGAGCGCGCCGTGCCACCCGGCCTCTCGTTCGGCGAGACGCTCGACCGCATCCACGACCGCGGCGGGATCGCCGTCGTTCCGCACCCCTATCAGGAGTCGCGCCACGGCGTCATGGCCCGGATCACGCGCGACGAACTCGCCGCGGCAGACGCGATCGAAGTGTACAACTCGCGACTGCTCACCGGTCGGGCGAACCGGCAGGCCGAGCGCTTCGCTATCGAACGCGGCCTCCCGATGACAGCCGGGAGCGACGCCCACATCAGCGAGATGGTCGGCCAGGCGGTCACGCACGTCGACGCCGACGAACACTCGGCCGAGGCGATCGTGGAGGCGATCGCCGACGGTCGAACCGCCGTCGAGGGCAAGCGCACCCCCTGGCGGATCAGCTTTCAGCAGGCTGCGGGGGCGGTCAAACGCCGAATCATCGCGATGCTCACGCAGCTCGGTCCATGACGGGCCCGACCGACCTCACGTTCGGCTCCGACCACGGGACGTCACAGGTCGTCCGACGGGCCATCGAAACCGGCGAGGCGCTCCCGGGAACCGGCGGCTTCGCCGGCGTCGTCGACGGGCGACTCGTCCGCGACGTGCTCGGTCGGGTACCTCTCTTCGTCGAGTCGAGTGCAGTCGAGCCCGACGACACGAGCGACGCGGGCGACCGTGCGTGGCACCTGTCCAAGCACCCCGTCGAACAGGCCGACTGGAGTCACCGTCCGGCCTCGCTCTCGGAACCGGTCTCCGTCCCGGCCGGCACCGTGGACGGGCGACCGACCTGGTCGCTTCCCGATCCCGACCCTGCCACCGACGCCGATCGGGTCCTAATGGAGCTCGACTGCGCCATCCGGCAGCGAACGCGCGAACACAGTGGCGAAAACGTGGGCGTGGCGTTCTCCGGCGGCGTCGACTCCGCACTGCTGGCCGCACACGTCGACGCGCCACTGTACGTCGTCGGCTTCCCCGACAGCCACGACATCGAGGCGGCCGAAGCCGCAGCCGAGGCACTCGGTCGCACCGACGACCTCCACGTGACCGAGCTCACGCTCGACGACGTCGAACGGGCGGTCCCCACGGTCGCAGCCGCGATCGGACGCACGAACGCGATGGACGTCTCGATCGCGACGGCCGTCTACCTCGTCGCCAGCGCCGCCGCGGCCGAGGGCGTCGAGTCGCTCGTACTCGGTCAGGGCGCAGACGAGCTGTTCGGCGGCTACGAGAAAGTACACCGACTCGACCATCGCGTCGAGGCGAACACGGTGGCCGGGGCCGTCCGCGAACTGCTCGCGTCGCTCCCCGACCAGTTGGCCCGTGACGTCCTCGCTGTGGGTGCCGCGGGCGTCGAGCCGGTCGTCCCGTACCTCACAGACGAGGTCGTCGGCCCAGCACTCTCCATGCCGACGGAACTGTACGGCACGGAATCCGCCAGAAAGCAGGCACTCAGGCGGCTCGCTCGCGAGCAGCTTCCCGAGTCGATCGCCACCCGCGAGAAGAAGGCTTTCCAGTACGGCAGCCTCGTCTCACGAGAACTCGACCGACTCGCCCGCCAGGCCGGATTCAAGCGACGAATGGACGACCACGTCGGGCAGTACATCGACTCGCGACTCGACGGCACCAGTGAGGACTAGACTGGCACTGAGACCGATTCTGACGTTCAGCCACGCCACTATAGCTGTGAATGTGTTCGCAGCAATGACCCAGTAGGGCAAACAGGTTACAGAACGAATCCAGGAAGTGAGAACGCCGAAGAGAGTGGGTGGGTGAGGGCCTGTCGATCAGTCGAACACGTCGTACTCGCTCTTTACCGGGCTGGAATCAGCGTCTTCGTCGGCGTTTTCGCCCTCGCCGCGATGGTCGGCCACCCGCTGTCGGTTGATCTCGCCGATCCGGCCGAGGATCGACTCGACCGTCTCGTCGACGCGCGATTGGACCTCGCTGTCGTCGTTTTTGACGATCGGTCCGTGGCCATCGGTCTTCCCGAAGTCCGGGTGCATCGGGAAAGACCCGACGAGCGGGATCTCGTAATCCGAGAGCGTCTGTTCGACACCCTGTCGGTCACCGAGCAGCCGGTGCTCGTCACCACAGCTCGGACAGACGAACGAACTCATGTTCTCGACGACGCCGATGACCGGCGTGTCGTGTTCGTTGTACATCTCGATCCCCTTTCGAGTGTCGTCGAGTGCCATGTCCTGGGGCGTCGTGACGATAACCGTCCCCGTGACGGGCATCGCCTGCAGGAGGTTGAGCGTGGCGTCGCCCGTGCCCGGCGGCAAGTCGACGACGAGATAGTCGAGGCGGCCCCACTCGACACCCTCGAAGAATTTCATCATGAACTTGTTGACCATCGGGCCCCGGAGCATGGCCGGATCGTCGTCGTTCTCTAGCAAGAATCCGGTACTGATGACGCGAACGCCGTCGGACCGGGGCGGGACGAGTTCGTCGTCCGGGGTGACTCCCGGTTCGCTCTCGACCGGGAGGATTCGCGGGACGTTGGGGCCGTGGATGTCTGCGTCAAGCAGTCCGACCATCGCGCCACGTTTTTCGAGCCCGGCAGCGAGGTTGGCCGCGACGGTGGTCTTGCCGACGCCGCCTTTGCCCGAGGAGACGGCGATGACGTTCTTCACGCGGGGGAGCACTTCGGCGTCGAATCCGATGTCCGCCCCGACGCGCGCCCTGATATCCGGTTCGGCGCCAAGTTCCTCGATTGCGTCGCGGATGGCGGTACCGACTTGCGCTTCCGCCTCGTCGTACGGCGTGTTGAGCGCGAGTGAGACGGTCACCGTCTCGTCGTCGATCTCGATGTCGTTGATGAGGCCGAGAGAGACGACGTCGTCGCCGAGCGTGGGATCCTCGACGGTAGCTAACGCGTCGTAGACGTCTTCGGTGGTTGGTGAACTCATAAAGTCGTCGTGATCGAACTAGGCCGCCACGACTCTTGTATGTTTGCTAATCGGGTGATCCGAACCGCGAGAAGGCAGTGTGCCCGAACGCACAGAGCGGACACGATAGTTCGCGAGCGCGATCGAGCGACCGGCGAGTCGAAACGCGTGCCGCTGGAAGAAAATCGGCGAGCCGGTTCAGCCGAGCGGCGACGGTGCGCCGCCGTAGAAGATGAGACCGATCAAGACGGTCAGGACGAGCATCCCGACCCACATGTTCGCGGTGATCCCGACGAGGTAGACGACGCCGAGGAGACCCGTCTTCTCGTCGCTCGGGTTCCCGACGAACCACGAGATGGTCATCACGTAGACCGGCATCAAGATCAGCCCGAAGATGATCCACGTCCCCGGGCCGGAGAACCCAGTCGTACCGCTCGTCGGCTCGTAGCCGTGGTACAGCGGCAGGTTCGCCACCGCGGACGCCGTCACGTCGAATGCACCGGCGAGGAGGCTCATGCTTCCACCTCCGTCGAACCGTGCTCATCGTGATCGCCACGGAGGTGCTCGATCGCGTGGAGTTCGACGATCGGAACCATTTTCGAGACGAACAGGAAGATCAGTGCGACCATCCCGATCGTGCCGAGGATCGACGCGATCTCGATCAGGCTCGGGACGTACGAGCCGGGGACCCCGCTGTACATACTGAACTGTACGTAGAGGAATCCCTCGACGACGAACAGAACCTTCTCGATCAGCGTCGCCGTCAGTACCGCGAACGCGGTGATGATCGCCCGCGTCTTGGTGAAGAGTTCGGGTCGAAGCGCCTGGGCGAAGATGTACATCAGACTGCCGGCCACCAGCCCCATCGAGACCATGTACAGCGGCGCGTGAAGTTTACCGTGGGCGGCTTCGAGTGCCGCCACGCCAGGGAAGTAGACGCCGTTGATGATCGTCTGGAGCTGGAACCACAGCAGCATCAGGCTGAAGAACCCGAGCCAGAGCAGGAGTCCGCGGAAGATGTCGCGGGTGATGATGTGGTGCCAATCGTAGGCGCGCGTGAACGCGGCAGCGGCGATGGTCACACCGCTGATCGCCGACGTGAGGGCGATCGCGAGGAACATCGGCCCCTGAATGCCGCCGTCCCAGATCGGGTAGGTCGCGAGGAGCGAGAACAGCCACGGGATAACGCCGCCGTGGAGCAAGAGCGGAGCCATGATGATGATCGCCGCGGCGATCCACCAGACCATCCGCTCGATGATCTCGTCCTCGGCTTCCGAGTAGCCGAAGGTCAGAATCTTGTAGACGGGTTCTAAGATGTCCGGGAGGTCATCACGGAGACGGACGATGTCGTAGCGAATCGTCAGCCCGAGGTACGTCGCCGTCAGGACGAAGTACGCCGTGATGACCGTCACGTCCCACACCAGCGGTGAGTTGTGAACCGTGATGTGATAGTGGCTGATAACGCTCGTGACCATGCGGTCCGGACGCCCCATGTGGACGAGAATGTAGAATCCGGCTGCGGAGAGGCCACCGAGGGTCAGAAGTTCCGCCATCCGCGCGACCGGCATGTATCGCTCCATGCCGAGCAGTCGGACGGCTGCGGAGAGGATGATCCCGCCGTGGGCGATCCCGACCCACCAGATGAAGGCGCCGATGTAGACGCCCCAGGTGACACCGCCACCGCTGCCCCAGTCGCCGAGGCCGGTGACGACGAGGCCCTTCTGCAGCTGGTAGGCCCAGCCAACCAGGAACAGGGCGAACGCCAGTCCGGCGATGGCAACGAGAGCGACCCACTTCTTCGTCAGCGTGTTGATCGGGCGGAGGATGTCCGCCTCGGAGGGGGTTTCGGCGCTCATTTAGAGCCCCCGGACGGTTTCTTCTTCGATCACGTCCATGCGATTGTCGACGATCGAGGCCTCCGAGCCGTCGGCGCGCTCGTACGTATAGGCTGCGTACGACGTCACAGCTTTGTCCTCGGGAGTCTCTTCCGGCGGAATCTGCTCGGCGTGGGGGCCGGGTTCGTTCCCGATGTAAGTGACGTTCGGACTCGTGCCGACCTCCTCCAGGAGGTTGAATTTCGAAGCGTCCTCCCCGAAGATCGCGCGAAGGGTGCCGTAGGCGTCGTCGAACGTTTCTTCACCGAGGTTGAGCGTGCGCCTGACCTCGGTCGACTCGAAGTCGATACCGGCCGCCACGAGCGCGTCGTTGTACCCACGCGCTTCCTCGACGGCAGCCGCCATCGATCGGGTACGATTCAGGTTGTCGGAGATTTCGATGTTGTCGGCGACGATGGTGATGGCGCGAATCGTCGCGATTCGTTCGTAGCCGTTCGCCGCGAAGTAGGTTGACTGGACGTAGTCGAGGTGGAAAAGGTCAAACGCGTCGTCGAGCGTCGACTCACCGCTCGTCCCCAGTTGCGACTCTACTTCTTCCAGCGGAGGGATCCCGTTGCTCGCCCGCACACCGGACGAAGTGTCGAAGAAGTTTTCGACAGCACGACCGAACGCGGGGTACTCGGCGTAGACACTGGGGTCGCTTCCTTCATCGTTGACGTTACCGAACTGGATCGCGCCTGGCGGACAGGCGTCCATACAGGCCGTCGTCCCGACCTTCTCCTCGCCAGCGTAGCCGTCCTGGCGACTCGGACAGAACGTACACTTGCTCATGACACCACGGGGGGACCGGCTGTCGACCGGTCGATCGCGGTAGTCGTGGATGTGATCGCCCGTCATCTCTGAGTGCTGTTCCGCGATCGCGTCCTGACTAACGTCGGGTTCGTCCCACTGGAAGTAATTGACCCCGTACGGGCAGGCAACCTGACAGTAGCGACAGCCGATGCAGACGTCGTAGTCGGTCAGGACGATGCCGTCCCGACTTCGAGTGTGGCGAGCCGTCGTCGGGCAGACCTTCTCACACGGCGCGTCGGTGCAGTGCTGACACGGCCGGACGAGATAGGGCCAGTCCTTGACGCTTGCCTCGTCGGGATTTTCTGGCGCCCCGACGGTGTCGTCTTCGTAGGCCATGACGTACATCCAGTTGACACCCTCGTCCAGGTTGTTCTCCTCACCGCACGCTTTCATGCAGGAGAGACAGCCGTCACAGACCTCGAGGTCGATCGTCATGCCCCACTGCTTTCCGGAGGTCGTCCCGCCGGAGGAGGAGGCAGCGTTCGCGTCGCGATCTCGGCCGTCGGCGAGTGCACCCACGCCGAGGGCGGCACCGCCGACGCCCATCTTCTTCATCACGTCACGTCGGCTCTGGTCGCCGTCAGCGAGCGACGTGAGAGCGTCGACGAACCCACCCTCGTCTTCGAGGTCCTCGATCGCGCCCGCCGTCGGACGTTCGTCTTCGCCGAACTCCTCGAGTACCTGTTCGTGGTACTTTTCCTGGAACTCGGCTTCTGTCAGTTCACCAGCGACGAGTCGCTGGGCATCTTCGGCCATGGCGAGTCCGAGCTCCGTGTCGTACTCGGTATCGTCGAGCATCGACGTGAGCTCTGACTCCCACTCAGCACCGAGTGGATGGAACGATTCGTCCTCTGTATTCGTGCTCATTGTGCCGGCCTCACTGGGCTAGGCTCGTCGTGGTGCCATTGAAAAGGTGTCGACTTCCGGGCGGCACGAGATCGGATCGACCCGATTCGGCTTCGGCGACCGCCACTGGACTTCCTGTCCCCAGTTCCCTGGTCCGAAATTGGTTCATTCCGCCTCAGTCGGTCGTCTCTATTCCCGCACATTGGTTCAGACGACCCCACTCCGTCTCGGTTAATCCTTCCCCCATTCCCACCGGCTGGGAATGGCAAACGACCACAATCCGCCTCAGAGAGATAACCGATCTGTTACGAGTTGCGGTTTGCAGCCGTATCGTATTCGCTCGGCCTCAGGGCGTGGCGCAGCTGGCAATCGACACTGACCGACGGATCGCGATGCGTGTGCTTGTGGCGCTCTCCCACCAATTCCTGATGGCTGTACCCGCGGTCTGTCCCCGCGTATCGAAACCCTTACTCCCGGCAGGGGAGTCACATCGCGCATGAGCGAGGACGCCGTCACCGAAAAGGACGTTCGCCACGTCGCGTCCCTGGCACGGGTCGCACTCGCGGACGACGAAGTCGATCGGTTCACCACGCAGTTCGAGGAGATCCTCGACGCCTTCGAGACGCTCGAAGAGGTCCCGTCGGTCGATCGATCGGCCGAACTAACGAACGTCCTTCGCCCGGACGAGAAACGAGACTCCCTCTCACCGGAGGAAGCACTCGAGAACGCCCCAGAAACCGAAGAGGGCCGCTTCAAAGGGCCGAACGTCTCCTGATCATGTCCGACGCATTCATCACCGAAACCGAACTCGACGGCGCCGAAGACGGGGTGCTCGCAGGAAAGACGATCGCCATCAAGGACAACATCTCCACCGAGGGCGTCAGAACGACCTGCGGGTCGGCCATGCTCGAAGACTACGTGCCACCGTACGACGCGACAGTAGTCGAACGCGTCCACGAGGCGGGGGCGACGATCGTCGGAAAGGCCAACATGGACGAGTTCGGGATGGGAACGACGACGGAGACTTCGTTCGTCGGGCCGACCGACAACCCGGCCGCACCAGGACACGTCCCCGGCGGCTCCTCCGGTGGCTCCGCGGCCGCCGTCGCGGCCGGTGACGCCGATCTCGCACTCGGGAGCGACACGGGCGGATCGATCCGGTGTCCGGCGGCGTTCTGCGGCGTCGTCGGCATCAAACCCACTTACGGCCTCGTCTCTCGCTACGGGTTGATCGCATACGCGAACAGCTTGGAACAGATCGGGCCGCTGGCACCGACGGTCTCCGAGGCGGCGTCGCTGCTCGACGTGATCGCCGGTCCCGACGACCGCGACGCGACCACGCGAGCGGATCCGGGTGAGGGTTCCTACGCCGACGCGGCTGACGGATCGGTCGACGGGATGACGATCGGCGTCCCGACGCAGCTCGTCGAGGGCGCCGACAAGGGAGTCCGGGAGGCGTTCGAGAGCGCCATCGAATCCCTCGAAGCACAGGGGGCGACGACGACCGAAGTCGACCTCCCCTCGGTCGAACAGGCCGTCGAGGCCTACTACGTGATCGCCATGTCCGAAGCCTCGTCGAACCTCGCTCGATACGACGGCGTCAGATACGGCCACAAGAGCGACGCCGACGGCAACTGGAACGAATCGTTCGCCCAGACGCGATCGGAAGGCTTCGGCGAAGAGGTAAAGCGACGAATACTGCTGGGCACGTACGCGCTCTCGGCCGGCTACCACGACAAGTACTACGCGAAAGCCCAACAGGCACGCGACTGGATCAAGCAGGACTTCGATCGCGTGTTAGCCGAGGTCGACGTCCTCGCCTCGCCGACGATGCCGGTCCCGCCGTTCGAACTCGGCGAGAGCCTCGACGACCCGCTCGCGCTCTACCTCGCCGACGCAAACACGGTACCGGTCAACCTGGCCGACCTGCCGGCCATCTCCGTGCCCGCCGGAGAGACGGACGGCCTTCCCGTTGGCCTCCAGTTGGTCGGCCCCGCGTTCGGCGAGCGAACCATCATCTCGGCCGCCAGCGCGCTCGAATAAGAGCGTCGAGACGAGATAATCACCCGACCGGGACAGTCGAGGGATAAGTTTTTATCGGCCGTCCATGTACACTGTCACCAAGACGAACCAGTCGCCGATGATTCACGACGCTACCACCGACGTTGCGTTCGACGAGTTCTCCCGAGCCTGCGACCTCGTCGAGGAGTACTTCGGCGCGACGATCGACGATGTCGCCCTGCACGCACCCGTCTCTCGGCGACAGCTCGTGGCCGTCCTCGCCCGGGCGCAGCTCGTCGGGCGAGAACTCGCCGGCACAGAGCCGATCACCGTCGAGCGGGCCGTTCACCAGTCGAACGACGAAAGCGCCTACTGGCTCGACGACGGCTTCTGGGACGACATTCGCGGCCGCCACAACCTCACCCCCGACGAATCTCGCGCGGCACGGGAAGTTCATCGGCGGATCGTCGAAGCGATCGCCGGCGACGTCCCCTACTACAACCGCGAACGCGACCCGTACGTCCTCATCGAACGACAGTTGTCCCGAGTCTGAGGGCCCCAAACTGTTTTCGTCCCGTTCACGCTACTGAATTGCCCAGCCCCCATCTCCGAGTGTCATCACTACCGACGGGGAGAAATCACGCTGTCCCGACCAGTTCCCAGTCGAGTGCGAACAGGAACTGTCGGGTGGCCATCGAAAGCAATCGTCACCGGCCCTGCACTCGGCGCTTCAGTCCTCGTACGCGAGGTTCATGATCCACTGCGAGAAGGCGTCGCTGTTGGCGTCGACTTCCTCCTCGCCGATGAACGGCGAGAGCATATCCCCGGCCATCAGCAGGCGGAAGTCGAGGTCGCGCGCGGTCGGCGCGATGTAGTAGGTGTTGTGCCCATCGTAGACCGCATCTTCGCGGTCGACGAGTTCCTTCTCGACGAGGCTCTCGACGATCCGACTCCCCTTGCGCGAGGAGACGCCGAGTTCTTTCCAGAAGTCGCTCTGGTGGATGCCGCCGGATTGGCGGACGAGTTCGAGGCCGGCCCGTTCGTCCTCCGACAGGTCGGCTTCGACTTCGGCGAGACTCACGATACCACCTCGGCGCAGTAACGTCGTACCCGGAACCCTGTCTCCATACCCCAACAACGGGTTCCAATCCGCTTAAATGTGGCTTTCGACGTCGATCGACTCGAACGGCGTCTCACAGGGCGGGCCATCGGCGTATTCGTACGTGAGGGACCGACCGATCGAGACGAGCGAGGCCGAACGCGTGCCGTAGGAGCCTCCGTGTTTGCAGACGCCGTAATCGTGATCGGCCACCACGCCGCTGGCACGATCGAGCCACGCTTCGGCAGTCTCGTCTGTGACTGACGCGAGTGCGGTCCGGACGGCGACGGCGCTCTCGGCCTGTTCCCGCCCCAGTTCCTCACGGGCCGACGGGATCTGGGGATCGACCGACCGTCCGACGTTGACCAACACGTGCACACCAGGGTCGAGATCGACTCGATCGAGCGTCCCGTCCCAGGCGTGTATCGTCGCCGTCTCGGCGTCCGCGATCGCCAGGTAGAATCCATCGTACTCGGCGTCGGCGACGGATTTCTCGACGAGGTGGCCGGCCGCCGTCGCCGACTCGCTCGCGAGTGCATCCGCGACCAGCTTTCCGCGTGATCGCTCACCCGCTAATTCGGCGTCGGTCCAGCGGTTCGTGAGGGCGACGAGCACGCCGTGTTCGTTGACGCCGATCCAGGTGCCACCGGCCTCGGCGTCGCGCGGCGCGACGACGACCGGACCCTCACGGTACCGGCCCGGCGGGTCGGCTGGGCGATCGAGCGCTTCGTCGCGCGTGGCAGCCGCGACGACGGGGGCCTCCGCGAACACCTGCCATGCGAGGATGAACGTGCACATAGTCGGTACACGCGCAGGACGGACTAAAGGCGTTCTCACCGGACGAGCGGGTACGGTGCACCGGACAGACGCAGCACCGGGAAGGGACAGTGAAACCAGTAAAAATAATACCATTGTACTTACTATAAAGGCATGGTTCGTCCAGTGGGCACGGTTCCGGAGGTCGAACACTTGCCTGCGATCGGCGGCGTGTGCTACGCTGCGGCCGTTCTCTACCTCTATCATGCCATCCGCCGACAGCCAGTCACCGATCTACTCACCCCGCTCTCCCACGGCACCGTCGCAGAAAGTGCATACGTCGCGATCGGACTGTTCACGATCGGTTACGTGATGGTTCACGTTGCCGTCGCCCACCGGCAATACATCCCGATGATAGCGGCCGTGACGTTCTACGTCGGTGCGACGTATACGAGCTGGAGAGACATCCAAAGCGCCCTCGATTCGGGAGTTGAACCCCTTTTGACGATTCGACTGGATACGATCTACGTATACTGGTGGATAGTCCCGCTCACGGCTATCGTGTTACTGTGGGTGCTAGAGGATCAGGCAAGAGGGATCGTCCGGCGACACTGACGGGCGCGGACGGGTGTCGGCTTACCCCGCCAGCGTATCGAGAACGCCGAGCACACGTTCTTCGTCGGCCCGATCGGGTCCGTTCTCCCGGCCGGTACGGTCCGACGCGAGGTGGTCGTCGACCGTTCGCTCCATCGCCTCGGACAGCGGTGTCGATTCCCAGCCGAGTTGGGCGACCTTCCCCGTAGTGAGCATGTGGGGCGGGTCTCGGTAGAGGACGAAGTCCTCGAGGGCGAGGTCGGCCGCGGCAAGTTCCCGGGCGCCCGCGGTGACGAGTTCGACCCCCGCTTCGTGGTCGGGGTCGACGGCGGCCAGCGACTCGTCGATCAGTTCGAGCATGCCACGTAAGGTGACTGCGCGCTGATCGCCGACGTTGTACGCTTCGCCGGGTTCGCCCTCCTCGGCGACGATCCGCATCCCGCTCGCGACGTCTTCGACGTAGACGCGGTGCCAGAGGTTGGTCCCGTCGCCGGGGAGGACCACGCGGTCGAAGCGGTGAATGCGGTCGATCCAGTAGTCGAGGCGTTCGGTGTAGTCGTGGGGCCCGTAGACGATCGGCGGGCGAACGCTCATCGCGTTGACGCCGTCGGCGGCCGCCTCGAAGACGACGCGATCACCCTCGGCCTTTCGCGGTCCGTAGGTCTCCGACTCGTCGGCAGTGGCCTGCTCGTCGGTGCACTCACAGAGCGGCGTGAACCCCTCTCGCTTCGGGAGGTCCTCCCGGCCGTAGGCAGCGCCGCTCGAGATGTAGACGTAGGCATCGACGTCGTCGAACACTGTCGTCGCCTGGCGAACGTCCCGCGGGAAGTACGCGACGCAATCGAAGACGGCGTCCGGCTCGACCGCAGCGGCCTCGACGAGGTCGCCGTCGTCGGTCCGGTCACCCTGCACGTGGTCGACGCCGTCGGTGTCGGCGAACGGGTTCTCGTGGTTTCCGCGGTTGAACAGCGTCACTTCGTACTCGTGTTCGAGCAACTCCTCGACCAGATGGCGGCCGATAAAGCGCGTGCCGCCGATAACGAGCGCGTGGTCCATACGAATCGGATCACCCCTGCGGACAATAACGGTGCCGGAGTCGGAACCGTCGTGGGTCACCGGAAATCGGGCCGACGCGAAGCGGCGGCTACGCCGCGTCCGTCCCGGAGGGACTGGCAACGTACTCGTCAGCCCACCCCCAGATGAAGAGGCCGATCGAGAGCGCCACCCAGAGGCGAACCGCGGGAGCCATCGGGTCACGGACGACGACGGGTGCGATCAGCGGGCCCTCGATCCACCCCCAAAGCGCGAGCGCTTCGAGAAGGACCCAGGTGAAAACGAACAGGTACCCGAGCGTGCGCCCCCGCCGCAAGCGTGTCCACACGAGCAGACCCGAAACGATCCCGAGCACGGAAGCGAGCACGACGAGGGCGACGAACGCACCCAGCCACAGGCGACCGGCGGCCCCCGCTTTCCCGGTCGGAGCGATCCAGAGCGAGTAGCTGTAGCTGAGCGGAAGATAGAGACCGAAGCCGGCGAGCAACAGACTGAGGCCAATGTGCCCCGAGGTCCGATCCATCATCGGATCGAAGTCGTTTCGGCGCGCAGTTAAAGGCGAAGGATTCGTTCCAGTCCGTGCGATCGCCGGTGGCGAGCCGAGCAGAGGACCAGATTCAGCAATCGTCGAAGACGAGTGTGCCGTCGACGAGCGTCGCCACGACGTCGATCTCGTCGATCCGGTCGGGCTCCTCCCAGGGCGATTCCTCGAGGACGGCGAGGTCGGCTCGTTTTCCCACCTCGATCGTACCGAGCCGATCCTCGTCGAATCCGGCGTACGCGGCACCGATAGTGTACGCGCGAATGGCCTCGGAGACCGAGAGCCGCTGGGACGGCGTCGGCGCGTTGACGGCGTGGTGGATCCCGAACAGCGGGTCGAGCGGCATGCTGTCGGAGCCGAACGCGAGCGGGGCACCCGCCTCGAGGACGTCGCGCAACCGGTTTGACCGCTTTCGTCGCGCCTCGCCGAGACGCTGGTCGTACAGCCCACCGGGCTGGGCCCACTGGTGGAAGTTCGGTTGCATCGACGCGACGATACCCGCGTCGGCCATCGAGGCGAGTTGTTCGTCGGTCGCGAGTTCGACGTGTTCGATGCGGTGACGAGCGGTCGGTGCGGTCCCCGTGTCGGCGAGGACATCGATCGCCGCCCCGATCGCCTCGTCGCCGATCGCGTGGACGGTCAGCTGGAAGTCGTAGTCCACGGCCCGGTCAGCGACCTCGCGGAGTTCGTCGGGCTCGACGACCCACTGGCCGCGGCCGTCGTCAGGGCCCTCGTCAGTGGCGCCGGATCCCGTGCCGTCGACGTCCTCGTACGGGTCGAAGAGCTTCGCCGTTCGGGCGCCGATACTCCCGTCGGTGAAGGACTTGATCCCGCCGGTTCGGACGAAGTCACTCCCCGCGTTCGTCGCGAGGCCGACGTCGATCGCTGTCTCCAGATGATCGCTCCAGTAATCGAGCCGGACCCGACAGTCGAGGTCGCCGTCGCGATCCAGTTCGCGGTAGATTCGCGGCGCGCGGGAGTGGCGAACTTTCTCGTGGACGCCGGTGACCCCGAGCGAGGTGGCGTGGTCGATCGCCGCCGTCACGAGTTCACGCGTCTCCGCGTTCGAATCTTCCGAGCCACCCCAGACCTGGGTTGCGGCGTCCTCGACGACCACACCGGTCGGCTCACCGTCCGCCGTCCGGACGTCGTCGGCCGGGAGGTCAGGGAGTAAACGGTCGAGCGCGACGGAGTTGAGCGACGCGGTGTGCATGTCGACGCGCATCGCGACGACGGGCCGTTCATCGCTGATCGCGTCCAGATCCTCCCGTGTCGGGTAGCGCGATTCCGGCCACTCGCTCTCGTCGTAGCCGAATCCGAGGATCCACTCACGGCCGGTCTCGGCCTGACGGTCGAGTTCCGCGAGCGCGTCGTCGAGACTCGCGGCGTCGGAGAGATCCGCGTGGACCAGGTACAGGCCCTGGGTTTCCATGTGCGTGTGTGCGTCGATAAATCCCGGCACGACCGTTCGTCCCGCACAATCGATCACGGTCGTCTCCACCCCCTGCAGGTGTTCGATCTCGACGGTGCGTCCGACGCGGACGATCTCGCCGTCTCGAACTGCGATCGCCTCCTGAACGTCCTCGGACTCCCCGTCGTCGGCTATCGTGACAGTTCCAGTACCGTCGGTCGCCCCCGCCAGGGTGTGTACCTCCCCGTCGAGCAAGACGAGATCCGCAGCCTCGGTCATGCCCTGACCGGTGCGTGGCAGTCCCAAAACGATTGCGACTCCGGCGAATCGCAACGGCGGACGTCTCCGCCTCACGATCGCCGAAGGTGATCCGTGGCGTCGCTCGGAGCGCGGGATCGAACGGAATCAGCAACTGTTAGGACCGGGCCCCGTCTCGACCCAGACATGAGCGACGCCGAGACTCTGGCTGACCGCGTCCGCGACGGCGAGCTTCGACTGTACGAACTGGACGACCACGCGGACTCAGACACCGCAGCCGAGGCCCGTCGCCGATTGCTGGAGGCCGAAACCGAAACGACCCTCGAGACGATCGGCGACTACTCGTTCCCGGCCGCCGAGGCAGCCGACACGGCCATCGAGAACATGATCGGTGCCGCCCAGATTCCCATGGGCGTCGCCGGCCCAGTCGCCGTCGACGGTGGGGCAGCCAGTGGAGCGTACTACCTGCCGCTCGCGACGACCGAGGGCGCGCTGGTCGCCTCCGTCAACCGTGGCCTCTCCGTCATCGACGACGCGGGTGGCTCGACCGCCCGCGTGACGAAGAACGGAATGACGCGCGCGCCGGTTTTCCGGGTCGACGGCGTCGCCGAAGCGGCCGAGACCGTCGAGTGGGTCGAGTCGCACGAAGCCGACCTCCGCGAGGCGGCCGAGTCGACGACCAGCCACGGCGAACTGCTCGGCGTCGAATCCTACGTCGTCGGCGACTCCGTCTACCTCCGCTTCGCCTACGACACGAAAGACGCGATGGGGATGAACATGGTCACGATCGCGACCCGCGAAGCCTGCGACGTCGTGGAGGCCGAGACGCCAGCCTCGCTCGTCGCAGTCTCGGGCAACCTCTGTTCGGACAAAAAGCCCGCAGCGATCAACGCGGTGGAAGGACGCGGCCGATCGGTCACAGCAGACGTCGTCATCCCCGGCGAACTCGTCGAGGATCGGCTGGGAACCACAGCCGAGGGGATCGTCGAAGCCAACACCCGAAAGAACCTGATCGGCAGCGCGAAGGCTGGCAGTCTCGGGTTCAACGCACACGCGGCGAACGTCGTCGCCGCGGCCTTCCTCGCGACGGGCCAGGACGAGGCTCACGTGGTCGAGGGCTCGAACGCGATCACGACGATGGAGACCCGTGAGCGTGACGAAGACGGTTCCGAAGACCTCTATGCCAGCATCTCGCTGGCCTCCCTCCAGGTCGGGACCGTCGGCGGCGGCACGAAACTGCCGACCCAGGCCGAAGCGCTCGACGTCCTCGACCTGCGCGGCGGCGGGGACCCCGCCGGTGAGAACGCGAATGCGCTGGCCGAGGTCATCGCCGTCGGCGCGCTGGCAGGCGAACTCTCCCTGCTCGCCGCCCTCTCCTCGCGACACCTCGCAAGCGCGCACGAAGATCTCGGGCGATAGTAGGAAGACGGTGGTGGTTACTTCACAGCTGACGAGGGCGGTCGCGTTCATCCGAGTGAGAATGTGGAGACGACCACATCATGAGGTGGGCCGCTCAACGTGGACGAAAGAAGGCAAACGACCACCTCGGTACGACTCGGTATCCGCACAATAATTCACATGCCACTGGCGCAAATATTGCGCTATTCGGGAGACTCAGGCGCGTGAATGACTCACCGGGGTGATGGCTTCGGAAGCTTCTTTATCCAGTCCGTCAAGCACACAGACACAGATGGCTGTACTCTGGCTGGACGAGATCGGCGCCGACGACCTGGAGTCCGTCGGGGGCAAAGGCGCGTCCCTGGGCGAGCTTACGGGAGCAGGGCTGCCGGTCCCGCCTGGCTTCGTCGTCACCGCTGGCACCTACCGGGAGTTCATCGAGAACGCCGGCATCGACGAGGAGTTGTTCGATGCCGTCGAGGTCGACGTCGAGGATTCGGCCGCCCTCGCCGACGCTGCCGACCACGCACAGGAACTCATCGAGGAGACGCCGTTCCCCGAGGAGTTGCGCGAAGAAATACTCGCCGCCTACCACGACGTCGGGACGGCCGACGAGGAGGCGTTCGTCGCCGTCCGCTCGTCGGCCACCGCGGAGGACCTGCCCGACGCCTCGTTCGCCGGTCAACAGGAGACGTTCCTGAACGTCACCGAGGACGATTTGCTCGACCGCGTCCGCCGGTGCTGGGCCTCGCTATTTACCCAGCGGGCGATCTACTATCGCCAGGAACAGGGCTTCGATCACTCGGCGGTCAACATCGCCGTGGTCGTCCAGCAGATGGTCGACGCCGAGAAGTCCGGCGTCATGTTCACCAGCCACCCCTCGACCGGCGATCCGACCATGATCGTCGAGGCAGCCTGGGGCCTGGGCGAAGCCGTCGTTTCGGGTGCGGTCTCCCCGGATAACTACGTCGTCGATCGCGCTGACGGCGAGATCGACGTGACGATCGCCGACAAGAAGGTCAAACACGTCAAAGACCCCGAGACGGGCGAAACCGTCGAAGTCGACGTCGATCCCGACGAGCGCGAAAAGCGCGTCCTGTCGGACGCCGATGTCGAACGGCTCGTCGAACTCGGCGAACGGGTCGAATCCCACTACGACACTCCACAGGACGTCGAGTGGGCGATGGCCGACGGGGAGGACTACATGCTCCAGTCCCGACCGATCACCACGATCTCGGGGCCGGACGATATCACCGACGCCGCCGGATCCGAGGGCGTCACGAGTGTCACCGACGGCAGCGGCGGGGTGGAGTCCGCCGGTGGCGAACTCGCGGGCGAATCCGTCGCTCCCGAAGGCGAACTGCTCGTCGACGGGCTCGGGTCGAGCCCCGGCCGCGTCGCCGGCCCGGCCCGACTCGTGACGAAACTCGACGATCTCGACAAGGTCCGCCAGGGCGATATCATCGTCACCGAGATGACCACGCCAGACATGGTCCCCGCGATGAAGCGGGCCGCTGGCATCGTCACCGACGAAGGCGGCATGACGAGTCACGCCGCGATCGTCTCGCGCGAACTCGGCGTCCCGGCGATCGTCGGGACGACGAATGCGACGACCGTCCTCGAAGACGACCAGCAGATCACCTTAGACGGTGACAAAGGCCAGGTACTCGCCGGAAAGACCGTCGAAACGGACGAAGAAACCGAGCCGGTCGAAGACGTCCGGCCGCAGTCGCCGGTCAAACCGATGACGGCCACGGAAGTCAAGGTCAACGTCTCCATCCCGGAGGCAGCCGAGCGCGCCGCCGCGACTGGGGCCGACGGCGTCGGCCTCCTGCGCACCGAGCACATGATCCTCTCGCTGAATCGAACGCCGGCGAAATTCATCGCCGAGGAGGGCGTCGACGCCTACGTCGACGAACTCGTCCAGGGCATCCGCGGCGTCGCGGACGAGTTCTACCCGCGGCCGGTCCGCGTCCGCACTCTCGACGCGCCGACCGACGAGTTCCGCCAGCTCGAGGGCGGCGAGGACGAGCCGAGCGAGCACAATCCGATGCTCGGCTACCGCGGGATTCGCCGGAGTCTCGACCGGCCCGACGTCTTCGCCCACGAATTAGAGGCGTTCCGGCGGCTCTACGACCTCGGCTACGACAACGTCGAGATCATGCTGCCGCTGGTCAACGACGCCGAGGACGTCTACCGATCGAAACGACTCATGGAAGAAGCTGGGATCGATCCCGAGAAACGAACCTGGGGCGTGATGATCGAGACGCCGGCCTCGGCGCTCGGCGTCGAGGAGATGGCCGACGCGGGCATCGACTTCGCCTCCTTCGGGACGAACGACCTCACCCAGTACACCCTCGCCGTCGACCGGAACAACGAGCACGTCGCCGACCGCTTCGACGAGCTCCACCCAGCGGTCCTCAGACTGATCGGCGACGTCATCGAGCGCTGTCGCGAACACGGCGTCGACACCTCCATCTGCGGGCAGGCCGGCTCGAAACCCGAGATGGTCCGCTTCCTCGTCAACGAGGGCATCAGCTCCATCTCGGCGAACATCGACGCCGTTCGCGACGTCCAGCACGAGGTCAAGCGCGTCGAGCAAAAGCTGCTGCTCGATTCGGTTCGGTGAAAAAGCGCTCGAGTTCGTACTATTTCCGCGCTCGTCGGATCGTTGCTCTCAGTCCGACCGACCGGCGAGATACGACGTGAGCGTCGACGTTACCTGGTCGACGAGTGACGCTTCGAGCGTTCCCTGCCAGAACTCGATATCGGCCTCATCGAGCGTGTGGACGGTCCACGGGACGAGATTACTCGGTTCTGGTGTCCCACCGTTGATCCACGCGCGTTCGGGAATCGGGACGAGCCTGTCGTACCAATCCTTCGTCGTCAATGGCACGACGAGATACTGGTCGCCGTGGAACGGATACTGCTCGTCGTTCAGAATACACCACGTCTCGAATACTGATCACCTTTGAACGGGTCCGCACCGTACACGACGTCAGTTCGTTCCCGCGTCATTCGTCTTCGTCGGTCGATTGTGTCCTGGCTGCATGTTCTCGCCAGGCCTCTCGATCCTCTGTCCCGAATCGCGCGTTCAAACGCTCGGTGACGCGGTGGTATTGACCGAACGACGCGATGCGCTCCGGTTCTCCGATCGCCCAGTACGCCGCCTTGTGGCGAACGAGCCCTCGGTCTTCGAGACGGCCGAGGACGGTCGCGATCGAGTTCTGCGGGATGCCAGTTTCGTCTGCAATTTCGGCGGCCTTGAACGCTTTGTCGTCGTTCGAGAGGAGAAACTCGAGGACTTTTTCCGGATTGCTCAGATCACCCAATTCCTGCTCCGGAGTTTCTTCGAACGTATCGATATCGATGACCATGATGGCTGTACGGGAGCGACTGTCGTAAGCGTTTCCGACGTAACCTATGTAATCGATGTTTCCTATGTTCAATTGGGACAACGTAGCGCGTTCGCCCGTCATGGCCAGTCAGTCATGGCCTGCCCGAGAACACAACAGATAAAGCCGTCACTCTCCTGCTCTGACGCATGCAGGCCGAGCCACAAGGGTTCGACCGGGTTCTCTCCTCGATGTGTACGGAGCCGCATCCGGTCGCCCGGGCGGCCGCCGAACGGTTTCTCGCGACGAACCCCGGCGATCCGGGGACGTATCCGACCGTCGCCGAGTTGGAGGATCGGGCGATCTCGATGCTTGGCGACATCGCCGCCCTGGACGACCCAGCTGGGTACGTCTCCAGCGGTGGTACGGAGGCAAACATCCAGGCGGTTCGAATCGCACGCGAGCGAGCACGCAGGAACGACATCGAGTCACCGTCCGTCATCATGCCCGAATCGGGCCACTTCAGTTTCAGGAAGGCCGCGGACGTTCTCGACGTCGACCTCACGGTCGTTCCGACGGACGACGACCACCGGGTGCGTCTGGACGCGGTTCGCGAACGCGTCGACGAAGCGACGGCACTCGTCGTCGGCGTCGCTGGAAGTACCGAGTACGGCCGAGTCGATCCGCTCGGATCGCTCGGAGAGATGGCTCACGACGTCGGCGCGCTGTTCCACGTCGACGCCGCCTGGGGCGGATTCGTCCTCCCGTTTACCGACATCGAGTGGACCTTCGCCGATATCCCGGTCGACACGATGGCCATCGACCCGCACAAGATGGGGCAGGCCGCGATCCCCGCCGGTGGCTTGCTCGTCCGGGACGAGGCGTTGCTCGACGAACTCGCCGTCGACACGCCCTACCTGGAGACGACCTCGCAGGCGACGCTGACGGGGACGCGCTCCGGTGCCGGCGTGGCGAGCGCCGTCGCCGCGATGGAAGAACTGTGGCCGGAGGGCTACGCCGCACAGGCCGACCGCTCACAGGCCAATGCCGACTGGCTGGCGACGCAGCTCGCCGAACTCGGCTACGACGTGGTCGAGCCGACGCTCCCGCTGGTCGCGGCGGACGTGCCGACGCCCACGTTCGAAGCGCTCAGGGAAGCCGGCTGGCGGATTTCCCGGACCGGGACGGGCGAGCTTCGGGTCGTCTGTATGCCCCACGTGAGCCGTTCGATGCTCGAATCGTTCGTCGACGACCTCGCCGCGATCGACGAGTGCGCACCGACGACGACGGCGACCGACGATTGATCGGCGAGCCGGAGAGAGCCCCCGACGAGGTGGGAGTTCGCGACCGGGAGAGAGGAATTCGACGAGGAGCGCAGTAATCGGACGACCCCGTTCAGAAGCATTTTGTACGAGGGTAGGTAACATGAGGCCAGCATGGGCGCTGGACGCACGGTGATCGCGACGATGCGTCCGCGACGATAGCGACCGGGTGGATCGTCGCGGCGCCGGTCATACGGCACGCACCCGCGGCGGGGAAACCCGATTTCTCCCCTACCAGTGGACGAGTAGCGCGACGCACGACCGAAAACCGGCGGGTTTTACGCCCGCCGCGACAACGACACGCTAAGAAAATACAATGAGTACCGAAGACTTTCCGACGGACCGACCGGCGGTGGTGACCTGCGGGCTCCCGTACGCGAACGGAGATCTCCACATCGGGCACCTCCGCGGCTACATCGGCGCGGACGCGTTCGCCCGCGCGCTCGAAACGCTCGGCCAGGAAACGGCGTACGTCTCGGGTTCTGACATGCACGGCACGCCCGTCGCCGTCAACGCCGAGCAGGAGGGAATCGACCCCGAGGAGTTCGCACTGCGCTGGCACGAACAGTATCAGGAAACGTTCCCGAAGTTCGACGTCGATTTCGACAACTACGGGCACACGCACGACGAGACGAACACCGAACTGACCCAGGAGATCGTCCGGACGTTAGACGAGGAAGGCTACGTCTACGAGGACGAGATCCTCGTCGCTTACGACCCGAAAGCCGACGACTACCTGCCCGACCGGTACGTCGAGGGGACCTGTCCGTACTGCGGCGCGAAGGCCCGCGGCGACGAGTGCGACGAGGGCTGTCAGCGCCACCTAGAGCCCGGCGAGATCGAGGACCCACGGAGCGTGCGGACCGGCAACCCGGCGGAGTACCGAGAACGGACGCACAAGTTCTTCCGCGTCTCCGAGTTCGCCGACTACCTGACGGAGTTTCTGGACGGCCTCGAAGGCACGTCGAACGCCCGGAACCAGCCACGGCAGTGGATCGAAGAGGGACTCCAGGACTGGTGTCTCACCCGCGATATGGACTGGGGGATCGACTACCCCGGGGACGACGGCGCCGCCGAGGACGTCGTCCTCTACGTCTGGGTCGACGCGCCGATCGAGTACATCTCGAGTACCAAACAGTACACCGAGCGTGTCGGCGCCGACGAATACGACTGGGAACAGGTCTGGACGGAAGAAGGCGAGATCGTCCACGTGATCGGCCGGGACATCATCCAGCACCACACGATCTTCTGGCCGGCGATGCTAGAGGCCGCCGACTACACCGCGCCACGGGCGGTCGCCGCGACAGGCTTCATCACCATCAACGGCAAGGGGCTCTCGACGAGTCGCAACCGGGCCATCTGGGCCAGGGAGTACCTCGACGAAGGGTTCCACCCGGACCTCCTGCGGTACTACCTGACGACGACCGGCGGCTTCCAGCAGGACGTCGACTTCTCCTGGGACGCCTTCCAGGAGAAGGTAAACGGCGAGCTCGTCGGCACCGTCGGTAACTTCTGGTACCGCAGCCTGCTCTTCGCCTACCGGAATTACGACGGAACGCCCGATACGGCCGTCTCCGACGAGGTCGAGGCGCGCATCGAGGACGCGATCGACGCGTTCACCGGCGGGGTGAACGACTACTCGTTGCGCGACGTCGGCAACGCCACGACGCGACTCGCCCAGTTCGGCAACGAGTACATCCAGCGCAACGAACCCTGGAAGCTCACCGACGAGGAACCCGACCGGGCGGCACAGGTCATCCGCGACTGCGTCCAGCTCGCGAAGGCCACCGCCGTCCTGCTCTCCCCGATCGCCCCCGGCAAGGCCCAGGCGCTCTGGGAGCAGATCGGTGAAGACGGCGAGATCGCGGACGCACACGTCGAGGACGCACTGGCGGCCCCGCGAGACTCGTTCGACAAACCCGGCGAACTCTTCGCCAAAATCGAAGACGATCGCGTCGCCGAACTGAACGAGAAACTCGAAACGCGGATCGAGGAAGCGGCGAGCGACGACGAGACGGAAGGCGGTGACGGAGCGCCAGCAGACGGCGAAATCGAAAGCGACGACACTGCCAGCGAACAATCCACGAACATGACCGACACAGACGATCTCGAACCACTGGCGGAGGATCGCATCGGCTTCGAAGACTTCCAGGACGTGGACATCCGCGTCGGCCAGATCGAGACAGCCGAAGGTATCGACGGCGCAGACGATCTCGCCCGGCTCGAAGTCGATATCGGCTTCGAGACGCGTCAGGTCGTCGCCGGGATCAAACAACTCCACGATCTCGACGAACTCCCCGGCACGCAGTGTATCCTGCTGGCGAACATGGAACCCGCCGAACTCTTCGGCGTCGAATCCAACGGCATGATCCTGGCCGCGGGCGAGGAAGCGGACCTGCTCACCACGCACGGCGACGCCGCGCTAGGCGAGAAGATCAAGTGACTGTGGCCTCGCCATAGACGGCGAGAGCCTGGCGATCGGCACGCGTCACGCCACACCAAGCAGATTTGAACGGCCATCTCGATCACACCCGTTGTAACTGCGCAGATTTTTCCCTGACTCACGCGTAGCGGGGCACATGAGAAATGCCAAAATCGTCTGTACGCTCGGCCCGGCCTCGAGCGACCGCGAGACGATCCATCGGCTCGCCGAGGCGGGGATGTCCGTCGCTCGGCTGAACGCCAGCCACGGCGACACCGAGGATCGGGCCGCACTGATCGAGCGACTCCGGGCAGTCGACGAGGAACGCGACCGCCCG
Organism: Halovivax asiaticus JCM 14624; assembly: GCF_000337515.1. Lineage (GTDB taxonomy): Archaea > Halobacteriota > Halobacteria > Halobacteriales > Natrialbaceae > Halovivax > Halovivax asiaticus. The sequence continues at coordinate 403,448 of NZ_AOIQ01000006.1, forward strand.
ATCGCGATCATGCTCGATCTGCAGGGACCGGAGATCCGGACGGCGCCGCTCGACGAGGGCGAGACGATCACCCTCGAGACGGGACAGACGGTTCAGCTTGCGGAAGGAACCGCCGCAACGACGGATCGGATCGGGGTTTCGGAACCGCTCGATGGCGTCTCGGCCGGCGACCGGATCCTGCTCGACGACGGGTTGATCGAGCTCGACGTGATCGACGTCGCAGGCGAGGGCGTCGAGACGCGAGTCGAGAGTGGCGGCGAACTCGGGAGTCGAAAGGGCGTGAACGTTCCGGGCATCGACCTCGACCTCGAGACGATCACGGCCGGCGACCGCGCCGAACTCGAACTGGCCGCCGAGTACGACGTCGACTTCGTGGCCGCGAGTTTCGTTCGCGACGCCGACGACGTCTACGCAGTCAACGAGGTCCTCGAGGGACTGGACGCCGACGTGCCGATCGTCTCGAAGATCGAGCGCGCCGACGCGGTGGACAATCTGGACGAGCTGGTCGACGCATCGTCGGGGATCATGGTCGCCCGCGGGGATCTGGGCGTCGAGCTCCCCATGGAAGACGTCCCGATGATTCAGAAGCGGATCATCCGCCGCGGACACGAGGGTGGCGTGCCGGTGATCACGGCCACCGAGATGCTCGACTCGATGGTCCACTCGCGACGACCCACGCGCGCGGAGGCCTCGGACGTGGCGAACGCCGTCCTCGACGGGACCGACGCCGTCATGCTCTCGGCGGAGACGGCCGTCGGCGACCACCCGGTGCGCGTCGTCGAGACGATGGACCGGATCGTCCGCGAGGTCGAGCGTTCCGGCGAGTACGACACCGTCCTCGAGGGACGCGTGCCGAAATCCGGCTCGACGCGGACCGACGCGCTCGCGAGGGCGGCCCGGTATCTGGCCCGCGACGTCGGCGCAGACGCCATCGTGGCCGCGACCGAGTCGGGCTACACCGCCCGGAAAGCGGCCAAGTATCGCCCCGCGATCCCCATCGTCGCCTCGACCCCGCACGAGGACGTCCGGCGTGAGCTCGCGCTCAGCTGGGGCGTCACACCGGTATACGCACCGGTTTCCAATCGGGGCGTCGACGCCGTCATCGAGCGGGCCGTCCAGTCAGCGCTCGACGCCGGGGTCGCCGAATCCGGCGACACCGTCGTCGTCCTCTGTGGCATGATGACCGAACTGGAAGGGGCGAACACGACGAACATGCTGAAGGTACACGTCGCCGCCGACACGATCGAGACCGGCCGCGTCGTCGTCGAAGGGCGCGCATCCGGGCCGATCGCCCACGCACCCGAAGGCGACCTGACCGACGTTCCGGACGGCGCCATCGTCGCGATCGACGGCATCGACGAGTTTACCGGCGATGTCTCCAAACTGGCTGGGATCGTCGACACTCGGCCCGGGATGACCGGATACGCCGCACTCGTCGCCCGCGAACTGGGGATCCCGATGCTCAGCGACGCGGACTGTACCACCGTCGAGGCTGGCCGGGTCGTCACCATCGACGGCGATCGCGGCGTCGTCTACGACGGCGACGTGGGCACCGACGGTACGGAGCGATAAGCCGCCCGCGCACTTTTGAAGCCGGCTCCCGTATACGGAGCAATGACCGAGCGACGGACGGACTCAGGAGCCGTCGACGAAGCAGACGAACCAGACGCCCCAGGAACCGAGGAGCCGGAAGAAGAATCCGCGAATGCCCGGGACGAGTTGCGGCCGACGACACCCGGCGGATCGACGAGCGAGTTCGAAGACCCGGATTCGGACGACGAGGCCGCCCGGTCGAAGCCGGGCGTTCCCGAACCGCTCTCGACGCCTGTCCGGTCCGGTTCGATCGACGCCGAAAACGCCGCGTTCGTCGTTCTCGGTGCGCTGGCGACCGTCGCGCTCTTCGTCCGTCTGGCCGGCGTCGCCGTCTAGGCGAGGCGCCGACGAAAAATCACCTCGTAAACAGTTAATTACGGTGACGCCCTAGGACCTCGTATGCTCGAGACGCTGGCGTCGAACACTGCGCTCGTGTTGCTCGCCACTGGCCTCGTACTGATGGTGCTGGAGGCGATGTCTCCGGGGGCGTACCTGATCGTCATCGGCGTCGCGCTCGCTGGCGCCGGGTTGATCGGCGTCGTATTCGGCGGCCTCGGTATCTTCGCACTCGCCGCGTTGACACTCGTGGTTGGCGTCGTGGCGACGTGGATCTACCGCGAGTTCGACTTCTACGGCGGCAAGGGACAGGCCCAGACGAGTAGTTCGAGCAGTCTCGCGGGGGCGACCGGCTACGTCACCGACACCGTCACGTCACGTCAGGGCGAGGTGAAACTCGAAAGCGGTGGGTTTGCCCCCTTCTACAGCGCCCGGTCGAGAACCGGCGACATCGAGGAGGGAACCGAGATCATCGTCATGGATCCCGGCGGCGGCAACGTCCTCACCGTCGAACCGCTCGAGTCGGTGGAACGAGACGAGATCGATCGCGCGCTCGAACGGGGCCGCGAGGCCGAACCGGATGGGGAGACAGTCGACACGGGAGAGGTGGGGGCCGACAACACAGCAGACTCGGTGGATACAGACGTCGAAACCGAGCGCTCCGGATAACTGACTGCGTTCATCCGGGCCAGTGAGCCGCGGTGCTCCCCGAACCTGACATCCCATTATTCCGATCAGTCACATTCACGAACGGCAACACTTTTGAGACGGCCGCTGGTACAGTCCGATATGGCAACCACCTCACTGCTGATCATCGGTGCACTCGCACTGGTCGTCGTCGTCGCGTCGCTACTGAGTGCCATCGAGATCGTCAACGCGTACGAAAAGCGCGCGCTGACCGTCTTCGGTGAGTACCGCAAACTCCTGGAGCCGGGCATCAACATCGTCCCGCCGTTCGTCTCGAAGACCTACACGTTCGACATGCGAACGCAGACGCTCGACGTCCCGCGACAAGAGGCGATTACCCGGGACAACTCGCCCGTGACCGCCGACGCGGTCGTCTACATCAAGGTCATGGACGCGAAGAAGGCCTTCCTCGAGGTCGACAACTACAAGAAGGCCGTCTCGAACCTCGCCCAGACGACACTGCGGGCAGTGCTCGGCGACATGGAGCTCGACGATACGCTCAACAAACGCCAGCAGATCAACGCCCACATTCGCGAAGAACTCGACGAACCCACCGACGAGTGGGGGATCCGCGTCGAGAGCGTCGAGGTCCGCGAGGTCAATCCATCGAAGGACGTCCAGCAGGCGATGGAACAGCAGACCTCCGCCGAGCGAAAACGCCGTGCCATGATCCTGGAGGCCCAGGGTGAACGCCGCAGCGCCGTCGAGAAGGCCGAAGGTGACAAGCAAAGCGACATCATCCGCGCACAGGGTGAAAAACAGAGCCAGATCCTGGAGGCACAGGGTGACTCGATTTCGACGGTCCTTCGGGCCAAGTCCGCCGAATCGATGGGCGAACGCGCGGTCATCGACAAGGGGATGGAGACGCTCTCGGAGATCGGCCAGGGCGAATCCACGACGTTCGTGCTCCCGCAGGAACTGTCCTCGCTCGTCGGTCGCTACGGCAAGCACCTAAGCGGGAGCGACGTCTCCGAGGGGGAGGAATCCTTGGAGAGCCTCGAATTCGACGAAGAGACCCGCGAACTGATCGGCCTCGACGACATCGCCGAGATCATCGGCGAGATCGACAAGGAAGCCGACATGGACGTCGAAGCCATGGAGCAAGAGGCCCAGGCGATCAAAGAGGGCAAGGATCCGGCGACGATTACGGATCCAGACGAGGTCATCGAGGAGATGGATCAGGAGATCGACGGCGGTTCCGGGCAGTAATCGGACCGGTCAATTTCCGTGAACGTTCTGTTCGCGAAACGAAAATCGAACGAAACCGGTTTTACGGAGGAGACCGAGGAGACAGTAGAGACGCATGTCCGGTGACGATCGCGTCGACGAAGACAAACGGGCCACGTTACGCCGTTTCGCCACCGTTGGTGCCAGCGCATCGCTCGTCGGGTCGGCGAGCGCCGCGACCGCGACCGGCGACAGCGAGCCACGCGACGCGATCACCGGCTACTTGTCGACGACACCGGGCGCACACTTTTCGAAGATCCGGGACGACCTCAAACTCGGCACCGGCGAGACCCAGCATCACCTTCGGACGCTCGAATCCGCCGGATCGATCGAGCAGTTCCGCGACGGGGACTACCGCCGATACGTCCAGACGGGGCGCTTCGACGAGTTCGAGAAACGCGCACTGGGGTACCTCCGTCGGGAGACCCCTCGTGGCATGATACTCGAACTGCTCCGATCGCCGGATGCGGGTGCGAACGACCTCGCCGCCGTACTGGACGTCTCCCCGCCGACGATCAGCAAGTACGCTGGCGAACTCGAGACCCACGGATTACTTTCGCGCGAAGACGGGTACTCACTCGTCCGACCAGAAACCGTGCTGCTTCTGGTCGTCAGCCACGCCGAATCCTTCGGTTCCGACGCCGTCTCGCTCGCGGACGAGGCCGATCAACTTCTCGTGTACGACGGCTGATCACACCGACTGTGCCCACGGGTGGGGAACGCTTTTGCCGTCACACGCAAACTGCGGGTACATGAGCGACTTCGACCTCGACCTGCGGGCGATGGAAGAACACATCGAGGACGGTGACACCGACGTCGTCGATGCCGACGTGGTTCTCGACGTGCTCGACGGGACGACACCGGACGAAGAACGGATCGAAACCGTGAGCGACGGCAGCGTCCTCTTGCTCGACGTCGACGGTGACGTCAACGAACTCGCGTCCGGATTCGCTCGCGAGGTTTCGGAAGCCGGCGGCAACCTCGTCCACTTCCGCGGGTTCCTCGTCGTTACACCGCCCGGCGTCTCCGTCGACAACAGCCGACTGTGAGGAACCGACGAGCGTCGCCCGGTTCGTCAGCCGTTAGGAAGCCGACTCGGTGAACGTCAGCACGTGGCCGTCTGGATCGATGACTACCCGGTCGGAGCCACGCGCCGTCGTCTCGCACGCATCCTCTTCGACCAGCCCCACCACTGCTCTTGGATCGTCACAGGAAAATCCGAGGTCGACGTGGACGCCGCCCCGGGCGTCGGCGATACCGAGCTGGGGTTCCCAGAGCTCCAGTGCGACGGGGCCGTCCATCCTGATTCGTCGGCGGTCGGCCCCAGTATCGACCGTCTCGAAACCGAACCGTTCGTAGAACGATCGCGACCGATCGATCGACGCCACCTCCAGTGCCACCTCGAAGATGCCATCGATACCCGGCCCATCGACATCGCGCTGCCCGAGTTCGACGCAGTTGCCGTCGGGATCGTAACAGTAGAGCGATTTGGCGTCACCGAACTGGACCTCCGCGAGTTCGTACGCCGGTTCGAGGCGGTCCCACCACGCGTCGTACTCCGCTGATGGGATCGAACAGGCGAAGTGCGTGTGCAGGCCGCCACGTGGGAGGCCAATCGGCCGTCGAATCACGAGTTCCGACGGACCGGCCTCGAACCGGATCTCCGTCTCGGTTGCAGTTGCGACCGACAGGGAAAGCGTCTCTTCGTAGAACGATCGCGCCGCGTCGAGGTACTTCGCCTCCAGACCGAGCCAGGCGAGTTCGTCGAGCATACGGGTCGTTCGAGGAGCAGCCGTTTATCAGTAGGCCAGTTGTGCCGTCGGTCACGCGAACCGACAACGGATGACTTAACCGGTGGTACGCCCATCTCCCGGCAGAGCACACGATGTCCGAGCTACCGGAGGACTTCAGTTGTACGATCACCAACTGGGAGTATATCTACAGCCTCTGTCGGGACGTGAGCGAGCAGGTCAGACGGGACACGTTCGAACCGGACGTGATCGTCGCGCTCGCGCGCGGCGGCTGGTTCGCCGGCCGCTGTCTCTGTGACTTCCTCGGCCTGGACGACCTGACGAGCCTGAAGATGGAACACTACGTCGGCGCCGCCGAGAAGGCCGACGAGCCCACGGTCAGGTACCCGATGCCCGAAGGCAGCGTCGAGGACAAGGACGTTCTGATCATCGACGACATCGCCGACACCGGCGGGTCGATCGAACACGCCCACGAGTACGTCACCGACCGCGGCGCGGGGACCGTCCGAACTGCCACCCTCCAGTTGCTCGGAACCAGCGAGTTCGAACCCGAGTACGTCGGCGAGCGCTTAGCGGAGTGGGCCTGGATCGTCTACCCGTGGAACTTCATCGAGGACATGATCGACCTGATCTCGGGCGTCATGGAGTCGACCGACCAGGAGACGTTCACCGACGAAGATATCCGTCACTTCCTCGCGAGCACGCACGATATCCAGCGCATCGAGATGGAGATCGCCCAGCCCGATCGACTGCAGGAGGTCCTCTCCGAGATGGAACGACGCGACGTCATCGAAACCGTCCGCGGCGACGAGTGGCGTCTCACCGACTGAGACAGGAAAATCTTCGCGGGCCGACGCTTTCTATCCCCAGCACGACTCCGCCGTCAATCCGCTACCGCTTCGCTCGCTTCGACCTCGACTGCCACCTGCTGGATCCAGAGGTCGCCGAACAGCTCGTCCTGTTCGAGCCGGAATTGTCCTCGATGTGCCAGAAACAACAAGGCGAGATAGGTCATCACGCGTGACCCACCGGCATCCTCTATCTCGGCGAAGAGCACCTCCTCACGGCCCCCCTCGTAGTGTGGCGCGAGTGCCGCCTCGACGTCGGCGATGACGGCGTCGATCTCTTCGTCGTGTTGCGTGTGGGTGACGTCGTCCGCCGTCGGTTCGTCCACGCCACGATAGGCGTCCTCGGAGTGGTAGCTGAGTTCCTGGACACCACGATTGAACCCCGACGGCGAGTTCGAGGTGTCGTACTCTCTGGAGCGCTTCCACCAGGACCCGCGTTCGGCGTCGCGGAGTTCGCGAACGAGTTCGTCGAGCGTCTCGGGCTTCCCGCGGGCGTGCTGTCGTTCGAGCCGCCGGTCCATCTCGGCTTCGAGCCGCTCGACGGGATCAAACCCGGGTACGTCACCGCCATCGTCGACCGGCCCCTCGTCGTCGACGAACGCCGCTTCCCAGGGCGGTAATTCCTCCTCGTCGGGTTCGTCCGGGCTGAAGAGCACGTCACTCTTCATCCGCAGGAGGACACTGGCGTAGAACAGTGCCCGACCGGAGGTCCGTAGATCCGCCTCGTCGAGGGCGTCGAGAAACGTATCCGTCACGTGGACGATGTCGATGTCCCAGGGATCGATCTCGCCGTCCTTCGCGAGTTGCACCAGCAACTCGACCGGCTGAACGTCCTCGTCGTCATCGTCCGCCGCCTCGGGAACCTCGGCCGGAAACGGATCGTCCGAAACTGCCGACTCGTCACCGAAGTCGAACATCGACGACGCGCCGTCCGGCGGGTCGCGGTCCTCGTGCCCAGCGATCGACAGCGGAATGTCGTCGGCCGTTTCGTCCGTTTCCGTCTCGGTGTCCGTTCCCACGTCCGTCCCATCGGCTCCGTTCGTCGCCTTGGGCTCCTCGCCATCCTCGCTCACGGGTCGCTCACGCTCACGGGTCGCTTTCGCTCCCCGTTCGCCATTCCGAGAGCCTCGCTTCGCTCGGCCCTCGCTCTCCTCCCCGCTCGACTTTCCCGAGGATTCCGTCGTCGGCTTCGCCTCCTCGGAACCCTCGCTAGTCATCAGCCACTACCCCCTCTTCACTCAGGTCGATGCCGGTCACCGCACTCACGTTGTCCTGTTGCATCGTCACACCGATCGCCCGCTCGGACCGGTCGAGCATGGCCTGGCGGTGCGAGACGACGACGAACTGCGCGTCGCCCGCCAGCTCATCGACCATTCGGCCGACGCGTTCGGCGTTGACCGCGTCGAGGAAGGCGTCGACCTCGTCGAGTGCGTAGAACGGTGCGGGGTTGTGCCGCTGGATAGCGAAGATAAAGGCGAGTGCAGTCAGGGACTTCTCGCCGCCCGACATCGCGTCGAGCCGCTGGATGGGCTTGTCGCCCGGCTGGGCCTTCATGGTGAGACCCCCGTCGAACGGGTCCTCCTCGTTCTCCAGGTGGAGCGAGCCGGTTCCCTCCGAGAGCTGCTCGAAGATCTCCGTGAATTGTTCGTTGATGGACTCGTAGGCCTCCATGAATGTCTCTTTCTTCAGGCTCTCGTAGCGTTCGATGCGCTCACGAATGCCCTCGGCCTCCTCGACGAGCGTCTCGCGGTTCGCTTCGAGTTCGTCGAGCTCGTCTCGAACCTCGGCGTACTCGTCGATAGCGAGCATGTTGACCGGTTCGAGGGCCTCCATGTCCGTTTCGAGGAGGTCGACCATCTCCACGACGGTGTCGTGGTCCGGCACCTCCTCGGGATCGTACTCGCCGACTTCCTCTTCGAGAGAGTCGATCTCCCACTCCAGCGCGTCGAGGCGCTCCCGAGCGTTCGAGAGGTCCGCTTCGATGTCGTTGACCTCGTCCTGGACCTCGTCGCGCTCCTGACGGGCCTCGTCGAGGTCGTCCCTGAGACCAGTCCGTTCCTCTTTGAGTTCCGCGAGTTCGTCTTCGAGTTGTGCGACCGCGGCCCGCTTTTCTTCTAGAACCGCTTCCTGGGAGTCGATCTCGTCCTCGAAGGTCTCGATCCGTTCCTCGTAGTCGGCCTTTTGATTCTGGGCTGCTTCGATCTCGTCGTGGAGGTCGTCGATCGCCTCCTCGGCGTAGGACTTCTCGAGTTCGAGTTCGTTGAGTTTCGAGTCGAGTTCGTCGATCCGCTCGGTTCGCTCGTCGATCTCGGCTTCTAAGTCTTCGATCTGGCCCGTGAGTTCGGGGATCTTCGAGTCGGCCAGTTCCGCCTCGAGATCGGCGATCGTCCCCTCGATCTCGTCGATCTCGTCCTGTTTGGCCTCGATCTGTGTGGAGATGTCCGTCATCTCCTCGTCGACCTCCTCGCGTTCGGCTTCGAGGTCTGCCAGTTCGGCCTCGTCGGATTCGATCTCCGCCTCGAGTCGATCGCGCTGTTCGTCTAGCTTCTCGATCTCGTTTTCGATCGAACGAACCTCGTCGGCTGCATCGGTCTGGCGATCGCGGGCGTCGTCGAGTCGGGATTCGACGTCGCGGAGTTCGTCACGCAGGTCGTCACGCTGGTCTTGCAACTCGGTGATCTGGGTCGCGACGCGTTCGAGTTTGCCGCGGCCGTCCGTCGAGAACGAGTAGCGCGACCCCTTGCGCGACCCACCGGTCATCGCGCCGCTCTTCTCGACGAGGTCACCGTCCAGCGTCACCATCCGGTAGTCGCCCATGTACGACCGGGCCGTCTCGATGTCCTCGACGACGAGGGTATCCCCGAGGACGTACGAGAAGATCCCGTCGTACTGGTCGTCGAAGTCGACGAGGTTGTACGCGAAGTCGACGACACCCGGATCCGACGGCGCGGAGGGAAGACTCCGGGAGTACATCTCCGTCATCGGGAGGAAGGTGGCCCGCCCGGCGTTCTTCGATTTGAGGTGATCGATACAGCGCTGGCCGACGCCGTCGTCGTCGACGACGACGTTCGCGAGTCGCCCACCCGCCGCGGTTTCACACGCCGTGGCGTACGCACCGTCGACGCTCCCGAGCTGGGCGACCGCGCCGTGGACGCCGTCGAACCCGGTATTGAGAATCGTCGTCACCGCACGACCGAACGAGGAGTCCCCGCTCTCGCCGGCTTTTGCCTCGAGTTCGGCGTACTCCTGCTGTTTGGCCTGGAGTTCGTCCTCGAGTTCGTCGACGTCGTCCTGCAGCGAGAAGCGTTCGCGTTTGAGGTCGGTGACGACCGAGTCGATGTTCTCGCGGTTGGTCTCGGCCTTGTCGAGTTCGCGTTCGAGTTCCGATCGTTCGTCTTCGAGTTCCGGGAGCAGTTCCTCTGTCTCCTCGATCGAGGATTCGAGTTCGGCGATCTGGTTCGATCGGCGCCGGGCCTCGTCGAGCAATCGGTCCTGTTCGCGCTGGAGGTCGTTCTTCTCGGTCTTTGCCTCCTCGACCGCGTCTTTGCACTCGGCGAGTTCGGCTTTCACCTCGTCGTACTCGGTGTCGACGTTCTCGAGTTCCGTCTCCAGCGACTCGATCTCGGCTTCGCGCTCCTGGATCTCCGAGGTGACCGAGGCCTTCTCCAGTTTGCATTCGCGCATCTCGTCGGCGAGATCGTCGACGCGCTCCTGTTTGCGGTCAATCTGGACGAACGCGTCGCGTCGATCGGCTTCGGCTGCCTCGATACGCTCCTCGGCGGTCTCGATCTTGTCTTCGAGCCGAGCGATCTCGCCTTTGACCTCCTCGATCTCGCCTTTGATCTTCAGCTGCTCGTCCTCGCCTTTCTGCTCGATCTCGTCGTTTAAGTCCTCGAGATCTTCCTGGAGGCGAACGACGGTTCCCTGCTTCTCGTCTAGGGTTCGCTGTAGCGATTCGAGTTCGTCCTCGAGATCGTCCACGCGAGCGTCGACGTCGTCGCGTTCTTCGCGCTTGTCCTCGAGTTCGCTAGCCTTGAGATACCCCTCGTACTCGGCCTTCTCTCGACGGAGCCGGCGATAGCGAAGCGCCGTCTGGCGCTCGTCTTCTAACTGGTCGAGCCGGGTCTGTTTCTCCTCGATGCGCAGTTGGGCTTCGTCGATCCGCTCTTCGACGACCTCGAGTTCCTCGAACGCGTCTTCCTTCTTCGCGTCGAACTCCGCGACGCCGGCGATCTCGTCGATGATCTCGCGACGACTGTGGGGCGTCGTGTTGATGATCTCGGTGACGTCGCCCTGCATGACGACGTTGTACCCCTCCGGCGTGACGCCGGCCTGAGCGAGCAGGTCCTTGATGTCCGTGAGGTTGACCGAGCGACCGTTCAGGTAGTAGTAGGAGTAGTAGTTGTCCTCGGTCTGTTTGACCCGGCGGCGAATGCGTATCTCGTCGCAGTCGCCGACGTCGTCCGAACCGGCGGCCGTGGCCACCTGGGAACGCTCCAGCGTGCGATCGGCGTTGTCGAGGATGACCTCGACCTCGGCCTCGCGTGTGCTCGCGGGACGCTCACCGTCGTCGTACCCGGGGTTGTAGATGAGATCGGTGAGTTTCTCCGCGCGAATGCCCCGCGTCCGGGCGAGCCCCAGGGCGAACAGGACGGCGTCGATGATGTTCGACTTACCGGAGCCGTTCGGCCCCGTGATGACGGTGAAGTCCTCGTAGAAGGGGATTCGAGTCTTGCGTCCGAAGCTCTTGAAGTTGTCGAGGACGAGGGCTTTGATGTGCATTTCCGTACGAACCTCCGCGCACCCGCAAGCGCGGATCCTTTACGCGACGATGATTTCGTCGGTACCTGACTCTTGTGGTTCGTCCTGTTCCTCGACCGCCTCGGCTTCGGGGTCCGCCTCGAGTCCGAGGTCGGCCGGGTCGGCGTCGGCTTCGGCGGTCGCGGCCGCGACATCGTCGGGGCCGGCTTCGCGTGCCTCGGTCGTCCGTCGTTCCGGCACTCGTGACTGCTGTTCGGCATCGAGCAGATCCTCGAGGACGCGAATTCGCTCCTTCGATTCGACCAGTTCTTCGGTGAGGCCCTCGACCGTCGACTCGAGTTCACGAACCGTCGACTCGAGTTCCTCGACGCGATTTCTCGGCATACCAACTAGGGGTTACTCGGGCCACATAAACGTGTGTCAGACACAGCCTTCTATTTTGACATTACTTCGAGAGCATCCAGAGATGCCGAGAGAGGGGCTGGGCGGGAGATCAGCAGTCGCTTCACCGCCCGTGAGCGTCGCTCCGTTATCCTTTAAGCCACAGGGTCCGAAACGCGTCCAATGACCGCCCAGACCGTCCAGCAGGGTGAGCTCGTGACCGTCATCGGGCTCGAGGTCCACGTCCAGCTGGAGACCGAGACGAAGATCTTCTGTGGGTGTTCGACGGGCGACGCGGACGAGCCGAACGAGCACGTCTGTCCCGTCTGCCTCGGCCTGCCGGGAGCGTTGCCGGTCGTCAACGAGGCCGCCGTCGAAGCCGCAGTGAAGATCGGGAAGGCGATCGACGCGGAGATCCCCCAGGAGACCCGCTTTCACCGGAAGAACTACTACTACCCCGACCTGCCGAAAAACTTCCAGATCACCCAGTACGACGAGCCTATCTGCCAGTCGGGTGAACTCGAGGTGCGCGTCGAGGGCGAGCGACGCCCCATCGAGATCGAACGCGCCCACCTTGAGGAGGATCCGGGCAGCCTCCAGCACGTCGGCGGCGGCGGTGGCATCGACTCCGCGGAGTACACCCTGATCGACTACAACCGCGCCGGGACGCCGCTGATGGAGATCGTGACGGCGCCCGACTTCCGCAGTCCAGCCGAAGTCCGGGCCTTCCTGGCCGAACTCGAGGAGGTACTCGAGTACCTGGGTGTCTTCGACGCCGAACGCGACGGGAGTCTCCGCGTCGACGCAAACCTCTCGATCGTCGAGGCCGCGGAAGCCGACGAGAACGGCGAACTCTCGACGGAGGCGCTCGAATCGGCGAACCGGACCGAAGTCAAGAACATCTCGAGTCACAAGGGTGCAGAGAAGGCGCTGGCCTACGAGGAGACGCGGCAGAAAAACGCCATCCAGCGCGGGCGCGTCGTCGAACAGGAGACGCGCCACTGGGACGAGAGTCGCGGCATTACGGTCTCGATGCGATCGAAAGCCGAGGAGAAGGACTACCGCTACTTCGAAGAAGCCGACATTCCGCCGCTGCAGGTCGCCCACTGGCGCGAGGAGATCGAGATTCCGGAGCTCCCACGGGCCCGCCGCGAACGCTTCCGCGAGGAGTACGCCCTCGACGAGGAAGCCGCCTCGAAACTCACCTCGACCAAGCAGGTCGCCGACTTCTACGAGGATCTGGCGAGCGAGTTCGATCCCGACCTCGCCGCGACCTGGGTCGCCGACGAACTGCTGGGCGAACTCAACTACCGCGACATGGCGATCACGGAACTCGAGGATCGCCTCGACGAGGTTGCCCGATTGGTCGAACTCGTCGCCACCGACGAGATCACCGCCAAGAACGCGAAGGAGATCGTCCTCCGGACGATGCTCGACGAGGGAGCAGCTCCGGACGCGATCGTCGAAGCCGAAGGGCTCGGCAAGACCGACGAGGGTGAAGTCCAGGCCGCTGTCGAAGCCGCGATCGCCGACAACCCCGATGCAGTCGCCGACTACGCCGAGGGCGACGACGGCGCGATCAACTTCCTCGTCGGCCAGGTCATGCAGGCCACCGGCGGCAGTGCCGATCCGGGCACCGTCAACCAGCTCCTGCGTGCCGAACTCGACGACTAACGGGAACACAGCTCCGTCGCCGAACCCGCATATTCTCACCACTCGCCGCGAACGGGTGGCCGCTCGTACGTCGATCCGCACTCCTGGCAGGCAGCAACTGGCTCGGCAGTCGCCTCCTCGAGAACCACCCGAAGGTCGTCGCCGGAACACGACGGACATGGGGCCGGTTCCCGTTCGATCCCACATCCCGGACAGGCGAACGTGAGCGAACCGTCGCCGAGATCGAGACGAAGATCGTCGTGGCCGCACGCAGCACACACGATCGGGATGCGGACGTCCTCGCTCTCCCGCGGTGCTCCCATCGCCAGCACAACGAGCGGTTCGTCACCGGCGTTGCGACCGGCCTGGAACTCGCCGGGGGCGAACCGAATCGCCTCGCCGGCCGAGACGGACACCTCACCCGCGAGCGTCTCGAACGTCGCCTCACCGGAGCGGACGACGAACGCCTCCTCCTGATCGACGTGGGCGTGCAAGCCGGCCGGGAGGCGACCACCCGACGGCACGCGATAGCGATTGATGGCAAGGTCGGACGTTCCCAGCAAATCACTCAGTCGGTCGACGGTCAGTTCGCCGTCACTGGCTATCGATTCGTCGAACCCGGTGCGTTCCATACCGGATCATCCGTCGGGAACCGAAAAAGACGTTTCCCGAATCGACGGGCACTCAATCGTCGACCACTCGTTGTTCGTCCGAGTCGGCGGGCGATTCGTCGCCCTCGTGGGGAGAATCAACGGGTCCGTCCTCGATAACAGCCTCCGTCCAGTTCCCGACGCGGAACCAGACGACGGCGACGACGAACGTGGCGGCCATGCCGACGGCGTAGGCGATCCAGATACCCGAAACGCCGTAGTCGATCGAGGGAGCGGTTGGGATCGTAATCGACGTGTACGGAACCGTCACGGCCGTGAACGCGAGGACGAGCGCGACGGGCACCCGAAACACCCAGCGTGACAGAAGCGAGAGGACCATCGCTTCGCGAGTGTTGCCCGCCCCGCGGAACGCGCCCTGGATGACCATCACGGCCGAAAAGAACGCCCAGAAGGGCGCGACGATCCGGAGAAAGAGGACTCCCTCCTGGATCGTCGCCCGCCTGTCGACGAACACGCCCATCGCTTCGTGAGGGAACCCGAAGACCAGCGCCGCACAGATCGCGATGAATCCCATCGTTCCGAGGGTCGCGGTTCGGGCAACCGTCCGCGCTCGCTCGGGGAGGCCGGCACCCAGATTCTGCCCGACTCCGGACGCGGTCGCCTGGCCGACCGCTCCCGAGACCGACCACGTCACCGACATCAGCCGAACGCCGATGCCGTACGCCGCGATCGCCGCACCACCGAACCGGGCGACGAAGCCCGCCATGGCCACCGACGCGAAACTGCGCACCCAGCCGTCGAGCGTCGCCGGGTATCCGACGTCGAGCAACCGGTAGAGCATGGCCGGATCGGGTCGTAAATCCCCGAGATGGAGTTCGACGCCGTACGTACCCTGGAGTAAAATGTAGATGCCGGCCGCCGTCGCCACGCCGCGTGAGATGAACGTGGCGATCCCGGCCCCGCGTGTCCCCATCGCCGGGAACGGGCCCCACCCGAGGATGAAGAACGGATCGATGACGACGTTGATCCCGGCAGAGATGAGCACCAGCCACATCGCGGTTCGGGTGTCGCCAGCGCCCTGGAGGGCCGATCGAAACACGAAGAAACAGAACGTGAGCGGGAGCGTGAGGAAGATCACCTCGATGTAGGCGAGCGAATCGGCAAACACCGGCCCCTGTGCGCCCATCAACCGAAGGATCGGTCGCCTGAAGTACAGACCCACGACGGCGAGCACGCTCGACGCGGCGATCGCCAGCAAGATCGACTGTGCGACGGCGCGATCGGCCGTCCGTCGTCGGTCGGCGCCGACGTACTGGGAGACCAGCGAGATCGTCGCCGCGGTTAGCCCCATCGCCGTCGAGACGAACATCCACGAGAGCGGAAACATGAGCGAGACCGCAGCGACGCCGACGTCCTGATCGCCAGGAATCTGCCCGACCCAGAACATATCCGCGAGGTTGTAGACCGTCTGCAGCAGGTTCCCGAGGACGAGCGGCCAGGAGAGATGAAAGAGTTTGGGCGTGATCGCGCCCGTCGTCATGTCGATCCCCTTGCGGTCTGGCTGTGACACGGGTAGGCCTCCGTTGGACGATCGGCCGGTCCATAGATAAATGGTCGCACCCCACACTACCGGGCGTGTGACCCATCGACACCGGTCTGGGCGTTCCCTTACGACACGGTTCCCACACGGCCACGACGCAGTTCCCACACGGTGGACCTCACGTGCGCGCAACGCCCGCGTACGACGCGCACACCCGCGCTGTCTTGCGATTAGCGCCGAAACGGTTATGGGGGCAACCGGCGTAGCCGCCCCCAATGACGACCGGAACGAACCCCGTGGGAGGTGCGCCAGCGTGGAACTGATAATTACGGAAAAAGATAACGCGGCGAGACGGATCGCCGACATCCTGAGCGGCGAGTCCATGCAGTCGACGCGCGAGAACGGCGTCAACGTCTACGAGTGGGGCGGCAAGCGCTGCGTCGGACTCTCCGGCCACGTCGTCGGCGTCGACTTCCCGCCGGAGTACGGCGACTGGCGCGACGTCGAACCGGTCGAACTGATCGACGCCAGCGTCGAAAAACGGCCGACGAAGGAGAACATCGTCGCCACGCTCCGACTCCTCGCCCGGCGAGCCGAACAGGTCACGATCGCGACCGACTACGATCGCGAGGGCGAACTCATCGGGAAGGAAGCCTACGAGATCGTCCGCGACGTCGACGAGGACGTGCCGATCCGGCGCGTGCGATTCTCCTCGATCACGGAGAACGAGGTCACACGGGCGTTCGACCAGCCGGAGTCACTCGACTTCGACCTGGCGGCCGCGGGCGAGGCACGTCAGATCATCGACCTCGTCTGGGGCGCGTCGCTGACCCGATTCCTCTCGCTGTCGGCCGGCCAGCTCGGTAACGACTTCATCTCCGTCGGCCGCGTCCAGAGCCCGACGCTGAAGCTCCTGGTCGACCGCGAACGCGAGATCGAGGCGTTCGATCCGGATGACTACTGGGAACTGTTCGCTGACCTGATAAAAGACGACGGTGACGGGGATGCGTTCGAAGCCCAGTACTTCTATCGCGACGAGGACGACAACGAGGCCGAACGGGTCTGGGAGGAGTCGGTCGCCGAGTCGGTCTTCGAGACGCTCTCGTCGGCGAGCGAGGCGACGGTCGTCGACGTCAACCGACGAACGCGCACGGACACGCCGCCTGCCCCGTTCAACACCACGCAGTTCATCCGGGCGGCCAGCGCGATCGGCTACTCGGCCAAGCGCGCGATGTCGATCGCCGAGGATCTCTACACCGCGGGGTACATGACCTACCCGCGAACGGACAACACGGTCTATCCGGACGATCTGGATCCGGAGGCGCTGCTCGACGACTTCGTCGGCCATCCGACACTCGGCGAAAGCGCCGAAGACTTGCTCGAGACCGACGACGACCTCGTCGCCACCGAGGGCGACGAGGAGACGACCGACCACCCGCCTATCCACCCGACAGGCGAGATCCCCGCCCGCGGCGAGGTGAGCGACGACGAGTGGGAGATCTTCGAGCTCGTCGTCCGCCGATTCTACGCGACGCTCGCCGATGCCGCTCGCTGGGAACACCTCAAGGTCGTCGCCGACGTCGCCGACCACTCGCTCAAGGCGAACGGTAAACGACTCGTCGAACCGGGCTACCACGCCGTCTATCCGTACTTCAACACGAGCGAGAACTTCGTCCCCGACGTCACCGAGGGCGAGACGCTCACGCTGTCCGATGCCGAGATCGAGGAAAAGCAGACCCAGCCGCCACGGCGGTACGGCCAATCCCGCCTGATCGAGACCATGGAGGAGATGGGTGTCGGGACGAAGTCGACCCGACACAACATCATCGAGAAGCTCTACGACCGGGGCTACGTGGAAGACGATCCGCCGCGGCCGACGCGACTCGCGATGGCCGTCGTCGACGCCGCCGAGCAGTTCGCCGACGAGGTGGTCAGCGAAGAGATGACCGCCCAGTTAGAGGCCGACATGGACGCCATCGCCTCCGGTGAAGCCAGTCTCGACGACGTCACGGCGGAGTCCCGCGAGATGCTAGACGAGATCTTCGACGAACTCGCCGACTCGCGCGACGAGATCGGCGACCACCTCCGCAAGTCGCTCAAAGACGACAAGCGCCTCGGCCCCTGCCCCGAGTGCGGCGAGGACCTCCTCGTTCGACGCAGCCGCTACGGCTCGTACTTCGTCGGCTGTGACGGCTATCCAGACTGCGAGTACACCCTCCAGCTCCCCTCGACGGGGAAACCACACATTCTGGACGACACCTGTGAAGAACACGACCTGAAAGAGATCAAGATGCTCGCCGGGCGCCAGACGTTCGTCCACGGTTGTCCACAATGTGCGGCCGACGACGCGGGCGAGGGGCCGGTGATCGGCGACTGTCCGGAATGCGGTGCTGAGCACGGCGGCGAGCTCGCGATCAAGACCCTCCAGAGCGGCTCACGGCTCGTCGGATGTACGCGCTACCCCGACTGCGAGTACTCGCTCCCGCTGCCACGTCGCGGCGAGATCGAGGTGACCGACGAGCGCTGTGACGAACACGACCTGCCCGAGTTACGGGTGCACGGCGACGATGACGACGAACCCTGGGAACTCGGCTGTCCCATCTGCAACTATCGGGAGTACCAGGCACGCGAGGCCGAGAGCGGCTCCGACCTGGAGGCCCTCGACGGCATCGGGGCGAAGACCGCGGAGAAACTCGCGGCGGCCGGCATCGAAAGCGTCGACGATCTCTCGGACGCCGATCCCGACGCGATCGCCAGCGACGTCGACGGCGTCAGTGCGGACCGAGTCCGAAGCTGGCAAGCGAAGGCCTGAACGGCGGATCCACTCCGAGGCGAATTGGCCGCGGCGGATTCTGTGGATATAGCCGCCACCGGGAGGCTTTTGTGCGGTTCACACCGAGTTGTGAGCGTGTTCGAATCCGTCGGAACGCTCGCTGTCGGCGCCGTCTTCGGCCTGGCGCTCGCCGCGCCGCCCGGCCCCATGAACGCCATCATCGCCGAGGAGAGCGTGCTCCGTGGCTGGTATCCGGGGGTCAAAGCGGGTCTCGGTGCGTTCACGGCGGACGCACTCTTCTTCGTCCTCACGCTGGTCGGCGTCGTCGCGGTAATCGACGCCCAGCCGGCGATTCGACCCCTCCTCTACCTGTTCGGGGGCGTCCTGATGTGTTACTTCGCCGTCGACGCGTTCCGAAGTGCGAAAGACGCCTTCGCCTCGCGCGTCGATGACGACGATCCGGCTGCCGGCTTCCGGAAGACGTTCGTCCTGGCCGCCACGAACCCCTACCAGATCGGGTTCTGGCTCACGGTGGGCGTCGGCCTCCTCGAGGAGGGGACGCTCGACGTCTTCTCGCACGTCCCGTACGTCGGCGCCGACCTCGCCGGATCGCTCGTCGTCGAGACCGGATCGCCGACGCTCTTGCTCGGCTTCTTCGCCGGGATCGGGCTCTGGGTCCTCACGTTCCCCGCGACACTCGTCGAGGCGGGAAATCGGGTCGACGAACTCGCGCCCGTCATCGCCAGTGCGAGTGGTCTCGTCCTCGCCGGATTCGGCGTGCTCTTCCTGACGATGGGAGCGACGGGACTGCTCTAGAAGTAAAGCGTCGAAAAAACGAGGATGTGCAGCGCTCACCATATCAGCCCAGGACGTACCTGAGCCGCGGGTAGCGCTCGAGGAGTGGTCGACCGCCCACGCGGAGCCGTTCGATCCGGCTGTCAAGGCCGGCCATCCGTCCCGCCGCGAACGCCCCGATCGCCAGGAAGACGAACGCGTAGACCAGCGTCGAGTCGAACAGGGCCAGCCAGTCCCCCGCCCACCCGCCGAGGTAGAACAGGGTCATCTGCATCGCCCCGCCGAGCGCCGCCAGTCGAACGAACGCACCCGTAATCAGGGCGATCCCGATCAGGAGTTGCGTCGCCGGGACGATCACGTTGATCGTCTCCAGGACGATCGGCGTCTCGGCCATCGCCGCGTAGAGTCCACTCACGGGACTCGCGGCGTCGACACCGTGGACGAGAAAGCCGCTCGCGTCGAACGGCCACTCGCTCACCTTACCGAGGCCGGCGAACAGCATCACACCACCCATCACGATTCGTAACGCGACGACCGCCCACGCGCTGAGTGCGTGGGGTGATCCCGAAAGGGAAATTCCTCCGTACTGGGCCTCGAGCCGGTTTGCGTTGGTCGTTGACATCGTCGGTCACCTCTACAGGTACACCTCGGTGCCAACAGCACCTATAACAGGACGGCCGTTCCCACCGCCGAAGAACAGCTCTCAGAAGTCGGGAGTCATCGGACCGGGGAGTGCCTGAGCGCGGTACTTGGCCCCGCTCCGGGGTTACTCGCCCATCCCGGCAATCTCGTCTTCGAGCCACTCCCGGAACCACTTGACACGCTTGAGTCGCTGGTGTGCCAGACCCTGGGCCGTTTCGCTCTCGACCCGGCCGACGGCATCGACGCCGCGTTCGAGGACGCGTTCGACCATCTCGTCGGCGTCCATGTGGACGCGGGACTCGTAGCCCATCCTGAGGAGCATCAGTGCCGTGCCGTTCGCGCCGACCTTGTCGAGCAGGTCAGCCTCGATGAGACACTGGGTCTCGAGTGGCAGATCGCTCACCGATCCCTGATAGGAGTGGTTCTCCACGGCACGAGCGACCTGGTCGACGAACGACTCGGGGTACTCCCCCTGTGACTGCAGGTACTCGCGTGCGATCCGGGCGCCCGCTTCAGCGTGGCGATCCTGGGCGGTCTCCAGCTTCGCGACGTCGTGAAAGACCGCCGCGGTCTTCGTCACGTCGACCGCTGCCCCTTCCGCCTCGGCGATGTCGGCGGCGAGATCGGTCACGTTCAGAATGTGATTGTGGCGGTACTCCGCGGAGTGCCACGGATACCAGCGCATGCGTCCGCCATCGTCCTCTTTCTCGACGCTCGCGGCGAGATACTCGAAGACGAACCGCTTCATGGCCTCGTACTCCGCGTCGCTGACGTCCGGTTCGGTTATTTCGACGCCCACGATAGATCCCTCCGATAGTAGACACGTCCGTCGTTCATTACGTGGATATTGGGCAGATTGGGTCTTTAGCCTTTGGTTCGGGTGCAAATCTGTAATCGACCGCCGAATCGGTGTCCGCATGTGGCCTCAGACGGTGTCGTTCCGACCGTCAGCGGCGAAAGTCCGTTAGAGTCAAACGCGCCGGGGTCGAATCCCTGCACATGAGTACCGAACAGGCGGGTCGATCGATTCGCTGTCTCGTCGCGAAGGTCGGCCTCGACGGACACGATCGTGGAGCCCACGTCATCGCCCGGGCCTTCCGCGACGCTGGCTTCGAAGTCATCTACTCGGGCCTGCACAAGGCGCCCGAAGAAATCGTCCAGGCGGCCGTCCAGGAGGACGTCGACGTGCTCGGGATCTCGATCCTCTCCGGCGCACACAACACGCTCGTCCCCAAAGTCATGGACGGCCTCGAAGAGTACGGGGCCGCCGAAGATACGCTCGTACTCGTCGGGGGTGTCATCCCCGAAGAGGATCGCGAGGGGCTCGCCGACGAGGGTGTCTCCGCGATCTTCGGCCCCGGCACCTCGATCGAGGAGACGATCGAGTTCGTCCGCGAAAACGCCCCCGAGCGATGAGCGACGAGCATGCGGACGGGAACGCCGCTCCCGAAGACAGGCTCCCGGATGGTGGTGAGACCGCTCACGAACCGTCGCTCGTCGACCGATTGCTCGCGGGCGAACACCGGGCACTCGCTCGTACTATCTCGACGATAGAGAACCGCCAACCCGGTTACCGCGAACTGGTTTCGGACCTGTACGACCACACCGGAACCGCGGACGTCATCGGGGTGACCGGCTCACCCGGTGCCGGCAAGTCCACGCTCGTCGACAAGCTGGCCGAAACCTACCGCGAGCGCGGCGAGACGGTCGGCATCATCGCGATCGATCCCTCCTCGCCCTTCACCGGGGGGGCTGTCCTCGGCGATCGTATCCGGATGGCCTCGACGATCGGCGACATGGACGTCTTCGTCCGCTCGATGAGCGCCCGTGGCACCCTCGGTGGGCTCTCGACGGCGACGACGGACGCCGTCACCGCCATGGACGCCTTCGGCAAGGACAAGATCATCATCGAGACCGTCGGCGCCGGCCAGAACGAGATCGACATCGTCCGCACCGCGGACACCGTCGCCGTCCTCGTCCCGCCGGGATCGGGCGACTCCGTCCAGACGCTCAAAGCCGGCATTCTCGAAATCGCCGACGTCTTCGTCGTCAACAAGGCCGACCGCGACGGCGCCGACCGCACCGTCCAGGAACTCATGGAGATGATCGAACTCGGGGACGGCCCGCGTTTCGGGGCAAGCGCCGGCCACCACGGTCCGGGGGCCACCCACAATGGGGATGCCGAGAACGAAACACAGGGCGACCACGAGGAGACCGACGGAGCCGGCACACCCGCCTCCTGGCAGCCACCGATCGTCGAAACGATCGCAACCGACGGAGACGGAATCGACGCACTACTCGACGCCTTCGCCGACCACCGACAGTACCTGACCGAGTCGGGGGAACTCGCCGCTCGGAGCCACCGTCGCCACGCCGAGGAGATCCGGACGCTCCTCCGCGAAGACGTTCACGAATTGCTCGAAACCGAACTCGAGCGCCACGGCGGTGTCGACGGACTCGCCGAGGCCGTCCAGCGCGGCGAGACCGATCCGTACACCATCGCCAGCGACGTACTTGCTCCCGTCGAAGACTGCCTCGCAGAACTCGACGCGACGGTCGAGTGAGGCGGTGACCGACACCGCGCCACTGAATGCGTGCACAGTTATCGAGAGAGAGAGAGAGAGAGAGAGAGAAGCTACCGGTGATTTTGGCCGGCAGCTGCGACACCCACATCCGGGTGGTGGGAAGGAACTGAGGACCATTCGAAGCCATCAGTCCGGTTTTTGCTCGGCAACTCGTCCACAGACCGATCACAGATTGCGCCACCGGCGACAAACGACCGTCACAGGTGGCTTCAAATTTGGGTGGGAGAGATAGCGGTTTACATAGACGGACCGTGAAACGTGTATGACATCGATCGGTTCAGTCTGGCAGCGGTATCGATCGGTCCCGCTGATCTATCGGATCACGCTCGCGTTCGTGTTCGGATCCGTAGCGGGCATCGCATTCGGCGACCGGATGACGGTCGTCGAACCGCTCGGGGACCTCTTCCTCCGACTGCTCAACATGCTGGTGATCCCGATCATCGTCTTTACGTTACTGACCGGGATCCGCCAGCTCTCACCGGCCAGACTCGGCCGAATCGGTGGGGCAACCGTCGGGCTCTACGCGGTGACAACCACCATCGCAGGGATCATCGGGCTCGCCGTGGCGAACGTCCTTCAACCCGGACGAGGTGTCGAGTTTACGGGCGGTGAAGCCGAATCCCAGGCGCCACCCTCGCTCACCGAAGTCGTCCTCGGGATCGTCCCGAACAATCCCGTCGCCGCGATGGCCGAGGGGAACCTGCTCGCGACCGTCTTCTTCGTGATCGTCTTCGGAATCGCACTCACCTACGTACGGGCCCAGCAGGACGAGGTCGCAGACCGCGTAGACTCGGTGTTCGAGGCGTTCGAGATCGGCGCCGAAGCGATGTTCGTCGTGGTTCGCGGCGTCCTCGAATACGGTGTCGTCGGCGTCTTCGCACTCATGGCCGCCGGAATCGGTACCGAAGGGGTCGGCGTCTTCTCGTCACTCGGGGCACTCGTCCTCGCCGTCGCGATAGCGGTCGGCATCCACATCTCGTTTACGTACCTGTTCCTCCTGATGAGCGTGGTTGCGGACGTTTCGCCAATTGCGTTCCTCGCCGGGTCGAAGGACGCAATGGTGACCGCTTTCGCTACCCGGTCGTCGAGTGGCACGCTTCCGGTGACGATGACCAACGCGGAAGAGGACCTTCGCATCAAAGAACGGATTTACTCGTTCGCCCTTCCGGTCGGGGCCACGGCGAATATGGACGGTGCCGCCATCCGGCAGGCGATCACCGTCGTGTTCGCCGCGAACGTGGTCGGGCAACCGCTCGCCCTCTCGGAGCAGGTCCTCGTGCTGATCGTCGCCGTCCTGATCAGTATCGGCACCGCCGGCGTCCCCGGGGCAGGGATCGTCATGCTCACCGTGGTGCTCAACCAGGTTGGGCTCCCGCTTGCCATCGTGGGATTCGTCGCTGGCGTCGACCCGATCCTCGGTCGCATCGCCACGATGAACAACGTCACCGGCGATCTCGCTGTTTCGACCGTCGTCGGCAAGTGGAACGACGCGATCGATCTGGACAGAGGCGTTTGGACGCAGACAGAACCCGACACCGCTACTGGCGTATCGGGCGATTAGCCAGCGCGGCCACGGATTTCTGCAGAACAGACAGGAACCGGGGTGGGCCTATCGCGGTCGAAATCCGACGAGCCGTTCGCCAGTCGTGTCCGTCTCGATAACTGTCGCTTCGACGGTGAGTCCTGGTTCGATCTCGTCGGGATCGAGTTCGAGGACGCGACCAGTCACTCGGACGGGGCCGAAGTCGACGATTCCGGTGACGTAGGGTGCGTCGTCCGCGAACGCCGGGGTCGGAACGTGAGTGACCGTGAACGTGTCGAGTTCCCCGGCCGTGGGAAGGGGCGTTTCCGAAAGCTCCCCCGACCCACACTCGGGGCAGACCCGTCGCGGTGGAAGTGAGCCGTGTCCCGCCGTACACTCGAGATAGAACGCCTGGTCGCCCTCCAGGGCGTCGAGCCAGTCGTCATAGCCGTCGTTACGAACGTCGTCGCTCATGCGACCACCTCCAGCGCGTCGCACTGGCGCTGGCGTACTCGCAGGAACTCATTGCACTCGTTCATGCGACCACCTCCAGGACGTGGACCACACAGGATGCCACCGTGCCCCCGGCGTTGTGAGCGACGACGGTGTCCCCGTCGATCGCGTCACTGTGTGGGTGATGTCCTTCGAGCAAGTGGGTCAGTTCGACGAGTTGGGACGCGCCGGTCGCGCCGACCGGGTGGCCCTTGGCCTTCAGTCCGCCGGAGAGGTTCACCGGTACAGGGCCATCGACGGTCGTGTATCCGTCCCGAGCCGCGGCGATTCCCTCGCCACGGTCGACGATGCCGAGCGACTCGATCGCCAGCACTTCGGCGATGGTGAAGCAGTCGTGGACTTCGGCCGCAGCGACGTCGTCGGCCGTAATATCGGCATCTTCGTACGCTTCGGCTGCGGCGTCGTCCGCGGCGGGCGAGCGCGCGAGGTGCTCCCGATCGTGGAGTGCCATCCGGTCGCCTCCCTGCCCGGAGCCGGTAATGGCGACGGGAGCAGCGAGGTCGTGCGTCTCGGCGTACTCGTCGCTGACGAGGACGAGGGCCGCGGCACCGTCGGAGATCGGACAGGAGTCGTAGAGCCCGAGCGGTTCGGAGACGGCGGGCGCCTCGAGGACGTCCTCGACCGAAATCTCCCGCTGGTACTGGGCCTTTTCGTTCTCGAGGGCGTGCACGTGGTTCTTCACGGCGACGTGGGCGAGGTCCTCTCGCCCACCCCCGAACTGATCGAAGTACGCCGTGGCCATCAGGCCGTACGCACCGGGGAACGTCACGCCGGCACGGACCTCCCAGAGGTCGTCTGCGGCGATCGCGAGGGCCTCCGTCGCCCCGGCCGTCCCGAGGTGGGTCATCCGTTCGGCCCCGCCGACCAGACAGACGTCCGATTCACCGTTCCGGATGCTGACGACGGCATCTCGAATCGCCGTCGCACTCGAGGCACAGGCTGACTCGTACCGGGTTGCCGGAGCAGAGACCCCCGCCGCTTCGGCCATCAGCGGTCCCTGATGACCCTGGTGTTCGGCGAGTTCGCCCATGAAATTTCCGTACCTCACTATCTCGACGTCCGTTCGCGAAACGTCGGCATCCTCGAACGCACTGTCGGCAGCCTCCGCGAACAGGTCGCGACCCGTTCGGTTCGGGCTGGCTCCGAACGACGTCAGTCCGACACCCGCGACGCGCACCTCACTCATATGCGCCCGAATACGATACGGTCCGGTTAATACCTCGTGGTTCGTACCGTACCTTGAATTCGCGGACGAGTTCCAGAATCACGCATCCGATACCTGGCGATACAGCCTGTGTGTCGGGGCCTCGTTTCGCTCTACTATCATATCCTTGGCCCGTCCAGGGCCAGTAGCCTGTAACCAGACGCTTATGTTCACACGCTCGCGAGTGACGGGCATGGAACCTCACCAACTGGACGAATCTATGGCGGTCGAGCTCACCGAAACCAGCGGTGTCCCAGGGTACGAAGATCGAATCCGTGAACTCGTACGAGCCGAGTTTGCCGACTCCGTCGATCGCGTCAGGACAGACGCGATGGGTAACGTCGTCGGCACGATCGACGGTTCGACCGACTACGAAGTCGCCGTCGCGGCCCACATGGACGAGATCGGGTTCATGGTCAGCCACGTTGAGGGTGACGAGGGCGAAAGTGGCTTCCTCAAGTTGGATGCGCTCGGCGGCTGGGACGCCCGCGTCCTGAAGGCCCAGCGCGTCACCGTCCACACGGAAGACGAGGACCTCCCAGGGGTGATCGGTTCCCCACCGCCACACACGATGGACCCCGAGGAACGAGAGACGCCCCCAGACGTGGAGGACGTCGCCGTCGACCTGGGCCTCCCCTACGAGGAGGTCGAAGACCGCGTCTCGGTCGGCGATCTCGTCACCATGGACCAGTCCACCGAGTTGGTGGGTGAAACCCTCACCGGAAAGGCCATGGACGACCGAATCTGCCTCTACGCGATGCTCCAGACGGCCCAGGCGATCGATAATCCCGACGCGACGATCCACTTCTGTGCGACCGTCCAAGAAGAGGTCGGCCTCCGCGGCGCTCGGGCACTCGGCGTCGACGTCGATCCGGACCTGGCCATCGCCATGGACGTGACGGTCGCGAACGACGTCCCGGAGTTCGACGAGGGCGAGCACGTCACTCGACTCGGTGAGGGAACAGCGATCAAACTCAAAGACGGCAGCGTCATCACCAGCCCGAAAGTACACCGCCGGTTCAAAGCCATCGCCGAGGACGAAGGCATCGACTACCAGTTAGAAGTCCTGCCAGCCGGCGGAACGGACACGGCTGGCTTCCAGCACACCCACGGCGCCAAACCGGTCGGCGCGCTCTCGATCCCGAACCGCTACATGCACACCGTCACCGAAGCCGTCCACCGCGACGACGTGGCGGCGACGGTCGACCTGCTGACGGCCTTCCTCGAACGCGAGGATGGAACGGCCGACTACATGCTTTAAGCGCCGGCGGGAGCCCAGGCACGTTCGACAAGTCCATCGCTGGGGGACGATCACCATTTTTCAGAACCACAACCCGTATTAACTTCCCTTGGATACGTGTTGGTATGAAACGGAGAACGGCCCTCAGCGGAGTGACCGGCGCCATCGGCGTGGGTCTGGCAGGCTGTCTGACCGACATTGGCGGTGGCTCGAAGCCTGAGACGGACGGTTCGACGGAATCAGAACCGTGCGAGAGCGGGCATCAACTCGTCGAAGCGATCGTGAACGAGGAGTACGAGGAAGCGGTCGAATACGCACCGACCGCGTACGACTCCGCCGATCAGTTCTCGAGAATAACCGAACAGTACCGCCAGGCACAGCTACCACCGGTCGACGGGATCGAATGTAGAGATACGGGCCACGAGACAATCAGAGAGTATGATCGGGAGCTCGATGCCGACGTAACAGACGCTGCCTCCGTCGAGTACGCGCTCACGACATCGATTGCCGACGAACCCGTCGACCTCACCGTCGAGGTAACGGCCATCGAAATTGACGACGAGTGGTACACCTGGATTTCCGATGGGCTGCTGACGCGGGTGAATCCCGGCGTCCGAATCGAGAGCGACGGAATCGGTGCCGTCACGATAACGTTTGCCGAGCGAGGCGCTGCCAAGCGACTCTACGTCCAGGGAGCGTCGATCGAATCACCGACTAACTACCAGTTGATACGCGAGGAAGAGTCGCTGACCATTTCTGCTAACGAGGTCGGAACGGGGCGGTTCGACGTGCTCGGAGAGGGGTGGGACGGCCAGACGGAAGTCGTCTCCCAGTTCTCGCTCGGAAGCCGGGAAAGTTGGGCCGACGTCGAGGAAATCGTCTTCCGGGGGATGACGACATCGTGGGTCGGCAAAGACCCCGCCCACATCGAGGGCGTGGACAATCCGACGCTGGTCCTCGAACGGGGCCGCGAGTACCGTATCGGGTGGGACGAGGGCGACGGAATGGCTCACAATATAGAGCTGCGAAACAGTACCGGTGAGGTCGTCAACGAGTACTACACTGAAATCACACCGGAACCTGACGAGAGTCAGTTCCTCACCGTCACCGCGACGGACGAACTGGCTACCTACCGGTGCACGCCCCACCCAACGATGGACGGTGAGATCGAGGTCGTCGACGAACTGTAGCGCCGGTCCGACCCCAACTCCGTCGCCGCGAACGGCTACCGAACCAGACCACTCACGTCTATGACCCGGGCTGCTCGTGAACCGTGAGTTCGACGTCGCGAGTCTCGCCCTCGATATCCGCGACCAATCGACGGACGACCTTCTCGGCCTCGTCGTACAGCCGCGGGCGGACGAGTCCGATGACCCGGTCGAGCGAGACGAATCGCGGCAGGCTAATCGCGTTCGGATCGGCCGTATGCGGGTCGTACGCGACGTCGAAGAACAGTCGGCTCGCCGTCTCCACGTCTGGTGGGGCAGCATCGGGAGCCGGTTCGATGCGCCACTCGCCGGCGGCGTCGACGTCTTCGCGGAGGCGCCACGCGAGCCGTTCGGGGGCGTCGATCGCAGTCACTTCGGAGCGAGCGGTGTAGGTGAGTTTCCACCACGAGAAGTCGAGATCGTAACGCGTCCCGATCCCGCCGTCGCCGTCGGCCGAGACCGCATCGAGGACGGGCGCGTAGTTCGGGTACGTCCGAAAGTCCCTGACCGTCTCGAAGACGGTTTCCGGATCCCGATGAACGAGCGTGCTGAGGACGATCCGATCCACACTCGCCCTTCGCGGGCGGGGAGGGTAAGCGTTACTCGTCTGCGCGGATGCGGATCCGCCTCGAATCGAATCGGAACCGTTGTGGGGTCGCCGATGGAGTGACACCCATGTACGATTGCATCGTCGTCGGTGGCGGCGTTGCCGGACTGTCCGCCGGCCTCTACACGGCCCGCGCCGAGCTCGATACGCTCGTCGTCTCGGCCGGAGAGTCGATCCTCGCCCGAAACGCGAGTCTGGAGAACTATCCCGGACTGCCAGCCGGATTCGACGCACGACGCTACCTGTCTATCGTCCGTGATCAGGCTGAATCGGCTGGCTGTACGGTCGTCGATGATCGGATCGAGCGTGTGGCCGGTAGTGTCGAATCGGCGAGCGGCCCAGAAGTCCGGCCGTTCAAACTCGCGGGGGCAGACGGGAACTACGAAGCCCGCCGGGTCGTCGCGGCCTCCTGGCCGGACAGCGAGTACCTCACCGAGACCGATGTCGAGCGAATCCAGCGCGGGAACAAGCACGTCGTGTCGGTCGATCGAGCCGGGCGGACGACCGTCGACGGGCTCTACGCGGCGGGCCGAATCGCCGACACACCCCATCAGGCGATCGTCGCTGCCGGCCACGGCGCCACAGTCGGTCTGGCGGTGGTCCAGGACAGCGACACGCCGTTCTACCACGACTGGGTGGCACCACGGGGATACTTTACCGGACGGGACCGCGACGTCCC
Organism: Halovivax asiaticus JCM 14624; assembly: GCF_000337515.1. Classification (GTDB taxonomy): domain Archaea; phylum Halobacteriota; class Halobacteria; order Halobacteriales; family Natrialbaceae; genus Halovivax; species Halovivax asiaticus. The sequence goes on from NZ_AOIQ01000006.1 coordinate 432,604, forward strand.
ACCCGCCTGTGACGAGATCGAGGCCGACGAACGGCTGGCTCGCGACGAGCGAGCTCGGAGACGGTTAGCCCAGAAACTCGAGGAACCGTTCGCCGACGAACCGACGCAGCATCCACGCGTCGTCGACGAATAACTGAGCCAACCGCACGTGTCGCGGGCAAATAACTGACCAATCACCCACGCCCCGTCGACGTGTGACGGTCACCGGTCCGTCGCCAGTCGCAAAGCGCACACGACGGGTGACGTTTCTTCCTGCCGGGCGCCGTCAACGGTGCATGGCAATCGTTGCGATCACCGGTGGCACCGGCAACGTCGGGCGACAGGCCCTCGACGCGCTCGACGAGCACGAGACGACGGTACTGGCCCGCAGCGATGCTGACGATATCGACGTCGTCACCCTCGATGTAACCGATCGGGACCGGTTCGTCGAGGTTCTCGATGGGTACGACACACTCGTGCACCTGGCGGCGAACCCGTCGCCGTGGGCCTCGTGGGACGAGGTGCTCGACGCGAACGTCGACGGGACGTACAACGCCTATCACGCCGCCGTCGAGAACGACCTCGACCGCGTCGTCTTCGCGAGTACGAACCACACGATGCACATGTACAACGCCGCCGACACGGCCGAGCCCGAGTCGCTCGTCGAGCAGCCTCGTCCCGTGTTCCCCGACGATACCCCGCGACCAGATTCACCGTACGGCATCAGCAAGGTCGCGGGCGAAGCCATCGGGACGTACTTCGCGGATCGCTACGGCCTGACGGTCGTCAACCTGCGCATCGGCTGGTTGCTGGACGACGAGTCGCTCCGTGAGACCCAGTCCGAGGACGACGACCACGCCAGGTTCGCTCGCGCGATGTACCTCAGTCCGCGAGACTGTCGCGACGCCCTTCGTAAATCCGTCACTCACAGCATCGAGGAGTCGCCGTTGACCTGCCACGTCGTCTCCGCGAACGACGAACGATACTTCTCGATCGTCGAGGCCCAGACGGATCTCGGCTATCGTCCGCGGGACAATGCAAGGCGGGTTCTCGACAGTGAAACGTCGGCTGACCAGAAGTAGATCCCAGGAGGCCACGACACGGGAGTCAGTGGTCAACGTTTAACCCGCCACGGCCGCATTCGTCGGATACCACATGCCGCCGCTCGAAGACGTGAACGTCGCACTCGGGGTGACTGGGTCGATCGCGGCCGTGAAGACGGTAGAACTGGCCCACGAGCTGCGCCGCCGTGGCGCTTCTGTCAGGGCAGTGATGAGCGAGAGTGCGAGCGGGATCGTCCATCCCAACGCTGTCGGCTACGCAACCGGAAACGAGACTGTCACCGAACTTTCCTGGCGGGTCGAACACGTCGAACTGTGCGGTCGCGACGGGTGGGCCGACGTCCTCCTGATCGCCCCGGCGACGGCAAACACCGTCGGAAAGCTCGCCGCCGCCATCGACGACACACCCGTCACGACGACGGCGACGACGGCGCTCGGCGCCGACGTTCCGGTCGTCGTCGCACCGGCGATGCACGAACCGATGTACGACCACCCGGGCGTGCTCGCGTCCCTAGAGCGGATCGAATCGTGGGGCGTCGATCTCGTCGATCCCAGGATCGAGGAGGGGAAAGCGAAGATCGCGACCGAGGACGCGGTCTGTACGGCCGTCGCCCGGGCGACGGGAGAAACGCCGCTCGCAGGGGAGCACGTCGTCGTCACAGCCGGGGCGACTGCCGAGCCGATCGACCCCGTCAGAGTCCTCACGAACCGCTCGTCCGGACGGATGGGGCAGGCCGTCGCCCGTGCCTGTTACGTTCGCGGCGCGGACGTCACGCTGATCCACGGACCGGTCGGCCCCCATTCGGTCGAAAAGCCAGCGAACACGCACGACAGGACGCTACCCGACGCCGACGTGATCAGCGTCGAAACGACCGCCGAGATGATCGAGGCAACCCGATCGGCCTGCGAGACGGCGAGCGTCCTCGTCTCCGCAGCCGCTCTCGCGGATTACACGACCGACGAACGGGACGGGAAGATTCGATCGGGCACCGAGCGCGAACTGACGCTCGAACCGACGGCCAAGCTCATCGATACAGTCAGGGCAGACCGGCCAGATCTCCCCATCGTCGGCTTCAAGACCGAGACGAGTGGCGACGAGCAAGCCATGATCGACGCAGCGCGAGACGTGCTCGACCGGGTCGGCCTCGCCTTCGTCGTCGCGAACGACGCCAGCGTGATGGGCGAAGACGAAACCAGCGCGTTGCTCGTTCACGCAGGTGACGTCGCCTCGTTTACCGGGACGAAGGCCGATCTGGCCGAGGCGATTGCACGCTCACTCGAGCAAGTCGTCTAAACTGCACCGCCGCCAGCGATCAGTCAGGAAGGTTAAATAGAACGCGTTCGTGCCAACGAGTGACCGGATCCACAGCCCGCCATGGATCCAATACGCCCACCAATTCCAGTATGCTGCCCGATCACGCACCCACAGACCAGCTATCGAAAGGCGAAGTATTCGAGGTGTTGCGCAACCAGCGACGGCGATTCGTCCTCCAGTATTTAAAGCAGGACGACCGACCGGTCGAACTCGGAGACCTGGCTCAGCAGGTCGCTGCCTGGGAGTACGAAACGACGCTCGACGGCGTCACACCCGAACAGCGAAAGCGCGTCTACACGACGCTCCAGCAGACGCACTTGCCGAAGATGGACGAGTCCGGCATCCTCGTATTCGACTCCGACGCTGGCGTGATCGAGGCCACCGATCGAACCCGTGACATCAGTGTCTATCTGGAGATCGTCCCGGGACACGAGTTCGCCTGGCGAGAACTGTACCTCTCACTCGGGGCCATCAGTTGCGCACTCGTCGCGGCGCTATGGGGTGGCGTCTACCCCCTCACCATCGTCCCGACACTGGGCTGGACGGCCTTGCTGGCGCTCGTCTTTACGGCGACCGCGGCCGTCCACATCTACCACGAACGGACGATGCGCCTGGGCTACGGGAGCCACCCGCCCGAACTCTCCTATCGGGACGAGACCTAAGAGCGAGCCGAGAAGCGATCGATCGGGGGCCGATCCTTCGTGAGCGAGAGACGGGATACTATGACCTCGACAGATATCGGTTCTCCCCGAGGCATTCGACATTCGTCAGGTTTTACTCCGCGTCGGCCCCACCAGCGACATGGATCAACTGGAACGGTCGCTTCGTGAGGCGCCGATCGTCGAGAAAGACGACGGCTACCAGTACTTCGTCCACCCGATCAGTGACGGCGTCCCGAAACTCGATCCCGGACTCCTTCGAGAGATCGTCATCAGAATTATTCGAAAAGCCCATCTCGAAGAGGTAGACCGCATCGTCACCCCCGCGGCGATGGGAATCCACATCTCGACTGCCGTCTCGCTCATGACCGACCTTCCGCTTACAGTCATCAGAAAACGGGAGTACGGTCTCGAGGGAGAAGTCGCCATCGCCCAACAGACTGGCTACTCCGAGAACGAGATGTACATCAACGACGTGCACGAAGGCGAGCGCGTTCTCGTTCTCGACGACGTCCTCTCGACAGGCGGGACGCTCGCATCAGTCATCGACGCGCTAAACGAAATCGGCGCCGAGGTCGTCGACTCAGTCGCCGTCATCAAAAAGGTCGGCGGTGCAAACGAGGTCGAAGACAGCGGCTACCACGTCAAGACACTCGTCAACGTCGACGTGGTCGACGGCGAAGTCGTCATCGTCGACGCGAACGGCGACGACTGACGACGAGGCGGCTCAATTCACAGGTGACGGACGCGGGTCGGAAACCCGCACGACGGTTCCATATCTGCAGTACCTCGAAGAAACAGGCAGCGAAACGACACTCGACCGTCGGCTTCGAGTTAGAGACCGGCCCCACGCCAGGCGACCGGTTCGGCCTCACGGTCGGGGTCGTACCGATGGCAATTGACCGGCCGGCCCCGGTGGGTCGACTGGGTGGGAACTACCTGTTCACAGACCGTCGGCAGGACAGACGCGAGTTCCTGACCGGCAGTTTCGACGTCACCCGACGCGACAGCCTCGACGGCCGACCCGATGCGACGATTCAGTTCTTGATCCGCGAGCTCCGTGGGAAGGTCGAATTCCTCCCTGACGGTCGCCGCGTCGACATCGCCCACGGTTGTCGGATCGACTGCCGACGGCAACTCGCCCGTTTCGATGGTAAATCGAAACGCCGCTAGCGTCTGCCACTCCTCGTCGGAGACGGCCAGGTCGGCCGGTGGGATCAGCTCCGGACAGCGGGTGTGAAACCGGCAACCTGACGGCGGATCACCCGGATCCGGAATCGTGTCGGTGAGCGGGCTTTCGAACGTTCTGTCGCTCGGATCGAGACTCGGTACCGAGTTCATCAGCACACGCGTGTACGGGTGCGCGGGCGACTCGAGAACGTCCTCGATGGGGCCCTGCTCGACGATCTCCCCCAGGTACATGACGGCGACACGATCGCAGAAGAGCCGAACGACGTCTAGATCGTGGCTGATAAAGAGGATCGAGATATCGTGTTCCCGGCGGATGTCTGCAAGCAACGCGAGAACGTCGGACTGGACGCGCGCGTCGAGAGCGCTCGTGGGTTCGTCCGCAACGATCAGATCCGGGTTGCAGACGAGCGCTCGCGCGATCGAGATCCGTTGTTTCTCCCCCCCGGAGAACTCGTGGGGGTATCGATCGGCGTCGTCGCCCGACAGCCCGACGCGTTCGAGGACGTCCTCGACGATCGCGCGCCGACGTGATTCGTCGGACATGCCGTGAAGGGAGAGAGGCTCCGCGACAGCGCTTCCGACCGTCAACCGTGGATTAAACGCCTCGTTCGGATCCTGAACGACGAGTTGCGCTCTGCGCCTAAACGAGCGAAGATTGGGCCCCGAGAGGTCGGTGACCGATTCTCCGTCGAAGACAATTTCGCCGGCTGTGGGTTCCTCGAGGCGAAGAATCGAGTGGGCAGCCGTCGTCTTCCCGCTCCCCGACTCACCGACGAGGCCCAGAGCCTCACCGCGGCCGATGTCGAAGTCGATACCATCGACGGCGCGCACCCGACCGACCTCGCGGCGAAGGAACCCGCGCGTGATGGGATAGTGCTTCTCCAGTCCGCGGACCTCGAGAAGCGGGTCCGAATCAGCCACCACGGGCGATCCCTCGATGTTTGCGCTCGAACTGTGGTCGACGGCATCGGATTCGGCCTCGGATGTCGCCGCGTGCGGGGAGCCCGCGTTCGTTTCGGTCATCGCGACACCTCCGATACGGAATGAACTTCGGTGGACGCATCGAGGACTCGCTCCGGGTCGCCATCTGGGCTGAAATGGACGCACGAAACAGAGTGATCGGCGTCACTATCGAGTGTGTAGAAGTCGGGCTGATCGCCGCCTTCGCACGCCGGTTCGGCGTACGGACACTCCGCACGGAAGCGACAGCCGTCCGACGGCAGCTCCCCGCGCGCCGACCGATCGTTTCGTCTCGAGAGGCCGTCGTAACTGTCGAACAGCGCCTGTGTATACGGGTGGGCAGGCGTGGAGAAGACCGTGTCTACCGGCCCCCGTTCGACGATGGTACCGCCGTACATGACGACGACGCTATCCGCGAGCGAGGCAACGACCCGCAGATCGTGCGTAATCAGCAGGATTGCCGTGTCGTCGTCCGTGAGGTCACGGAGGAGTTCTATCAGTTTGGCCTGCACCGTGACGTCGACGGCCGTCGTTGGCTCGTCGGCGACGAGCAGGTCCGGGTCTGCGGCGAGCGCGATGGCGATGGCGACGCGCTGGCGCATGCCGCCGGAGAACTCGTGTGGGTACTCGTCGATCCGATCGTCGGCTCGCGGGATACCGACCTTTCGGAGGAGGGAGATGGCGCGTTCGCGAGCGGACGTACCCGACCGCTGTCCGTGGATCGTCATCGCTTCGACGATCTGATCGCCGACCGTGTAGACCGGATCCAGTGCTTGTTGTGGGTTCTGGAAGACGTGGGCGATCCGATCGCCGCGGATCGATCTGAGCTCCCGCTCGCTCGCACCGTCGATCCGTTTGCCGTCGAACGTGATTTGCCCGTCGGTGATCCGGGCAGGCGGTTGGGGGACGATGCCGGTGAGCGATTCGCACGTGACGCTCTTCCCGCTACCCGATTCGCCCACGATGCAGACCGTCTCACCGCGATCGACGGAGAAACTCACGCCGTCGACCGCGGGGAACTGCTCGCGTTCCGTCTCGATGAAGGTTCGGAGACCGTCCACCGAGAGAAGAGGTTCGTTCGATCGCGTCGACGTCGTCGTGGAGTTTGCGTTCGATGACATGGATCAGTTGGTTTGTCGGGGATCGAGGGCGTCTCGAAGGGCGTCACCTGATAGTTTGAGCGAGACGAGCGTTATCGTCAACGCAATTGCTGGGAGCGTCGAAACCCACCAGAGCTTACTCGACGTCGCTGGTGGGTCGACGTAACTCTGTCCGGTGCTCACGGACAAAGTGAGGCCCTCCTGGATCGTCGATCCCCACGAGTAGGTTTCGATGTGGTGGAATCCGAGGAACGCGATGCCTGCCTCGACGAGGACGAACAGGGCAAGGAGGTGGAAGACGGCGGGAACGAGTGTATTCGTGATATTTGGAATGATGTGGCGCCGCCCGATGTACGGGGCCGACGCCCCGAGACTCCGTGCGACGAGGACGTAGCCGTCCTCACGTCGCTGGAGCGTCTCACTTCGAACGATTCTGGCGATGCCGCCCCAGCTCAGCAGGCCGAAGGTCACCAGTAAGAGCAGTAACGAGACGTTCCAGTACATGTACCCCATGATGAACACGAGAATCGCGGGAATGCATAGCTGGACGTCTACGTAGCTCATGAGCAGGTCGTCGATTCGGCCGCCCCGAAAGCCGGCGACGATTCCCACAATCGCCGCGAGGGGAACGACGAATGCGAGAGTGAAGAGCACGACGTCCATCGCGACTGACGCGCCTTCGATCAAAAGGTACCCCATGGGCTGGCCGCGGTGGTTCGTCCCGAGAGGATTGGCCATCGACCCGTGGCATAACCTCGTGAAGCCGTCCGCCGCGGTTGTCACTTCGCCCGCACACTGGTTCGCCCACCCCATCTTGCTCGTGGAACCGATCGGCGGGTTGTACTGGTTTCCGAACGAGATCCGCACGTCGCCGTAAATGGCCGGACCGACGATCCCGGAGAACGCGAGTAACGAAAGAAATCCCATCGCGATCGCGTGTGCGGGTCTGGAGACGATCCGTCGGACGATCTGTTTCGTTCTGGCACCATGACGGACGAGCGGAACACCGACGAATGACCCGATGAAGACCAGTCCAGCGAAGACTAGCCAGTCGAGGGTTTCGACCTCCCAGGTGCCAAGAAAGTATAATCCTGTATACGAATCGTACGTATACATCGCGAACAGAACGACCAGTCCGACAACGAAGATGAGCCGCTGTGAGGTTACTAGCGACCGCGTACGCTCTATTTCATTCCAGTCGACGTCCTCGAATCGATGGCGGGACGGATCCGTGCTCATGAAGGACGAGTGGGAATCACTGGCAATGCCATATAAAGTTGTCTGACCACTTACGCTACCTGTCGAACATATTGGCAACAACCAACGGCAACTACAAGTGCGACCAAATGATCCAAGGACGGACGGGCAACGACCAGCCCAGCGGACCGACGTGTCTGAAATCGGAAATTATTTTACGTGTTAACAGATACCACCTGACGATGTCCGCCAGGCTGGAACGAGTACGCAACCGACGCACGCGCAGCATCCGAGCGGTTGATATTCCCCCGGAAAACCGGTCGCGAACGGCCGAGCCAGGGCGTCAGAGCGTGGTCGAACCCGATCGGGAGCCGAGGCGATTGCGATGAGCCTCGGTCGACTCTTCGCCAAACGGATCGCGCTCGGCTTCGTCGCCGCATGGACGGTGCTGACGATCGTCTTTGCGGCCTTCAATCTGAGCGAGGACTGGGTCCTCGCAGGAATCGAAGGCCAGATGCGTTGGGGCGGCGCGAGCGAAGCGGAGGTCGAAGCGCGAACGAGGGAGTACATGGCGTCACGCGGGCTCGACGAACCACTACTCGAACGATACGTCGACTGGATGGGCCGGATGCTCACGTTCGACTGGGGACAATCGATCACGTCGGGTGAGCCGGTGATCGGGTTGGTCCGAGAGGGACTAGTACGAACCGCAGCGTACGTCGTCCCCGGCATCACGCTGGCGATCGTACTCGGCATCGGGTTCGGCCTGTACGCCGCACTCCGACCCGAAAGTAGACTGGCGGGCCTCGGTATCGGCACCGCGTACCTCGCGTTCGCCGTCCCGAACTTCTGGGTCGGTGGCATGCTCTACTCGCTCGACGGAACCGCCTTCGACGCACCGCCCGTCCTGTTCGATTCGATTCTCCCGATCGTGCTAACAGCGACGACGCTCCTGGGAGGGTACGTAAGTTACGCACGTGCCCACTCGCGCGAGTACGCGTCCACGCAATTCGTCAAACTCGTCAAAACCAAAGGAGCGGGACCGATCACTGTAGCCCGACACATCGTCCGTAACGCAGCGATCCCGTTCGTCTCCATGGTCTTCGTCGAGGCACTGGCACTGCTCGTTCTCTCGGTGTTCGTGATCGAAACGCTGTTCGGCATCGACGGGTTCGGAATGCAGCTGTTCACGGCTATCGAGACGAGAGACTTACCTATCGTCCTCGGGAGCACGTTGGCCATCGTCGCCGTGGGGATCACCGGCAATATCCTCCAGGACATCGCATACACGGCGCTCGATCCACGCGTCGACACGGGCGCTCGATAAATTTCGGTATTCGATCAGGGACGATTCTGCATCCGCAATCGATCCGAATCGCCGCCAGGCCGATCAACAAAACCCGACTTTCCAGGCGGCCTCACGACCGTTCGAAACACCCGGCGAATGCGTCCGCGATAGGGTCAAGAGAAATTAAATTTATATCTTCCCCAAAATAGGTAATTTGAAAGGCCGGGCGAAGGTACCGAAGATAACCAAAGGCCATATCCTTCCACTGCACCGTCTTTTGCCAAACGAACGACGGGTCGTGGCCCTACACAACACCTATCGTGTGGGAAGCAGACTCACTCAGAAACAATACTTATATATGGGGTAAGTACACTGTTGACACACAATGGTGCTAGACCAGGCCAAATCAGCGACGGACGTTGACCGACGATCGGTTCTGAAGACTATTGGTGCAGGTGGTGGAATCGCTCTCGCCGGCTGTCTCAACGGTGGAGATGACGAGGGCGGCGACTTCCCGATGAAAATTACGCTCGAAGTGAACGCGGACAACGACGACCGCCTTGAGATGGTCGAGCTCATCGCAGCCTCCCTCGAAAAAACGGACTACTTCGAGGCTAAGGTAAAGACGTACGAGTGGACGACGTACGTGAGTCGTGTCATGGGCTCCGAATACCCGAACAAGGGTGTCGTCCCGTGTATCGGACTGGCCGGGACGTTCAACCCCGGCAGCTTCTGTAACGCCCTCCACCACACGGACAACATCGGACAATGTTGTAACCTGACCGGCGTGGGCAACGAGGAACTGGACAGTATGATCGAAGACGCTCGATACGGAATCGAGGTCTCCCAGGACAACGAACTCCGCGGCAAGCGCTACGACGAAGTCTGGAACGAACTCGCCGACAACAAATTCAGTTCGATTACGCACTTCGACGTGCAGAGCGTCATTACGACGAACGAGGTCCACAACTTCGTTTCATACCCGTTCCAGCAGTCACTGATTAGTCACGCGCTTTACTCAGCCGCCGACGAACAGGTTGCGTGGATCGACCGCGATAACGCCGCGTCGCCGGACAGTCGGTCGTCGCTGTCCGATCTGAAAGAAGGTGGTGAACTGAGCGTCGGTCTCGGCGCCAACCCGTCGTCGTTCGACCCGCCGTACAGCACGGACACGACCTCGAGTATCGCCCAGTCATACATCTTCGAATACCTGACTACCTCGGACTCCCAAGGGAACGTCTACCCGTGGCTCGCCGAGGATTACACCATCGAGGACGTTCAGGATATCGATCTAATGGCGTACGAGCCGTATATGACCGAGGTCCAGACCACGGAAGAGGACGGACTCGACACGGACGCGCAGGTCATCGTTCAACACCCGGAGGACAGCCCCGCCGATCAGGACACGGTCCGCGTCCTCACGCCAACGGAAGCCGCCGATGCGGTCGCCGACGGCACCTACGGGATGCACTTCCGGTACGAACTCGAAGAGGGCGTTTCGTTCCACAACGGCGAGGAAATGACGGCGGAAGACGTAATCGCCTCGCTCAAGCGCGTCGAAAATTCCCAGATATCCGCCCAGACGTTCGACTCGGTGCTGCACGCTGAAGCTGTCGACGACTACACCGTCGACTTCTACGCACAGATCCCGGACGCGGAAGCAGAGCGCCTCCTCACGAGTACGACGGCGATCATGCCGAAGGAGGTCGCCGAGGCGGGTAACGGCGAAGTCGACCCACGTAACAGCGTCGATCCGGTCGGCACGGGCCCATACGAGTTCGGCGAAATCGACGACGGGAACTACTTCACTGTCGAGTCGTTCGACAGCTACTGGATGCACGACAAGGGGATTCAGAACAAGCCCTGGTTCGACGGTCCCTCGGAGTTCCCGAACGGCCCAGTGGTCGACACCGTCTACAACGAAGTCGTTCAAGACACCAGTACCCGGCAGGGATCACTTCAGGCCAACGAGCTAGACGTTACGTACGGGCTCAACGCATCGACCCTCGATAGCTTCGTCGAGAGTGAGGACTTCATCGTCGACAGCGTCTCCGCCGGCGGATACGAGTACATCCAGTACCCACCCGCCGTCGAACCGTTCGACGATCCTCGATTCCGCAAGGCGATCAACTACCTCATTCCCCGACAAATGATCGTCGACAACATCCTCAACGGCTGGGGAGAACCGGCGTGGACGTCCCTCCCCGAGCTCGCACGCGGTGCCGGAACGGCGGACTACGAAGCGCTCGAATCTAAAGTCAGACCAACGAACGAACACAAGCCGGAAGAAGCTGTGTCGCTCCTCGAAGAAGTCATCGAGGACAAAGGCTACTCCTCGAACGTCTAGAATCGAACGGCTCTTTCGGACCGACGCCTTTTTAGTATGTGGGCAGCAACCACGCGATAGAATACCATGAGCCTCAGACGGTTTATCGTAAAGAGACTTCTTGCAATCATCCCAATTCTGTTCGGGGTGTCGATAATCACGTTCGGGCTGGTCCACCTTACACCAGGTGATCCAGTACAGCAGATCCTCGCTCTCAACCCGAGGGCTGGACCGACTGAAAAGCAGCAGTTACGGGAGCAATTCGGTCTCGCCGCACCGATCTGGGAACAGTATCTGAACTGGATGAAGGGCGTCTTCACCGGCGACTTCGGCGAGGTGTATCGCTCGCGCCGTGCCGTGTCCGAAGTCATCTACTCGCGCCTGCCCGAAACGCTCCTCCTCGGCCTCTTCGGCTGGGTGTTCGGGCTTGTCATCGCGATTCCGACCGGGATCTACGCCGCCGTACACAAGGACCAGCTCGGCGACACCGTGAGCCGATTCGTGGCGCTCTCCGGGATCTCCATCCCGAACTTCTGGCTCGGTCTGATGCTCATCCTCATTGGCTCACTCACCCTCGGCTGGTGGCCGGTCACGGCACCCAAGCGGGCGCCGCTACTCTCGTTCGATATGCTATGGTACCTGATACTGCCGGGACTGACCATCGGTACTGCAGCAGCATCGTCAATCATGCGCGTAATGCGGACGTCCATGGCCGAAGAAATGAACAAGGAGTACGTGACCGCCGCGAGAGCAAAGGGGCTCCCCGAACGGACGGTCGTCCTCAAACACGTACTCCGAAACTCGCTCATTTCCGTAGTGACGCTGGCAGCAACGCTCACCGCGAGTATCGTCGCGGGATCCGTCATCATCGAGCAAGTGTTCGCGTGGCCAGGACTCGGACAAACGTTCATCCAGGCCATCAGAAACGCCGAATACAACCTCATCATGGCGATCACTCTCTTTACGGGCGTGTTCATCATCCTCGCTAATCTGGTAGCAGACATCCTGTACGCAGCACTCGACCCGAGGATTCGATATGACTGATAAAAACGTACTCTCCGGACGCGGTCGCATAGAAATCACCGGGTTCAACCCGGAACGAGTGGAACAGCGAGACAGCCTCTCCGGCTGGTCAGAGGAGGCCGGCCGAGCCACACAGAGTCGATGGTCACGGGCGTGGCAGCGGTTCAAACGCAACCGGAGCGCGCTGCTTGGCGTGGTCGTCGTGGCGCTCCTCGCCTTCCTCGCCATCTTCGCACGGCCGATCGAAGTCTTCGGCCTCACCGTACAGCCGTTTTCGCTCGCGCCGCATCCGCCGGGGGAACTCCTGTACTTCAACCACCCCGGCGAGGGATTCACCGGCGACTACCAGCCCCCGAGCATGAAGGCGCCGATGGGCGTGGACGGTGACGGACGCGACATCTTCTCGCGCCTCCTCTACGGCGGTCGCTACAGTCTCTCCATCGGATTTATCGTCGTCGGGCTAACCGCCGGCATCGGGCTCCTCTACGGCGCCGTCTCGGGATACTACGGCGGCTGGGTCGACGAGATCATGATGCGGATCGTCGACGTCATCTACGCCTTCCCCGGGCTCATCTTGTCGCTGATCATCGTCTCCATGCTCGGTCGGGGCTACACGCAACTCATCATCGCCTTCTCCCTGTTCGGCTGGGCTGGGTACGGGCGACTCGTCCGCGGGGAGGTGCTAAAGGTCAAAGAGAACGAGTACGTGATGGCAGCCAAGGCACTCGGCGCACGCGACAGAAGCGTCGTGCTCAGGCACATCGCCCCCAACACGATGGCACCCTTACTGGTAGTCGCCTCACTACGAATCGGGACCGTCGTCATCGGCGTTGCCGCGCTCGGGTTCCTCGGACTCGGCATGCCCCCAGGAAGCGCAGAGTGGGGGACGATGCTCGATGGGGCCCGCAACTCGCTGATCCGTCTCGATACCGGCCCCAAGTGGTGGGCGACCGTCTTCCCGGGAACAGCAATCTTCCTGTTCGTGATGTCGATGAACATGATCGGTGACGGGATCAACGACGCCCTCGACGCCCAGCAGACCGGCGTCGGCAAGGGAGGTGACGAATAATGGCCCTGCTCGAAGTCGAAGATCTGACGGTCAACTTCTACACGCAGGATGGTACCGTCAACGCGGTCGACAATCTTACGTACTCCATCGAACGCGGAGAGAAGTTCGGCGTGGTCGGCGAAAGCGGGGCCGGAAAGAGTGTAACCGCGCTCTCGCTCATGCGACTCATCGACAGTCCCGGCCACATCGAAAGCGGGGAGATCCGCTTCAAGGGCCAGGATATCCTATCGATGTCCGAAGACGAGGTTCGATCGATCCGGGGCAACGAGATCGCAATGATCTTCCAGGACGCCCAAACGGCACTCAACCCGGTGTACAGCGTCGGCGAGCAGATCGCCGAGGCGATGCGACACCACCTCGACTACAGCAAATCCGAGGCCAAAGAAGAGACGATCGACCTCCTCGCGAAAGTCGGGATTCCGGAGGCCAGAAAGCGCTACAGTGATTACCCGCACGAATTCTCTGGAGGGATGCAACAGCGTGCCATCATCGCGATGGCCCTATCCTGTGATCCGGATCTACTGATCTGCGACGAGCCCACGACGGCGCTCGACGTGACGATCGAAGCGAAGATCTTAGAGGAAATCGAGTCCCTCGCAGAGGAGTTCGACACGGCGATTCAGCTCATCACGCACGACCTGGGAGTCATCGCAGAGATTTGCGACCGTGTCATGGTAATGTACGGGGGCAAACCGGTCGAGAAGGCGCCTGTCGAAGAATTGTTCTACGATCCGAAACACCCCTACACGGTCGGCCTGATGAGTTCGATTCCGCGGATCGGCGACTCAACGGACCGACTCCAGACGATTCCGGGCAAAATGCCCGACCTCGTCGAACTCCCGCCGGGGTGTAGCTTCCACCCGCGCTGTCCGTACGCCGAAGAGGCCTGTACGCTCAGCGAGCCCGAACTACTCGACACCAAGACAGGTAAGCCCGCCTCGGAGGTGGGTACCAACCACTCAGCTGCCTGTCTGGCATACTCCGGTGACCTGACCGGCGAGCTCGACTACTCGGTTACGGTAAACGAGGATTCGAAATCGAACGCGCCCGCCAGCCAAATTACAGGTGACAACCAATGAGCGAACCCATCCTCGAAGCGCGCGGACTCAAGAAGTACTACGACACGGCCAGCGGGTTCATGGACAGTATGCTCGGTCGGTCGAACAAGGTCAAAGCCGTCGACGATATCGATCTCGAACTCCACGAGGGCGAAACGCTCGGCGTCGTCGGCGAGAGTGGGTGCGGAAAGACGACACTCGGTCGGACGATGCTGCGGCTCATCGAACCGACGGAAGGGTCGGTGTACTACAAGGGCCAGGATCTGACAGAACTGTCCTCGAGTGAACTCCGAGATGTCCGGACGGACATCCAGTACATCTTCCAGGATCCGTTCTCGAGCCTGAATCCGCGGATGACCGTCGGCGACATCATCGGCGAGCCGCTCGACATCCACGGCATCGCCGAAGGGCAAGAGCGAGACGAACGGATCTACGAACTCCTCGAAACCGTCGGCCTGAACCCGAGCCACAGTCACCGGTATCCTCACGAGTTCTCCGGTGGACAGCGCCAGCGTATCGGCATCGCCAGAGCCCTCGCTGTTGATCCGGAGGTCATCATCTGTGACGAGCCAGTCAGCGCACTGGACGTCAGCGTGCAGGCCCAGATTCTCAATCTGTTAGAAGATCTCCAGGAGGATTTCGGCCTCTCGTATATCTTCATCGCGCACGACCTGAGCGTCGTCGAGCATATCTCGGACCGCATCGCCGTGATGTACCTCGGCAAGATAGCCGAGACCGGCACAACCGACGAGGTGTTCGAACCGCCGTACCATCCGTACGCCGAAGCCCTGCTCTCAGCGATTCCAGAACCGGATCCGCTGTGGGACGGCGAACAGATATACCTCTCAGGGTCGGTTCCATCACCAATCGATCCGCCAACCGGCTGTCGGTTCCACACCCGCTGTCCGCGGGTGATCCAGCCGGAAGAGTACAACATGCCACAGAAAGAGTGGCGACAGTTGATGGACTTCAAACAGCGCCTGCTTACGAGCGACAGCCTCAAGTCAATCGCACAGGTGACGGACGAAACCGTCGACCTCGACTCGATCACGCGGGACACCCTTGACGAGCTCATCAGGCGGGAGTTCGATCTCCCAATGCAGCTTTCGGATATGCAGGCGGAACAGGTCATCTCGCAGGCCGTCGACCGACTGACGGAGGAGAACTTCGAGGATGCCCGAGCGCTCGTCGCAGACGGGTTCAAGTCGCCCTGCGAACAGGTCGATCCCGAGTTACAGTCGACCGGCACAACCCACCGAATCGCCTGTCACCTCTACGACGATGATCCGAAACAGCCGGGTGCCACAAATACGAGCGACGCGGTAGCAGACGACTAAGCAGTTCTATCACAACGGTTTTGTTCACTGGCTCTCTCCCTCCTAGCGATGCGTCGTATCTATGAGTCGAACGCGCTCGAGCGGGAAACGGGCCCGTTCACACCTAACGAGCGCTCCGACAGTGACAAAGGGCCAAGCGTTCCCGATGATGACGATGCTGGCTTCCTCGGAACGCTCATCCCAAATTCCATCAGTACGCGTGCCATTGCGATCGACATTTCGACGCCAAAGGAGGTCTATACCGTTGGCGAACCCATCCATTTCAGTGTCGAGGTGTACAATCGGATGCCGTTCGGCGTCTCCATCCAGACGCCGACACCGTTACTGTGGAAATGGGAGGTGGACGACTACCCAAACGCCGCACACGCCGATCTCGACGATCCGCCCGCAGACACGAGTCAACACACCTTCTCGGGCGATGGACGGAAGCGGTTCGACAAACGCTGGCTACAGCGCTTCCAACGCTCGAAGTCCGAGTGGGAACGAGCCGAGCCGGGGACCTACACGCTTCGAGCACGAGTGAACGTCCCAGGGTCAGAACGCGCTTACCACTCGAGCGAAACGGACGTCGAAATCGTCGAAGAGAACAACTGACCGAAAAATCCGTTTCAAAGGCGCTACGGAATGAATCCCTTTTTCGCCGTCCCCTCGTCAACATCCTCCGGATCCATTTCTACAAAGTGCGAGTCACACGACTGACACCGGTAGGTGACAACCTCGAACTCTCGACAGCAAGAGGTGGCCGTCTCCTCGTCGAACGAAACCGAGCCACCACAGGTGGGGCAGGTTTCCCAGAGCGATCGGATCGACCTGAGCAGTCTGGCGCGCTGTTCCACGGGGACGTCCAGCCAGTCGTCGCGGCTCTCCTGTAACACCTCGTGGACGGCGACGTCGACGATGAATGCTGCTTCGGAGGGCCACTGCCGGACCCGTCGGCGGGTCTCAATCGCGGGATAGTCGTATTCGGGGACGGAGACCTCATCGGGCGTTACGTCGTACATCTCCGCGATGAATTCGACATCGACAACTCCGTCGAACGCCGCTGCGTGTTCCTCGGCGCTCTCTTTGAACGAGGGAGTCAACGTACGTCCGTCGTCAGTTGTCTCGACGACCTCAGCATCTTGCAGGTACCGTTCCGGATCAACGCTGTGTTCCTTCCGGTACTGGATCTTCCGTACCGCATCCTCAAGCGGGTTCCCACCACCGTCAGTCAGGACGGGCGGTTCGTGTTCGAACCGTGCGAGGACGGAATCCGGAAGGTATCGCTTCGTCAACGTCGGCGTTCCGGGAACGAGATACCCCCGGAAGTAGATTACCGCGAGCGCGAGACCGAACGTAGCCACGCCAAGCACCGGCACAGCCGTCCCGACGGCGAACCCGAAAAGGACAGCCAAACCGACGTTGACACCGGTACACGGTGGACAGCGGTTTCTCCCGGTATAGTCGGGATCCTTGAGCGACGAGATGCCGGAGTGAATCGTCGACAGTGCTGACTTGATCATCGAATCCCCGTAAGCACGCGGACGTAAAATATGACGTGGTTTCCCAATTGCTATCTGGTCACACAGGTGTGGCAAGAGAGACCTGACGACAGAGAACGTGAACCTCGTACGACCGTTGCTGCTCACGAAATCGCTCTCACAACGAAGCAGCGGGGGTAGATTTGAACTACCCCCGAGAACCTGCTCGCTTCGCTCGCAGAACCTCGATGTCGTTCAAACTACCACGTCTGAATCGGGCTGCTCGCGAATTGCTCGTAGTCAAGACGTAGCGGGAGGTAGATTTGAACCACGGTCGTTTCGCTCACTTCGTTCGCTACACTCCCTGATTCAAATCTACTCGTCGAAAGAGTGTCGCTCGCGAATTTGCCCGCGACAAAACATAGCGGGAGGTAGATTTGAACCATGGTCGTTTCGCGCACTTCGTTCGCTACACTCCCTGATTCAAATCTACTCGTCGAAAGAGTGTCGCTCGCGAATTTGCTCGCGACAAAACATAGCGGGAGGTAGATTTGAACTACCGATCTGCGGGTTATGAGCCCGCCGGAATCTCCTGGCTATCCCATCCCGCTGACTCATGCTACCCGAGAACGACAGTTAAGGGTTGTGATTCGGGTGCCGTATGTGGGTTTGTGTCTCGATCGCTCCGCGTGTACGGACGGGCCGTCATAAAAATGGAGCGGGGCTGTTCGAGAAAGTACTAGCAGATACTCACGGTGAATTACACAGCGCCTCGATGACTGCTCACACCCAGCAAAGAAAAAGACGCGATCGTTGGCGGAAGAGAACGACGAGTCAGGCCGCAGCTTCGACGACCGTAACCTCGTCGGCGTCGTAGTGTTCGACGTCCAGAAAGTGCGGAATGTACGATCTCAGTTCGTACGCCTCGCGTTCGTCTTCGGTCCCGACAGTACACCAGAGCTGGACGCGGTCGGGGCCGTGCCACTCACCCATGCGGTTGATCCCGAAACAGACCACCTCCTCGCCGTCGATCGAGAGCACGGCGTCCTTCCTGATCTCGGGGTCGCCGTGGATGATGAGTTGCTTCATAGTCGCTCCGTCACAGTGACAAACCGTAAGCGCTTCGGAGTGACGGAGCATCGGTCCCCCGATGCCGTCGCGAGTCGCACGGCGAACCAAACGGGTTTTAAGCGGGGGTGTCCAACTGCCGGTAAGTGAGACCGCTATGCAGATGCCACGCAGATTCAACACCTATTGCCCGCACTGCAACGAACACCACGAACACGAAGTCGAGAAGGTCCGGACCGGCCGCTCGACGGGAATGAAGAAGGTCGCCGACAGACAACGCCGTCGCCAGACCTCAACGATCGGGAACTCCGGGAAGTTCTCGAAGGTCCCCAGTGGGAACAAACCCACGAAGAAAACCGACCTCAAGTACCGCTGTGGCGAGTGCGGCAAGGCCCACCTCCGTGAGGGATGGCGCGCCGGCCGGCTCGAGTTCCAGGAGTGATTTAGATGGCAGGAACATTTTACCGCGTCCGATGTGAGGATTGTGAGAACGAACAGATCGTCTTCGGCAAGGCCTCGACCGACGTCGCCTGCGCCGTCTGCGGAACGACGCTCGCCCGGCCGACCGGGGGCAAGGCCTCGATCGACCACGAGATCGTCGAACCAGTCGAGTCACGATGAAGTACAGCGGCTGGCCCGAATCGGGAGAGCTCGTCGTCGGCAAGATCGACGAGATCGAAGATTTCGGCGTGTTCGTCGACCTGCAGGAGTACGAGGACAAGCGTGGCCTCGCTCACATCTCCGAGGTCGCGAGCGGCTGGATCAAGAACGTCCGCGACCACGTCAGCGAAGGCCAGATCGCCGTCTGTAAGGTACTCGATGTCGACAAGGACGCCCAGCAAATCGACCTCTCGATCAAGGACGTCAACGACCATCAGCGTTCCGAGAAGATCCAGGAGTGGAAGAACGAACAGAAGGCAGATAACTGGATGGAACTCGCCTTCGGTGAGGACATCGACGGCGACGCCTACACCGCCATCGCGAACGGCCTCCTGTCGGTCCACCCAACGCTCTACGAGGCGTTCAAGGAGTCGGCGATTCACGGTACCGAGGCGCTCGACGGCAGTGGGCTGGACGACGACGATATCGAAGCGATCGTCGACACCGCACGCGAGAACGTCTCCGTCCCCTACGTCAACGTCACCGGCTACGTCGATCTCGAGAACCCAACCGCCTCGGGCGTCGACGGCGTCAAATCGGCGCTTTCCGCCGGCGAAGGAAACGGCGAGGTGCCGGACGAGGTCGACCTCGACGTCACCTACGTCGGTGCGCCCGAATACCGGATTCAGGTCCAGGCGCCCAACTACAAGACCGCCGAAGCGGAACTCGAGGCGAGCGCCCAGCGAGCGATCACCGCCATCGAGAACGAAGGCGGCACCGGATCGTTCCACCGAGAGCGCCACACCGACGACGAATAACCCCCGAAATCGCACGTTTTACCCGTGAAATCCGACATCCGTATCTGTCCTCGGTCGACGCACGATCGGCCAGTCTACTCGCTGACAGAGACGTGTCCCGAATGCGGCGCCGAGACTGTCAACTCCGCCCCAGCACCCTTTTCCCCCGACGATCCATCCGGCGAGTACCGACGCGCACTTAAGCGGCGCCACCGGTCGTAGGGTATGGACGAACTCGATATCGACGTCGTCGCAGACGTCGAACTCGACGACCCGGTACTGATCGAAGGGCTACCCGGCGTCGGCCACGTCGGATCCCTGGTCGCCGAACACCTGCTCGAAGAGTTCGAAGCCGAATCGACACTCGTCCGTCGCATCTACTCCACGGCGTTTCCGCCGCAGGTGTCCGTCGAAGACGGTGTCGCCTCCCTTACCTGCACCGAGGTCTACGCCGTCACGGAAACTGGCGGTGAGGATCTGCTCGTGTTCACCGGTGACCACCAGGCACAACACGGCGATGGACACTACATGCTCGCCGAAGCGTTTCTCGATGTCGCCGAGTCGTTCGACGTGAGCCAGTGTTACGCCCTCGGCGGCGTTCCGACCGGCGAACTCATCGAATCGTACGACGTCATCGGTGCGGTCACGGACGAGTCGATGATCGACGACCTCGAAGACGCCGGCGTCGAGTTTCGCGAGGACGAACCCGCCGGCGGCATCGTCGGCGTCTCCGGGCTGCTTCTCGGATTGGGTGTCCGCCGAGGGGTCGATGCGGCGTGTCTGATGGGGGAGACGAGCGGCTACCTCGTCGATCCGAAGAGTGCAAGAGCCGTCCTGTCGGTGCTCGAAACCCGCCTCGGATTCGACGTCGAGTACGACTCGCTCGACGAGCGTGCCGAGGAGATGGAAGCCGTCATGGGCAAGATTCGGGAAATGGAGTCACAGGCGTCGATGGACGTCCCGAGCGACGACGACCTGCGATACATCGGCTAATCGAGCAAAGAACCACTGATACTCCGACGCACCGAGTCGTTCGCCACCCTACGCTTCTTTCACTTCGTACGGGACGTCGCCATCACGAAGTTCGTCGGTGACACGACCGACCACGTCCGTCGTCGCCGCCACGATCACGTCGAGGCCGCGCTCTGCCCCCGCACTCGCGACCGAGCCGGCACCGACGGAGACGGCAGGTTCGACCCCGATCGATTCCAGTGCGACCACAGCCTCGACACCGCTGGCGACGACGAGATCCGCGGCTTCGATGGTAGTCTCCCTCGACGAGAGATCGGCCGCCCCAGCGCCGCCAGCGCGGACAGGCGGGATCTGGAAGACTGTCACCGTGCCGGGTTCGAGATCGATGACACCCTCCCACTCGGCGACGCCGACGTCGCCACCGGCAGGGGCGTCGGTCGTCGCGACGGCAGTCGCGTCGCCGTCGTCGGTCGGCGTTGCGTGGATGTAGCCCTCACGCATCGTGAGGGAGACGGTCTCACCTTCTGTGACGTCGTCGGTTGCGATCGCCGCCGCTTCGTTCATCGCCCCGAGAAGATCCTCGGTGACGTGGTCGGCGAATCGGCGGACGTCTTCTGCCGTCCGGAAGAGCCAGTCGACGCCTTCGTTCGTCACGCGATAGCGCGATCGCGCTTCCTTCTCGACGAAGCCCTCGTCGACGAGTTCACGGATGTACTCGCTGACGGCCTGGCTCGTCACACCCACCTCGTCGGCGATCTCGCTCTGGCTCACCGCCGGCTGGCGCTCGGCGATCTCGACGAGGATGCGAAGGCGGGTGGCGACCCGTTTGTTGTCGAGGACGTCGACCATACCAGCCCATGCGGGGGGAGACGCAAAAAGATCGGTGATCCACTGGAGAGGCGTAGATTCGACGGGAAGGCGGTCAGTCGAGTCGACGAATCCGTCTCGCCCGGGATCACTCGGTCGGGCACTTGCGCGAGAGGACCGTCCGATCGAACTCGCAGACGACCTCGTCGTCCTGATTGGAGACGGTGACGTGCATCGTAACGACGCCGCGCTCACCGTCGGACGTCTCTCGCTTGTCGGTCACCGTCGACGAGACGGAGATCGTATCGCCGTGGAACACCGGCTTCGGATGCTCGACGTTGTCGTAGGAGAGGTTCGCGACGATCGTCCCGTCGGTGGTCTCCGGAATCGTGATGCCGACCGCGAGCGCCATCGTGTAGAGGCCGTTGACGAGTCGCTCGCCGAAGTTCGTCTCGGCGGCGAACTCGGCGTCTAAGTGCAGCGGTTGCTGATTCATCGTCATATCGCAAAATTGCTGGTTGTCACTCTCCGAGATCGTTCGACGACGCTCGTGTTCGATCGTCTCGCCCACCTCGAATTCTTCGTAGTACAGGCCTGGCATACGTGATCGATCGTTTCCGCCGGGGCAAAAACGAATCGAAGCGCCGTCGCGTCAGTTTCCGTTCGCCTCGCGGAACGCATCACGACCGCCGACGACCGGGAGTTCGAACGTCGACCAGCCCGGGATAAGCTGGAGTTCCGGCTGGTGTGACGGCCGCCGCGTGAAGTCGTAGTCACTCGATCGGACGACGAGCCCGAGTCGGTGGTCGGGCTCGAAGACGTGGTCGACGGCCTGCATCGGGAAGGTGACGGACTGGCCCGGCAGTTTGGCCGAGATGCGTTCGGATTCGTACAGCGAGTCCGCGTTCGTGGCGTTCATCCAGCCGCGGGAGACGATGTGTGCCTCGTCCGACGGGTCGTACTCGACGAGCACGACGGTGACGAGTGCGGCGGGCTCGTCGGACGCGAGTGCGAGGCGTGGTTCGATCGTTCCCGAGACGTGGACGGCCGATTGCAACGGCTCGGTTCGATACACCACAGCGTACGGCGAGTCGAACGTCTCGACGAGGGACGTGGTCGGCACCGACGGGTCGTCGACGAACGACTCCGGTTCGGGGTCGCCGATCGTCGGCTGAACGGTCAACATTCCCGGCCCGTCAGCGATCGAGAGCGGTGTGACGTCGACGCGTTCGACGGCCTGGTGTGGCCAGGCGTCGTAAGTGTCGAGCCCCCCGGCTGACCGCTCGACCGTCGCGGTCGGAATGTCGTCGATCGCATCGCCCTGTTCGTGGAGCCAGTGCGTGAGCCAGACGTTCAGCGTGTCGATCCAGGGCTCCGGATGATGCTGGATCGGATCGGCGTGGGCCGCCTGCATGAGCCACATCCGGTGGGAGTGCTCGCCGTCGCCGGCTGTCAGTGCGTCGTACCAGCGAGCGACGTTTCGCGTCTTGACGTTTGTGTCGTCGAGGCCGTGGACCGCGAAGACGGCCGCCTCGACGTCGTCGACATCGTGGACGTAGTCGCGTTCGTCCCAGAAGTCGTTCCTGTTCCCCGTCAGGCGCTCTTGCCCGTCGACGAGGTCCTGTCTACTGGCGTCACAGACGGACGGATTCGAGCGCGTGATGATCGCGTCGAAGAGCGAGTCGGTGTCCATCGCCGACCCCGCCCCCGGGCCGGTGGCAATGACAGCGCCGTTCGAGCGGTAGTAGTCGTACCAGCTCGAAATCGCCGCAATCGGCACGATCGTCTCGAGGCCGTCGACACCCGTGGCGGCGACGCCGTTCGGAAGTGTGCCGTTGTAGGAGACCCCGAGCATGCCAGTCGCACCACCCGTCCAGGTCGCCTCGACGGGTGAGCCGCCGACACGTGAGTCGTAGGCGGTCGCCCGCCCGTTGAACCAATCGACGACCGTCTCGATGCCCTCGATCTCGGTCGGACCGCCGATCGACGGACAGCCCGTCGACCGTTCCGTTCCGATCGACGCCGCGTAGGCCCAGGCGAATCCCTTGGGGAGAAACTCGGTCTCGTACGCACTCGGTCCGATGGTGTCGGCCGCGGTGCCAGTGAACTCGAGTAGGTCGTCTTCCGAGGTGATAACCGGGTCACCCGTCCCCGCGCTCGCTCTCGCGTCCGACTCCGGCGGGACGTAGAGCTCCTCGTCCATCCGGTGTGACGAGCCCCGGTTCAGCCCGCCGTAGTACGGACTCGGCTGCACGACGACCGGCAGTTGATTGTCCGGTCCCGTGTCCGCCGGGCGAGCAACTTCGACGTGTACCCGATCCGGTGAGCCGGACCCATCCGTATCGAGATTCGTCTCGACCCAGACATCCTCGCGAATCACGTTCGCGTCGGCGAAGACTGGCTGGGCACGTCCGTTCCGGATCGTGACCTCACGCTGTCGACCGTCTCCGCGCGCGGCGGCGGGCGTCGCCACGAATGCCGTTCCGGCAACCCCGGCTGCCCTGAGCACGCGACGCCGTGACGTCTGCGATCGATCGACCCCGTCACTCATGCAGCATCACCGTCGACTCCAGCTTCGGCCACGTCTCGTGTCGGCTGTTGCATACTGCAATCAGACGCCCGCCCTTCCAATAAATATATCTTCAAACACAATCTATAAAATGTATTATTGTTGCCGTAGTATTATACCCAGATTACAGGGTTCCAGATAGTGAAGGTAGTGTTGACAGAACCACGGCGACGAATCACGAAGAGCGTCCAAGGCGCCGACAACCGACCAGACGAGTCGACGGAGGAATCCACACGTTCAACAAGACGCCTGGCTAACGAGTAGCCATGGTTCGACGTTCGATCATGTTCACCCCGGGAGACCGTCCTGAAATGCTGCGCAAGGCGCCCGACGCGGGCGCCGACGTGATCGTCTTCGATCTCGAGGACGCGGTCGCCCCGACCCGGAAAGCCGAGGCGCGCGACGCGATTACAGCCGTCCTCGACGACCCGTCGTTCGACCCCGACGCCGAGGTGTGCGTCCGGGTGAACAGCACACAGACGGCGTGGCAGGCAGATCTTGAGGCCCTTCTCGGTGGGGACGCCGACATACCGGATTCCATCATGGTTCCCAAGGCCGACTCGTCGGCAACGCTTCGCTCGATCGCGGAAGCGATTCCGGAGTACGGCGAGTCGCTCCCGGTGCTCGCGCTGCTCGAAAGCGCACGGGGCATCCTCAACGCGGCCGAAATTGCCGGGGTCGAGACCGTCGACGCACTGGTATTCGGGTCGGAAGACCTCGCGGCCGACCTGGGCGCGACGACGACCCCGTCGCTCTCGGAAGTCACGTACGCCCGCCAGCGTGTGGTCCTCGCCGCTGCAGCCCACCGGACAGACGCCATCGACACGATGGTGACCGACTTTTCCGACAAAGCGCAACTGATCGCGTCGGCGGAAACAGCCGTTCAGTACGGCTTCGACGGGAAATTGGCCATCCACCCGTCGCAGGTCGACCCCATCAACGAGGCGTTCACCCCTGACGAGGCCCAACGGGAGTGGGCGCGAGCCGTTCTCGACGCGAAAGCCGAGGCCGAGGCGGCGGGACGCGGGGTGTTCGAGGTCGACGGCGAAATGATCGACGCGCCGCTGATCGCGAAGGCAGAGCGTATCGCCGACCAGTCGAAAGCAGCCGGAGTCTGGGACTGAGTTTACAGTCAGACGCCGACGATCGGCTGTTCGACGACAGCCGCCTAAATCCGCTCCTGATCGGTCGAGCCGCGTTCGGTGACTGTGCAAGAATTACGCCGTTGCTTCGTTTGATACTCGTTGGCACAGTAGTGCGAGTATGAGCCCGACCACGCCGTACGAGAACTTCCGATCCCAGCTACGGAGCGCTATGGCCCACATCGAGATCGACGACGGGTTGTTCGATCGGCTGTCGCACCCGGAGCGCGTCCTCGAGACGAACCTGACGATCGAGCGCGACGACGGCACCCTGGACCAGTTCAAGGCCTACCGCTCGCAGTTCAACGGCGACCGCGGCCCGTACAAGGGCGGGATCAGATACCACCCGGATATCGATCGCGACGAGGTGATCGCGCTCTCGGGCTGGATGACCTACAAGTGCGCAATCGTCGACATCCCGTTCGGCGGCGGAAAAGGTGGGATCGAGCTCGACCCGGCCGACTACTCGACGGCCGAGCTCGAACGCCTGACGCGAGCGTTCGCGACGGAACTGCGCCCGCTCGTCGGTGAAGATCGAGACGTCCCGGCACCGGACGTCAACACCGGCCCGCGCGAGATGAACTGGTTCAAAGACACCTACGAGACGCTCGAAAACACGACCGCACCCGGCGTCGTCACCGGCAAAGCGATCGAGAGCGGCGGCAGCGCCGGCCGGGTTGCGGCGACCGGGCGCTCGACGGTGCTGGCCGCGCGCGAGGCATTTTCCCACCTCGGTCGATCGCTCGCCGACGCGACCGTCGCAGTGCAGGGCTACGGTAACGCTGGCTGGATTGCGGCCCGGCTACTCGACGAACGCGGCGCGACCGTCGTGGCCGTGAGCGACTCCGACGGGGCGGTCGTCGACCGCGACGGTCTCGATCCGGTCGACGTAAAACGGCACAAAGACGAGACTGGAAGCGTCGTCAATTACCCTGGTGCAGACACGCGAACGAACGAGGACCTGCTCACTCTCGACGTCGATCTCCTGATCCCCGCCGGGCTCGAAAACGCCATCGACGCGGACCTGGCCGGCGACGTCGCGGCCGACGTGGTTTCCGAGGCGGCGAACGGACCGACCACGCCGGCGGCCGACGACGTGCTGATCGAAAACGACGTCTTCGTCGTCCCGGACATTCTCGCCAACGCGGGCGGCGTCGTCGTTTCGTACTACGAGTGGGTCCAGAACCGACAGCGCGTCTCCTGGAGCGAATCGCGCGTGAACGAAGCCCTCGAAACGCACGTTGTCGACGCCTTCGACGAGCTCACCGCGACGATGGCGGAGTACGATCTCGACGATCCGCGGACGGCCGCGTACATCGTCGCGCTCGAACGCGTCGCCACCGCGGCCGAACAACGCGGGTGGTGATGCTACGACGACGGGCTAGCCGACAGAAAATACGAGGATCGCCACACCGATCACGACGAGTGTCGCACCGGCCCAGGGCGTCGTCCGAACCATATCGTCGACGAAGTCGTCGTCACGATTGGCAGCGATGTCGGGCCCGTGCGTGCGCTGGAGGTCGATAGCCGTCTCGGGCCGAACGATGGCAAATGCCCCCACGAGCACACTGAAGACGCCGAGCATCGTCAGCAGCCAGTTCATATAGCAGGTGTCCGTGCGTCGGTGAAAAAGGCCATCGATCACCACCGAACGACCGATAATCAGCACCCAGTCCCGTTTCTCACACGGGCCGCGAGCGTCAATCGGGTTCCTACAGGCCGAGTTCCCGGCCGATGACGAGGTGCTGGATCTCGCTCGTCCCCTCGCCGATCTCCATGAGCTTGGCGTCGCGGTAGAACCGTTGTGGGGCGAAGTCGGTGGTGTAGCCGTAGCCGCCGAGTACCTGCACGGCTTGCTCTGCGACCTCGCGGGCGGCTTCGGACGCGTCGAGTTTCGCCAGCGCGGACGCCTTGGTGACCGGCTGGCCCTCATCGTAGCGGCGCGCAGCCTTGTGAGTCAGCAAACGGGCACGCTCGGTCTTTCGGTACATGTCGACTAACTTGTCGCGAATCGCGTCGAAGTCGCTGATCGGCTGGCCGAACTGTTCGCGCTGGCCGGCGTACTCCGTCGCATGTTCGTACGCGCCCTGCGCGAGACCGGTCGAGAGGGCGGCGATGGAGATCCGGCCGCCGTCTAACGTCTTCTTCGTCTGGTCCCAGCCGGCGCCCTCCTCTCCGAGCAAACGGTTCTCCGGGACGCGAACGGAGTCGAGTGAGAGCTCGCAGGTCGGCGAGGCGTTCAGCCCCATCTTGTCCCAGACGGTGGTCACCTCGAATCCATCGTCCGCCTCGGGGTCGACGATAAACGTCGAGATTCCGTCGTAGCCGGCGCCGGGGTCGGTGACCGCCTTGACGAGGACGGAGCCGGCCTCGGAGGCGTTCGTGATGAACTGCTTCGTGCCGTCGATAACCCACTCGTCGCCGTCCTTCTCGGCGGTGGTGTTCATGTCGGAGGCGTCGGAGCCACTTCCCGGCTCGGTCAGCGCCCAGCCGCCGAGGTACTCGCCCTCCGCGAGCGGACGGAGCCAGCGTTCTTTCTGTTCGGCGGTACCGAAGAGTTCGAGCGGCTTGGAGGCCAGCGAGGTGTGTGCGACGTAGGAGAGTCCCACCGAGCCCGAGACGCGGCCGAGTTCCTCCGCGACGACGGCGTACATGAGCGTGTCGCCGCCGAGCCCGCCGTACTCGTCGGTGATCGGCACGCCCATCACGTCCAGATCCGCCAGCTGGTCGAAGATTTCGGCGGGGAAGCGGTGTTCGTCCTCGATCTCCTGGGCGATCGGTTCGAGTTCGTCAGCACAGAAGTCCCGCACCGTCTTGCGGATCATCCGGTGCTCCTCGGGGAGCTCGAAGTTCATATTGCAACAATTGCCGACCCCTGAGATAAACGCTCCGAACGCGGCTGGTCGTTGTATCGAAGACGAGTCAGGTTCAACACGTACCGACCGCGACCGAGGTGACATCCTCGCCCGCCCCCAGGGGGCGGGTATCCTCGCTAGCGCAAGATGAACCGGGGGAACGGGTCAGCTGGAGGGCTCCACACGCCCTCACGATTCGATTCGGCGCTCATATCACCATCCATCGTCCCGATCTCGGTCGTCGTTGCGATAGCCCCACCCGTCGTCGTGATTATCTTCGTCGGTTCGATCCGGTTCGTCGCCGCGATACCCCCAGTCGTCGGACGTGTCCCGGCCCTCGTCAGGTCGATCCGACTCGGTTTCGTCCCTCGGAGACGACCACGAGTCCGACGAGTCACGGGACGACGGCCCGGCCCAGTTGTCGCCCTGGTCCCACTCCTCCCATCCGGAGTCTGATCGGGTGGTGTCGCGCCGATCCGGGATTAGATCCAGCGTCGAATCCGTCGCCCCCAGGACGAGGAGGGCGTAGTAGCGGACGTAGACGACGAGCGGCATCCGAATCGCCGCAGTGAGGAGCAAGAACGTGACGGCGCCCGCGACGACGAGAACGATCAGTAATGGGATCGCGAGCGGGCCGAGAAAGAGCGCGACGATCGCGAGCGCCACGAACGGAATCGCGACGACGATCCCCACGGCGGCGGTGACGATCCCCACGGCGATCGCGCCGACGAAATCCACCACCGTCACCAGGACGAGGTAGACGACGTACTCGCCAACGTTCGATCGAAACGTCTGCCCAAATCGACCCCACCCGGCGCGAACGCCGCTATCCGTTCCCAGCATAACCGGGACGACGAACTCCGTCGTCAGCCGCATCACGATCCAGTAGACGAGACCGACGACGAGCGCCAGCAGGATCAGGCCACCGAGGGTCGAAAGCGACGCCTGCTGGATCGGTTCGATCGGCTGGCTCGGGTCGATCGGACGCAACTGGAGGAAGGCGGGGAGTGTAATCAGCGTGAGCGCGAGCACAGCCAGCACTAGCCTGAACGCGAACAGAGACAGCCCCTTCCACGCGTGTGCCCGAACGCCGGCCCGAATCTCGACGGGTCCCGAGCGGAGTGCCTCGATCAACACGAATTCGAGGAGCGACCCGACCAACGTGAAGACCAGCCACACGCCGAAAAGTAGTGCCGCCACGGCGATGGCCAGCGCAATCAGATCGGCGTCAGAAATCGGCTGATCGAACGGCATCGGCTCGGTCGTCCCGTCCACGACCGGCGTCGGGGACGGCTCACCCGCCGGCATCGACGGTGGCGTCACCGCCAGCCCCGAGACGAACACGACCACGACAGCGAGTTTGAACCACTGTCTGGCGTCGACGGGTGTCAGATAGTCTCGCGTCACGGCGATCGCATCGCCGAAAGCCGATACGGCGTGCATGTACCCGACGTTTCGCCTCGATGACTGTAAAAGACTAGCGACGGGTAGCTGTGCCAGTGGATGTCTATACTCGGGCTTCGACCCACAAAACCGAGCCTGAACACGAGGACGGCAGTCACCGTCCACCCTACAAACGAGACACCTGCTGGCGCTACATCAGTTCCATCATCGAGTCGAGCCCACGCCGCGCTACGGCCACCGTCGAACCAACGGTTGGAGCGAACGGCTCGCCCAACACGCCACTACTCGCTGAAATCCGGTGTAACGGTTGTCCCGTTTTAGCCGTGTGGGTGCAGAGCGCGAGCACATGGTATCCGGAGTCAAGGCGATTGGAATCGGCATCGTCGTACTCGGAGTCGTCCTCGCGGGGAGCATCGTCCTCGCCGGGACACCCGGTGGCGCGAGTGGGGACGGACCGAACGAAACGAACCGGAGTGACGCGGTCACCGAACACGACGGCGGCACATCGAACGCGAGCGAGAACCGAAGCGCTGCGGAGGGAGCGCCTGAAACCGATCCAACGAACGAGAGCGAGGCAAAACCCCCCGTCGTGGACAACGAGACGACGAACGAACGTGAAGTAAATACCCCGGCAGTTGACAACAAGACGACTGACCGTGACGAACATCCCGACACGGCAGCACCCGAGTCGGACGATAGCACGTCCGTGGAAGACGAGGGCCACCCGTTCGAGTACGAGACCGTCACCGTCGAGAACGTGACTGTCGAACAACTGCACGTTGCTCGCGTCGACATCGAGGAAGATGCCGAGATCGCGGCCGAACTTGGCGTAGACGAGGACTCGATGTCCCTCTCGGACGTTCACATCGCGTTCCTCGAACTGGAGAACGTCTCGGCGACGGATCTTGGGATCACTGACGAGTCAGGTGCCACGGTGAATATGATCGACGAGGATGCGGACGAACTGGTGTTTCGGAACGGGACGGTCGAGTCGATGAACGTCTCGCAGGTCACCGTCGAGACCTTGTCCGTCGCCGAGCCTGCCGGTGACGGGGCCGTACCGATGCCCGTGGCCGCGGATGGCGGGTCGAGCGCCGCTCACACGCAAGCGAACAACACCGACAAAGATTGCAAATCAAACTCGGAGAACACGACTGACGCGACGGACGAGAGGGCGACCGAGCACGAAACCGGCGGTACGGACGAAACGTCTGGTGCGTCCGACACGGGCACCGTGACAGCCGACGCAGCGTCGACGCAAGAGATCACGGCGTTCACGATCGAACGAATCGAAGTCGACGAGATTTCGGTCGACGCGCTGGCTGTCGGCGTCGTGCAGGATCCGTCCGACGTGCCGGGAACCGACCCGGCGTCGAACGGAAATTGACACCGCCCTCCGCCTTCGAGCGAGCACCCATCTGCGTGGGAGCGTCGCGCCGAGACGATTATACCATCGGGGGGCAAATGTGCCAACGGATGGACATCCGCCAGCTGGCTCGTGGCACGATCGCCTGGGATCGACTGGAGCGCGTCGCCAGTTCCCTCGCCGAGCGATACGGCCGCGACGAGGTTCGCGTCGAGTTTCTGGCGGCCGATAACTGGCTCTCGACCCCCTGTGTGATCGACGACGAGTGGTTCGTCAAGATCGTCTCCACCCAGAACACGCGCGTCCACTCGCTGCTGACGGCCGGTCGAAACGCCGGGGCGATCACCACCGGAACCAGCGGCTTCTTCGACCGGTTCGACTCGCCGCTCGAGATGGTCGAACACGAGTACGAGGCGACCAATCGTATCAGAGAGATCGGCTGCCACGCGCCGGAACCGATGGACGCGTTCGAGGTGAACGGGCTCGGCGTGCTCGTCCTCGAGTACCTCCCGTCGTTCGAATCACTCGACGAACTTACGGACGAGTCCGTTCGGGCCATCGCTCCCGACCTGTTCGAGACGCTCGCGACGATGCACCGGCACGGACTCGCCCACGGCGACCTCCGCGCCGAGAATCTCCTCGTGACCGACGGCGACCTCTACGTCATCGATGCGACGCGCGTGAGGGAGGGACGCGAGCGGGTGACCCGCGGCTACGACCTCGCCTGTGCACTCGCCGTCCTCGAACCCCGGCTCGGGGCCCGGGACGCCGTGGCAATCGCGGCCAGCCACTACGGTGGCGAAGACCTGCTCGCCGCACGTGAGTTTCTCGATTTCGTCCGGCTGCGTCCCGACCACGAGTTCGACAGCACGGTCCTCCGCGGCGAACTCGAGAAAGTTGCCGATCTTGACGGGACGTGACAGCACGTTTCGACGGGCGAATCGACTTCGACCTCGGCCTCGGTCCGCCGGCCGGATAGCAGGGTTTTTCATGCCGGTTGGCGAAATTTTGCCTGAACATGAGTCAACAGGCCGATACAGACGCCTACGGCCACTACATCGGTGGCGAGTGGACCGAAGGCACAGGCAGTGAAACGTTCGACAGTCAGAATCCGGCGACGGGCGAATCGATCGCCACGTTCCACCGCGGGACCGAGGACGACGTCGACGCCGCGCTCGCCGCGGCCGACGACGCGTTCGACGAGTGGCGCGAACTCTCCTACATCGACCGCGCCGAGTACCTCTGGGACATCTACCACGAGATGCGCGATCGAACCGACGAACTCGGGGAGATCGTCACCAAAGAGTGTGGCAAGGAGATCAGCGAAGGCAAAGCCGACGTTGTCGAGGCCTACCACATGGTCGAGTGGGCCGCCGCGAACGCCCGCCACCCACACGGCGACGTCGTCCCCTCGGAGGTCGGCGCGAAGGACGCCTACATGCGCCGCAAGCCCCGCGGCGTGATCGGCTGCATCACCCCGTGGAACTTCCCGGTCGCCATCCCGTTCTGGCACATGGCGCTCGCGCTGGTCGAGGGTAACACCGTCGTCTGGAAGCCCGCCGAGCAGACCCCGTGGTGCGGCCAGGTCATCGCCGAGATGATGGAAGACGCGGGTCTCCCCGAGGGCGTCTTCAACATGGTCCAGGGCTACGGCGACGCCGGCGCGGCGATCACCGACGACGAGCGCGTCGATACCGTCCTCTTCACCGGCTCCGCCGAGGTCGGCCACGAGATCGCCGGCAAGGTCGGCGGCGAACCCGGCAAGCTCGCTGCCTGTGAGATGGGCGGCAAGAACGGCATCGTGATCACCGAAGAGGCCGATCTCGACATCGCCGTCCACGCCGCGATCATGTCCTCGTTCAAGACGACCGGCCAACGCTGTGTCTCGTCCGAGCGCCTCATCGTCCACGAGGACGTCTACGACGAGTTCAAGGAACGCTACGTCGAGACGGCGAAGCAGGTCTCCGTCGACGACCCGCTCGACGAGAACACCTTCATGGGCCCGGCGATCGAGCCCGGCCACGTCGAGAAGATCCGGAAGCACAACGAACTCGCCGAGCAGGAGGGCGCCGACGTGCTCGTCGACCGGTTTGAACTCGACGACGACGAGATTCCCGAGGGTCACGAGGACGGCAACTGGGTCGGCCCGTTCGTCTACGAGATCGACTACGATCCCGACCTTCGCTGCATCAAAGAGGAGTGTTTCGGCCCGCACGTCGCCCTGATGAAGTACTCGGGTGACATCGAGCGTGCCCTCGAGATCCACAACGACACGCCATACGGCCTGGCCGGCGCCATCATCTCCGAGGACTACCGCCAGATCAACTACTTCCGCGACCACGCCGACCTCGGCCTCGCCTACGCCAACCTGCCGTGTATCGGTGCCGAGATCCAGCTGCCCTTCGGCGGCGTCAAGAAGTCCGGCAACGGCTACCCGAGCGCCCGCGAGGCCATCGAGGCCGTCACGGAGCGCACCGCCTGGACGCTGAACAACTCGAAGGAGATCGAGATGGCCCAGGGTCTCTCCGCGGACATCAAGACCGAAGACGACTAACTCGCGAACACACCGTTTTCACGCGTTTTTTTTTTTTCGGCTCGTCGTGCGTTTTCTCGCCTCGGTGAGCGCCGGTGTCCCAGAAGAGTGGGGACAAGCAACCCTGGATGTCACCAGATAGTCGAGAATTACGTCGATGAACGAGCGGTTGTACCCGACCTCACGAACCACGCCACGCCGGAGAGACGACCCGGCTGCCGGCGTGGCCGGGTCGTGGGGCAGGCGTGGGTCCTGGCGGTGGCGACCGAGCGGATGTACCGATATCGACGTGAAAAGCGCCGGATACCGGCAGGTAATCCAATGTTAGCTATCACCAAAAGTGTCCCGGTCGGTACCCGTTCGGCGATATCACCGCCTGTGTCGCTCGATGACGGTACACAGGGAATCTGACAAACGACCAGAGAAGAGATTTCGCCTGGGGCGCGGACCACTACGCGCCTCACCGGTTCGTAATCATCGATTCACACTGTGTCCCGTCGATCAGCGAGCGCCGGGAAGTCCGCACGAACGTCGCTAACCGTGGCCGGATCGAGATCCGCGACGACGAGTCCGGAATCGTCCCCGGTCGACGCGATCGGTGTCCCCCAGGGATCGTAGACCGTCGACCGGCCGAGTAACGTCGATTCCTCGATCGACCCGGCGCCGTTGACCGCACCGAGGTACAGCTGGTTCTCGATGGCACGTGATCGAGTGAGTGTCTGCCAGTGTTCGACGCGGGGATACGGCCAGGCACTGGGAACGAGGACGAGCGTCGCCCCCTGCTCGACCAGTTGGCGGTAGAGTTCGGGAAATCTGAGGTCGTAGCACGTGGTCACGCCGATGGTAAACGGGCCGATTTCGGCGACATCGACGGCGTCGCCGGGAACGAGCAGGTCGCTCTCCGCCGACTCGTACCCGAAGAGGTGGTGCTTTCGGTAGACGAGACGACGCTCACCGTCGGCATCGAAGAGCATCGCCGTGTTGGCCAGACCCGACGGTGCAGGCGTCTGCACGCTCTCTGTCGCCGCGAGATCCTCGACGATCGTCCCCGCGAGGACGGCGACGTCGTTGGTGGCCGCAGCGTCGGCGACGAGTCGGGCCGTCTCACCCTCGATCGGTTCGCTCGCCCGTTCGTAGGCGTCGAACGCGAAGTAGCCGACCGAGAACAGCTCGGGGAGTGCGACGAGATCGGCACCGCGAGCCGCTGCCCGTTCGATCAGTTCGATCGCTCGCGCTCGATTGTCGGCGACCGCGCCTGCGTCGGGCCCGAACTGGGCGAGCGCGAGCCGGAACGACCCGTCGGTCACGCCGATCCCTCCGTCGACTCCCGTTCGAACGCTCGCTCGGCCGCCCGGCGGAGGTTCTCGAGTTCGTCGTCTAACTTTCGGGTGAAGTAGCGTTCGACGCCGGGAAGCCGCCCCTCGACGACGAACTCGCTTCGAAGCTGGGACCCACCGTCCCGGTCGGCGATCTCGTGTCGGCCGGTGACGTCTAAGGCCGAAGACTGGCCGACGAATTCCACGTTCGTCGGCGGCTCACGGACACGATCGTACGTCTCGACGGTGGCCGTTCGATCAAAAAACGGAATCGGTAATGTGACCTCCCAGGTACAGCGCCGGCCGTCCGCCGAATCGATCGAGAACGATTCGACGACGCTGATCGCCCGAGCCCGGTTCGCCGGATCGGCGATGAACGCCCAGAGCTGTGCGGGTTCGACGTCGAACTCGTCGGTCCGTTCGACCCGTACGGTCATGACCTCACTGGGCACGCGGTAGCTAAAAAGTCGGCGACCGGCAACTGCAGGGCAGTTAGGTCAATCAACTGATCGTGACGCGCCAGGTGGTCGAGCGCGCACGTCCCCACTTCTCGATGTCGACGTCTTCAGACTTCTCGGAGAGTTCCGGAAGTCGGGCACCGACCTGCTTCGAAGAGAGGCCGATCGCACTGGCGATGTTCTTCGCCCGGAAGTACTGTTCACCCCGGGCTGCACTCTCACGAAGATACGAGAGGATCCGCCGGTCTTCGTCGGAGTAGTCGCTCATTCGTTCACCGAAAGTACGCACTCGCGGGCCTTAACTGTTGGCAGGAGGGAGGGCGCTCACCAGAGCTTGTGGGCGGCGACGACTGCCAGACAGCCAAAGATGACGGCTGCGGCGAATCCCCAGGCCGCCAGTTGCTCCGGCGCACCGACTGCCATCACGATCGCACCCAGCACGGCCAGCGCGCCGAAGAGCACCGAGAGTCCGATGCCGCGATCCGTCGCATTCGTTGACGTAGTCATGCTACGCCCTCGTGACGGCACTGTCTTAACTTTGGCCATCGCGCCCGGGTCGAGACCTGAAGGCTGACCGAAAGTGCGGCGTCGCACTCCAGACGGGTCGTCAGGAGATCGTCGTGTGGGCCGATTCCTCGTTTAGTGACAGGTTGGCCGCGATTTCTGCATTTCTGACGGCGTACTGGGCCGTCTGCTCCAGACTGACGAGGACTTCCCTGATCTGGAGCAGATCCTCGTTCGGCATCTCGGGTAACGACGTCAGGATCTCGCGTTCGTGGGCGGAGATCTCACCGAAACTCGTCCGGGCGTCGATCGCGAGATCGTACTCGCGATTCACGGCAGCTTCCACGGCCAGGGTGGTGATCTCGTCGACCTCGTCGTTCAACGCACGGACGTCGGCCATGACGGCGTTTTCGACGTCCAGGGTGTGGCCGTCGGTTTCCATGACGATGTCGGCGACGTCTTCTGCGTTGTCGGCCGTGAGTTCGAGGTTCTTCGCGATGGATCGGTAGCCGATCAGCGAGACGCCGCCGTCGAGACCGACGGCCTGCGCGACCGCCGGATTGCCGTGTGCGCTAAAGATGAGCCGGAGGATGAGCACGAAGATCTTGTTCGCCTGGCGTTCGCGGTTGAGCGCACGCTCTGCGAGATCTGGGTTCCCGTGGGCGAGCGCCTTGATCGCCTCACCACGCATCGTCCGGCCGGTGCGTTCGAGCCGGGTGAGCAAGTTATCGAGCGTGAAATCCGCCGGATCGACGGAACACCGGATGGCGATGCTCTCGGGCGTCTCTTCGATCACGCCGAGACCCATCAGTTGCGTCTCCGCGCGATAGACCGCGTTGATGATGTCCGAGTCGAGCGCTCCATCTTCGCGTTCGACGTGGATCACGCGCCGACCGAGGGCGTACTGTGCGACGATTGCCCGCTCGACGGCGTTAGCATCGAGTTCGTCGGAGTGAACCACCGCTTCCGTCTCCTCGGCGTGGGCCGACTCCGGTAGTACCGTCAGCGTTCCATTCGACCCCATCCGCAGCGACACCTCGTCACCCTTCTCGACGTCCTGTGCGCTCGCCCACTCCGCGGGCAGCGTCATCGCGAGCGTGGACGGTCCGAGTCGCTGGACCTTTCGCGTTTTCATAGGAGCGGGTAGGACGAGAGTGTGTTTAACCCTATCCATAGTGCCTTATATACGATCCAAAAGTACTGCATCCCTAGGGGTGTTCCATCGGACGCGACGCCTTCCCCTGTGTCGCGCGAAATCGGCTGCGAGAGCGTGAGTGAGAGTTAGAGAGGAAGCACATCGCCCAATCCAGTGAGGGAGGCTGCGCTGACCACTAGACTACTTTGACCATTCGCGTGGTGAACCGTCCGGTTCGAACGTCCATCCAGCCGCGGAGCGACTCGTCGAGCGCCGCGTCGTCCGTGTCGACCCGGAGGACGTCGATCCCGTCGAGTTTCGCTCCCGACGCGACCACCTCGATGTCGTCGGCCCGCCGCAGGACGGTGGGCGAGAGCTGGTGATTGCCGCGCCCGAAGACGAAGCCCTGGCCGCCGATCGGCGAGACGACGACGGTCGTCGGGTCGGTCATCGTCTCGAGAACGTCCGCTTCGGCGGCGTCGCGTGCGAGGGTCTCCCCGTCGCGCCAGACGTCGACCCCCAGCGGTGACGACTCGGCCTCGAGTGCATCCTGAATCGCGCCGACGGTACCACCGGGGCCGAAGACGTACGTCCGCTCCGGATCGATCTCGCGGGCGAACCCGGCGGCGAGCGTCTCGGTGCTCCCGCTCGCGAGCTGTTTGCCAGACTGGACACGTCGCGTCACAGGCACGGGAACGACGGCCTTGAGTTCGGTCTGGACCGTTCCCTCCCGATAAGCGGCTTCGTCGATGTCGTTCACCTCGCGAGACGCGACATCGTCGTACGTCGCGGCGACGCGACCAGCGTCCGCCGGCGTGACCCCGAACACCGCGGAGTAGATCTTCACGCCGGCTGGGACGCCCAGCATCGGGGTTTCGCCGTCGCTTGCTTCGAGGACGGAAGCGACATCCACGGCCGTCCCGTCGCCGCCGACGAACAGGACGAGATCCACGTCGTGGTCGAGAAGCGAGCGGACCGTCTCCCGGGTATCGCTGGCACTCGTCTCGGACAGTGTCTCCGGCGGTTCGTACACGACGGTCGGTTCGATACCGGCGTCACGAACGGCGTCCGCACCCATCGGTGATCCCGCAGTGAAAATTGTCGCGTCGGGATCACGCCCAACGTACGCCTCGATGGCCTCGCGGGCTCGCTCGGGTGCCCGCGGCTCAGCTCCTCGGTCGCGAGCCTCCGCGAGCATCCCGTCGGTCCCCTTCAACCCGACTCGCCCGCCCATCCCCGCGATCGGGTTCACGACGAACCCCAGTTTACTCATGCTACTGGATTGGACCGGCATCGGCAAAAGACACGCGGCTCCGGCGGTAGCAGCAGAGACGAATCCACGTCGCGACGCGGCAAAGACCGACCGTCGCGAATATCTGAACGGTTAAGGGGCCGGCACCAACAGTACCGGGTATGTTCGAACACTCGCAGATCGTCCTCGAGACCGGGTCCGACCTTCCGATCGACGCCGTGGGCTGGGGCGTCCTCGCACTCAGTCTGGTCGTGACGGGCGTCTGGCTCGCCTACGTCTACCGCTGAGCGGCGCCACAGCAGGTCGAACCGGCGACAGGGACGGACGCATGACGAATACACGCGTCGGATGAGGCGTCGTGCGAACAGAGGTGGGGCATCCCCCGGATAGTCGGTACAGTAAATTCATACCCGGTACCAGTCGCTTCAGGACCTATCGGCAAATCCGCCCCACAGTTCAGAAACTGAAGAGCCCTCCCGTTTCCATCCAGCCCAGACTATCAGTAATCGGTGATAGTATCGACAACCACAAGATTCAACTCTGATACTTGGCAATCGTGGAGTAGGATGTCACAGAGTCCCCAGGCAGGGAAGCCGGACCCCGGGACGGTTCTCGGCGCCCTCGGGAGCAAATATAGCGCGGAAATCTTGTGTGCGGCGGGAACACCGAAATCGGCACAGACACTCAGCGACGATATCGAGATACCGATCGCGACCTGTTATCGACGCATCGAAGACCTCGTCGAGGCCGGGCTGTTGGAACGCGAAGGTCGTCAGCTCTCGGACGAGGGGCGGCGAACGAACATCTACCGCCGGACGATCGACGAAGTCGAGATCGACTTCAGCGACGAATCCCCCCGATTTTCGGAGAAACGTCGGACAGAAGCGAAGAATCGACTGCAGGACCAGCGACTGGAGTAAGTCGACGACGGAGTCAGCACCGGGCGGTGAAACGGTAGGTCATCCAACTGCATCGGTTCTTCCTTCAGGATAGGTGACTGTGGGAAACGATTCCGGCACTGGCAGCCGACACAGCCGGATGAACTGCGATCACACTCACCCATCATGGTCCCGAGTGCGAGTGGTCGCGAATATGCCACCGAGGACGAGCACCCCACCTGCGAGCGTGATCGCGTCCGGCACCTCGCCGAGGAGGCCGAACGCGAGCAGCGTCGCGCCAAGCGGTTCGCCCAGCCAGGCGACGCTGACGACGACCGATTCGACGTGTTCGAGCGTCCAGTTGATCAGCGTGTGACCCAGAATACCCGGGACGAGCGCCATGGCGAGAAAGAGCAGCCACTCGGTGGGTGGATAGGCCACGAAGGCGTGGCCCTGGACGCCGACGACGGCGAACAGGGAGATCGCACACGCGGCGTAGACAACGGTGACGTACGGAAAGAGCGAGACGCGCTGACGGATCGACCGCCCGGCGAGGACGTACCCGGCCAGCGTCATCGCACCGACGAGCGCGAGGCCATTTCCGAATGCGGTCGAATCAGCAAGCGGCGCCTGCCCGGCGTCCCCAAAGGACATGACCGCGGCACCGGCGATCGCGACGCCGATGGCGGCGACTGTACGGCGAGTGATCCGCTCGCCGAGGACGAGTCCTGCACCGAGGACCACGAAGACCGGTTGTAACTGGACGAGCGTTACGCTCGCCGCCACACTCGTGTGATCCAGACTCTCGAACCAGGTTCCGAAGTGGATCGCGAGCGCGACACCGGCCAGCGTGGCGAGGCCGAGATTGCGCCGCGAGAGCCGGGCGAACTCTTCGCGATGAAACCAGACGGCGATTGGCGCCACGAGCAGTGTCGTGAAGAGCACGCGGTAGAACGCGGCGACCGTCGACGGAGCACCACTCCAGCGGACCAAAATCGCGCTCGTACTCGCCGCGAACACGGCGACCGCGAGACCAGCCAGCGGCGTAACGCGACGGTCGGGTATCGAACGCACGTTCGTGCCCAGCCGGGCCAGCACCCAATCCTTTTCGACCGCGGCAGTCGCTTCGTGAGCAGGTTCAGTCGCCCGTGGCGGTCGGCGCGTCGGGCATCCGATTGCCCCGATAGAAGTCGGCCAGTTCGAAATCCACGTCGTCCATGGTGATGATCGCATCCTCGTCCAGGTGATCCGCGTCCTCGACGTACGCCGCCGCGCGCTCACGCGTCGCGAACGGGACCGGATTCCCGCCCATCGGCCCGTTCTGATTCTCCAGTTCGGTCTCTGCGACGAGGTAGCCGTCTGCGGCATCGAACAGTTCGATTTTCACGGCGTCGACGAACCAGATGCGCTCGATCGGTGCGTCGGTCGGATGGGCTCGCGGGACGACGACGTATGCGAGGAGGCAGCCCGGCGACTCGAAGAACAGGCCAGTGCCGTCCGCGTGAGCGAGTTGACAGGCCCACCCGGCGTAATCCGCCGGCCCCATCCCACAGACAGGACACTTGTGAGATCGGATGAACTTGACCGGTTCGTCGATCGGGTGGTCGTCGATGGCGTTCCCGGCTGCGGTGTAGGGGACGTCCGACCCGTCATCCGACGGGTCGTCGGGTCCGTCCGGCTCTTCTTCGCCACCCACACACCCGGCGACGAGCGAGACACCACCGACACCCGCAGCCGCGAGAACACGTCGACGCGTCGTCGAACGGGCGATCGAGCGGCTGTCTCGACCGCGGCGGTCCCCGTCACGTGCGTTCATTTCAGTCGCTCCTGCAGGAAGCAGGGGTGGGCTGCCGTGATGCCGTCGACCGCGAGGAGTTGCTCGTTGATGATCGAGCCGAGTTCGTCCCCGTCAGGGGCACGGACCTCCGCGAGGAGCATGTGATCGCCCGTACAGCTGTAGAGACTCTCGACGACGTCCATCTCCTTCAACGCCTGCGTGGCCTCGATGTAGGATTCGCTCTCGACGTCCATTCCCACGAGCGAGATGAGCTGGTTCGAGAGTTTCTTCGGATCGAGGTCGGCCGAATAACCGACGATCACTCCTTCGGATTCCAGTTCGTCGATGTACTTTCTGACCGTGGGTTTCGAGACATCGGCCTGCTCCGCGATATCGGCGTAGGAAGCTTGCGCGTCCGACTCCAGGACGGAGAGGATACGGTCCCGGGTCGACTGGGTACTCATAGGAGGAAAATTTGCGCCAGCGGAAAAATATCTTTTGTATCGAAAACCGTCGTGCACACGTTCGTGATCCTGACGGTTCACCCCTGCGACTGCCAGTCAGTTCTCGCGGACGCGAACGAAATCGACCCGCCCGGTGAGCAACACAAGACGTATTTCTCACACCCACGGAGTCACCGACAATGGTCGAAGTGCACTGGCTGAGTGGCGGCGTCTGGGCCCTGGGCGGGGTCTGCATGCTCGGCCTCGGCTACCTCATCGCGTTCCGGGACCGCGTCGACCTCCACGCCGACTTCGACGAATCGGGTGCCGTCGATCGAACCGTCGCCGGGAGACGCGTCGGCGCGGTCGCCCTGCTCATGGGCAGCGTGACCCTCGGGTACGGGCTCCGCGAGATGATCGTCGGGTTCGACCCGACGGCTCTCGGAGTGCTCCTCGTGCTCTTGCTGGTCGGAAGCTGGTTCACCAGGCTCTTCGCCAAGGGTTGGTCGCCGGCGCAATCTGGCAACTGAACACGGCGACGAAAGAAAAGTGGGCGACGTTACGTGTGTCGTTCGAGCAGGTCGTAGCTGCGCTCCCACTCGGCATCGTCGTCGAAGTAGCGTTCGGCGACCGGTTCGTCGGGGAGTTCGCCGAGCGCTCGCTTCTCTTCCTGGTAGGACGGGCGGTCCTCGTCGACGTAGTAGCGACCGGTGAGCACCTCGCCCTCGTAGAGGGCGCTCTCGGTCTCGTACATCATCTCGGCGGCCTCACGCCGGTCGGTGATGTCGAAGTCGTAGTCGTCGGATTCCTGGACGTCGACGTAGGGCACGTACTGGCGGGCGTCCTTGTTCCAGGTCGGACACTGGGTGAGGAAGTCCACGTGGGCGAAGCCGTCGTGTTCCATGGCCTCGACGAGGATCTCCTTGGCCTGGTTCGGGTTCACTGCGGCGGTGCGGGCGACGTAGCTCGAACCCGCGGTGAGACTCATCGAGAGCGGTCGGAGCGGATCCTTGGCGCTGCCCGAGGGCTGGGTCTTCGACTTGTGACCTTTCGGGCTCGTGGGCGAAGTCTGGCCCTTCGTCAGGCCGAAGACCTCGTTGTTGAACACGATGTAGGTCATGTCGTGATTCTCGCGGGCAGAGTGGATGAAGTGGTTGCCCCCGATGCCGTAGCCGTCACCGTCACCGCCGGCGGCGATCACTTCGAGGCCGGGGTTGGCCAGCTTCGCCGCGCGAGCGACCGGCAGCGATCGGCCGTGGATCGTGTGGAAGCCGTAAGAGTCGAGGTAGCTGTTCAGCTTGCCCGAACAGCCGATCCCCGTCACACAGAGGACTTCCTCCGGGTTTCTTCCGACCTCCGGGAGCGCCTGCTTCAGCGCCTTCAGGACGCTGAAGTCACCACAGCCGGGACACCACGTGGGCTGGGGTTCGACGCTCGGGGTGTACTCGTCACGGTCGATCTCGCGGTCGTCGCCGATTGCGTTGAACGCACTCATTGTTAGTCACCTGCGGCCGGTTCGATCCGGACCTGTGCACTGGGTTCTGCCGCGCCGCCGTCGAGGCGGATCTCGTAGCTCTCGACGATCTCGGCGGGCTCGAACGGGTTCCCGTTGTACTTCAGCAGGCTGGTGAGCTTCTCGCCGTAGCGGCCGAGCTCCTTCTGGATCAGCCCGCGGAACTGTGCGGTCGCGTTCATCTCGACGACCATCGCCTCGTCGACGCTCTCGATAAACTCGACGAGTTCGTCCTCGGCCAGCGGCATCATGTCGGAGACACCGATCGCCTTGACCGAGTGGCCCTCGTCGTTCAGTCGGGAAACGGCCTCGAAGACGGCGCCCTGGCTCGACCCCCAGGTGATGAGGCCGTAGTCGGCGTCGTCGGGACCGACGTACGTCTGGTTCGTCTCGCCTTCGTCGAGATCGTCGCGAATGTGCTCGAGTTTCTCGAGACGACGCTCCATCTGGAAGACGCGATTGTCTGGGTCTTCGCTGATGTGCCCGACCGGCGAGTGCTCGTTGCCCGTCGCGAGGTAGCGTCCGCCTTGCTGTCCGGGGATCGAGCGCTGGCTGACGCCGCGCTCGTTGTCGTCGTAGCCGAAGCGCTCGAACTTGCCCGAAGCGTCGTGGGCGGCCTCCTTGAGTTCGTCCTCGGTCAGCGTCGAGCCGAGGTCTGGCGCGGGTTCGCGGTCGAAGAACTCGACGTCGACGTTGGTGTTCTCGCCCGAGAGCTTCTGGTCGTAGACGATGATCGCCGGAATCTGGTAGTCGTAGGCGATCTCGAAGGCGATGCGGGTCTGCTCGTAGGCCTCCTCGACGTTGCCGGGGGCGAAGACGACGCGCGA
The DNA here is from genome assembly GCF_000337515.1 of Halovivax asiaticus JCM 14624. Lineage (GTDB taxonomy): Archaea > Halobacteriota > Halobacteria > Halobacteriales > Natrialbaceae > Halovivax > Halovivax asiaticus. Next base: position 475,843 of record NZ_AOIQ01000006.1, read on the forward strand.
GGAGTCGCCCTGGCTCGTGTAGAGGACGTGTTCCAGGTCACCCTGTTCTGGCTTGGTCGGCATCCCCGTCGAGGGGCCCGCTCGCATCGCTTCGAGCAGGACGATCGGCGTCTCGGTCATCTCCGCGAGCCCGAGCGGTTCGGACATCAGCGCGAAGCCGCCGCCCGAAGAACCGGACATGGCCTTCGCACCGGCGTGACTCGCACCGACGGCGAGTGCGGCCGCAGCGATCTCGTCTTCGACCTGTTCGGCGACGCCGCCCATGTCGGGGAAGTTCTGGCTGAGGATGGTGAAGACGTCCGTCCACGGCGTCATCGGGTAGCCGGAGATGAAGCGACAGCCGGCGTCGATAGCACCGTAGGCGATTGCGTTCGAGCCCGAGAGGAGCGCCTGTTCGGTCTCGTGGCTCCCTTCGGGGACCGTGAGGTCGTGGGACGTGTCGAACTCGTCGACCATCTCGTAGGCTTCCTGCAGAATCTGGAGGTTGGCCTCCAGCACGTCGCCGGACATGGCGTCTTCCATCAGGTCCTCGATATGGGCGAGGTCCATCCCGATCAGGCCGGCAGTGACGCCGACACCCGCGGTGTTGCGCATGACCTCGCGACCGTGTTCTTTCGCGAGGTCGCGAAGGTCGACGGGGTAGACGTGCCAGCCGTTCTCCTCGGCCCGCGCCTCCAGGTCGAGTTCGGCGACATCGTCCTCGTCGAGCAGCCCCTCGTCGTAGACGATGATCCCGCCTTCGTTCAAGTCGTCCAAGTTCTCCGACAGTGGCTTCAGTTCCTCGTTGCCGTAGTAGGCCTCGTCCTGCGGGTTACGGGCGAACGAGTCGCCCAGCGCGAGCAGGAAGTTGTAGCCGTCGCCACGTGACTGTACGTCGTGGCCCGCCGCCCGAATCTCGACGTACGTGTGGCCACCCCGAATCCGCGACGGATAGTGGCGGTGCGTGAAGACGTCGAGGCCCGAGCGCATCAGGGCCTTCGCGAAGTTCTGGCTCGTCGAGTCGATCCCGTCGCCGGAACCGCCTGCGATCCGCCAGATGAGTTCGTCGGTAGTCATGTGTATGAAACTGGGACCGATAGCCCCGCTGGTCCGTGCGCGAATTTTGCCACAGACCGCCTAAAGCCTTTGCTATCGATTGCCATGCATTTATCGTGAGGAATGTAGAATCACCACGAACTTTCAGCGATTGTGAGAGACAGAGAAAGATACGACCAGCGGCGGTGGCGCCCGATTCGAGGTGACGGGCTCCTGTTGGCTATCGGCTAGAAGAGTCATATGTCCCGACCGTCACTCGTTCGTATCGTGAGTACAGTCTCAGTTGCGATTGCGGATCTGCTGCCCGATCACGTCGTCGGCCGAGTCACCGTCACGCGCTACACCCCCGGTTCCGGGTTCGACCCAGCGACGCTCGCCGCGATCGACTCGCGCTACTTGCTGTACGTGACGGCCTTCTCCCTCGCCGCACTCGCCTGTCTCGTCAGCCTCAGCCGACTGTCGGCGATCGCCGACACCGACACCCGACGCGGTCTCGGTGCACTGCTGGTGACGAGCGGTGGGTGGGCCGGTTCACAGGTTGGGTACCTCGTCGCCCCGACGCGAGCACTCACCCTCGCGAGTTACGTGAGTGGGCTCGTTCTTGGCTTCACCGCGGTCGGAGCCTGGCTGTACTTCTGTTCAGCCTACACGGGACGTGGCTACCACCGAAATCCGACGTACCGGCGCCTCGGGCTGGCCGTCTTGCTCCCCGTCATCGCCCTGAAGGTCACGAATCCACTCCACCAGGGGTACTTTTCGACCGTGGAGGCGACGACACCCTTTCCCCATCTCGCGATCCAGACCGGGCCGCTCCACTGGACCGCGATGGGACTGGCCTACGCACTGACGTTCGTGGGCTTTTTCATGCTGTTCGAACTCTTCACCGCCGTCGACCACGATACTCGCCCGCTCTTCGTTCTGGTCGGATTGACCGGACTCCCGGTGGTCGGTGATATCGTCGGCGCCACGACGCCCCACCTCGTGGACATGACCTACGAGCCACTCGGCGTGGCCGTCTTCGCCGTCGGCGTCGCGTTCGTCTCGCTCGAGCAGTTCGAAGCGGTCAGAGTCGCCGGCGAACGAGAGACACCGCTCATCTCGCTCGATAGCGATGGACGGATCCGAGACACGAATCGCGCGGCGCGGACCGTCTTCCCGGCACTCGATGGATCGCACGGCGAGCCGCTCGACGCCATCCTGCCGACGGTGACCGAACGGATACACGGAGACGATCCGATCATCCCGATCGAACGGAGCGGAGACACGCAGTACCTCCGGGTAACTGAAAGTCCGCTCGCCAGCGGAACGGCCGACCTCGGCCGAACGATCGTCCTCACCGACGTGACCGAACGCAAGGCGTACCGACGTGAACTCGAGCGGCAAAACGACCGACTCGATCGCTTCGCCAGCGTGGTGAGCCACGACCTGCGAAACCCCCTGAACGTGGCGACGGGTCGTCTCGAAATCGCACGGGAAACGGATCCAGACGACGAAAACCTCGCCGAAATCGAGGCCGCCCTCGATCGAATGGGGACGTTGATCGACGACGTCCTCGTCCTCGCCAGAGAGGGCCAAACAGTCGAAAGCCGCGAACCGCTCACCCTCTCGACGGTCACTGCCGACTCCTGGGAGATGGTCGACGGTCCCGACGCCGAGTGTACGATCGAGACCGATCTGAACTTCGCCGGCGACTCCGACCGGCTCACCCGCCTCTTCGAGAACCTCTTTCGCAACGCCCTCGATCACGCGGGCGACGATGTCGCCATCACCGCCGGCGCCTTCCCAGATCGATCGGGTTTCTTCGTCGAAGACGACGGCCCCGGGATCGACCCGGCCAAGCGCGACGACGTCTTCGAACAGGGCTACACGTCCGATCCCGATGGGACGGGCTTCGGCCTCGCGATCGTCGCCGAGATCGTAGCCGCCCACGGCTGGTCGATCGGCGTGACAGAGAGCCAGGAGGGAGGTGCCCGATTCGAGATCACGGGCGTGACGGAACAAACGAGCGGGAAGCCACCGGAGCGGGCTGCCACGTAACAGACGTAACGGAAGCATCTGTAGCGCGGGTAGGCATCGGGCCATCAGGCATGAACCCCACGACCGTGCAGGCGAGATCGGCGGCGATCGTCGCTACTCGGTTCGCGGATTGGACGGATGATAGTCGGTGTCGTATTCGCCCGGATCGTCGTCAACCCGGTCGGGGTTCAGCCGCCCGGACAAGAGCATGAAGTCGACCAGCGTGAGCGCGAGCATCGCCTCCACGACGGGAACACCGCGGGGCGGCAAGACCGGATCGTGCCGGCCGATCACCTGTGCGTCCTCTATCACTTCGCCGGTCTCCCAGTCGACGGTCTGCTGTTCGGCGGGGATCGACGTCGGTGCGTGCAGGGAGACCTCGCCGTAGATCGGTTCACCCGAGGAGATGCCGCCCTGGATACCCCCGTGGTCGTCGTCGGCGGGTTTCGGGTTACCATCCTCGTCGAACTCCCACTCGTCGTTTCGATCCGTCCCCGCGTACTCCCTAGCTTCGCGGCCGAGGCCGAACTCGAACGCCGTCGCGGCGGGGACGGCCATCATCGCCTGGCCGAGACGAGCCGACAGCGAATCGAATCGGGGGGCGCCCAGCCCGACGGGGACGCCGCGGGCTTCGAAGTAGATCCCGCCGCCGATCGAGTCGCCTTCCCGCTGGTACTCCTCGATACGTTCTTGCATTCGCTCGGCGGTATCGAGATCCGCACAACGAACGTCCATCTCGTCGACGCGCTCGCGGATCTCGTCGAACGGAACCTCGGGGGCCTCGATATCACCGATCTGGCAGACGTGGGCGGCGATCTCGATGCCCTCGCGAGCAAGCAATTTCTTCGCGATGGCGCCCGCCGCGACCCAGTTGACCGTCTCGCGGGCCGACGAACGCCCGCCGCCGCCCCAGTTGCGCGTGCCGAACTTCGCGGAGTAAGTGAAGTCACCGTGGGAGGGTCGCGGCGCGGTGATGAACGGCTCGTACTTGCCCGAGCGGGCGTCCTTGTTCTCGATCGTGAGGCCGATCGGCGTTCCCGTGGTGAAGCCGTCCTGGATCCCCGATTCGATAGAGACAGCGTCCGGTTCGCCGCGGCTCGTCGTAATCTTCGATTGGCCCGGCTTTCGCCGGTCGAGTTCGCGCTGGATATCCGCTTCGGAGAGTTCGAGGCCAGCGGGACAACCCGAGACGGTACAGCCCATCGAGGGACCGTGGCTCTCCCCGTACGTCGTCACCTGAAAGAGTCGGCCGAAGCGATTGCCGTTCATTGCCAGAGGGTGTGCGACCACGGCACTTAGCGGTGGGGTTTTGGTGGAATGTTGTCGCCACCTGGCGGCAGTTGCTTCGAATCGCTCACCCGTCAGTGGGCAAGTGAGACTGGACTGACCGCCCAATCATGCGCGTTTCCAGGTCCAGCAATCGCCGTTTCGTCGCCACGCCCCCGGTCGCCGAGTAGCCACCCAGACCACCGTCGGTCGCGACGACGCGATGGCACGGAACGAGCAAGGGGACCGGGTTTCGACCGCAGGCCTGGCCGACCGCGACCGGCGCAGTATCGAGGGCAGTGGCGAGTTCGCCGTAGGTACGGGTCTCGCCGTACGGAATCTGGGCCATCGCACTCATCACGTCGCCGAGAAACCCGTCGGGAAGAGCGATCTCGAGGGCGAACTCGGTTCGCCCGCCTCGCTCGTAGTCTCGGACTTGCCGACGGATCTCGGCCGGCGGTGCGTCGACGAACGACTCGTCAAGTTCGATCGTCGCGTCTATGATATCTACGTGCATGAGAGTCTCCGTGGTTGAGACGGTGGGCCGGCGTTCGGTCACCACGTCAATCCGTCGTAGGCGTCCAGCCGATCTCGATCGACGTCGATCCGACGTCCGTCGACGAGGATTCGCTGGTTCATGGTCTCGACCGGCAGGTCGTCGTACTCCGGCCAGTCGGTGGCCAGGACGGCACCGTCGACCCCCGCGAGTGCCTCCGCGACGGATTCTTCGAAGGTGAGCGATCCCGTTTCGACGTCGGTAGCCGAGTCGGCGGACCCGCCGTTCCGTTCGGCGTAGTATTCGCGCACGTTCTCGATCGCCACCGGGTCGTGAGCGACCACGTCGACGCCCCGCTCGCGGAGCCGATCGATCACTAGCAGCGAACGGGACTTCCGGATGTCGTCGGTGTGCGGCTTGAACGAGAGGCCGAGGACGGTAATTCTGGCGCCCTCGATGTCGACGTGATTGGCCAGTAGCGAGACGAGACGATCGGGCTGGCCGTCGTTGACGGCGACGACCGCATCGAGCAGACCCGGCTCGTAACCCTGGTCGCGGGCCCCAGCCCGCAACGCGTTGACGTCCTTGGGAAAGCACGAGCCACCCCAGCCGAGCCCGGAGCGCATGAATCGCTCCGAGATTCTGTCGTCGAGCCCGACCGCGTCGAGCACTTCGTAGGCGTCCGCGCCGTACGATTTCGCGATATTACCGAGTTCGTTGACCAGCGACACCTTCGACGCGAGGAAGGCGTTGTTCGCGTACTTGATGAGTTCGGCCGAGCGGACATCCGTTTCGACGTACTCCGTTCCATCCTGGTCGAGAATCGGCGCGTAGAGCGCACGGAGGGTCGCGGCCGCGTCTTCGCTCGTCGCGCCGACGACGACCTTGTCGGGATCCAGGAAATCCGAGACGGCCGTCCCCATCCGGAGGAACTCCGGATTCATCGCGAGATCGAGGTCGTCGCCGACTGTCATCCCGCCAGCCTCGGCGACGAGCGGGCCGACGACGTCCTCGGTGGTCCCGGGGAGGACCGTGCTCTTGACGACGACGAGGTGGGAGTCGGTGCCGGGATTTGCATCCTCGTGTGCCCCGGTAGCCGCGTCATCGGCGTCTGCAAGCGCCTCGCCGAGCGACTCGCTCGCCGCGCGCATCGGACCGAGGTCCAGACTCCCGTCCTCGTGCTGGGGTGTCGGTAGGCAGAGCATCGTGAGATCGGTGTCGACGATCTCGCCGTAGTCGGTCGTCGCACGCAGGCGACTGCCGGCGTGCTCGTCGATCAGGGGCGCCAGTCCGGGCTCGTGGATCGGCGATTCGCCGGCGTTGATCGCGTCGACGATGTCCTCGTCGATGTCGACGTTGACGACCTCGTGGCCCATATCGGCGAAGCAAGCCGCGACGGTCGTCCCGACATAGCCGCTGCCGACGATGGAGACGTGCATACGCGTGGGGATGACGTGTGGGGCTTAGTGGTTTGTGGGCCTGGGCGAAGAGATTTGGGGACGGCAGTTCACGGACGAGTGTGACCGAAGCGACCGAACGAGAATCGCTCGACGAAAAGCGCAACCGGAATCGACAGCAGCGCCTCACCGCCGTCAAACGCTGGGTCGAGTACATCGAAACGCACGATCCGGACGTATGGGTGAGCAACAGAACAAGCTGATCGATTCGCAGTTCGAGTCCGCCCATCACTCCGAAATCGACGTCGAACACCGCCGACGCGTCGCGAAGGCTGGTCGCGACCGGTCGCAGTAACTACCGTTCTCACTCCGTCACTTCCGGCGCCTGGGCCTCCTGGACGAGCTCCTCGGCCCGGTCGCGATCCTCGGGGTAGCCGACGTCGATGCGCCAGCCGTCCATCCGGATGGCGTCGATGGTGCGGCCGGACTGTATGAGGAGATCGATCGCGTCCGGGAGTTCGTACTCGCCGCGGTCGGAGGGCTGAACGAGATGGCAAGCGTGGAAGATCGCCGGCGTGAACGTGTAGAAGCCGGTCATCACGAGATTCGACGGTGGGTCGTCGGGCTTCTCCATAACCTCGACGACTTCGCCGTATTCGTTCGTGTCGAGTACGCCGTACCGGGAGGCTTCCTCCCACGGAACTTCCTCGACGAGGAAGGCTGCGTCAGCGCGATCCTCCTGCTGGCGATTGACGACATCGCCGAGGTTCCCGCGGAAGATGTTGTCGCCCAGCATCAACACGAAGTCGTCGTCGATGTGCGGTTCGGCCTGTAAGATCGCGTGGGCGAGCCCGGCCTGTTCGCGCTGGTGGGCGTAGGTGATGGGGACGCCGCGGTACTCGTCACCGTAGCGTTCGATGATCTGTTCTTTCAGGTGGCCGACGACCACGATGAGTTCCGCCGCGCCGATCTCGATCAAGTTGTCGAAGACGTCTTCGACGAGCGGGGTGCCGTCGACCTCGACAAGTGCCTTGGGGGTGTCCTCGGTGAGCGGCTCGAGCCGGGTACCCTTCCCGGCTGCGAGTACGACGGCTTGCATGCCGATACATTCGGCCGCCAGGCGCTATATCCTTTCGGGGATGCCATCAGCAACCGCGAAACGGACCGGGCAGACTCGAACAACGAGCCAGCGTCAGTCGGACTCACGCTCGACGGTCTCGTCGACCAGTTGTCGGGCGGCCTCGAACACCTCCTGGGCGCGATCGTCGTCCCTTGCCTGTGCCGTAATCCGGACGAGTGGCTGGGTGCCGCTCGCGCGAAGGAGGTACCAGGCGTCGCCCAGATCGACGCGAAGCCCGTCGCGATCGTCCGTGGCCTCGATCGGTCCCGGGCCGGCCCCGTCGGCGATCGACGCGGCGAGGGCCCCCACGACGGCGGCTTTCTCGTCCGTTTCGATCGACTCGCGGTGGATCGGATACGACGGAACGTCGGCCGCAAGATCGGAGAGCGGTCCATCGCGAGCCACGAGCGCGGCGAGTCGGCAGGCCGCGAGCGGGCCGTCCGGACACGGCGTCTCGTCCGGCCAGATCCACGCGCCGGAGGGCTCGCCGCCGAAGACGACGGCCGGGTCAGTGGCTCGCTCGGCGACGTAGCCGTCACCGACGCGCGTTCGCGTGAGGGAGGCGCCGACGTCGGCGAGGGCATCGTCCACCGCGAGGCTCGTGTTGACCGGCGCCGCGACGAGGAGCTCGTCGCTGGACACGGCGGGCTCACTCGACTCCCCACCTGTGTGCTCTAAGGCATCCGCCCGCTCGACGGCATCGCACCCGAACAGCGCCAGCAGAACGTCACCGTCGAGAATCGTCCCGTCCTTGGTGACGGCCACCAGCCGGTCGGCGTCCCCGTCGTGTGCCACGCCGAGGTCGGCGTCGGTCGTCGCGACGACGCGTGACAGCGTCTCGCAGTTCGCTGGCGTCGGTTCGCTCGGACGGGCTGGGAATCGGCCGTCCGGCAGCGCGTTCAGCGTCTCCACGTGACAGCCCAGTTCTCGGAGCGCGGCAGCGGTGATCGACCCCGTTCCCGAGCCGACGTCGACGACGACCGACGGCTGGCGCTCGAGTGCCGGTTCGTCAGGTATCGACACCGCATCGACGAGTGCGTCGACGTGGCGATCGGTCGCCTCGGTCCACGAGGTTCGCTCGCCGACGGCGTCCCAGGCGACGAGATCGGTTTCGCCAACCTCGATTCGTTCCTCGATCGTCGAGAGCGAGTCGCGATCGAGCGCCTTGCCGGTCTCGTCCCAGAGCTTGAGCCCGTTGTCCGCAGGTGGGTTGTGCGAAGCGGTGACGGCGATCCCGAGATCCGCGTCGCGCCAGCCCACTGACCGGGCGATCGTCGGCGTCGTCGCGACCCCGACGTCCACGACGTCGGTCCCGGACTCTCGAAGCCCCGCGGCGACGGCGTCGACGAGCAGGTCGCCCGTCTCGCGCACGTCCCGCCCGACCACGACGCGATCGGCGTCGACGCCGACCGCACGCCCCACAGACAGTGCCAGCTCCGCAGTGACGACATCCCCGACCGGGCCGCGGACGCCGCTCGTTCCGAACAGTGACATGCCGGTGACTCCGGGTGGCCCGCTCGAAAACGTTGGGATCCGTTCCACCACGTGAGAGATCGATGGCGGGAGTGGCGATCGGCCGGTCCGTGGCTGCGTGATCGTGTGACGGCGCCACCGCGGCCGTCGTTACCGATCGCGCGTCACGGATTCGCCTGGCTTCGTCGTCGCGCCCGTCGAGAGCGTGACGCCCGCGTTGAGATTGGTGTCGATTCCCGTCTTGGCGTCGTCGCCGAGGACGACGCCGAACTTCCGGCGACCAGTCGAAACTCGCTCGCCCTTGACAGTGAGTTCGACCGGGTCGTCGTCGTGACGGAGGTTGGCGACGACGGAGCCCGCACCGAAGTTGACGTCGCGGCCGAGGATCGAATCACCGACGTAGGAAAGGTGGTTGACCGCAGCACCGGCCATCAGGACAGAGTTCTTCACCTCGACGGCGTGGCCGACGCTGGCATCCTGGCCGACCAGTGTCGTTCCCCGAATGTAGGCGTTCGGGCCGACGGTCGCACCCGACCGGATCAGCGCGGGCCCCTCGATGGCGACGCCCTCGCGGACGGTCGCGCCGGATTCGACGACGACCGGGCCGCGGATCGTCGCGTCGTCGCTGACCGTCCCGTCGAACGATTCGGCACTCGTGTTGTCGGTACTCGACCCGTTCCGGTCGGCGAGTTCGGCGATCTTCCACTCGTTCGCTTCGAGGAGTTCCCACGGCCGACCCACGTCGAGCCATCGGGAGAGGGGGACCGGGCGGACGTCCACCCGGTCGATCGTGTGCTCGACGACGTCGGTGAGTTCGTGTTCGCCCCGCTCGCTCTTCGGAACGTCGAGCCACTCGCGTGCCGCCGCCGGGAAGTGATACGCGCCGGCGTTGATCAGATTCGACGGCGGGTCGGCCGGCTTTTCGACGATGCCGGTGACGGTATCGTCGTCGACGTCGAGGACGCCGTACTGGGTGGGGTCGTCGACCCGGACACTGGCGATGGCGGGGCCGCCGTCGAAGAGTTCGTCGAGGCCGTCCTGGTCGAACAGCGCGTCGCCGTTCAGGACGACGAACGGGGCGTCGTCGAGTGACGCGCTGGCGGCCCGAACCGCGTCGGCCGTCCCGAGTCGTTCCGTCTGTCGAACGTAGGTGATCGGGACGCCAGCGTACGTCTCGCCGAAGTACTCGCGAATCGGCTCGGCCTCGTAGCCCACGACGAGGAAAATCCAGGAGGCACCCGCCTCGACGGCGGCGTCGACGGTGTGGGCCACGAGCGGTCGGTTCGCGACCGGAACCATCGGTTTCGGGCGGCGATCCGTGAGGGGACGCATCCGCGTTCCTTTCCCGGCCGCGAGAACGACAGTTTGCATATTCCACCCTGGATCCGGGACGTAAATAGTCGTTGCGCCCTCACTCGGGAAACGAAATCTCCGGAAGTGACGTAAGCACTGGATACACGCATCGATCAGATGGTGATTGGTGTGGAGGATTTCGCGAGCTTGAACGAGCCGATCGTTCGGCCCGCCTCTCGTCGATGAACCGGCATCGTAACTACCGAGTATGAGGTAACTTGGTCCAATCGGATTCTGTGCGAGACCGCTGTTTCTCAGTAACTCGTTGGCCAGTTGTGTGAACTCGGCTCCGTTGAAACCCCATTAGTTCGACACCATCTACTGTGAAATGTCCGGTAGGAAGGGATGCGTACTATTCGATGTTCTCCAGTACGGGTCACGCAGAGTACTCCGTCACCTTACTTGCTTATGGAGCGAGGAGATGTCTTTCCTCTATGACCGATTCAGGTAGCGACGAATTCGACCCAACTGCACCGGATCAACGGGAGATTGGCCGCGAAATGGTTGACGATAGTACGGGACTCGGTTCGTTGATGGCCCACGTCTATCGCGGAGAGGTAGACCGAGTGGGGACGTGGCGCCAGCGCCTCGACGAGACAACGACGTGGGCGGTGACGCTGATGGCAGCAATCTTGACGTGGGCGTTTTCGAGTGCCGATAACCCACACTATATCTTGCTGATCGGGATCGTCGTCGTCACCATCTTTGTGGGTATCGAAGCGCGGCGGTACCGGGACTACGATGTCTTTCGTTCTCGTGCGCGAGTCATCCAGGAGAACCTGTTCGCAAACGCCCTCGATCCGTCCCAGGGCACTGAAAGCCACGGCTGGCGAGCGGAACTGAGCAGGGATTATCGCAAGCCAACGCTGAAAGTCTCGGTATACGAAGCCCTCGCCAATCGGCTCCGGCGTGTGTACCTTGCGCTGCTCAGTGTCCTCTTGGCCGCATGGGTCTTCAGGATTACAGCGTTCGCGCCGCGCCAGGACTGGCTGACAGCCGCCGAAATCGCCCGTCTCCCCGGGGTTGCTGTGGTTGCTGTTGTGGGTGTGTTCTACGTCGTACTGCTGGTCGTCACCTTCTGGCCCCACGAGCGCCATGCCAAGGGCGAATTCCGTGAAGGAGACCCGGACGACTGGAAAGAGACGGACCAATAAATCCGTTCTCTGTTCTGAGTGCATTGCTGGGCGTCCAAGCAGGCCGTCTTCCGTATCAGGAATGTTCCCACTATCGAGGTAGTGGAGCGGGGTATAGAGGGCTGCAGCACCTACTAGTAGTGATGGCCGAATCAGAAGTGACCAACTGGGAATACGAGACGCTTCGCCCACCGCGCGATGAGAGCCAAAAAGAAGCAGACGATCCGAAAGCAGAGTTGAATCAACTCGGTGCAGAGGGCTGGGAGTTCGTGGGGACGATCGACTACGAGGGAGGCGGCTCCAAGTACCTCGTTTTCAAGCGACCTGCCCGATCGGGTGAGCCAGTATGACTGACGAGACCGACATCAGTACGGCCAACACGATGCGCGAGCGCTCAGGCGAGAGTCGGATTAAAATCTGGTTGCTGCTGGGCGCGAACCGCCTTCTCGTCTCCACCATCCTGACCAGTGCCGTGTTCGTCGCATTCGTCATCGCCGTCGCCGTCCTCGACCCACCGTTTTCACGGCAAATCGCGTCCGAGGACACGATCGAAACGATGTTCTCGACGATGATCACGGTCATCGTAACCGGGACGACACTCGTCGTCACGATCGGTCAGCTCGTCCTCTCCCAAGAGAACGGCCCGCTCGGCGATCAACGCGAGCGTATGTCCAGCTCGATGGATGTCCGGGACTTTACCGAAGAATTAATCGGGTCTCCGAGTCCTACCGATCCATCCGAATTCCTTCGGCAGCTCATCGGAATCACGGCACAACGGACGACGGCCCTTCGAGAGGCTATTGACAAGAATGATAACGAGGACCTCCGAGAAGAGGTCGACGAATTCGCTGAAAGTGTCACTGGAAACGCTGACACAGTTCGTGACCAACTTGAGGATGCACAGTTCGGCTCGTTCGATGTGGTATATGCTGCACTAAACTTCAACTATAGCTGGAAAATATTCCAAGTAGAACGGTTTGAGGACGAATACGAGGAGAGCCTCAATGAGGAAATACGCGGCCTGCTTGACGACCTCAAAACAGCGCTGTCTCTATTTGGGCCGGCACGCGAGCACATCAAGACGCTGTACTTCCAGTGGGCACTCATCGACTTGTCGCAGATGATTCTCTATGCTGCAGTCCCGGCATTGGCCGTTGCGGGTATCATGGTCGGAATCGTCGATGCGGGGACGTTCCCAGGAAGCACACTCGGCCTCGATCACATCATCCTCGTCGTGGGCGGTGCGTTTGCGGTGACGCTCGTTCCATTCATGCTGTTCGTCTCATACGTCCTTCGCATCGTCACCATAGCGAAACGGACACTTGCCATCGAGCCGCTGATCCTCCGCGAATCACAACGCTGAGATCCGATGCAGAACTCAATCCTTAGACACGGTTGGATGTGGACGCTTCGTGAGGTGGTAAGAGTAGTCGCTCGCAGAATGGACGTCGATTCCTCGCCTTCGGGACCTAACTGAGAAGGGGTTTGTCGAGAAGTTGGAACTAGATGTCGAGACGATCCCAAATACGATGCCCCAGACTTTCTATGCGGCAACACCATTTGCGATCGAACAACTCCAAGAGATGGGTCTGTGGGAGAATCTAGGGATGGTGTATCAACTCTACGATTCCCTTGAACGCCCTGACATCATCCGGGCAATCGAAGACTGGGAAGAGAGACCGATTCCTGGCTGGATTTGAGGCAATACCATCCACTGAACTGAATTCGACGTGTGCAACTATCTCGGGGATGTCGCCATCCGGAACCGACCGCAGACGTGGGGTTCGAGTTGCCTCTCCGCTGAATCTGGCCATGGGGACGTGGCAGATTCAAGACCGCTCCCTCGGAGGTGGCGAGTTCTGAAACCCACCACCTCAACGTCCCCGACGACCGTGCCCGATGTATTCAAGTGTCTCACGGGTAAATCAGCTATATGCGCGATTCTTCGGTCCCTGCGATCGTTCTCGCTGCCGGCGAAGGGCGGCGGCTGGCGCCGCTGACCCACCGGCGCCCGAAACCGATGGTCCCCGTGGCGAATCGGCCCCTCCTCGAACACGTCGTTTCGGCCATCGCCGAAGCGGGCGTCGATCGGATCGTCCTCGTCGTCGGCCACCGACAGGAACGCATCCGGACGCACTTCGGTGACGGCGACGCCTGGAACGTCGCGATCGAGTACGTCGAACAGCCGACGCGACTCGGCACTGCCCACGCCGTCGCACAGGCCGAAGGGGCCGTCGACGGTCCCTTCCTGGTTCTCAACGGCGATCGCATCGTCGACGCGGACCTGATTCGACAGGTTCGAGAGCGGCTCCTGGCCGAGGGCGGCCCGGTCGTGAGCGTCACCCCCTCCGATCGCCCGAGCGATTACGGCGTCGTGACACTGGATGGCGACCGCGTCGCCTCCATCGAGGAGAAGCCCCACGCCGCCGCGTCCTCGTCGCTCATCAACGCCGGCGTCTACGGCTTCGCGCCCGCGATTTTCGACGCCATTCGCGAGACACCACAAGAGGCCGGAGAACTCGGCATCCCGACGACGCTCGCGAGGGCCGTCGAGACGGGATCGATCTCGGCCGTGCGCTACCGCGGGACCTGGCTCGATGTCTCCCACCTCTGGGACCTGCTGTACGTGACCGCGGCCACGATCGAGGGGGGAGACGGAGTCGACAGAACCGGCGTCCACGAGAGTGCCGTACTCGCCGCCGACATCGTCCTCGGTGACAACGCGCGCGTCGGGCCCAACGCAACGATCGGCGGCGCGACAGCGCTGGGCGACAACGTGACGGTCGAGTCGAACGCCGTCGTCGCCAACGCCGTCGTCCTGCCCGACGCGGTGATCGAGTCGGGCGCAGTCGTCCGTGACGCGGTCGTCGGTGAAAACGCCCACGTGGGGGCCAACGCGACGATCGCCGGCGGTCCGGCCTCGGTCGTCGTCGAGAACGAAGTCCACGACGACGTCGAATTCGGCGGCGTGATCGGCGACACCGCCCACGTCGGCGGTGGCGCGACCGTCGAGCCCGGAACGATCGTCGGTGACGGCGTCGACATCGCCGGCGGGGCGAGCGTCCGCGGTCGCTTCGAGACCGATGCAGTCGTCAGGAGGGGCTAATCATGTGTGGAATCTTCGGGTACGTCGGCATGGAATCGGCCGGTCCGATCGTCTATCGTGGCCTCGAAACGCTCGAGTACCGGGGCTACGACTCCGCCGGGATCGCTCTTCGCGAGGACGGGTCTGACACGCTGTCCGTCGCGAAGCGCGCGGGCGAGGTGTCGGCGCTGTCGGTCCCGGACGAGTCGGCATCGACCTGCGCCATCGGCCACACGCGCTGGTCGACCCACGGCCCGCCGACGGACGCGAACGCACACCCACACACCGATTGTGCTGACTCCGTCGCGGTCGTTCACAACGGCATCGTCGAGAACCACGAGGAACTCGCCGAAGAACTCGCCGATCACACGTTCACGAGCGAGACCGATACCGAAGTGATCCCGCACCTGCTCGAAGCGGCGTTCGACGAGAACGCAAGCGAGGAGCCCCTCGACGGGAGCACGTCGCGTACCGACGGCGGGAGCGCGACCGACGGCGTATCAAGTCGCGTCGCGACGGAGTTGCGTCGTGGCGTCGAATCGGTGACGGACCGGCTGGAAGGAAGTTACGCCGTCGCGGCGGTTCATACCGGGGCCGATTGCATCGTCGCGACGCGCCAAGAGAGCCCACTCGTCGTCGGTCACGGCGAGGATGCGTCGTACCTGGCGAGTGACGTGCCAGCGCTGGTCGAGCACACGCGCGAGGTGACGTATCTAGAGGACGGCGACATTGCGGTCCTCCAGGCGGGGGAGGTCTCGATCTATCGAGACGGCGAACGGGTCGAACCGACGCGTTCGACGATCGACTGGGACGCCGACGCGGCCCAGAAGGGCGGCTACGAACACTATATGCGAAAGGAGATCCACGAGCAACCGACGGCGCTGCGCCAGACGCTCGGGAGCCGCGTCGACGTGAACGCGGGGACGGCTTCGCTGGACGTGGACTTTCCGAAAGGGTACCTGGAGTCGCTTGAGGAGATCCAGTTACTCGCGATGGGGACGTCCTACTACGCCGGTCAGTACGCCGCGACGCTGTTCGAATCGCTGGCGGGTGTCCGGGCGACGCCGGTGATGGCCAGCGAGTACACCTACACGGGCGGGCGCGATCCGTGGCGAACCCTCTCGGTCGCGGTGACCCAGAGCGGTGAGACGGCCGACACGTTAGGGGCGCTTCGAGAGGCCGGGGCGGCCGGCGCGCGAACACTCGGGGTGACGAACACGCTCGGAAGTTCCGTCACTCGCGAGGCCGACGACGCGCTGTTCATCCGGGCCGGGCCCGAGATCGGCGTCGCCGCGACGAAGACCTTCGCCTCCCAGGTGAGTACGCTCGCGCTTCTGGCCATCGCCATCGGCCGGGAGCGCGGCGAGCTGTCCGCTGCCGAGGCGCGATCGCATCTGGAGGACCTGACCGGCTTGCCCGGCGCGATTCAGCAGGTCCTGGACGAGGAAGCACGGATTCGCGAGACGGCTCACGAGTACGCCGACTCGGACGCGTTCTTCTTCGTCGGCCGGGAGTACGGTCACCCGGTCGCGCTGGAAGGCGCGTTGAAACTGAAGGAGATCTCCTACGACCACGCAGAGGGGTTCGCCGCGGGCGAGCTGAAACACGGTCCGCTGGCACTAGTCACCGATCAGACGCCCGTCCTCGCCGTGCTGACCGAGGGATCACGCCCGCAGGAGACGCTGAACAACGTCGCCGAAGTCCAGGCCCGCGGCGCGCCTACTATCGGCGTGACGAGCGACGACGTCGCGGCCAGCTCGCTCACCGAGACGTTCGACGTCCCCGATGCCGGCATCTTCGAACCGCTCGTGGCCAACGTCTACTTCCAACTGTTCGCCTACCACGTCGCGAACGCGAAGGGCCGGTCGATCGACAAGCCACGGAACCTGGCCAAGAGCGTCACGGTGGAGTGACCACGTCCTGGAGAGGGGCGTCCGGGAAAGGGATACGGCCCGGCCGACTATTGTATCGACTCACCGCGAGACAGAGGGCCGCAGAAAACCACTCGCGGCGGAACTTAATACTGAGAACTGATCGCGTCGCGTACGGGCGTGTCTCAGCGGGAGAACGGAAGCGACTACCACAGAATCCGGTCGCCATCGCCGGACGAGAAAGAAGGCACGACTCTCAGCGGACCGATACGGACGTCTCCCCACTCGTCCGCCCGGGTCGGTTGCCAGGAGTACCGTTCGCAACGACGGATGTCAGAGGCGGTTGATCGAACGGCGCCTTTCGAGCGCGTCATCGACGGATTGTCCCTGTGACGAGACGCAGACCACCGGGTTGGTCACCTCCGTGTCCGGGTGGGTAGTTGGGACGAAAAATAGGTTCTCACGCCGCGTTTCAGACTCAGAAACCCCGTCCGGGAAACTCGAACGGACGACGACCGGCGGTGACCCGACGATCCGGAGGTGAGTCGAACGAGGCCCCACAGCCGGTGTTTCACGGCGAGAGAGGCGGCATGCAGTTACTTTCCGACGGTGTCTGACCGTCCACGCATGAGCACAGGTCGATACGGCATCGATGGCCTTGATCTCTCGGACGACACGTACACCGTCGAACAGAATCTCGTTCGGAACAAGTACGAAGCGTTGGACGCCAGCGGAGAGACGGTTCTCGAAGGCGAACAAGAGACGTTCAAACTAACGGAGGAATTTCCGTTCGTCGACGAGAACGGCGACGCAGTGTGTACCGTAAACGCCCAACAGATTCGAGACTACAAAGGCGAGTACGTGCTCACGGACGCCCGTAGCGGCGACGATATCGTCGTTTTCGAGCACGAATACTCGGTACTCGAGCAGATTACCGGAGTCACCTGGAACATTTGTGACGCCGAGTCAGGGAGCAAACTGGCCGAGATCACGTCCCGGAAGTTCGTCGGGCTCGTTCGACACGGGCTCCTTGGGAATCTGATCCCCCATCACTACGAGATCACGGACGTCGACGGCACGCAGGTGGGGACGATCTCCGGTCGACTCTCGATGAAAGATCGGTACGACATCCAGATCGCCGACGCGAGCACGGTCTCGCGAGAGCTGGTCGTAGCCGCCGCGATACTTATCGACGCCATCGAAGGAAATTGAGTCTCCCGACCGAGACGGAGACTGGCGCAGTTCGACGGGCGAAGAGACCACCGGGCCGTCCGGATCCGATCGATTGTTTCTCGGCCGGAGATCGGTCGGGCCACTTTACGGGTATACCGGCCGACCGTGCGAACGATCCGATCATGACCAGTAAGAACGGTTCCGACAGCAGTTCGCTCTCCAGACGAACGTTTCTCGCGGCCAGTGGAACGACGGTAGTGGCGACGACGGCCGGCTGTACGGAGCTGCTGAATTTCATCGGTGACAAGTTGCTGGAAGAGGTAAACGTCTTCAACGAAACCGACATGCGCGTCGCCGGGTCGATCTCCGTCAGTGGTCCCGCTGGTGATACTGCACTCGACGAGTCGTTCGACATCGCCTCGTCGGAAAGCGAAGCTAGCGACGACGACCAGTCCGTGGCAGTATACGACGACGTCTGGGACGGGTCGGGATCGTACGAAGTTGCCGTCGAACTGACCGACGTCGAAATCGATGGGGAATCACAGGCGAGCGCAACGGTAGCGATCGACAACCCCGACGAGCAGATGCTCGCCGTCGGACTGGGTACCGGAGAGACCGACGCCCCGATCGACTTCAGTGTCGGAGAGAGCCTCTCGGATTTCGGCCGCTAGAATCGTCGCCGGCTGCTGCCGGCGGCCGAACTAAATCGGGCCGGGCCACGTTCGGGGCAACGACGTGCGGATGAGCTTTTTATCGGCTTTCGCGCGCGATATCGTCGAACGCATCGAAGAGTTCCGTCGCGTTTCCGAGAAGCCGTCGTGCGCGTCCTTCGAGGCGCTGTGAACGCTCTTCAGTGCGTTGGTACTCGTCGTGTGCCTCCCGTCGATCGGCCGGGAGTTCGGCTGCGATCACCTGGCGCTTGGCCTCGACACTGAAGTACTCGCTGAGGGTTGCGTACCCGAGGATCGTACACTGCTGGGTTACGGCCGCTCGGACGTCCTCGCGGTCGACCGGTTTGCACAGGTAGTCGTCGAAGGGCATATCGAGGATGTCGAAGGTGGGATCGATCGCCGTGACCATGATGACGCGACCGGCAAAGTCCATCGCGTCGAGTTCGTCGAGTACGTCGTCGCCCGACAACCCGGGCATGTGCCGATCGAGGAGAACCACGTCGATAGCAGAGTCGCGGACGGTCTCGAGAGCTGACTCGCCGTCGTACGCCGTTTTGGTCTCACACAGCCCACGTAATCGGAGCGCGTACGCGTCCGCGACCTCCCGCTCGTCGTCCACCACCAGCGCGTGCGGGAGTTCCGCCTGTTCCTCCATCGATCGAAGTAGTGGTGTGACTTCGCATAAATGTCTGTCCTTCGTCTCTCGTCGAGCGTCACCATCCCTTCCCCCTCATCCCGCGCGAGGAGTGGTAACTGGACAGGTCTGTATAGCTAGTGTCGGCGGCGTGGCGGAGTCTCGGTAGCTAGCTACCATCGATACCACCAACGGGGCGTTTTCTCGACATACCGATGGCGAGCGAATTAGTCCCCCCCCGTGACCAAGCAACGGAAGCGCCGTGCGCGGCGACCGAAGGCGATGAATGGCGACACGAAAATCCGACGGCGCTGCTCCAACAACTCGGTGACGAGTACACGCGAGCCGCGTTCGAGGCCGTTCTCGACCGACCTCGAAGCGGGCGAGCGGTCGCGGCGGCGACCGACATGTCTCGACCGACGGCGTTCCGACGGCTCAACGCACTCGTCGAACTCGGCTTGCTGGAGACGGACCGTCGGATCGACGGGGAGGACGGCCACCACCACAAACGGTACCGCGCCGTCATCGATGGGTTTTCGGTACGGATCGAGGACGGCGACATCGACATCGTCATCGAATCCGACACCTCGGCAGAACCCGCGCGGATCGAGCGACGACCGGAGTGTGACTGACCGAGCACGCTCGGTCCGGCGGTCGGGTCCAATCCCCTGCATCCAAGTGGGAGGCCGAGACTACGGGACGCATGCCACGGCGATCGATCCGCGGCCCGGGAGCCGCCGTGGCGTCGACTCCGACGACCCAGGACTGATGTGAAACGGGTCGAGAACGACACATGGACTCTCTCACCTTCCTCCGCATCGGGATCGCCACGGTCGCTGCGTTCGTGGCGGTCGCGCTCATCGTGGTCCTCCGTCCGTATCGCGAGCGCGCCAGCGCTCGAGCGCTCCTCGGCGTCGGCGCGACGATGGCGGTGGGTTCGGCCCTGCACCTGCTCGTCGCCGATCTCACACCACCGAACGCAGCGCTCGACGTAACCGGCTGGGACCTCGAGCCGACGGCCTGGATCGTGGTCGGGTCGACTACTACGGTGATCGCCGGCGGGGTGTGGGTGCTGTTCGTCTTTCGATACACTGGTCGGTCGCGACGCGTCCGGCAGCTGACCGCCGCGATCGTCGCCGGAATCGATTTCGGAGCCGTCGCCGTCGCGACGGTCGCTCTCACGGCGGCCTCGGCGATCGCCTACCAGGCCCTCACGATGGCGTTCCTCCTCGTCGGCTTTCTGATCACGATCGGCGTGTTCCTGCTCCTGTGGCCGTCGATCGGACAACACGCGGTCCAGATCCGTGAACCCCTGACGCTCTCCGCCGGCGCTATCGGACTGCTGTCCGGGAGTTTCGTTGCGCAGATCTTCGAGCGTCCCCTCCTGTTCCCGGCGCTGTGGGCCGTCGCTGGCGGACTGTTTCTGGTCGCCGTCGTCCGCTACCCGGTCTTCGAGACGCCGCCGTCCGCACGCGTGCTCGGTCGTGATCGAGTCGTCGAGGAACTGTCCGACGGCGTTCTCATCGTCGATCGGCGGGGTCGAATTCGCGATTGCAATCCTGCCGCGAAGCGCCTGTTCGGCCTCGAACGGGCGTCGATCCGGGAGAAACGGCTCGAGTCGATCTTCCCGACCGCCATCGATCCGAGGGAGCTGGCGACGAAGGCGGAACCGCTCCGGGTCGAACTGTCGGACGGGACGACGCTGAACGTAACCGCCGATCCCATTACCGACGGCCGGAATCGGCAGTTCGGCTCACTCTTATTCTGTACGGACGTGACCAAGAGAAAGCGACGGGAGGACCAATCGACGCTGCTTAGCCGGTTTCTCGTCGAGGAGATCCGGGAACGGATGGTCGAGGTGGCCGACGGGGCAAGACATGCACAGCGGACGGGAGCCGACGACGTGACCGCTGCAGCTCGAATCTGGGAGCGGACGACCGTCCTGACGAGCCTCGTCGCCCAGACCCGGTCGATCGAGCGCGCCATCGCCGAGGACGGCGTTCGTGGAAACCGGCGGATCGACCCCCATCCAGTCCTGCGTGAGATCCGCGATTCGATTGCCACCGACGACGGGCCACGTATCGCGATCGACGGCCCGGAAGCGCCGATCGACACGACAGTCAATCGGGCGCTGCTACGGTCGCTTCTCGAACCGGTTGTCAGAGACGCGTACGAACACGCTTCGACGCGAGTCGAGGTCGGCGTCGATGGCGACGCGCCCCACGTTCGGATCGTCGACGATCGGCCGGATGCGAGCACCGAGACGGAGGACGAACGCGAAACCGGGTCACCGTTGACCGTCACGCGACTGGCGCTCGAACAACTCGGGAGCCGCCTCTCCGTAGAACGGGACGGCGCCGGTCGCCGCGTGGTCGTCGAACTGCCAACCGACCGCCCGGACCGGGTGGCTAGCGCCGCACCTGACGGGGGTGGAAGTCGGTGATTCACCTCGACTGGGCGACGCTCGGGGCTGTCGTGTTGGGCGCCGGCGTCCTCGTCGCGAGCCGAACCGCACAACGGCACGAACGCCCCGGCGTGATACCCTTCGCACTGTTGGTCATCCTGCTGGCCGGGCTCAGCGCGGTGATCGCACTCGGGCGCTCCGGGCTGGTGTTGATCCAACTCGGAGCCGGGAAGGATCTGCTCCTGATCGGCGGGTACGGGTTCGCGTCGTTGCTGTGGGTCGGCTTCGTCTTCGAGTATACGGGACGGGGACCGGTGCTCACGCCGCGTCGCTGGGGCGGGATCGTCTTCCTCGGCGGACTACTCGTCGCGAGCACGACCGTGACCTGGGGACAACAAACGGGCCGGTTTGAGTTCGCCCTGCTCGGACAGCTTTCGTACCTTACGACGTTCGTACTGCAGGTGGCCGTCTTCTCGTTCGGCCTGCTCGGCGTCGTACTGATCGGTCGCTCGACGATCACCTACGACGATCTGGCGCGCGGGTCGGCGGCGTCACTCGTAGTCGCCGGGATCGGTATCACGTTGCTCCCCCTCTCGATACGGTACGGACGGCAGTTACCCGGAACGTCGATGTATTCGGTCGTCCTGTGGCAGCTCCTGGCCGTCGCCGGCGCGCTCGCCTGGACAGCGATCGGTACCGACGCGTTCGAACGAGGAGCCGGCGCGGGACATCTCGCCAGAGAGACGGCCCTCGACGCGATGTCCGTCCCCGTTGTCGTCGTCGATCGAGCTGACCGGTTACTGGACGTGAACCGGGCTGCAGTGGAAACCTTCTCGGTCGATCGGACGCAACTCAGGGACGAGTCACTCACGGACGTCATTGACGTACCTGAAGAACCTCCCGGAGGGCAGGCAATCTCGCTTCGGACGACAGCCGGGCGACGGGAATTCATCGTCGAACAGAGCGAGATCACCGACACGGACGGGGAGACGCTCGGTCGCGCCTACCGGTTTCGTGACGTCACGGAACGAGAAACCAGCGAACAGCGGATACAGGTCTTGAACAGGGTCGTCCGACACAATCTGCGGAACGATCTGGATGCGATCCGCGGCTTCGCCGAACCGATCCGGAACGACGCGTTCCCGGCCGACGAGGCGACGCAGTATTACGGACGGATCGAGACGATCGCAACCGGGCTCGTCGACCTCGCAAACGCGGTCGCGCGATCCGAACGCATACTCACGGAACCGCGCCTCGAACGGGAGCGGTGTGATCTCGTCGAAATCGCGGAACGAGCCGTCGACAGGTCATCCGACGCGGATATCACGCTGGAGGCTTCGGCCGACGTCGAGATCCGATCGGATCCGGACGCAGTCCGGATCGTGCTCGCCGAACTGATCGACAACGCCGTGACACACGCGAGCCAAGAGCCACAATCGGTGACGATCCGCGTCGATCCCACCACCGCCGGTGGGCGGATCGAGGTGCGTGACGATGGCCCGGGAATCCCGTCGGAAGAGCGGGCCGTGCTCGTCGACGGGGAGGAGACGCCGATCAAACACGGCAGCGGGATCGGGCTCTGGCTGGTCTACTGGACCGTCACGCGATTAGGAGGGGAGCTGTCGTTCGAAGAGCGAGAGCCGCACGGGAGTATCGTCGTCGTCGATTTTCCGGATTTCGGTTCAGCGAGTACCCACGGGTCGACGGATGCGTGACGCAGCGTGATAACCGCGCTTATGGTTCTCGTCTCCCAACGCATCGGGTACCGATCGACAAATCGATCTCCGCCACCGACCAATGACACGTCTTCACCGTCGTCGGTTTCTCGAACTCGGTGCGGGAGCGGCGGCCGTCGCACTCGGCGGCTGTTTCGGATCCGACGACGAAGCGGCGTCCTACGCGAAGTGGGTGCCGGCGAGAACCGGCGGCGTCCACGTCGGCTATCTGGATTTCAGTATCACGACCGAAGTACGCGAGGGCGACGAACTGTTGCCTTTGATCCTCCCTGCGAACGCGACCGAGCGTACCGAGCACATCCTGACAGATATGTCGATTCTCGATAGCGTCGAGGATCCGTTGCTCACCTGGCCGATCGAGGTCGGCGGCCAGTTGGTCGGAGGAGCCGCCCTTGGCATCGCCGCATCCGGGCTCGGCTACCTCATCGATCCGGAGCGGCCTGACCAGGGGGTAGACGAGCTGTTCACGGCAGACGCCGTCGCGATCGGACGGGGAACGATCGATCTCGACGAAGCCACGGAGACCCTCCGATCGGGGTCCGAGGGAGTCTTCGGTGACGTTCCGTTTGAACGAACCGGATCCATCGGCGATTTCAGCCTGTATGCGCCGACGAGCGGTGATCTAGACGGCGTCACAGCACTCAGCGAGACGACCGTCATGGTCGCCGACACTCGCGAGGAGATCCAGCGTATCGTCGAGACCACGCGAGGAGATCGCGCCGGCGCACTCCAGGAATCGGACGTGTTCGAGTGGCTACAGGAGACAGCCGGAAGCGGTCACATTGCGGGCGGGTGGGTCGGACCGATCGAGCTCGAGAGCCACTTTATGAGCGACCCGTCCGAACGGCCCGCGGCCGACCTCCTCCGGGCAGCCGACAACGTGCTCGCCTCGTTAACGGTGACCGCCGACGACAGTGAGGTCACGGCCAATCTCGCCGCGCAGCGGGGGTCTCTCGACGACGAGACGGCGCGCGAGTTCGACCGCCGATTCGGGTCCGCGAGCGTAGAGGGGACGACGACAGTCGACGGAAACCGCGTTACCGCCAGTGGGACCTACACGGAAGACGTCCTCGATATCGAGTTCTCCCAACCCGATCAGTCGACACCGCCCGACGACGCGGATCCGGGGGAACCCGTCGATCCGCCCCCCGAAGTCGCTGCTGCCGTTCCCGAGAAAGGATTCGGGTTCACCTACCTGGACGAAGGCGGACGAGTCGAAGTATCGTTCCCCGCTGGATTCGACGCCGAGGAAGTAACGCTGACTGCCGTCGACCAGGATCACGAGGTGTCGACGACGTCGGCGGAGCACCTTCGCTCGATGACGGTGAATGTCGATCCGGACGGCGATACCGTGCTCGTGACGGTTACCGTCGACGGGACGTCCGGCGTCGTTGCTCGCTGGGAAGGCCCCTGACGCCGTCGGTCCGATCGAGAGTTAGGATGCGGAGCGGCGGCCCCTCTCGACGGTCCCGCCGCTGCTTTACTCCGAATAGCCCTGCGTCACTCAGGGTCGCACGACGATCGTGTTGCCGACCCGGTCGCCGAGTCGCCGCTCCGACTTCGAGACGGCGAGGGTCACGATCCCGACCAGATAGAAGGCGGGAAGCCAGTCGACGAGGCGGAAGACGTTCCGGAGCAGCGAGCCCAGAAACGACGGCGCCGAGCCGTCCGGCCGAGTCACCTCGATGCTGACGAGGTACTTGCCGAGGGTCTTGCCCCACCGCCACTCCAGGACCGTGTGATACAGTATCGAGATGGCAAGCCAGAGCCCCAGCCCCGCTAGCGCCGGGCCGCCGTCGAGATTGGTTTCGATCCGCGTGCTCGAGGTCTGTAAGTCGCCGGTTACGAGGCCGACCGCCGGGATGGCTACCATGAACAGTCCGATCCAGACGACCGAGTCGATGGCCATCGCGACGCCGCGGATGCCCACGCCACACCGTCGTTGCGTATTCGATGTCATTTCACGTCGGAGGGATGCAGTACGGTCGTAAAGTACGGCCGCGCGTGTTTCTGCTGGCGAAACGCGCCGACCGTCGTGGGGCGACGGGTCCACGGTGGATTCTCGCGGAATCGAGTCCGACCGAGCGAGACGAACCGTCCGAACGGATCACGTATCCTTAACTATCGGCCGGCAGTCACTCGAAGACGATGGACACGGGGGTCGAGCACGCACCGATCGGGGTTCTGGAGGCGAGTCACGACGGCGTCGTTAGTGACGTGAACGAAACCGCCGCGACCATGCTCGACGTGGATCCGGACGCCGCCACGGGCGAACCGATCGGCGCCGTCGTTCCGGCGTCCGTCGACGCGTCCGTCCCGGAGGCGTTCGAGACGGCCCTCGAGACCCCAGTGTCCGCCGAGGAGTTCTACCCCGAACTGGATCGATGGCTCTCGGTCGACATCAGTCCAACGAGCGACGCTGTCTACGTCTACCTCCGGGACGTGACCGACGAGCGCCGACGCACACAGCGGCTGGAGTCGCTCCAATCTGATCTCCACCGACTGACGATCGGGAACGAACTCATCGCGGACGTCCTCGGGGAACTCGTCCGGGCCTCCACACGCGAGGAGATCGCCCGAAGCATCTGTCAGGAACTGGGTGAGACCGACATTTACGAATTCGCCTGGGTCGGCGAACGGGCGGTCGGCTCCGACGAGATCGTGCGTCGGGCCGCTGCCGGAACGACCGGGCGCACGCTAGAGCGGATCGATACCGCGCTCGACGGTAATGTAGCGCTGCCCGAATCGCGCGCGATCGAGCGCGGCGAACCGACCGTTATCCGGTCGCTCGGTGAGAACGGCTCCGTCCCGGAACGGATCCGACGGGCGGCGTTCGCCGACGGGCTGGGATCGCTACTGGCCGTGCCACTGACCTACGGATCGAGCGTGTACGGCATCGTCGGCGTGTACGCGGCCGAGCGGGACGCGTTCTCGGAACGCGAGCGCAAGAGCTTCGGGACCGTCGGTAAGATGGCCGGGTTCGCCATCAACGCGACCCGCAACCGGTCGTTGCTCTCGGCCGACCGGGTCGTCGAGCTCACGTTCCAGTTGTCGGATCCCGCAGCCCCGTTCGTCACGACGGTCGCCGAAACGAACGCGAGGCTCGACGTGGCCGGCGCGATCCCGCAGGGCGAGCACCTCCTCTGTTACGTCGACGCCGAGACCGCGACTCCCACCGCGGAGGAAATCGCCGCCGTGCTGGCCGAGCACGAGGCGGTCGTCGAGACGCGGACGATCACCGACCGCGACGCCGACGGCTCGATCGAAGTACGCCAGCGCACCGAGACGCCCCTCGGGCACCTCCTCAGCCAGGGCGGGACCGTCCGGTCGGCCACGTTCGGCGGCGACGACAATCGCGTCGTCGTCGACCTCCCACCGTCGGAAGACGTCCGCCGAATCGCGGACGCGATCACGCGCCGCTACGACGCTGCGGTGCTCGCCAAACGGGAGCGGCGACCGGACGAGCGATCGACCCGGGAGTTCCGGAACGCGCTGACCGATCGGCTGACCGATCGCCAGGAGGACGCCCTTCGCACCGCGTTCTTCGCTGCGTACTTCGAATCCCCGCGCGGGAGTTCCGCGGCGGAAGTCGCAGACGCCCTCGGGATCACCGGTCCGACGTTACTCCATCATCTCCGGGCCGGCCAGCGGAAACTCCTGGAAGAACTCTTCGAGGTGACCGATCGACCGTCGGCCGTCGATCGTCCGTGAAGTAAATCCGAGACCTCGGATGGAAGTTCCGGGCTGCCGCCGGTTCGCGCCGACGAAATTGGCCCGCGCCTGAAGACGCAGGGCTAGGCGACATTCTCACACCCGATTTCGAGACCGGTGATCTCGAAGCGAGCGCCATCGGCCGCGGATTCGGTGATCGTGATTTCCCACCCGTGCAGATCGACGATTCGGCCGACGATCGACAGGCCGAGGCCGGTCCCATGGTCGTCTGTGCTGAAACCGGGATCGAAGACCTGCTCCCGTCGACCCGGCTGAATCCCGCGGCCGTCGTCAGCAACGTAAAATCCCGCGGCCTCGGCGAGGGGGCCCACGGTCACCGTCACGTCCACCCCGCCGTGCTCGACAGCATTCCGAAAGAGATTCTCGAAGAGCCGGCCGAGGCGGTTGGAATCCGCGACGACAGTGGGCAACGACCCGTCGACGGCGAAGTCGGCGTCGTGGGTCTCGACGGTCCCCCACGCCGCCGCCGCAGCAGACGCCAAATCGACCCGCTCGTCGGGTTGGACGACGGCAGCGCCCCTGGCCAACGTCAGCACATCCTCGACGATCCGTTCCATCCGGTCGTGGGCGCGGGCGACGTGTTCGAAGTGCTTGTCCTCGCCGGATTCTCGAGCGGCCCGCAAACGGGCGTTGGCAACGTCCAACGGATTCCGGAGGTCGTGACTGATCACGCTCGCCACGTGATCCAGACCAATCTCGCCCGCCGCCCGGGTTGCCCCCGTCGGAAGCGGGCTGAACAGGAACACCCCGTCGGCGTTCTCGTCTGCGGAGACCACTCGCAGGAGGTACCGATCACGAGAACCCGCCGTAGTCGACCGCGTTCCGGACTCGATGATGAGGGTGTCGTCGGTCGTTCCGATCTCGCCCGGGTCGTCCGGACCCAGCACGACCGACAGTTCGAGCGTTTCGAACACCGAGGCCGCCGGTTCGCCCGCTTCCACCGATCCGAAGGTCAGTTCGAAGCCCTCGTTCACCCATTCGACGATCGGCGTCCCATCGTCAGTGGCAACCTGACAGACCGGGTCGGGCCACTGTCCGATGGCGGACGAGTGGGTTATCCCGTCGTCGGTCATGGCGTGGGTGGTGCTCGGTCCGGACCCCACAATACCCCGACCAGGAGCGATCTTGGCGACGTCATCTATCGATGGCGATAGGTTCGATTCGGCCCGTCCACGTAAAGTCCCGAAGGCTAGTAATACAGACTCCGGCGTCGGGTACTGCCGCGGCGATCGCTTCGGCATACCTAGCCCCGGAATCCAGGGAGGGACAGCACGAACGCCCGGCTATGAACGGGCGACAATCGAAACGCGCGGACGAGCCGACACCCCGCGACCACGGGCACGACGGCCAGCCCGAGTTAGCGGACATATCGACCGAAACGGTCTGTGACCTACTCGGGGATAGGTACGCCCGCCGGCTTCTGACGTTGCTGGTCGAACGGCCACGGACCGGTCGTGAGCTTATCGAGGAGACCGACATGTCCCGACCGACGGTGTACAGACGGCTCGGTCGGTTACGCACGAGTGGACTCGTCCGAACGGAGACGGAACTCGATACCGATGGACACCATCGAAACCGATTCTACGCCACCGTCAACGGCTGCGACTTCGCCGTCGGAGACACGGGAATCGAGACGCGTGTTCGGCCCTCGGACGATGACCGAAGTGGACGCGGCGGGTCGATCACGAGCGGACACGACGAGTAAGCAAATAGCCCTCGCTAGCAGCTACGACGGTCGCTCACGACGCTCGGACGAGTGGCTCGTACCACTCGTGGTTGTCTTCGTACCACTCGACGAACTGGGAGACCCCTTCGCGGATGCTGGTGGTCGGGTCGTAGTCGATCAGCTCGCGGGCCTTCGAGACGTCCGCGTGGGTGTGGCGCGCGTCGGCCTCTTTCGCGTCGTCGTAGACGGGTTCGATGTCGGCGCCCGTTTCGGCGATGACGTGTTCGGCGAGTGCTTCGATGGTGATGGTGCCCGTGGAGCCGATGTTCATGGCCTCGCCGTCGGCCGCGTCGGTCTCCAGAAGCGCGAGGTTCGCGCGGACGACGTCGTCGATGTACGTGAAGTCACGCGTCTGCTGGCCGTCACCGTAGATGACCGGCGGGTCCCCAGTGAGACATCTGGAAGTGAAGTTCGTGATCGCCATGTTGGGGCGCATGCGCGGGCCGTAGACAGTGAAGTAGCGCAGCGAGACCGTGGGGAGATCGTGGATCTCGGTGTAGACCCGGCAGTAATGCTCGGCGGTTCGCTTGGTGACGCCATAGGGACTTCGCGGGGTGGTGGGATGCGCTTCGTCGTAGGGCAGGTACTCGTCGTGGCCGTAGACCGACGACGAGGAGGCGTTGACGAATCGCTGGACGTCGTGCTCCGTGGCGGCTTCGAGGAGATTCAGGAGGCCCGTGGTGTTGATCTCGTGAGGCTTGTGCGGGTTCTCGACGCTGGTCCGGACGCCCGCCTGAGCGGCCTGGTGGTAGACGAACTCGACGTTGTAGTCGTCGAAGATCCGGTCGACGGTGTTCTCGTCGGTGATCGATCCCTCGACGAAGTAGTAGCGGTGCTCGGCGAGTTCGGTACAGCGGTCGACGTTCGCCCGCTTGATCGTAGGCTCGTAGTACGGATCCATCGAGTCGAGTACCACGACGTGGTGGCCCCGTTCGAGGAGCGCCGCCGCGACGTGCGAGCCGATGAATCCCGCACCGCCGGTGACGAGGACGTTCATGGAGTAAGCGACACCCGATTCAGCGGTCGCACCACCACTGGGGTAGAAAACGTTGCGGTGGTACAGGTTGCCTACTGTACAGATCGTCGGATCACGCTACCCGACACGACGAATTTCGACCCGGACTATTCAGTGCAGAAAAGATTTATTCCCCTTCGCCCCCAGATAGCGATATGGACGAACCGCGCTCAGAACTGAAGATCGGTGCTGACGAGCAGGCTGAGGCACCCGACTTCGACGCATTGACGCCACCAGCGACAGTCGTCAGCGGCGATCGAACGCGGGACGACTTCTTCGATGCGGCCCTCACGCTCGACGAGCCGGCGACGGCGAGCGATGTGGCCGATCGGGCTGACCACGGAGTGGATGCGGCGCGTGAGTACTTAGCGTGGTTCGAGCGGATGGGAATCGTGAGGCAGGTCACGGACTCACCAGCAACCTACGAACGGAACCAGTCGTACCTGAACTGGCGACGCGTCCAGACGTTGCGCCAGGAATACGCGACGGAGGAACTCGTCGACATGCTGCAGTCGGAGTCGGAGCAGATGCAGGCACTTGCGGACGAATTCGGCGTCGACGCTCCTGCGGAGATTTCCATTTCACAGTATGCGGCCGAGACCGACCGCTCGATCGAGGATGCCTGGGACCGGTTGACGTCGTGGAAAACGGCGCGTCGTCGAGTGGCCCTGCTTGAGCGGGCACTCAACACCGGATCCAGTGATGGAGTGAATCTGCAGTCCGCTGTATGACGGGCGAAGGGGACGACGGCGCTCAGTCCACCGGGGCTCCGGTCGATTTCGACCGACTCACCCTCGTCGGTGAGCGACTCGCAACTGACGATCGCTTTGCCGAGGTTACCGAACAGCCAGCGTTCGCGCCGGACCGGCTCGTCTGCGTGTACGATCGGCGGTTCTACCCCTCGCACGTTCACACAGCGAGGCTGGAGATTGTGTGGTTCGAAAACGGCGATTTCTCGCTCCAGTACCACGAAGAACACGAACGCGGGACGTTCGATCATCGGTGGGATCGTCATCCCTCCGACCACAACACCCGTGATCACGTCCACCCGGGGCCGGACGCACCGACTCCCGGCGACGACGAAACGCACCCAGCTAACTGGCGGGACGTACTCACGATGGTGCTTTCGGAGATAGAAACTCGCCAACGAGCCTTCTGGGAATCGTGAGCGGGTTCTGCGGTGGATGGATTCAGGGTTCGAAACGGGTGCCGGCAGATCGGTGTGCCGGATGTGAGTGTCAGGCGAGCTTGCGATGGCCGGTTCGAACGCAACTGCGGGTCAGAGAATTTCGAGGTCCGACGGCGCGACGTTACAGCCACACGGCGAGACCTGACTGACGCCCGGCCCCGCGATGGTGACGTTGATCACCGGGCCGCCGCAGCTCGGACAGTCGGGCGCCCACGTCGGTTTGCGTGGGTAGTTCGTCTCCTTCCAAGCCTCGGATGGGTCGGCTGGTGTCGGGTCGTCGGCCTCGTCTGTTGGTTCGTGGTCGGCGGTCGCTGGCGGATCCGGATCGTCGTCAGGATCACCGTCCGCGTGCGGTGACGGGTCGGCGGTCTGTTCGTCCGGCTCGGAGTCTGGATCGACACCTGATTGGTCAGAATTCGAGATAGACTGCCCGACGCTATCGCTCGTTCCGCCATCTGTGGCCAGCTGGCGGGCTGATTCGGACGATTCGCTCCCGGGACGCTTATGTCGGTGTGTAGTGTATCGAGTCATGCTTCTATCACNGTATGGAAGCGCGTCTCGGGTGGTACCAGCACCCGGGGCATTTCTCTCTGCCCCCGAGATAGCGTGGAGACGTGCGCTTCCAGTCTGATGAACGGTGCACACCCACTTATATCTATAGATTATTGACTGGTTTAATCAGAAGGAGTGGTGTGGTTTTACGACGAAAGTGGATGGCACGATTAGTTTCAACATTCGGGTGAACGGCGGCTAGTATCCCAAAACCGCTGAAATCGTGCTGCCGAACAGGACAGGGAACCACACTAGACAGACGGAATCGGCATCGAACACTCGGCAACAATCACACCGCGCGAAACAGCATGCTTATTGAGCGGGAACGGAAAGCGACGGCAACTCGATCATGGCAGACTCCGCCGATATCACCTGGCGTGAAAAGGTCGACGCCCTCCTCCGCGTCGCCAGGTATCGTCCGATGTTTACCGCCGCCCTGACGGTCCTCGGTGCCTTCGTCGCCTTCCTCGAAGGGATCGGACTGAGTTTCATCTACCCGATCATGACCGTCGCGCAGAGCGATGGCGAACCGGAAGCCCAGGACGCCATCATGGAGGCGTTCCTGACGGCCTACGACGTCCTCAACATTCCGTTCGAACTCGGGCCGCTGATCATCGGGATCAGTATCATCATGACGGTCCGGTTCACCTCCTCGTTCGTCGTCGCCTGGCTCAAGGCGATCCTGGGCAAGCAGTACGAACAGGAGCTTCGAGCTGACGCGTTCGACGCAGCGCTCGACGCCGAAGTCAGCTACTTCGACGAAGAGGGATCTGACGACGTGCTGAACGCGATCATCACCGAGACCCGCTACTCCGGGAAGGTGATCGACAGCGGGGTTCTCACGATGCAGACGTTCGCGCTCGTCGGGATGTACCTCTCCATCATGGCGTACATCGCCCCGCGAATGACCGTCTTCGCGCTCGCGTTGCTTGGTGGAATTACGGTGTTGCTTCGGAAGATTCTCGAACCAGCGTTCACCGTCGGGTCTCGGGTGGCGGAGGCAAACCAAGAGGTTCAGCAGTCGGTGCAGGCGGGAACGCAGGGGATCCGCGATGTCAAGCTATTCGGCCTGGCCGACGAGGTGTACGAGCGGTTCCACAAGTCGATTCGACAGTATACCACGTCCTCGATCGATCTTGCACGGAACGAAGCCGCACTGATGAACTTCTACGATCTGGCCGCAGCCCTCTCACTCTTCGTACTCATCTACGTCGGCTTTACGTACTCCGGCCTCTCGCTCGGTGCGCTCGGTATCTTCCTCTTCGCGATGTTCCGCCTCTCCCCGCTCGTCAGCCGATTGAACAGCCAGGTGTACAAGGTCGAGGGCTTTTTGGGTCACCTCGTTCGGACCTTCGACTTTCTAGATGACCTAGAGGAGGAACGGGAAGAGGACGGTTCCACGTCCGTCGACGAGATTCCCGACGTGACGTTCGACAACGTGGAATTCGCGTACAACGAGGACGAACAGGTGCTACGAGACATCTCGTTCGACGTCGAGAAGGGCGAGTTCATTGCGTTCGTCGGTCAATCGGGAGCGGGGAAATCGACCATCGTTTCGCTCGTTGCCCGAATGTACGACGCCGATTCGGGCGAGATTCGATCCGACGGAACGCCGATCGGAGAGTTCGATCTGGACGAGTGGCGCTCGCGAATCGCCTACGTACGCCAAAAGCCCTACATCTTCAACGATACGCTGGAGCGGAACGTGACGATCGGGAACCGAGACGCGACGCGCGAGGACGTAAAGCGGGTTTGCAAGATTGCGAAGGTCGATCAGTTCGCCGACGAACTGCCGAACGGATACGACTCACAGCTCGGTGACGACGGCGTTCGACTGTCAGGTGGACAGCGCCAGCGCGTCGCGTTGGCTCGGGCGTTGTTGAAGGATGCTGACTTCCTAATCTTAGACGAGGCGACGAGCGACCTCGACTCGAACCTCGAACGGGAAGTGCAGGACGAAATCGAAGCGATGGATCGAGATTACGGGATGATTGCGATCGCCCATCGACTCTCGACCGTGGAGAACGCCGACCGGATCTACACGGTTGATCGGGGAGAGATCATCGAGCGAGGGACCCACGACGAACTATTAGAGGATGATGGAGAGTACGCAGATCTCTACGCAATCCAATCTGCCGGCTGAGTTCGAGCACTGCGACACACAACGTCGATGATTGACAGTACTACCCAGTCGCAACAACTCGATTAAGCGGGTGCCGGAAGACGAGGGTGACCTCACTCCATTTTTTGGCCGTCTTCATTTCGTTGCTCCGAAAGATGCTCCCACACCTCCGCACAACCGCACCCATCTGCCACGTCCGAAAGGTGGTCGTCCTGCCGATCCGTATCGTTCGACCGATCGTCGCTGGGCATGTTTACTCAGTTTCTGAGTAAAGTCCAGGACTATATATAACCCACGCATAGGTATCTGTCATTTCTGGGGACATACTACACGTCCTGACCCCAACCCATGGCGAAGGTATTTAACCCACCTTACTCAAAACCTGAGTAACTATGTCCATCCTCGTAACGGGTGCGGACGGGTACATCGGCTGGCCGACGGCACTTCGAATCGCAGATCGTACCGAGCAGCGCGTCGTCCTCGTCGACAACGGAGCTCGGCGTGAGTGGGTCGACTCCATCGGCTCGACCAGCGCATTACCGGTCGCCGATCCGACCGAACGAATCGACACGGCTGAGGACGTCCACGGTCTTCACAACCTCTCCTATGTCGAGGGGGATCTCACTGAGAAGTCGTTCGTCGACCGACTCCTCGAGGTCCACGAACCGGCGACGATCGTCCACACGGCGGCCCAGCCCTCCGCGCCGTACTCCCAGATCAACGGCGAACGGGCGAACTACACCCAGCACAACAATATGCAGGCTACGCGCAACCTGCTCTGGGGCCTCGAAGAACACGACCTGACCGACACGCACTTCGTCGAGACGACGACCACGGGCGTCTACGGCGCGCCGGAGTTTCCCATCCCGGAGGGCGGCGCAGTCATGGAGAACGACGGCGAGCGTGACGAGGTACCGTTCCCGGCCATGGCGGGCAGCTGGTACCACCTCACCAAGAGTCACGACGCGGCCAACATGCGTCTCGCACACAAGCAGTTCGACATCCCCATCTCGGACGTCCGCACGGCGATCACGTACGGTACCGAGACCGCCGAGACGGCCGCCGACCCGCGACTCGCGACCAGGTTCGACTTCGACTACTACTTCGGCGTCGTCGCCCACCGCTTCGCCGCGCAGGCGGTCGCGGAGTATCCAATGACCGTCTACGGGAAGGGCGAACAGCGCAAACCCTTCATCGCGCTCGAAGACGCCGTCGAAGGCCTCGCTCGCCTCGCGCTGATCGACCCGGACGACAGACCCGACGACCTGACCGTGTACAACCAGGTCACGCGCGCGATCAGTATCGTCGAGATGGCCGAGACGATCGCCGACGTCAGCGCGGAGTACGATCTCGACGTCGCCGTCGAACACTTCGAGAACCCGCGCGACGAGGACGAGACGCACAAGATGGAGATCGAGAACGAGAAGTACGCCGAACTGATCGACGGCCAGTCGACCACCTTCGAGGAAGGCGCCCGGGAGATCCTCGGCACGCTCGTCGAGTACGAGGAGACGATCACCGCCCACGAGGATCGGTTCCTCCCCGGGGTTCTCACCGACGGTGAGTAAAATGCGCATCCTGGTCACCGGCGGCTGCGGCTACATCGGGAGCGCGTTGATACCTCACCTGCTCGCCGACGCGCGTGTCGATGAGGTAGTCGTCCTCGATTCGCTCGCGACGGGGTCGCCGGCGAATCTCGCCGGAGCTATCGACGACGGCCTCGAATTTCGACGCGGCGACGTCCGCGAGTACGGCGACGTCGAAAGCGCCACGCGTGACGTCGATGTCGTTATTCACCTGGCCGCGATCACCGGCGCGG
The DNA here is from genome assembly GCF_000337515.1 of Halovivax asiaticus JCM 14624. Taxonomy (GTDB): domain Archaea; phylum Halobacteriota; class Halobacteria; order Halobacteriales; family Natrialbaceae; genus Halovivax; species Halovivax asiaticus. Next base: position 510,861 of record NZ_AOIQ01000006.1, read on the forward strand.
CGAGTACGCACGACCGACGTGAAGAGACCTTCGCCGTCAATCGAGACGGGACGGAAAACATCCTCACTGCAGCTGGGAAGTTCGATATCGATACCGTCGTGCTCGCCTCGTCGTGCAACAACTACGGCCGAGCGGCGACGACGAACATCGACGAGGAGACGGACCAGAACCCGCTCAACCCGTACGCCGAGTCGAAGGTTGCCAGTGAGCGGCTACTCGAAGACGCTATTGAACGGTACGAGATCAGCGGAACCGCCCTCCGGATGAGTACGAACTACGGCTGGTCGCCCGGCGTCCGATTCAATCTCGTCGTCAATCACTTCGTCTTCCGTGCGCTAACCGACCGGCCCTTGACCGTCTACGGCGACGGGAGTAACTGGCGTCCGTTCATTCACGTGGCGGATGCGGCCCGCGCGTACGCCCACGCAGCACTAAACCCCGACGCCTGGCCCAGCCAGGTGTACAATGTCGGAGCGGGCGACGGAAATTACAGAATCGAGGAAATCGCCGAACTCGTCAGGGACGAACTGGATCGATCACTGGACATCACGTATCTCGAGGATGAACATCCTGGCCCATCGTACCACGTGAACTTCGATCGGCTCGCCGAGACAGGGTTCGAACCGGAATGGACGCTCCGTGAAGGAGTTCGCGATCTCGCCGATCGGCTTCGACAACCATCCACCGAGGAGGCTACCGCATGACACAACGACGCACATCAGGCCACGAAATCGGAAACGCACCGACGATCGCAGTGACGGGGGCTGCAGGCTACATCGGTAGTCGTGTCCTCAAGATCCTTCAAACCGAACGGCCCAACTGGGACCTCGTCGCGATCGACAATCAGTACCGAGGCCAAGTGTCGCGCGTCGGCGACGTCGAGGTTGATCACGTCGACGTCCGAAACCGATCGCGACTCGAGTCCGCACTGGACGGGGCCGACGTCGTCATTCACCTTGCAGCCGTAAGCGGTGTCGATGACTGTGAGGAGAACGCTGATCTCGCCTACGAGGTCAACGTTACCGGCACAAACAACGTGGCATGGTTTTGCCGAAAGACGGGCGCCGCAATGGCGTTTCCGTTCAGTATGGCCGTCCTCGGAGATCCGGAAACGTTTCCGATAACGGCAGCTCTCCCACGCGATCCGCTGAACTGGTACGGTCGGACGAAGTACATCAACGAACGGGCGGTCGAGTCGTTCGCCGATGGTGCGTTTCCCGCCCACCAATTCATCAAGTCGAACCTCTACGGCGATCACATCGTCGATGAGGCCGTCGTGAGCAAACCGACCGTGATCAACTTCTTCGTCAATCGGGCGACTGAAGGGAACCCATTGACGGTGTACGAACCGGGCACGCAATCACGGAACTTCATCCACGTCAAAGACGTCGCCAGGGTGTATTTACACAGCGTAGAGCGGCTTTTGGAACAGCTTGCTGCCGGTGAAACGGGATCGACGACGTACGAAGTCGGAAGCGACGAAGATCCATCAGTGATGTCGGTTGCCGAAACCGTCGCGCAACTCGCCGACGAAGAACTCGGCATCCGGCCCGATATCGAACTGATCGAGAATCCACGAGCCGCGGAAACGACCGTCGAGGACTTCGCCGTCGACACTTCGCGAATTAGCTCGGAACTCGGATGGGAACCCACCCATTCCGTCGAAGAGTCGATCGAAGATCTCCTTCGGCGACGCGAGTGAGAGCGACACCGCGTTCGGACGAATGACTTTACATCGTGTAGCAAACAGTGAGAGACGATGGATAGGTCTACAGATCCCATCGAGTTGCTCCAGCGGTTCGATCTGAAGGAATACGAGGCGACGGCGCTGGCATTTCTCCTCGAAGCGGGACGGAGTACCGCACCTGACGTGTCAGACGCAACTGGCATTCCGAAGGCGCGCGTATACGGCGTGCTGGATTCGCTGGCCGCAGAGGGGTTCATCAGGGTCATCCCAGGCCGGCCGAAAGAATATCAACCGAAGTCGCCGGAAGAGATCTTAGAACGGACGAAGGAGAATCGACGCCAGGCCTTCGAAGATTACCGGCGAAGCGTCGAATCGCTTCGTGGGGACTTCCTCGACGTATTCGGACCGCTGTACGAGCAGGCGCCCGAAGACGTTTCGCCCACGGCCGAGCTCTTTCACGTCGTCGATGTGGGTGAACCCAGCGAGGTCGAAACCAGACGGCTATACCACGATGCGGCGGAATCAATATACGTCATCACCAACAGTTTTGCGTACTTCGACTCGGTCAAACCAGCGGTGGAGAACGCTCTCGACTCCGGGAAGACGATCTCCGTCCTCTTCCTCGATCCGCACCATCTCCCGGACGAAAAGGCCGACGTGCAAGAGGAAATCGTCACGGAGATTGCAGACACGTACCCGGAAATCGGGTATCGGTTCAGTAGCGAAGTATCCCCGTGGCGGGGAACGTTCATCGACCCCAGCATGGAATACGACTCAGGTGAGGCGATATTCCTCGTCGAGGAACCAAATGTGCCAGACCACAAGCGACAGGCGGCAATCACGGAGAACGGGTCGTTTGTCGCCGGAATGAAGCGGTACTTCGATCTCATCTGGAACCATCAAAGTACCCGTAATCAGCATAAATAGAGTCCCCCATATTTGGTCGTGTTCGGATGACTGTTCCTACACAAATGCGAGGAATCTAGCCACTTACCAGCCCATTCCAATTTAGTGGATTATCCAAACGGCAATTGATCACCGCATCGTCTTATAGGGGACGAGACGTTTCTTTTAACCCCACTGAATTAACTACAATTATTAGATTATTGTCGATGATCGAAGAATGGACCGACACCATATATTGCTATAACACCCACCAAATGTTCGGTAGTTGAGAGGTTGTATACTTATGCCAATCCACTCACCTCAAACCACGGAACAATAGTCAGGTGGTCGTGTTTATCATGATGACGGCCGTGGTACAATTGATCACAGGTCAGACATGTCCCATGATCAGCAGTTAGTATGATGTTTCCTTCAAGGTCGCCCACGATTTCCTTAGCGTACTCAAATCCCGTCCGATACGTCTCTCGGTAGGCCTGAACCAGCTCCGCATAGGTAAGCCGATCACTATCAAGTGCCTGCTCGGTCTTCTTGGTTTTCGTCGACTCGCTTGTTAGATCCTCCAAACCATCGAACGGAGGGTGGGGTTTAATATATCGAATAATACCTCCTTGCAGTTGCTCACAGCGGTCTCGAACGGTGCGATTGACACGTCCTGGGGCTTCGCTGAACCCTTCGTCAATGTCACCGTCGGTATACCCAAGCGCAGCGAGACGACTCCCAACGCCCATCTCACGATCGATTTCGGGAGCGATTTCGAAGTGATCTCGACCATCATACTCTCCTTGCTGATCACGGAGTGGAAGCCATGAAAACAGCCCACGGTCGGGATAGGAACCATTTGCGTTCCGGGCAAACCAGTCGCCAGTGTACCCAACTCCACCGTTCCAAACCCGTCGCAGTTTCCCGTTGAAGTACTGGCCAACGAGTTGGTCAAACATATCGAAACGACCGGCATCAAGCAATATTACCCACGTTGGTTCGTCAAGCGCGTTAGAGAGGAGTTCTCGCTGGTCTGGAATATGGACTGGGGGCCTCCGTTCCTCACCATTCTCACGATTGGTGATGAATTTCAGCGGATTCATTCTGGCCTCCGGGCGACGCAAACCCAAGTAGTGCCGCCAAAAATATCGTTGTTGAAATACTGAGCGATACGCATCAAGCCACCATGGTTTCGGCGTGTAGTTTCCATACGTTCCACATCAAATCCATACCGATTGAGCAATTGTTTAAGAACAATGGGCCCGTACCAGGCGACATGATTATCATTGATTTGGGGATCGTCGCTCCACCAGCGTCGAAGATGAACAATTGCCCACGGATTTGGCGTTGTTAAGATAAACAGCCCACCAGGCTTCAGGTGGTTGAAGGCTGTCTCAACGAGTGCACCAGGGTTGGTAAGATGCTCAATTAATTCACCTGCAACGACAGTATCGGCCATTATACCGAGATCCATGTCAGTTACGTCTCCGAACTGCATATCGTAACCACGCTTTCGGAGGGCGTCGATTTCGTCTTCAAGAACGTCGACACCGACAACGTTGTCGAATTCTTCGACTAGGTAGGCATGGAGCCACTCCTCAGTAGTATTTTCGAGTTCGTGCTGGACGGCACCGAGGTCAAGGATGGTTGGCCCTTCGGCATATTTACAGATTTTTTGCATTCGGTCATCCATACCAAATCACGTTCATCAGCATTTCTTTAAGCTTCACCCCCAAAACTGTCCCGGATAACTCATGCACTGAGTTCTCTTCGGAATTATTGCCAGTCTGTAATTTATTATACAACCATTTCTTCCACTAATAAGAGACGAACCCTCACATCAAACCATACCGCCAGGCAAAATGAGTCTATGACATCAAATTCATTCGTGTCACCAAGGGCCGTAATCCCATCAAGCTAATACATTTTGACAGAATAGCTCGTATTGCTCTGCAATAGCCTCTGGAGAATGACTAGTTTGAATATATTCTCGACAGTCTCTCCCTTTATTCTGGCGTTCGTTCGGGTCAGTGAAGGTACGGAGGTAGTCCTTTAATTCGACGGCTGAAGAGGCAACGCAGAGCGGGCCAGGGAACTCAGTAAACGCTTCAAAGTCGTTCGTAACGACCGGGAGATTGGAGGCCATTCCCTCGAGGACGGAGTTCGGTTGACCATCCAGCAGGGATGGGTGAAGCATCAGATTCGATTCTTGGAGGACATCGTCCGCGTTGACCCATCCCTCGTAGGAAACGTGAGAATAGCTAGCGAGCTCGTCAGCCAATCGGTCGTCGTGATTTCCTTCACCACACACCCGCCAGTGACCGCCCACCTCAGAGAGAACGGCGTTGACGGGTTCAGCCCACGAGACGATTGGTCTGATCTTCTCCCAATAGTTCATGTTCGTCAGCGTGACGATATTCAATTCTTCACCCTCGTGAGAAACGGCCGGCCATTCGTCTACCCGCTTGCACAGACCGGCGCTCCCAACCGCCTGCAGACCCGTTTCGTGCCGGTATTTGTCGGCCAATCGGTCGCTGACAGCCACCACACCGTCTACATTGGGGAGGATGATATTCTCTGCAATCCACTGCTTGCTCCAATGAATTGGCCACAGATCCAGTTCGTGAAACACATCTCCGCGCATCCGGTAGACGAGAGCAGCGTTATGGAACGGTTTCTTCAATACCTCTTTCGCGAGATCTCGATCGGCATTATCACAGATGACGATGTCTCTCTCGTACGCGTCGTCGGGTTCGACGGAGACATCCATAACTGTGTGTTGTAACGGTTCGAGCATTTTGTCAACTCGGTTACCAGGATAGAGAACGGCAACGCTAATGTTCTCCGGGTCCGGTAGCTGATTAGCTGTTTTACTCATAAGAGTGGATAGTAGCTGGAGGTCACCTGGGCACCCACAGATACTGCTCGTCGCCGCGCAGAGCACATAAAACTACTGGAATCACCAACTAAGGAAGCATAGCCATTCCGAAATAGGAGATAATCGGTCATTTGATGATTTATCTATCATTCGTAAACTGGCGAAGCAGTACTCTACCGGACAAAACTAGTCCTTCACACTCTCTACCTCAAACCATGGAACATGAGTAAGGTGGTCGTGAGGGCGGTGATATCGATCGTGGAACAGCTGCCCACAGTCTAGACACTCGCCGTGGTCAGCAGTCACGATGACCGTTCCATCGAGTTTTGGGATGATTTGACTTGCGAGTTCGAACCCCGTTCTGTACGTGCTCCTATATGCCTCGTGTAGTTCCGGTTCCGTCAATTCACCGGAGATCAGCGCCTCTCGCGTCTCCCGCGTTTTGCTTGCTCCGCTCGTTATATGTTCCAGCCCGTCGAAAGGAGGATGTGGTTTAGGATACCGAATGACACCCCCAGAAATATCAGACTTGTGATTTAACACAGCTTCGTTGACTGCTTCTTCCCCTGTATCAGCTAATTCGCCGGATTGTTCTAAATATCCAAGCGTCGCGAGCTTCTCCTTCATCGAGGAGTTATCCTCAGTCTCGATTCGCGGAGCGACATCGAAGTGGTCCCGGCCATCGTAATCCACATCCCGAGCAGATCGAAGCGTAACACTGGAGAAAAGGCCATAGCCGCTGAAATCCTGTTCGAGATGTCGAACAGCCCAATCACCCGTATATCCAATGTCACCGTTCCACGCCTTGCTCAATTCACCGGTGAAATACTCATCATATAACTCTTCAAAGTAGTCATATCGACCGCCATCGAACCAAATGAGCCAGGCTTCGGTATTCGTCTCGAAAAGATCAGTTATCAATTCACGTTGAGATGGGAGTCCGTCTCGATTATTCACGGGAAGAGCGGTGAGATACTTTTGGAAAACTTTCCACGGTGTGGCAATTGCTGCCACCTTCAAACCGTGCGCTTTGTAGATCTGGAATGGAGTTCTGAACTTTGACCGTCGCATTCACAGGAGAAAATCACGGGAGCAGTAAATAGATTTGGCCCGGTCCACAGGACCTGTGCAGAGTAGCGTTTGAGGGAGTGAAGCAGAAACGATTTTGGGAACAGCGTAGGACGGTGTTTAACCTGTTATCTGTGAAGTTTCCAACCCAATCAAGCGGATCAACCAGGAGAGAAAGGCAGCGCTTCCAGCTCAGCAACTGCACCGATACCCCGCATCAAAATAACCACCGGAATATGGCCCCAGAGACGTCTTTCGGCCCAAACATCTGGATGTGACCGCCTCTGAAAACGTCCTCGTTCCGCGATTACCGCCAGTGAATCAACCCGTAAAGATAGCCGAGGCCAACAACGACAGTAAACACGAGCAGGGAAATCAGTTGCAATCCATGGCGCCGTCTCTCCCCCCAAACCATCCCTCGAAGTCTGGACGGGACCGATTCCACGAGTAAATACCGGAGAAAGTCGCCCTCTTCGTCTCCCGTTTTGGGGAGGAGCACTGACATCGCCCGCTTCGAATATCCCTGCCAGAACGCTCGATCGAGGAGCCACCGAAAGTCGGTTCGGTAGTCGAAGACTTTGTGCCCAACTTCGGCCGAAGGGACATACCAGACGCCACTTCCATACTGACGATTCATTCGAGCACAGAGTTCCGTTTCACCGCCCTGGAGGTTGGCATCCCCCTTACGACCGCCAATATCTGGATCGAAGCCCCCCAGCTCAGTGAACACGTCATGCCGGAACGAGATGTTTGAACCGAACGTGTTTCTGACCTCGCATGCTCCGTCGGCAAAGCCAGCGTGCGTGACGCCGACAAGCCAGTAGAATTCCGCCGGCAAAAACGTCGGGTTGCCTGCAACCCATATTGGCGTCATCTTCCCGCCCACGGCGGTAGCGTCTTCTTCCTCGTACGCCGCGACTAGATTCCCAACCCACTCGGAATCGGCGACTGCATCGTCATCGAGAAACGCAACGACGTCGCCGGTCGCGAGTTCGGCACCGCGATTTCGGCTCCGTAATAATCCTTGATTTTCCTCGTTGCAATGAATAACAGTGTCATCACGGTCGGCATAGTCGTCCTGGACTCGGTCAAAAACAGCCTCCGTCCCATCGACGACGATAACCAGTTCGATATCGTCGTACGATTGTGTAAGAACGCTATCGGCTGCGTCACAAAAGTGGTCGTACATATCGAGCGAGTACGTACAGACGACGACCGAGACTTCCATCGAGCGGAGCAACGCAAGGCGGCAGGAAAAGCGTTCACATTCGGCCGAATTCCCTCAACGACAACTCACGTCGACGCGGATGCACTACCGTATGGCCTGGCGAAACGAGCGAGGCGACCAACGGCGGCGAGGATCGCCTCGCCCAGCTCGGATACAAATAACGGAACAACAACCACAGATCACGATGGCCGACTACCCACCACGAACCCCATCTCACGCGTAAGCGCCCCTTACTCCGAAACGCGCCAGTACGCTTTTGAGCGCCGTCGTGGACGGCCCCGAGAATGAGCGAGACCGAGAACGGCGACAACCACGCAGTCGTCCTCGCCGCGGGAATGGGCCGGCGGTTGCAGCCGCTGACCGACGACACGCCCAAGGCCCTCCTCGAGGTCGGCGGGCAGGCGATTCTGGGCCACGTTCTCGATCGATTCGCGGCCGCGAACTACGAGCGAGTCACGGTCGTCACCGGCCACGAGGCCACGCAGATCCGATCGTATTGCAAGGAGACGAACGGCCTCGACGTCGAGTGCGTCCACAGCGACGCCTATCGCGTGACCAACAACAGCTACTCGCTGTGGCTGGCTCGCGACCGCATTCGAGACGGGTTCACGCTCGTCAACGGCGACACGCTGTTCCCCGCAGACTGCCTCGAGCGACTGCGCGACGTGGACGACTCGGTACTGGTCGTCGATACGGACAATTCACTGGGCGACGAAGAGATGAAGGTCACGATCGAGGACGGGCGCGTCACCGCCGTCGGGAAGGACCTCCCCGACGCGGATGGCGAGTACATCGGCCTCTGTAAGTTCGGGCCCGAAGACGCCGACGCGCTGGTTCGCCAGCTGGACGAGCTCGTCGAAACCGGCCGGACCGACGAGTGGTACGAGGCCGCCTTCGATCGCCTGGCCGCCGACCGACCGCTCGGCGTCGTCACCGTTCGGGACCGCTGGATCGAGATCGACGACCGAGAGGACCTACGTGCCGGCCGCCGGCTCTGGGGGGAGGCCTGAGTGGTCCTCCAGCGACTCGCCCGGAGTGTGCTATCGCTGGCGGCCCACCGGCTCGCACACGCCGTCCCGCGTGACGACTCGCTGTGGGCGTTCGGCTGCCGCGGGGGTGAGGGGTTCGAGGGCAACGCCAAGTATCTCTTCTTGCACGTCGCGACCCGGAGAGACGTTCGGGCGGTCTGGCTCTCGAAGAACGAGGAAACCGTCCGCGAGCTGCGCCGGTACGGGTTCGAGGCTCATCAGACCGACACCCACAGCGGGAAGCGCACTCTCCTTCGCGCGGGGACCGTCTTCGTCACCGGGAGCGTGACGGGCGTTCCCCTGTGGCCGACCGGCGGCGCACGAGTGATCCAGCTCTGGCACGGCGTGCCGTTGAAGCGGATCGGCGCCGACGCACCGAGATTCGACGGTCGCTCGCTCGTCGACCGGCTCGCGACGCTGTACACGTACCGACAGTTCGACGTCATTACCGTTACGGCCGCCCAACTGCAATCGTATTTTGCTGACGCCTTTCGGACCGACGCCGACCGCCCCGTGACAGGCTACCCGCGAAACGACGCACTCTTCCGCCAAATTCCGGGCGAGCGAATCTGCCAGCCCGCCGACGTTCACGACGAGGTCGCCGAACTGAACGTCGCGTGGACGTACGCCTACGTCCCCACGTACCGCGAGGACGGGCGATCGCCCGCCGACCACATCGACGTCGCGGCCCTGGACGCGTTCCTCGCCGAACGCGATGCGGCAATGCTGGTGAAGTTCCACCCGTTCGACGAGCCAGCCCTCGATCCGGACGAACTCGACCGCATCCACGTCCTCCCGTCCGAATTCGACCTCTATCCCGCGCTTCGACACGTCGACACACTGGTGACGGACTACTCGTCGATTTACGTCGACTACCTGCTTACTGATCGCCCGGTCGCCTTCTACGCCGTCGATCGCGACAGGTATGCCGACGAGAGTGGCTTCTATCTCGAGTACGACGACGTCACGCCCGGCCCCGTGGCGACGACGTTCGACGAGTTACTCGACGCGCTCGACTCACTCCGAACGAACCCGGACGCGTACGCTGACGAGCGCGAGCGGGTCCGCGATCTCGTGTTCGACCACGCCGACGGTCACGCCGCCGAACGCGTCCGAAGGTACGCCGCAGAACCCGGCCAAACACACGTCGAACGCATCGAGACGGCGGTGGGTCACTCGCCGAGGTAACCCAGATCACGGAGTTTCTCGGTCACCGCGATATCCGTCTCACCCTCGTCGTACTGGTCGGGTTCGTGTGTCCCTCGATCGATCGCCATCGTCTCGTACCAAGGGACGAGGTGCAGACTCGGCAGCGGCATCCGCGGTGGGTGCCCGTGGACGCCCCACTCCCCGAAAGCGTTGCCGTGGTCCGCCGTGATCGCGACGCGCGTTCCGTCCACGTTTTTGAGCAGGAGGGCAACCTCGTCAAGGACGTACTGGAGGTTCTCGCGGTACGCCCGCCACACGCGCTCTCGAGTAACCTCACCCGCTTCGAGTTGACTCCAGACGTGGCCGGGTTGCCACCCCGGATCACCACGACGATACGGCGACTCGATCGCGGGATCGGGAACGGACGGAAAGTGCGGTTGCATGTAGTGAACGAGCAATCGGTCGGGGTCTTCCGTCCGCGCCGCGTCGATCGCCCGATCGGTCACCGGACGGGCGGGAACGGTGCCCAGCTCGTCGTCCCAGACGGAGCGCCAGACCTCGTCGAGCAACAGGAAATCCGCCGGCGAGAGCGCGTCGGTGTAGGGGTTGGCCGCGACGTACGCCGTCCCGGCCATCGCATCCCGGCGGTCGGCCGTGAACGTCTGTGCGATCCACTCGCGCGATTGACTCGCCGGCGAGGCGATTCGACCGGGCGCATCCAGAAACGCGTACTCGTCCGCGACCTCGGCGATGAGGTCGCACCGACAGCCGTCGAGTACGATCAGGACGTCCCAGTCCCGCTCGTACACTGTCGGCGCCACGCTCCAGAGCCGATCGAGCCGCCGAAGACCACCCCAATACAGCTCGGCCGCCGCCTCGCGGAGGGCCGGTCGGACGCCGTCCGTCCGCGCGCGACGGCGGGTACTCCCGACCCAGTCGTCGAACGTCATACGACCGCTCCACCGACCGAACTCGAATAGTTTTGGGACCGCGCAGTGGACCAACCATTTCGATTCACAGGTATCCTAGATCTTCCAGTCGATCCCGAATCGCCGCGGCCGACTCCGCGTCCTCATCTCCCTCGACCCGCCACCGATCCGCCACCGGCGGCGACTCCATTGACTCTCGTCGCGGCGTCACACGATCGATCGCGTCGGCGACGTCCAGCACCGAATCGGTCCCCTCCAGGACCCGTTCGTCGGTGGCTCCGAGGAACGCGTCGTGGGTGTGCTGGCCGGACCGCAACCCGTGATCCGAGACGCACACGAGGATGTCGTCCGCCCCCAGCTGTTCACGAATCCCGCTCGTCCACCGGGCGGCCTGCCGATACCAGCGATGCTGCCAGCCCGCTTCGTCGACGGCAGGCGCGAGGTGGCCGACCGTGTCGAGAAAACCGAGCCAGGCGAAGACGAGATCGTACTCACGCTGCATCGCGGCCTCGATCGCCCCGAGTTTCTTCGTCGTCTCCGCCGCGAGGCGGTCTTCGAGCGACGTCACCGGAATCTTGGGCCGGTGCCGACTCGCACCGTCTGCACCCTCTTCGATGTGAAGGAACTCGCCTAACTGCGCGCCGCGATCGAAGACGACGTCGAGGCGGTCGTCCGCCCTCGTACGGTAGTTCGGCACCGCGAACGCCAGCGAGCGCCGCCCGTCGAAAATCGTCTCGATCCCGCGATCGCGGTAGTACGACGCCGGTTTGAAATCGAGCGTCGCGCCGCGATTGCGAAGTCGGCGCCCGACCTCGGTCCGGATCCGTTCGGGAACGAGGCCGGTCGAGAGACGAGCCGCGAGCGAGACCCAGTCGCTCTCCCAGTCAGTGCCCCCCTCGGCGGTCGCGGCGTAGATCCCGTGTTCGTTTGGCCCGACGCCGGTGACGATCGACGGCCACAGCTCGTAGGTGTGGGGTTTCTCGAGCACGGGATTGTCGAACGTCTCGATCGACCGGTGGTGTGGCCCGAAGGCCTCGACCAGTTCCCACGCCATCGCGAGTTGGTGGTCCAGTCCGTCCCACCCGAGGACGACGGTCGTCATCGTTGCCTCACCTCACCACACCAGGTCAGCGTCTCGTTCCACATCATCACTGTGACGGTCACTTCACCACCTCGAGTTCGAACGCGATCGGCCGGGACTTCCAGAACTGGACCCGACGGATTCGTTGGGCGCGACGCACGCGAAACTCGACGTCGAAGTACCCCATCGCCCCGTGTTCCGTCGTCGGATCCCAGAAGTCGAACGTTCGTTCGTCGAACAGCTGTTCGTGCGTCGGGTCGACGTAGGCGTTCCGGTCGCGCCAGTGGGGGACCTTCCCCCGAATCGTCCCGCCCGGGGTCGCGATTCGGTGTAACTCTGCCATCGTCTGTGGCAAGTCGCGAACGTGTTCGAGCACCGAGTAGGCCAGTACCTCGTCGAATCGGTTCGACTCAAACGGCAATCCGGCCGCAGAATCGAGGTCGGCTACCACGTCCACGTCCGCGTACGCCCGCAAGTCGAGACCGATCGCGCCCGGATTGCGTTTGTTCGCCCCACAACCCACGTCGAGCACCGTCGGCGCGGTCTCAGCAGCCACGGTGGATCACCGCCTGATCGACGCGTCGCTCATCATCGATAGCCGTCACGCACGACTCCACAGCCCACCGAACACTGTCCACGGCGGCCGCCACACCATCGCTACTTCTCATGCGTCACCTCGGTCGACGTCGGTTCGGTCGTCGATCGATCGGTCGGCCTGCGAGGCTCACCGCCAGCACGCAGTCGCCCCGCGATCCAGCCGGCCGCTCGCTTCGCGTGTGGAATCGGATCGCGTCCAGAGACGGCCGCGAAGGGAACGTTCAGCGCACACTCGTGGAACGGTTTGAGTCCGTACTTGCCGGCGAGTACACCCTCTCGCCACCCGATCGGGTGGCGATCCTGTGAGGCGTGGTCGAATCGTGCCTGGTGGTTGAACACCCAGAGATAGCCGCCGTCTTCCACGTGCCGACGGAGGTACTCGTCTTCGAGGACTACGAGATCCGGCGGGAACGAGACATCCGCGACGGCGGCGTGGCGACACAGCGTGGCGTGGGTCCCCCCGCGGCGGGCCCGCCGTCTGACCCAGTCGGAATTACGTTCGTCGCGTGACAACTTCCGCCCCTGAACGGCGCCGACGGCCGGACTGACCGCGTCCCGAAGCCGGGCGAGATACGTCGTCGACAGCCGGACGTCGTCGTCGAGAAACAGGAACCACTCGGATTCGACGGTGGCGATCGCGAATTCGCGTGCCTCGGGGAGCGTGGTCGGTCGCGCGATGAATCGAAGTTCCCAGCCGTACTCGTCAGCCCTGGCGGTGGCGAGCTCCTCCGTATCGTCGTCGCTTTCGTCGTCGACGATCACGAGCCGCGTTATCGGGACGTTCGAGGTGTCGCTGCTCGTCGCGAGTGCGCGAAGCGTCCCGCCGAGGACGCCGGCCGACTCGGCCGTCGGCATCGCGACCTCGATCCCGTCGGAGAGCATCCCTCAGATCCAGGGGACCGAGCCGCATAATTAGGGATCTCGTACCGGGTTCGTCGTCCCGAACGAGATCGGTAACGACCGCTTTCGGCGATGGGGCAAGCGATGCGCCCAGTCGCGATGGGGCGTGGCTGCAGAACGGACGCCGTACTTTTTCCGCCGATCCGTGGAGTGTCGTCGTATGCGAGTGGGGTACTTCTGCTATCACCTCTCCGGGACCGGCCCGGCGACGCGTGCCCGCGACGTGATCAACGCGATCGCCGCCGAGACGCCGGTCGACGTCGTCGTTCTCACAGGCGAACCGGAAAAGGTCGAGAGCGCCGCCACGGTCGTCCCCGTCGACGCTCGCGACCCGCTCGACGCCGCGCGGAAGGTTCGGCGCCACTTCGCCGACGCGGATCTCGTTCACGTGCCGATCAACGTCTACCAGGCCGCGTTCGTCCGACTCGGCTACCGCGGGCCGCTGGTCGGGGGTGTCGGACCGGGGATCCAGTCGACGCTCAGACACGGCCTGCTCGGCCGAGCGATCGGAATCGACCTGAAGATCAAGACCCACGAATCCATGCGCCGCTGGGACCGATACGGGTACGAGACCGCGGTGTGCACAGCGACGATCGATCGCGACGACTTCCATCCGTACGATGACGACAGAGTTCGAACCGTCAGGCAGCAGCTCGGGCTCGATCCGGAGACGAACGTCCTCCTCTACGTCGGTGCACTGAGCGAACCCCAGGGCGCCCACCTCGTGTCCGAACTGGCTCGCCAATATGGAAGCGATGCTGACACCGAGACGACGGTCGTCGTCGCGGGCGATGGCCCGCTTCGATCCACGTTCGAGGAGCGTGATGACCTCCGGTACGAGGGCTTCGTTGCGAACGACGCGCTCCCTGACTACTACAACGCCGCAGACATGACGGTCATCCCCCGAGCGGAGGACGTGACCTCTAACGTCGGCCTCGAATCGATCGCCTGTGGAACGCCCGTCGTGACGACCGCCGACGGGATCGTCCGCGATATCTTCCAGGCCCGCGGGACGTACGTCTGGGCGGACAGGAACGTCGCCGCCGTCCGCGAGACCGTCGACGCCCTCCTCGCCGACGACGACCGATACCGGGCGCAGGTCACGCGTGGCCTCGAGACGTTCGACGACATGGCGCTGTCACTCGACGATGCGGTGGAAACACACCGCAGGATCTACGAACGCCTCGCTAGAGGGGATTCGGCCAAAGCGCGCTTCAACTCACCCGCGACGCCATGACGACTACATGATTTCGCGTGTCGCCGTGACGATGTCCTTCGGCCCGTCGGCGGTCACCGTGACGCGGGTCGTCTCGATGGCGTATCCGCGTTCGGAGAGCGTCTGTGTGAGGACGTCCGTCGAGGAGCCCTGCTGGGGGTGTGATTCGACTACGACGGCCCGGGGGTCGATCTCCATATCGCGGACGACAGCTCGCTCCGCTCCTTCACAGTCCATCACGAGGACGTCGCAGGCGGGCAGGTCGGACGCGTCGATCCGGGACGCGCCGGCCATCGATCCGTAGATCTTCACGTCAGACCCTACGACGGCCTGGCGAACGTCAACCCGATCGCCCGGTCGATCCCCACGGACCTCGCCAGTCAGTTCGAGCGCCTCCTCGATGGCGGACACCTGTGCGGCGTTCGCCTCGTAACTCACGACGCGGCCCTCGTCGCCGACCGCGATCGCCGCCCTGGCGGTACAGACGCCGTAGCCGCCGCCGATCTCGACGACGGTATCGCCGGGTGCAATCGCCGACATCATGCTGTCGACGAGCGTCGCCTTGTAGTCGGGTTCGTGCAGTCGAGCCTGCAGGTCGAGCAGGTAGTACCGTCGCGTAACGACGCCGTTGTACACACCCGGTATTCGCGGGAGCCGTCGACGGAGGGTCGCGTCGTAGAGGCGTCGCACCTGGGCCGTGGCGCCCTCGATCATCGGGGGTATCCTCTCACTTCCGCCGCGTTGGTCGGGCATGCTTTAGGTACCAGCGTCAATAACTGGTGGTAAATGCGTTTCGGGCGCACGGCAGCGGCGTACTTCGCCTCGCAGGTCGCCCTCTCGCTCGCGGGCTTTCTGGCGACGTTCTTCATCGCTCGCCTGCTCGGTGCCGCGGCGCTCGGCACCTACACGGTCGCCGTTGCCGTCCTCTTCTGGCTGAAGGTGCCGACGAACGGTATCACGGCCGCGATCAACAAACGGGTGAGCGAGGGGGTCGATCGCGGCGCCTACGTCGGAGGTGGCCTCGGGCTGTCGATAGCCGTCGCCGGAGCGATTTCAGTTCTCGTGCTCGCGTTCGGCGGGTACGTCGATCGATACGTGGGAGCCGGGGTGAGCGGGTTGATCGTCGTTCTCTATATTGCGAACGTCCTCTTCGACGGCGTCAGCGCCAGCCTGAAGGGACAGAAGAAGGTCGCCCACGCGGGCGGGGTGAGCGTCGTCGAACGGGTCGGCCGGCTGCTCGCGCAGGTCGGCGTGATCCTGCTCGGCTACGAGGTCGCCGGGCTGGTCGTCGGGCACGCCATCTCGCTGTTCGTCGCCGCGATGCTCGGCCTCGCCCTCTTCGATGTCCGGCCGCGGCTACCGACACGAGACCAGCTGGCCAGCCTGTTCGACTACGGCCGCTACTCGTGGCTCGGCAGCTTACAATCCCAGATGTTCGGCTGGATGGACACGACGGTGCTGGCCTTCTTCGTCGCCACGTCGCTGATCGGTATCTACGAGGTCGCCTGGACGCTGGCGTCGACGCTCACCCTGATCAGTACCGCCGTCCAGCAGACGCTCTTTCCTGAACTGAGCGATCTGGGGACCGACGACCGACACGAGCGGATCCATCACTTCCTGAACGAGGGGCTGGTGTTTACCGGTATCTTCGTGATTCCTGGCCTCGTCGGCGCACTCATCCTCGGACCACGACTATTGCGCATCTACCGCCCCGAGTTCAGCCAGGGAGCGACGATTCTGGTGATCTTGATCGCCGCTCGCGGCGTCGCCGCGTTCGGCTCACAGTTCGTCTCCGGCATCAACGCGCTCGATCGACCGGACGTCGCCTTCACGATCAATGGCGCCTTCGTCCTGACGAACCTCTCGCTCAACGTCGTGCTGATCCGGGCCTTCGGCTGGTACGGCGCCGCGGTTGCGACCGCTCTCTCGGCCTGCCTGTTGACCGTTCTCGCGTACTACGGCCTGTCGGGACTGATCGGTCGCCCGTCGATTCCAGCCCGCGAAATCGGTCTCCAGTTCGTCGCCGCACTGGCGATGGCACTCGTCATTTACGGCCTGCAGACGATCACACCGTCCACTCACTACACCACGGTCGGGCTCGTCGTCGCCGGTGCCGTCACGTACGTCGCGCTCCTCGTCGGGCTGTCTCCGCGGGTGAGAAAAAAGGCAGTCGCGTTGGTCCCGCTCTCGGATCGATTCGCACTGACGTGAGTGGCTCGCGTTCGTCGCAGTGTGTCCCAGCGTCACTGCCGATCGACGAGGGACCGTTCGTCCCCATCAGCACGCTTCTTCACAGCCCCCTCGCCGAGTGCATGCAGGATCTGCCCATACCGATCGACGGCTGCGTCGAAATCGTATTCTCGCACGATCAACGACCGCCCGTCCTGGCTCATTCGGGGGAGCCGCCCACCGTCGAGCGCACTGACGATCGTGTCCGCGATCACGTCGCCCTCACGGTCGTCCATGTGCAATCCAGTCTCGCCATCGCGGACGACGTCAGGAACGCCGGAGACCGGCGACGCGTACACGGGCGTCCCACACGCGAGTGACTCGAGGATCGTCGTCGGCAACCCCTCGGTCGGTTCCGACGGCATCACGAGCAATCGGAGGGCGTTCAGCTCGCGCGGAACTTCGTCGTGGTCGACCCACCCGGTGACGACGACCGAACCGCGCTCGATCTCGTCGGCCAGCGCCGTCTCGACCTGCTCGCGCAGTGCCCCGTCGCCGACGAACCGAAACGTCACGTCGTCAGGGAGTTCCCTGGCGACCTGAATCAGCGTGTGAATCCCTTTCTCCTGATCGAGCCGGCCGACGAACCCGACGGTTCGATCACGCTCGTCGAACGGAGTCGTCGGACGGAACCGGTCGGTGTCGACGTATCGAGCACCGTTCGTGAACAGCGTGTCGCTGTCTCGCTCGAGTCCTAACTCCCGCGCCATACCGGGCGTGTAGGCGATGACAGCGTCGGCGGCGGAGTAACCGATCCGTTCCAGTACACGTACCGGCAGTGCGAGCGCGCGGGCCAAGGGGGCGGGAAACTGCCGTTCCCAGTTCAGTCTGAGTGAGCGCGGAACGTCGCCCCGTGGTTCCAGGGCGACGGTTTTCCCGATCGCACGGGCAAAGAGGATCGGCAGGAGGTACGACGTCGCGCCGAAGAACAGGACGATGTCCTCGTCGGTCCGGGCGAGTTCACGACACATGCGAAGTTGATTGGCCACGAATCGAACGGCGGCGACGGCAGCATTCGACTGACCGGCTCCTTTTTCGGTGAGTTCGACGACGTCGTATCGGTCGCGCATCGCCGACTCGGTCGGCAGATCCGCAGTGATCAACGACACGGTCGCGTGGACCGAGAGCACGTCGAGTAACGTACGCGTCGCGGTTTCGCCCGGATCGCTCAATGGGTGGGTTACGACACACACACCCAGTCGCTCCCCGGTATCATCGTGAGCCGTGTTCGCCGTTTGTCGCCGATCGGGAGCCGCTGACTGTCGCCGGCCCGATACCGCTGACCGCTGCCGATCAGATGTCGACGACTGGCCTCGATCGGACGTCGACGGCCGTCGTCGATCGGGCACCGATGACAGTCGCTGCTCGGGCGTCGAAGGTTGCCGTCGATCAGAAGCCGACAACTGTGGCCGCCAGCGCGTGACCCCGTAGAGGTAGCCGAGACCGACGGCGACCGTGAGCACGAAGAGTGAGAGTAACTGCAGTGCGTTTTGCCGAACGGGTCCACCCACCATTCCCCGGATTCGGTCGGGGATCGATTCGACGACGAGGCTCCGGAGGAATTCACTCTCTTCGTCGGTCGAGTCCACCACCAGGACGGCCATCGCACGTTTCGAGTATCCTTGCCAAAATGCACGGCCGAGCAGCCAGCGAGGATCGGTTCGGTACTCGAACACCTTGTGTTCGACGACGGCGTCGGGATCGTACCAGATGCCACGGCCGTATCGTCGGCGCATGCGCACACAGAGTTCCGCCTCTTCGCCCTGTAGGTTCGAATCGCCCTTCCGCCCGCCGATAGCCGGATCGAATCCCCCGAGTTCGAGAAAGACGTCCCGGCGAAAGGAGATAGTAGAGCCGAACGTATTCCGAACCTCGTCAGGGCCGTCGGCGAAGCCGTCGTGAGTCTCCCCGACGAGCCAGTAGAACTCGGGCGGGAGAGCGGTTGGCTCCCCGGCCTCCCAGCGCGGTGCCATCCGTCCGCCAACGGCGATCGCGTCGTGGTCCTCGTAGGCCGCAACTAACCGCTCGACCCAGCGGCGGTCGGCCACGGCGTCGTCATCGATGAACGCGACGACGTCACCCGTTGCGAGTTCAGCCCCCAAATTCCGGCTCCGGGTCAGGCCTCGGTTTTCGTCCGTGCAGTGGACGACGGCGTCGTTCAAGTCACCGGACTCCTCGATAATTCGGTCGTAGACGGCCGGTGCATTGTCGACGACGATGACGAGCTCGACGTCGTCGTACGTCTGGTCGAAGACGCTATCGACCGCCTCCCGAAAGTGCTCGTAGCTATCGAGCGCGTACGTACAGACGACGACCGAGACCTGCATCGCCGCCGACGACGGTGGCGTTCCCCGTAGTTAGTGACTCCCTCAGACGGTCATCGAGACCGGACCGGGCCAGCCTGCGTCTGTTCGCCTCCGTATGAGAAGGCTTATTGACCCGATAGCGAATCGTAACGCCAATGAGTAGCGAGACTGCAGACGCCCGAGCCCTCCAGGCCGAGGACGTCGTCGCGTTCGTCGAACGCTACGGTCACCTCGCCGCAGTTGGCCTCCTCATGGTCTTCATGCTGTGGACGCGCCTGCTCAACTTCGGCGTGTTCAGAAACCGAGACGAGGTCGCGTTTTCGGGTATCGACTCCTGGTACCACTGGCGAACGACAGAATGGACGGCGGAGAACTTCCCGTGGACGATGCCGTACGAGGTGTACACGGGCTTCCCCGAGGGGAACTACGTCGGACAGTTCGGGACGCTGTTCGACCAGCTCGTTGCAACCGTGGCGATGCTCATCGGGCTGGGCAGTCCGACACAGTCGGACGTCTACCTCGCCGCCCTGCTCGTCGTCCCGATCCTCGCCGCGCTCGTTGCAATCCCGGTCTACCTGATCACGACGAAGGTGAGCGACGGGAATCGCCTCGCTGGAATCATCGCCGTCGCTATTCTGGCGCTCTCGCCGGGGTCGTTCATGGGTCGGACGACGACTGGCTCCTTCGACCACACCGTCGCCGAGGTGCTGTTCATGGCGGTCGCCGTCCTCGCATTGGTCGTCGCCCTGCGGACGGCCGAACGTGACAAGCCGATCTGGGAGCTCATCAAAGCGACGGAGTACGACCCGCTCAAACCGAGTGCGACGTACGCGGCGCTCGCCGGGGTCGCGATCAGCCTCTATCTGTGGACCTGGCCACCGGGCGTCGTCTTCGTCGGCATCCTCGGCGTCTTCTTCGCCGTCCAGCTCACCCTCGACTTCGTCCGCGGCGTCTCGCCAGATCACGTCGCGTTCGTCGGTGTGATCAGCATGGCGGTTCCGACGATATTCAGTCTCCTGATGGCCGACGTCTATACGTTCAGTAACGTTACGGATTTTGCACTTCTCCAGCCGGCGGCCGCCGCACTTGTCGCGGTCGGCTGTGTCTTCATGGCCTGGCTCGCCCGTGAATGGGACGCACGCGATATCGACCGCGCGTTCTACCCGGTCGCGATCATCGGACTGCTGGTCGCCGGACTGGCCGTCCTCTCGGTCGTTCTGCCGGAACTCTACAACACGCTCATCACCAACCTCACCTCCCGGCTGCTGCCCCTCAATCCCTCCACTACCGGACTCACGGTGGGGGAGGTCAAGCCACCGGACTCGTTCGTCGATCAGGCCTGGGCCGAGTTCCGGATGGGGCTGTACCTCTTCATCCTGGGCCTCATCATGATCGTAGCCCGTTCGCTCACGGGGAAGCGCTACCGCGCCGAGCACACCCTCGTGATCGTGTGGGGGCTGTTCCTGGCGAGTATGGCCGCCACCCAGCTTCGCTTCTGGTACTACTTCATCCTACCAGTCGCGATCCTCTCGGGGTACACCATCGGACAGCTAATCGACCTGATCGATCTGCGGCCGGTCGACTCGATCCACGACATAAAGGGCTATCAGGTGCTGTCGATCCTGCTCGTCCTGATGATCGTGCTCGTGCCGTTCGCTCCCGCGCTCTCGAGCGCGACGGCCGTCGACGTCGGGAAGGGCGCCGATCAGGACTACAACTCGGAGATTTGGGAGGAGCCGAACGCGTACATGCAGGAGAACACCCCCGAGCCAGGGAACCTCTACGGTGCCGGTAACGCCTCCGAACTCGATTACTTCGGCAGCTACGAGATCCCACCGAATCAGAACTACGACTACCCCGACGGCGCCTACGGCGTGATGTCGTGGTGGGACTACGGCCACCTGATAACCACGCAGGGTGAACGTATCCCGCACGCAAATCCGTTCCAGCAGCACGCCCAGAGCGCTTCCGCGTACCTGCAGGCGCCGAGCGAAGAGAAGGCGAACGAGATACTGGACGCCATCAACGCGGGAATGGACCCACGACTCGACGCGAACGGTAACGTCACCGTCGACGCACCGGACGACGTCGACAACGACATGCCGTACGTGATGATCGACTACCAGATGGCCTCGACGAAGTTCCATGCCATCAGTCAGTGGACCGGTCCCGACTTCCGGGAGTACGTCGGTCAGTCGGAACTGAACCTGGGGCAAAATCAGTCCCAGCAGGCACTCGTGCCGAGCGAAGATTACGAGGACACGCAGCTGGCGAGGCTATATCTTCAGGACACCAACGGTCTGGAACACTACCGACTGATTCACGAAGCCGATCGCTACGCCTACGTGGGCGGTGCCATAGAGGGCCGACAGTTCAACCCATTCACCGGCTTCGATCAGGGGACCACTTGGAACGAATCACGGAGCACGGCCGCACAGGTCCAGCAGGCGAACATACAGAACTCGTTGCTCCAAGGAACCTTCTACGAGGGCCAGGTGGAGTCGACGGTCAAGAGCTTCGAACGAGTCGAGGGCGCCACGCTCTCGGGCACGGCCGAGCAGGTCGACACCGCGAACGCGACCGCCATCGTCGCGCTGGACCTCGAGACGAACACGGGCCGAACGTTCACCTACAGCCAGACCGCCGAAGTCGCCGACGACGGCAGCTTCGAGGTCACCGTCCCGTATGCGACCGAGGAATCGCTCGGTCCGGACGACGGCTACACCGACAGCGCGGTGGAGGCGAACGGCTCCTACGAGGTCTACGTCGGCTCCGATGAGGACTTCTATCAGGCGAACGCGACCGTCGACGAACCGTCAATCTACGACGGCGAGACGGTCTCCGTCAGCGGGTTCGAGGAGACCGATCTCGGCGGCGGGAACGAGAGCGACGGAGGAAACGAGAGCGACGACGGAGGAAGCGACGCAAACGACGACACCGCCCCCGCGAACGACGGCGGTAGCGACGACGATAGCACGTCGACGAGCGACGACACGACCACACACGTCGGCGGCGCACGCGTCGCCGGCGCCTGATCGACCGCAGCCGGCGCGGTCGAAGCGAACGCTTTTCCGGCCATCACCTGTACCATCTCGGCAATGGCGACACGACTGCGGACGTTTCTCACCGGGTTCGCGATGGGGATGGCCGACGCCGTCCCGGGCGTCTCGGGTGGGACGATCGCCCTGATTGCAGGCGTCTACGACCGGATGATCGCCGCCATTACGGCGATCGACCCACGGGTGCTCCACCGGGTGCGAACGATCCATCGCGCGGAGACGCGACACAAACTACGGATCGAACTGTTCGCAATGGATCTGCCCTTCCTCCTCACGCTCGGGAGTGGCGCGATCCTGGCCGTCTTGCTCCTCGCGAACGCGATGCACTTTCTGACAGCGACCTATCCGGTCCCAACGTACGGCTTCTTCACGGGGTTGATCGCCGCGAGCGCGATCGTCCTCTACGGAGAAGTCGACGTCCGAACGGCGAGGCGGCTCGCCGTCGCGGGACTCGGAATCGGACTGGCGGTGGCAATTACGGCGCTCTCCGGGGCGGGCATGCCCCACACGCTGCCGATCGTCTTCGTGACGGGCGCGATCGCCATCTGTGCGATGGTACTTCCGGGGGTTTCCGGTTCCTTCCTCTTGCTCTTGCTGGGCCAGTACGAATTCATGACCGGAACGTTGAGCGATGCGATCGACGCCCTCACCGGCGCCGGGAGCGGCGTGAGCCTGGCGGAGACGCTGACGGTCGTCGCCGTGTTCGTGACTGGAGCGGTCGTCGGACTGTTCTCGATGGCCCACCTCGTCGAACGAGCGCTAACCCACTACCGCGAGGCGACGATGACGTTTCTGGTGAGTTTGATGGTCGGGTCGCTCGGAATGCCCCTCGGCCGCATCGGGACGAATCTCGGTGGCTCACCGACGAACGCACCGGTCGCGGCAGGACTGACGCTCGTCGGAGGCGCCGCGATCGTCCTTCTCGTGGATCGGTACGCCGTCCCCCAGAATGGGACGACGACAGCGGCGTGACGATCAGTGCCACTCCTTCGGGTCTCAAACGCCATTTTTCACCCACAGTTCCGACCTAACATCCAACACACACGGTTTCGTAAATTGTATTCATGTAGAGACCTATTTGTAACTTTACGCAAGTGTTATTACCAATGGTGGCATCCTTTCGGGTGTAATGTCCGCAACCGATTCGGTGAAAGAACTCGTCGAAGCGCACCCACGACTGCTCGGATTCCTGTTTGCCGGAGCACTCCTGCTTAGTCAGGTCGGTTCGGTTGCAGCCACGGCTTCGGAAGTAGGCGTCGGTCCCTGATATCGGAGTGGTTCACTAAAAATTATTCGTCAAAATAGTAGCGGTTGGTTCATACCCTCAGTTCTTCAAAAATCGAGGATAGCCGAGATCCATATTCCACTCCAAACCGGACTCGGTCAAAACTGGTGTTTCCGTCCAGGTGACGTATTTCTGAAGTTGGTCGGTCGTCACCTCCATTCGATAGTCGGTCATTGGGAGGAGGAATACTTCGTCGATCGACTCGATTGTCGGCGACGTAACCGACCCGATTTGGAATTCTTTGGCCGGATAGTGACGGAATGAAATGTCAAAAAGATCGGTTGAATTATCAGATTCGACCGTTACGACCGTTGGCGCTCCCCCGTCAGATTGAGCAATGTCTGTCGACCCGTCACCGACGATGAGATACTGGTCGCCGAGAACAGTCCACTCGCTCACCATTTCCAGCGCGCCACGCAGCGGGAAACCAAGGTTTAGTAGGCGAGCAATCGACGCTCCTGACTCTACCGCGTGCTCGTTGATGATGTCTCCCAGCGTCGCAACGCCCCCGAACGCACCCCGCCGAGAGAGCGCAAGTCCCTGTTCGTAGGAGTGACAGGCATTCAGGAAGAACACACCCAGGTCGACGGAATCGAGTGACCGAACGTCGAGATCTCCGTCGGAGCACTCGAGTCCATCGTCCGTCGCGTGGCCGATATAATGGAGAAAATCGTATCCACCAGTCTCGAGAAGGTCGGCGAACTCGTCCGTCGTCACGCCAAACTCGGATGTTACGTCGAATGGCAGAAGGTCGCGTGTTCCGTAGGTCTCGTCGAGCAAGTCGTGTTCGTCCAGCATTCGTGCATCGTTACAAACCACGAGAATGTCGATATGCTGCGTGCGTGATTCCCTGTCGAGTTGGTTTCGGTACGCTTCGATCGTCGCTTTCGAACCCGATTTCGGTGCGAGGTCACCGAACCACGCGTGTTCGATCGACTCGTCCGTCACGTCCGGTTCGACGACTGGGAACTTCGACGAGGTGCCGGATCGAGACACCTGTGATCGAGTCGTCGCTCTCGTGAACGCCGACGTTGTGGCTGGCGAGTGTGACGCGGACCGAACGTCGGCTCCGTCCACGGAGAGAGGGGTTCTGGCGGAAGCCGGTTCCGAAAGCGAGGTTTCGATCGACGTCCGTGTCCCCCCTGTCGTCCGCACGATGCCAAGTTCGTTCACGATGTAAGGGAGTAATTCGATACTCTCGGGTTCGGGCGGAACGTGGGCGGTCAGTGGCCACCGTGGGAGATACGGCTCGATGAGTTCGTGTGGGGTCGAGAGATACGTTTGAATCCGCCGAGAAAGCGAGCGGTCGTACAACTCTGCGAGGTCCCACGAGAGTGCTGATTCCACCTGTTCGCGCTCGTGTAGCTTGTAGCGGTAGATGCCTTCGGTCCTGACGAGACAGTCGAGGAAGAAGACATGTTGGAGAATCCGAGAGAGATCATCCTCGAACGAACGGGAACCACCCAGTTCGAACGACTGATCGCCGGCCAGGAGCATCGGCTTTTCCCCTTCGACAACTGTGGCCCCGAGGTAAAACGAGAGCGGTGCGACCGGGAACAGGTACTCGAGTTCGGCGGGAATCTCGATGGTGACGTCGGTGTCAATCGGCTCGTTCTCAGTATCGATCGAAAGGTTCGTTCCGAGTTCGATTCGGGGTGGGTGACCCCGAAGTGTCGGCCACGACCGCTCAGGGCTATCGGTTTTCAGTGCGGATGTGGCCGCCGAAATTGCGCGCATCATTGCCGTCGGTTCGGCCGGAGTTTCGATCCGGCCGGTCGGTCGTTCGTGGAGCGATCGGGCACCGACGTCGATCTCGACAGACTGGTCGAACTCGAACCGAACGGACTTCATGCCGAGTTCGATGCGGCCCGACGAAGGAATCCGACAGTAGAGCTTCATCGGCCCGTCTAGCCCGACAAACTGAAGATCATCCGTGAGTTCGTACGTTTCGTTGTCGTTTAACTTGGTAACCGATCGGCCGGTGTGATCGTGAACGTTGACGAGATACCGCTGGTCGAAGAGGAGCGATGACGTCTCGATCCGAGTGGCCGTGTCAACTGGGAAACAAAAGTTATCCGTCGAGACCGCACGCGGGGACAGGTCTCGATCGGTCCGTATCGATAGCTGGCGCTGCTCGTTCGAGTCGAACAGCCGCAACCCGTGGGGATCTGTAAGGGGAGATATCTCGATCGCCATTCGTCAGTACCTCTTCCAAATGCACGAACACGCAAAAAACTAGCAGTTTCTTTTGAATGACAATAGCCAATGGATACCCCCCTCGTCTAGACGGAGGAGACGGCGATCGGTCATGAGCTGCCGTCGGCAATGAACCACCGTCACCGTCGGTACGCTTTTGCCTACCCTAACGAAGTCACGACTGTGACGCCGCCACTGGTCCTGGACATCGACGGAACGCTGACACGGCCGCAAGGACGGGGGCTGGACCCCCGGGTGTTCGATCCACTACAGGAGTGGGACGCACCGATCGTTCTCGCCACTGGAAAGGCGACGCCATTTCCCGTCGCACTCTGTCACTTCATCGGTCTTCCCGAACGAGTGATCGCCGAAAACGGCGGCGTGACGGTCACGGAAGACCAGCTTACCATCTCGGGAAGCCGAGATGGAGCCGAAGCGGTCGCTCGGGTGTACGAAGACGCCGGATACGATCTCGGATGGGACGGTCTCGACACGATCAATCGGTGGCGCGAGACGGAACTCGCAGTTGCGCCCGAACAACCACTCGATCCGCTCGAAGCCATCGCCACCGAGCACGACCTGCAGGTCGTCGACACCGGCTACGCCTACCACGTGACCGACACCGAGCGGTCGAAGGGCAGAGCACTCGAGGCGATTGCGATGGACCTCGAGATCGATCTCGAGTCGTGCGTCGCCGTCGGTGACTCGGAGAACGACGTCTCGACCTTCGAACGCGTCGGTCGAAGTTTCGCCGTCGCGAACGCAGACGACGCGGCACGCGCTGCCGCGGACGAAGTGCTCGACGGCGCACACGCCGACGGGACACTCGCTGTGCTCGCGCGAGTTGGATGAGCGAGTCACCTTCTCTCGACGAACAGATTTGAGCCCACGATGGTGCCATCGCCAGTCGCAAGATACGTATCCGTCTCGACCTGAGAAGCACCATGGCTCCGTACGCGCTGCCCGTCGGGATCGTCGGCACGCTCGTGTCCGTCGTCCTGTTCGCCTACACGCGCTACGACGCCGACCGCGTCGGTGTCTCCCGCCCACTCCTGTGGGCGCTCGCGACGTCGGGAACGCTCGTCGCCGGCGTCGTCATGTACCTGTTCACCTCGGCACCGCTGCCCGGCGTGATCATGACGGCAAACACTGGTACCGTCCTGTACGGCTTCGAACGGGAACTCACTCGTCGCGACGATCAGCCGGCCGAGCCCGGCCAGCTCCCGTTCAGTCCAGGCGAGACCGAATCGGCGGACGACAAGCAGACCTCGGGCGACGCTGAGCCGGCCTCGGGAGATGAACCAGCAGGGACACAATTCCCTAGCCAGCGGCCAGCCGAATCGACCGACGGCGAGGACGTCGCTGACCCACGATGACGGATTCGAACCCAATAGCGGGACCGGGTGACACCACCGTCCGGGTGCCACACCGCACGGCTTTTGGAGAGTGCCGTCGAACGACGCGCTATGAGTAACGCGGATGCGGCCGGATCCGGGGGCGAAGCGGACCCTGATACGGGTGACGGCGGACCGAAGCAGGTGTCGAGTCCGGACTACCACAGCGAGAACCACACGGCGGCCCAGACCTGCGGCTGGACGGCAAACGCCCTTCGTGGCGAGGGGAAGTGTTACAAGAACATCTTCTACGGCATCGAATCGCACCGCTGCATCCAGATGACGCCCGTCGTCCGGTGTAACGAGCGCTGTGTCTTCTGCTGGCGCGACCACCAGGGCCACGCCTACGAACTCGACGACGTCGAGTGGGACGACCCCGAGGCCGTCGTCGACGCCTCACTCACCCTTCAGCGGAAACTCCTCTCGGGCTTCGGCGGCAACGACGAGGTCCCACGCGAGGCGTTCGACGAG
This sequence comes from Halovivax asiaticus JCM 14624, assembly GCF_000337515.1. Lineage (GTDB taxonomy): Archaea > Halobacteriota > Halobacteria > Halobacteriales > Natrialbaceae > Halovivax > Halovivax asiaticus. Next base: position 538,447 of record NZ_AOIQ01000006.1, read on the forward strand.
GCCATGGAGCCGCGCCACGTCGCCATCTCGCTGGACGGCGAACCCAGCCTCTACCCGTACTTGCCAGAACTGATCGACGCGTTCCACGACCGCGACATCACGACGTTCCTCGTCTCGAACGGCACGCGCCCGGAGGTACTTGCCGAGTGTGATCCGACACAACTCTACGTCAGCGTCGACGCACCGGAGCGCCACACGTTCGATCAGGTCGTCCGCGCGATGGAGGACGACGCCTGGGAGACGCTCGTAGAGACGCTCGACGTGCTGGCCGAGAAGGACGAGACCCGCACCGTCTTGCGGACGACGCTCCTCCAGGGTGAGAACATGCACAGTCCCGACTGGTACGCCGGCCTCTTCCAGCGCGCAGACCCCGACTTCGTCGAACTCAAAGCCTACATGCACGTCGGCCACTCGCAGGGCCGACTCGACCGCTCGACGATGCCCGACCACGAGGACGTCGTCGACTTCGCGGAGCGTATCGGTGAACACATGCCCGAGCATCCGGTTTTGAAGGAGGTGCCGGCCTCCCGGGTAGCGCTACTGGCTCGTAGCGAGGACACCTGGGTACCGAAACTGCAGAAGGACAGCGCGTTCTGGGAACGCGACCCGATCGTCGGGGAGTGAGGCGCCACGTCGGGGGGAACCAGACGCCGGAACTGTCGTGTCCCTGCGCAAGTGATGGCTATGGCACTAACTGAAAGACGGGTTTGACCCTGGGGGAGAGGTTTATCACCCGGGGCGAATGTCAGAGTATGAAGCGTCGACAGCTACTCGCGGCGACCGGCCTGGGAGTGACCTCGATGACGGCAGGCTGCCTCCAGGAATTCGGATCCGCCCGCGACGAAGACGATCGAGGTAACACGCAGGAGCGAGGATCGACTCCCGGCGACGACTCGCCCACACCCGTCCCGGCCGGCGAGACAGTCGAGCGCGATCCGACGGACGGACAGCTCGGTGGGCGTCGCTCCCCACACGCCGTCTTCCTGACGAACCCCACGAAGACCGAGCGAACGGTCGCGCTCGCGATCGAGCAGGGTGGGGAGACGATACTCGAGGAGTCGTTCACCATCCGACCCGAAGGGACCGCCAAGGTCGCGATCGGCCGACTCGCCGCCTACACCGTCGAAGCGACCGTCGACGGCTCGGACCAGACCGAGACGACGACCGTCGAGCGTGCGCAGTTCGATTGTAACGCGACGAGCGTCCAACTGGAACTGCAAGCCGACGGCACACTTTCGTCGGCCACACTGTCGACGATGATGGCCTGCGGGAACGTCGTCACCGAACGCGTCGTGTCGGGCGAGACCGTCGAGCACACCGTCGGAACGATCGAGGAGTCCGACGAAATGCAGGGAGAGCACACGATCAGCGTCTCCAACCCAACTGATCAGACGTGGACGGCCCGCATACTGCTCGAAGACGGAGAGATCACGCGGTTCGACGGGCTCTTCACGGTCGAACCGGCGGCGACGGCCGACGTTCACTTCGATCGGAACGGCTCGGAATCCATCGCGACGCGCGTGCTCGACGCTGACGCGAGCGCGACAGTTGATCTCGAGAAAGCGGACATCGGAGCGTGTAACGCCGCGACGACCACAGTCTCGCTCACCGACGAAGAGGCGCTCGAAACGTCGACGATTGCGACGGACCTCGGCTGTCACTCAGATCCAGCGTAACAGGACTCAACGCCTCTATCTCATGATTCGGCCCCTCCACCACGCCACGGCTACCCTTCGCGCGATCGCCTTCTGGCTCGCCGTGGCCCTCCCACTCGCGTACGTGCCACCGCTACTGGGTGTGGCGTCGACGACAACCCTTTTCGTCGTTCTTGCCGTCCACGCAGGCTGTCTCGTGGTCGGTCACGAGTACCATCCCCGATCCCGAACCGATAGATCCCGACCGTCGGTCCCATAGCCGGGTAGTGTGACTACACACAGGCAAAACCGTTCTCGGCTAACTCCACTCACGGGTTCCGACCGACCATCTCACGATGGTTCAAATCCCCCGAAACAAACAGGCCAAACATACCAAATGGCTAAGGCCCACCGGCACCAACAACCGTGTATGTCGAGCGGCGCCATCGATATCGATGAGTTCGAGGACGCCGAAGACGGCGAATTCGAGGGGAGAAACGACACCGAACGGATCGTTCGGTTCCTCGACGAGAACGACGATCAGGCGTGGAAGGCAGCCACGATTGCAGCGCAACTCGAACTACAGACAGACGCAGTCAGTGCGATCCTCTCACGGCTAAAAGAGCGAGGACTCGTGAGACACAAGCGCCCCTACTGGGCGATCACAGACGACCAGGACCGGCTCAGATCAGCCTATCGGCTTCATCGACACTACGAGACCGCTGATGAGCAGTACGGGGAGGAACGGCTCGAAGCACTCCGAACCGACGAAATGGAGCACGTGCAGTGACCTCGTTCGAGGAACTAGCGCGCGGAGACATCGTCTGGGGGACCGATCCGCTCTCAAAGAAAGGGCGTCCGCTGCTCGTACTCGGGACACCACAGTTCCCCACCCACGGTGTCCAGCTCATCACCGCACTAATTACGACGAAGAGCTACCACGAAGAATCACTGACACTACGAGCCGATGACTACGAGGGCGATCCGCTCGGAACCCGAAGCCACGTCCTACCGTGGTCACTTGCAACCCTCAACAACGCTGCGGAAGTAGAATACCGTCTCACTTCTTTTGTCGATTCGCGCACCGAAGACGTCCTATCACAGTTGATTGGCTACCTTAGGCCCTAAACTGTCGGCGTCCTAGTTATCCGCCACGAGCACCACCCACAGTCGCACGCCTCCGCTCGATATTGACGGCGATGCGTCGACAAAAAACGATCGGTAAACGGCCGGTCAGTCAGCCCTCACTCGAGGTCGAACCGGTCGGCCGCCATCACGCTGTGCCACGCGTCGACGAAGTCGGAGACGAGTTTTTCCTCGCCGTCTTCCGCTCCGTAGACCTCCGCGATGGCGCGCAGGCGTGAGTTCGAACCGAAGATGAGGTCGACGCGCGTGCCCGTCCACGCGACCTCGCCGGTCTCGCGGTCGCGCAGTTCGAAGACCTCGCGGTCCTCGGAGACCGGTTCCCACTCGTAGTCCATCGAGCAAATCGTCTCGAAGAAGTCGTTGGTCAGCGTCCCAGGCTCGTCGGTGAAGACGCCGTGGTCGGAGTACGTTGCACCCAGGGCACGCATACCACCGACCAGTGCCGTCATCTCGTCGGGCGTCAGGTCGAGCAGGTCCGCCTTGTCGACGAGCTCCGCTTCGGCCGAGTTCCGTGCCTCGTCGCTCAGGTAGTTACGGAAGCCATCTGCTGTCGGCTTCAACGCCTCGAAGGACTCCACGTCCGTCTGGGCTTCCGTCGCGTCGGTGCGGCCGGGCTCGAACGGCACCTCGACATCGTAGCCGGCGTCGCTCGCGGCCTGCTCGACGGCCGCGTTCCCGCCGAGGACGAGCAGGTCGGCCAGCGAGACGCGCACGTCGTCCGATCGCGAGTCGTTGAACTCGGTCTGAATTGCCTCGAGCGTCGAGAGAACCGTCTCGAGTTCGTCCGGCTCGTTGACCTCCCAGCTACGCTGCGGTTCGAGGCGGATGCGTGCACCGTTCGCGCCGCCGCGCTTGTCGCTGTCCCGGTAGGTCGAGGCCGCCGCCCAGGCGGTCTTGACGAGTTGTGTGCGGGTGAGATCGGAGGTGAGGACGCGCTCTTCGAGCTCGTCGATCTCGGCCTCGCCGATCAGGTCGTAGTCGGCGTCGGGGAGTGGATCCTGCCAGAGGAGTTCCTCGTCGGGCACCTCGGGACCGAGGAAGCGCTCGGCGGGACCCATGTCGCGGTGGATCAGCTTGTACCACGCCTTCGCGAAGGTCTCCTGGAACAGCGCAGGATCCTCCTGGAAGCGCTCCAGGACCTCGCGGAAGTCGGGATCGCGCTTCAGAGCGATGTCCGTCGTGAGCATCATCACGTCCTCCTTTTCCGACGGCTCTTCGACGCCGGGGGCAGACTCGTCGAGTTCGCCGTTCTGCGTCGTCCACTGCCAGGCGCCACCGGGACCCTTCTCGGGCCACCACTTGTGGTCGAGCAGCGAGTCCACGTAGCCCATGTCCCACTGGGTCGGCGTGGTGTTCCAGGGCCCCTCGATGCCGCTCGTGATCGTGTCGGCGCCCATCCCGGAGCCGTGCTCGCTCTTCCAGCCGAGGCCCTGCTCCTCGATCGGCGCCGCCTCGGGCTCCGGACCGACGTTGGGGGTCGCCTCGTCGGCGCCGTGGACCTTTCCGAACGTGTGCCCGCCGGCGATGAGCGCGACCGTCTCCGCGTCGTCCATCGCCATGTGGCTGAACGTCTGGCGGATGTTTGTCGCGGACGCTTCGGGATCAGGTTCGCCGTTCGGCCCCTCGGGGTTCACGTAGATGAGGCCCATGACGGTGTTTCCGAGCGGGTCCTGAAGGGTGCCGTCTTCGTCGAAGCGCTCGGGGGACGCGCCCTCCATCTCGTCTTCCGGGCCCCAGTCGACGGCGTCGTCGGGGGTGTAATCGTCCTCACGACCGCCGGCGAAGCCGTACGTCTCGAATCCCATCGACTCGAGTGCAACGTTGCCAGCCAGCACGAGCAGATCCGCCCACGAGAGCTTCTGACCGTACTTCTGCTTGACGGGCCAGAGCAGGCGCCGAGCCTTGTCGAGGTTCGCGTTGTCCGGCCAGCTGTTGAGTGGTGCCAGGCGCTGGCGACCGCCGGAGGCGCCACCCCGGCCGTCGCTCGTCCGGTAGGTGCCGGCGCTGTGCCAGGCCATCCGGATGAACAGCGGTCCGTAGTGGCCGTAATCGGCGGGCCACCACTCCTGCGAGTCCGTCATCAGTTCCATAAGATCCGCCTTGACGGCCTCGTAATCGAGCGACTCGAACGCCTCCGCGTAGTCGAAATCCTCGCCCATCGGGTCCGTCTGCTGTGCGTTCTGATCGAGGATGTCCAGATCGAGCGCATCTGGCCACCAGTCTCGGTCTGCGTTTGGCATCACCTTGCTATTGCCACGTTCGCATAATAAGAGTGTCTACTTCGGAAAGGACTCCTTTTCTATGTTCTAACTAATTTTTCCGAATGCTAAATAGAAGTGGGCCGTGAACGGGACGATGACCGGTACCGCGAATGGGGCTGCAACGAAACGACTGCGCATCGCCGGGCTCGTCGGCGTCGTATTCGGCGCTACGTTCGGAACGGCAGTTCTCGGAAACGTCCACGACGGATCTGAAGAGTGCCCCGTCGGGACTCGGATCCGACTCGATCCTCACGGCCACGCACCAGGAAGTTCCGCCGCCGGAGATTGTATTTCGCTTCCGCCACCAGCGACGGATTCGACGGTGTCCCATCAACTGATATCGGCCCGTTCGAAGCGGAGGGACCCGAGCACGAGCGGGATGAGGATCCAGGCCAGTAGCACGGGAAAGCCGATCCAGTCTTGAAGGTAGACGGCACTCGATTCCGGGGTTCGCGTGAGTTCGGAGAACGCGGGGACGACGGCTTGCCTCGCGTACTGAAAGGCCGTCACTGGATTCAAAACGTTGATGACCTGCATCCAGTTCGGAAGTTGGCTACCGGCGGGGAGCGACGGGCCGATGAAGAGCAGTTGAAGGGCGAGCAGAACCGTGTCCCAGAGGGCGAGAAACAGCAGGGAAAGGAATGCGGTACCCACCAGTGCTCGGAGACGCGAGCGCATCCAGGCGGAAAAGCCAACCGAGATGGCGACGAACACGCCGCCGTGAATCGCCGTCAGAACCGCGGTCAGAAGGAACGCCGTCGTGTCGAAATCCGCGTACGTCGATACCGCGACGAGCCAAACCGCGACACTAGCCGTCAGTGTCGCCGTTGCGACGACCGAGAAGCGGCCGACGAATTTGCCGAACACGACCTCGCGGCGCGTATTGGGGAGACTCAGCGCCATTTTGATGCTCCCCCGTTCTCGCGGCCCCGCGATCGCCTGATACCCAGCCAAGAGCCCGAGAATCGGGATGAACACCGTTCCAGGCTGCGTGAGGCTGTTCAATAGCGCGAGGGTGCTCGTCGGCGTTCCCTCTCGCAGGCCGAGCTTCGGGACCCATCGAATGCTGGCGAAGAAAACGGCCGTGAGGGTAAAGAGTAGGCCCGTCGCGAGCAGCGTATACGAGCGACGTAATTCTCGATACTCCTTCCGTACGATTGCAGTGACGCTCATTCTGCCCTCGCGGAGACGTTCGATCGGGTGCTGCCGCGCCCGTCACGAGGAGGGGACGAAATTCGGTGCACAGTTGCTATTTGGTGGGGTCTTACTCAGGTTCGAATATGTCTTCGATGTTGCAGTCGAAGTGATGGGCCAACGCAAACGCCAGTTCCAGTGATGGATCGTATCGATTTCGTTCGATCGCATTGATGGTTTGTCGGGTAACGTCTACCACCTCGGCGAGTTCGCCTTGACTGAGCACTTCGTCCTCACGCCGAGCGGTGAGATCGGTCTGCATGGATCATCCACGCCGTTTCGCGATACCGATGCACACCCCGTACAGGACAAAGGGCGCTGACAGAGTGAGGAACGAGTCTGTGTTCGTGGCCGTCATTGCGGACCCCTCGTCATTCAGTAAAGAGTGTTTTACATCAGGTGATAAAACTGACGACCACTCCCGATTGGAAGCGACGGTGGCGGACGTAGTACCCCCAACGTCGACGTCGGGTCCGATGGGACCGGAGACAGCCACGAATCCGTTCGGCTGAGACGTGGGACCGACCGACGATCGGTTAACGGGACGTCTCACCGCCGAGTTCGCTGCAACTGGCGACGGTTCGGGTGTCGGAGTCGCGTCCGACGGCATCAGTCCCCCGACGGCCACACCAGCCCTCCCCGGCGTCGATTGCTGAGCGTAACTGTTACCCACGTCGACACCAACAGCACGACATGATCGATCTCGTGCCGATTGGCGAGTATCCCCTCGCCCACGCAGCCTTTCTGCTACTGGTCGTCGGATCTTCCGCATTCTTCAGTTATCTCGCCATATTGAACGTCCGACACGGCCGGGCGACGCTCGAACGCGAACGCGAGTGGGTCCAGTCGATGTTCGACGTGGACGACCCAGATCAGGTCAGCGCCTACCACCGAGCGAAGACGACGATCGGCCAGGTTCAGTCGTGGTTCACGCTCGCCGTCGTACTTCTCGCCCTCTACACCGGCGTTGCCGGGGGCGTCGTCACGTGGTTACAGGGCCTCGACTACGGACCAGTCCTCACGGGAAGTGCGTTCTTCGTCGCAGTGCTGATCGGCACGCAAGCGCTCTCGCTCCCGGGCGACCTCTACGACACGTTCGTCGTGGAGGAACGCTTCGGGTTCAACAATCAGACGCCGAGCCTCTTCGTTCGGGATCTCCTGATCCAGTTGCTCATCAGTGCGGTTCTCGTCGGCGCACTATCCGCCGCCATCCTCGCTACCGTCGAAACACTCCCGACCCTGTGGCCGGTCGCCGCGCTCGCCATCTTCGCCGGGTTCTCCCTCGCGATGCTCGTCGTCTACCCACGGGTGATCGCCCCGCTGTTCAACGACTTCGAACCCGTCGAGTCGGGCGAACTTCGCGACGGTGTCGAGCGCGTGTTCGACCGCGCCGGCTTCACCTGCGATGACGTCTACGTCATGGACGCGAGCCGACGATCCGGCCACTCGAACGCGTACTTCGTCGGCTTCGGACGGACGAAGCGGGTCGTCCTCTACGACACGCTCGTCGAGCAGATGGAGCTGCGGCAGTTAGAGAGCGTCCTCGCTCACGAACTCGCCCACTGGAAGCGCGCACACATCTGGAAGCAGTTCGTCGCCAGTCTGGCACGCATCGGGGTCGCGCTGGCCGTCCTCTGGGTGCTCCTGGACGCGACCTGGCTCTACGCCATGTTCGACCTGCCACAGACGCCGTACGTCGGGCTGGCGCTCGGGGCGCTCTGGGTCTCGCCACTGCTCGACCTGACGAGTCCGCTCGTCAATCGTCTCTCGCTCGCCCACGAGCGGGAAGCCGACGCGTTCGCCACCGATGTCATGGGTGACGGCGAGCCGCTCGTCGGTGCGCTCGCCAGTCTGACCGGTGAGAACCTCTCCAACCCGTTCCCGCACCCCCTGTACGCCACGTTCCACTACGACCACCCGCCGATCCCCGAGAGAATCCGCTACATCCGGGGACTCACCTCCGAAGAAGTGGACGAGACGGCCTCGATCGTTGATGGAAGCTGACCACAGTACTGGATCAGAATACTGAGATACAGATCGATAGCAACGACATGTGAAACATCGGCCCCAGAAGGTGGTGTATTCTGAAGCAGCATCGGGGGTGAACACCCATTTTTCGAGGACCACTGCCGAACGAAATACGTACCATTTTGCACAGTTTATGTGTTCAGAACCAAGGTTCATAATATCGAATGCTGGTTACATGTGCACCAAGCCACAATAATGAGGCGAAGAAACTACTTAGGAACGATTGGTGCAGGCACAGTCTATCCGCTCACCAGCGGTTGTCTGAGTGCCGCTAACGCGTCTTACAGCATCTCCGATGGGTGCAGTTCCGATACCTGTCCAGATGCGATCACACACGACGCCGAAATCGTCGACGGTGGCTACGCCGACGAGGAGACGCCGCTCACGATCTCGACACGAATAACGAATTCAACGAGCGAGTCGATCACGTACGCGGACCGACGACTCGTGCATATGGATTGCGTTCGGAGCACGGACGACCAGTTCGCGCTGTACGCGGTTGATCGGCTCGACGGCGGGGATACCGAGAACAACGAGTTCACAGGGGACTGCTGGCGGGCCACCGTTGGTTGCATCTCCGATCTGCTCGTCCGGAGTCGTGAACTCGCACCCGAGGAATCGGCTGAACGGGCGCTCTACGTACTCGTTCCCGAAGAGCAACCGTGCCCGGAAGACTCGCCCGGCCAAATACGGTTCAGGACGGCTGGGACGGTCCGGCGAACTGACGACGAAGACGGAACCGAAACGTCGTTCGAGTGGACCGTCACGCTGGAGCAGTCGTGACCAGTACTGGGGCCCGCCGCCGATGGGCTCTGGGACTGGAGACGACCCAAATCCGACTCAGTCGATGAGTCGACGATACCGCTCGCCAGCATCGTTGTCTTCCCCCAGAGCCGCCCGAATTCGTGGGGAAACCCACTCGCGATCCGCGGCCGAGTTCGCCGCCGCCCCGTTGCCGCGTAGTTCCGCCGACAGGAATCGCTCGTAGACCGGCAATCGCTCGGTGAGCGCCAATCCGACGTCGTCGGCGATCGAGCGTAGTTCGTCCAGCGCCGGCCAGGCGTACTCGGGATTGACGTGGTCGTCGGTCACCGGAGAGACGCCACCCAGATCGTCGACGCCGCAATCGATCAGTTCCCTGACGGGGGCCAGATTCGGCGGCGCCTGGACGGACACGTCGTCGGGGAGCGCGACGCGAGCCATCGCCGTCACCCGCCGCATGGTCGCGAGATCCGGCGTCCCACCGTTCCAGCGCTCGTTGTTCCGGACCGGCTGGATGATGACCTCCTGGACGTGGCCGTAGCGGCCGTGTAAGTCGCGAATGGCGAGCAAACTCTCCGCACGGTCTCGCCACCCGTCACCGATACCGACGAGAATGCCTGTCGTGAACGGGACGGCGAGTTCGCCGGCCGTCCGGATGGTCGCCAGACGCTGACCGGGTTCCTTTCGCCGCGGTCCAGCGTGAGCGTCGACGTCCGCCGTCGTCTCGAGCATCACGCCCATGCTCGCGTTGACGTCTGCGACGCGTCCCATCTGTTCGCGCGTCTGGTCGCCGGGGTTCGAATGTGGGAGGAGCCCTTCTTCCAGCGCAACCTCGCAGGCGGCCCGGAGGTAGTCGTGGATCGAGTCGTACCCCCACTCCTCGAGCTGGGCGTGGATCTCGGTGTAGCGCTCGTCCGGGTCGTCACCGAAGGTGAACAACGCTTCTGTGCAGCCCGCGTCGGCGCCACGTCGACAGATGTCGCGGACCTCGGCGAGCGAGAGGAGCGATGCCGCACCCGGCGGGTCGAAGTAGGTGCAGTACGTGCACGTGTATCGACAGGCCGTCGTCAGCGGAACGAACACGTTCCGGGCGTAGGTGAGCTCCGTCGGGGCCGCGACGTCCTCGGGCATCACCTCCAGCAGTCGCTCGACGTCGGTCTCGTCGATCGACACGTCGACGTCGTAACGGGCCGCTCCCGGAATCATTCACCGAAGTGTTCGAGCCTGACGGGATAAATCGTCTCGTTCCGGCCGACTATGACGGGGCCTGCGTCACCCTACTCGACCGGTCCGAGAGACCGTCACCCGCCCCTCGTCGGCCGTGACCAGTTCGAACCCCGCCTCGACGAGGAATTCGCGAGTTCGACCGTCGCCGTGACAAAGGACCTCGACGAGGTCGGCCGGTTCGTCGACGTCCGTCGCGAGCCGGAACGAATCGACGACGCCGAGCGTCGCATCGACCGACGACGCGATCGCCCGATGATCGAGGTACGACGTCCCGTGGTAGTCGACCCGGAAGTCGGGGTGACGAGTGACGAACGCGTTCGTGCCACCGCCGCGCCCCGGTGCGAAGACGACGTCGCCGTTCGCCTCGAACAGTCGGTCGAGCGCCGTCACCGTCGCCAGGGCCAGGTCGGCCATCACGACCGCGATCGGGTCGTCGTCCCCAGATGCGTCGAAGTGACTCTCGAGTAGATCGTTGACGGCAGCGTCGAGCGACCGCTCGTCGACCGTCACCGGCACGTCGACCGACACCGGCCCCGTCGCGAGGACCCTTGGGTCGTGCCCTGTCTCGGCGACGGCATCGACGACGTCTCGCAGCATCGTCCGGGCGAAGTGGCGACGCTCGTCCGCAGCGAGCGCCGACGAGAGACGCGTCTTGGGAGCGTCGGCCGCGAACGGGACGAACACCTGCATGTGACACAGCGTCGTCGGTCGGCACCCAAAAACACGTCGCCACAGCGGTCACTCACGGCTGGAGTCCGCAAGAAATCACGCAAAACGATGATCGCTCGAACGAGCCGCCCCCAGTTAGAACAGCGGCTCCAGATCTTCGGTGTCGTCCTGGACGAGATCCTCCAGGTTGTCTTCACTTTCCGCCTGAATGTCCTCCATATTGTCCTGCGCCTCGATGGCGACCTGCTGGAGGCGCTTGATCCGCGGGACGTTCGTCACGCCCGAAAGGAGGATCGAAGCGGAGACTTCCGGAATCTCTCGCGGGTAGTCGCCCCCGCGGACTTCCATACTGCCGGTTTCCTCTTCGAGCCACTTGCGACCGCGCTCGATGCCCTTCCGATTCAGGTGATCCGAGGGCCCCGAGAGAACGAGCAGCGCGCGCTCGGCGCCGTCGATCTCACAGGGGAGCGTGAGGCGACCGAGGGCGGCTTTGCGGACGAGACTCGTGATGCGGTTGGTCGTGTTGGCCGCGTCGAGGCCGTCGTCGCCGCCACCGCCGCTCCCGCCGGTGAATTTCGAGAGGAGCCCGCCGGACGAGGCGGTCAGATCGACCTCTTCGGATGCGTACCCGACGGTCGAGACGCCGCCGCCGGAGAGCGTGTTGATGATCTCCGAAGAGTCGACGACGCTCTCTGCGACCTCCTGGCCGGCCTGCACTTCGCCGGCACCGAAGAGGACGCCGAAACGACGGACGATCTCCTCGTTGATCTGGCTGTATCCACCCTCGACGGACTCGCCGGCCGAGCGCCAGGAGTCGTTGTCGAAGACGAGCAGGTTGTCGACCTCACGAACGAACGTCTGGAACGAGCGGGCGGCATTCAAGGTGTAGATGCCGCCTTCGTCGGTGCCGGGTAAGATCCCGAGTCCGTAGACGGGGATCGTGTAAATTCGCTTCAGGTGTTTCGCGAGAACCGGTGCGCCACCGGATCCCGTCCCGCCACCCATGCCGGCCACGACGAGGAAGGCGTCGACCTCGTGGGTCGGGATCGAGTCGACCGCGTTCTGGACCTCGTCGATGTCCTCCTCGGCGACTTCCGCGCCGAGCTCGTTGTCCGCACCTACGCCGTGGCCTTTCACCCGTGCCTGTCCGATGAGGACACGGTTTTCCTGTGGAATTCGGTCGAGGCCCATGAGGTCCGCCTTCGCCGTGTTCACGGCGATCGCAGAGCGGACGATACCGCTGTTCGTTCGATCGTCGTAATCGAGGAATCGATCGACGACCTTCCCTCCGGCCTGCCCGAATCCGATCATCGCCAGTTTCATTGATTCTGGGGGCTCCGTTGGCAGTGAACAGTAGCAAGAAGGATATAAACCTTGTGTCTGGCTGACTTTCACGTTCGCTACAGTATCTTCCCAAATCGCAAGCAGTCGCGGAGTTTTTGAGTAATACTCACCCATCGTTCCCAGAATATATCTCCGGATCGAGGCGCAGTATTATCGTGTTCTGGCCCACCAGTTCACGCTTGAAATGAGGGGCAGCTATTCGTCTCGGCAACTTAGTGGCAGAAGGGATATGGAAACGGTGGGTCAGCCGCCACCATCGGCCGACTGTTAGTTGCGGGCCGCGGGAGTATCGACGCCGAGATAGTCCGCGAGTGACCTGAGATCACTCGCCTCGACGCCGAATGCATCGATCGCGTTCCGGTCGACGGTGTTGTCCACCGAGAGCCCCTGCGCCTGTTCGGGCCCAAATGGAACGAACGGGACGGGACCCGCAAGCGTCAATCCGAGTTTCGAGAGCGCCATCGGAATCGGAACGATCCGGACCGATTGGTCACGGGAGGCGTAGAACAGCCGCGTCACGTCGGCCAATGTGAGGCGATCGGGGCCACCCAGCTCATACGTTTCGCCGGCGTGCGGGCCGTCGACACAATCGGCGAGCATCGGCGCCAGATCCCCGATCCAGATCGGCTGAAAGCGCATTCGGCCACCGGCCGGCAAGGGCGTGACGTACGCCGTCGTCGTCGCGTCGACGAACGAGAGGAACTCGCTATTCTCGCCGAAGACCACCGATGGCCTGACGATCACCGTCTCGAGCGGGGCCGCCTCGACGGCGACCTCGGCCCGGTGTTTGACTCGCAGGTGTTCTGTCGGCGCGTCGGGCCCCGATCCGAGGCCGCTCAGCTGACAGAAGCGATCGACACTCGCAGACTCGGCTGCTGCGAGCAGGTTTTCGGTTCCGCCGAGGTGGATGGCCTCGTGCGACAACCCGCTCGGCGTCTGGAACAGCGGCGACAGCGCGACGAGGTTGTACACCGCGTCCCGGCCCGCCACGACAGCCTCGACCGATTCTCGGTCCGTGACGTCACCGGCGACCCCCTCCACGCCGGCCGGTAGCGACGACGACTCCGGCGATCGAGCCATCGCCGTCACGTCGTGACCGCGTTCGGCGAGCCGCTCACACAACGCCGTTCCGATGAACCCGGTACCGCCGGCGACGAGGACATCCATACCGACCAGAGGCGGGCCAGCCGGATATATTTCACTGCAGACACGTCGAGTCTGGAGACGGGGACCACCGGTTCGGGCACCGCCCGCCTACTCGACAGAATCTTGTAGCCGCCGCCGTGAGTCGCGGACATGCTGGTCACGCTGGAGGGGATCGACGGAAGCGGAAAGACGACGGTGTGGGAGGCGCTGCAAGCGGAGTATCCCGACGCGACGTTTACCCGGGAGCCGACGGACTCGTGGTACGGCGAGGCCGTTTCCCGCTCGATCGGCGACGACGACGCTGACCCGCTCGCCGAACTCTTCCTCTACACCGCCGACCACGCCGATCACCTCTCGCGCGTGATCGAGCCGGCGCTCGAACGCGACGAACTCGTCATCTCCGATCGGTACGCCGATTCACGCTACGCCTACCAAGGAGCGACCCTCGATGGCGTCCTCGATCGCCCGATGGAGTACGTTCGAGGGATCCACGCCCCGTTCACGATCGAGCCCGATCTGACGTTATACTTCGATCTCGATCCGGAGACCGGCGCCGGTCGGGCCGGGGCGACTAACAAGTTCGAGCGCGCACAATTGCTCGGGGACGTCCGAGCGAATTACGAGCGACTCCTCGAGAGGGAACCGTACCGATTTATCAGACTCGACGCGACGCGTCCACCCGAAACCGTCATCGAAAGCGCAATCGACGTCCTGAACGAGCAGATCGACGCTCGCGGACCGGGCGATGAACGGCCGCCGACCGAGTAGTCGACGACGTCACAGTCGATCCGACCGATCGAGCGTCACGTCACCCCTAGTCCATCGCGACGTAGGACTTCGTATCGAGAATCCCATCGAGCGACTGCAACTCCGACGAGACGGTCTCGAGTACGTCGTGTACCGCTTCCGCCTCGACTTCGGCGATCACGTCGTAGTTTCCGGCGACGATGTGGGCGTCGGAGATCAGTTCGATCGAACGGATCGTCGCGAGCAGTCCCTCCGACTTGCCCGCAGAGGTCTTCACAAGCACGTACGCATGGACCATCAGACCCGTGGTACCATTTGGCACGACTAAAGCGTTTGGGACAACTCAGGAGCTGAACTACCGGTATTACCATCGGGGTTTTCCGAATCAGGTGTATTTGAGGGCAACATTATTCACGGGTGCACGCGTACCCCATATCCATGCGGTTTGTTATCGTTGGTGCCGGTCGGGTCGGCTTACGCACCGCGCGGGTCCTCCGCGAAGAGGGTCACGACGTCACGGTCATCGAGCGCGACGAGTCGACAGTCAGGCGCGCCGAGGACGCCGGACTCGACGTGATCGCCGGTGACGGCTCCCGGACGGAGGTCTTGGAGAGAGCCGGCCTCGACGACGCCGACGCCATCGGGGCCCTCACTCGCGATCTCAACGCGAACTTCGCCGCCTGCATGATCGCCTCACACGCGGGTTGTCGGACGGTGATGCGGATCGACGACGACTATCGCGAAGAGATCTACCGGAAGTACGCAGACGAGGTCGACGAGGTGATCTATCCCGAACGCCTTGGCGCGATCGGCGCGAAGAACGCCCTGCTCGGCGGGACGATCCGTGCGATCGCCGACATCGCACAGAACCTCCAGCTCGTCGAACTCACCGTCACGCCCGAGTCCCCGGTCGCGGGGTACCTCGTCAGCGAACTCGAACTCCCCGCCGACGCACGGGTACTCGCACACGGGTCCGAGGACGGACCGTTCGAGATCCCGCACCCGGACGAGTCGCTCGCCGCCGGTGACCGACTCGTCGTGCTCGCTGACTTCACGGTCCTGAGCGACGTCCGCCAGATCGTCGTCGGCGAGGCGGACGGCGAACAGACGGTCGACCTCGGAGGTGTCCAGTGATGGTAACCGCCTACGTGATGGTCAAAGCCAACACCGGCGACGCCGACCGACTCCGCCGAGAGATCGACGCCGTCGACGGCGTCACGGACGTCCACATCGTCGCTGGCGACGTCGATCTCATCGCGAAGGCGTCGGTCGACTCCCCGGCCGCCATCAAGGACGTCGCGGCGACCGCGATCCAAGCGATCGACGGCGTCGAGGGCACGCAAACCTACATCGCCATGGACTGATCGACGGTCGGTTCACCGCTCGCAACGTCCCTCCCTACTCCGTCGAGGTCACGGAGACCTCTAAGCCGCCCTACAACGACGATCCACCGTCGTCGACCGCCTCCTGACCTCGTTGCTGTGCATTCGCACGGAGCGTCGCCGCCTCGCCGCGATACTCGTAGCCGGGTATGAGCCCCTGCGCGTACGTACCCTCGACGAACTCGACCATCGCCTTCGCGTCCGCGACGCCCTCACCGGCGTCCCACGTGACGTAGTCGAGGGTCACGGTCACCTCGCCAGCCGGAACGTCACGCTCGACGATCGGCTCGTCGTGCGTGCCGGTGGTCGCGACGTCGAAGACGTCCGCAAGACGGCGATCGAACGTCTCGAACCAGTCGTCCTCGACCACGCGAGCGACCTCGTCGACGGTCGCCGCCGAGAGCGTCGGGACCGTGGCGACAACGGAAAACTCGCCGTCGCGATCACCCTCGACCTGTCTCTTATACACATC
>NZ_AOIQ01000007.1 GCF_000337515.1 Halovivax asiaticus JCM 14624
CCTTGCCAGCCCGCTCAGAGATGTGTATAAGAGACAGCGCCGGTGCCGACGCCGTGAGTCAGGGCGTCGTCGACGTACTCGGCCGCCTCGGCGGCCGCACAGAGCTCCGTCGCGACGACGTGGCGGGCGTTCGCGAGCGCTGTCCGAGCGTGATCGGCTGCCTGGGCGCTCATGCTGACGTGATCCTCCTGACCGCCGGAGACGGGTGTGTTGTCCGTCGCGGCGCGACCCAGCGAGCGGTTCTCGTTGACCAGCGACGCGGCGGTGTACTGGGCGATCATGTAGCCCGACTCGACGCCACTCTCGGTCGCCAAGAACGGTGGGAGGTGGTCCTCCTGGAGGTTCGGGTTCAGGAGGCGGTCGACCCGTCGCTCGCTGATAGCGGCGAGTTCGGTCAGCGCCGCCGTGATGTAGTCGAGTCGGAGCGCGAGCGGTTCGCCGTGGAAGTTGCCGCCGGAGAGGACCGCCGCTCGATCCGTCCCGCTCGCACGTGGATCGGCATCGTCGGCGTCGAAGACGAGCGGGTTGTCCGTCGCGCTGTTGAGTTCGATCGCGACGGCTTCGCGGAGGTGGGCCACGGCCTCGCGAACCGCGCCGTGGACCTGCGGGAGACACCGCAGCGAGTAGGCGTCCTGCACCCGATCGCAGTTCCGGTGGGACTCGACGATCTCGGAATCGGCGGTCAGTGACCGGATTCGCTCGGCACTCTCGCGGTGGCCCGAGTGGGGGCGAACCTCGGACAGCACGGGGTGGGAGGGAACCGTGGATCCCATCGTCACCTCCGTCGTGAGTGCGCCGGCCGCGTCGGCCGCCTCGACGACGCGTTCGGCGTCGACGACGAGCAACGCCGCCAGGCCGACGGTGAGTTGCGTGCCGTTGATCATCGCCAGCCCCTCCTTCGGGGCGAGCGACAGCGGGTCGAGCCCCGCGGTCGCGAGCGCCTCGTCACCCGGGAGCCGCCGACGGTCTGTCGCTGGGACGTCGGCTCGGTCGGTGGCCGCGCCCGAATCGCGGCCATCGGTCGCCCCATCGCTCTGGTCGACGATTGCCTCGCCCTCGCCGATGAGCACGAGCGCCATGTGCGAAAGCGGCGCGAGGTCGCCGCTAGCGCCGAGGCTACCCCGGGACCGGACGACCGGGTGGATCCCCTCGTTCAGCATCGTCACGAGGTGGTCGACGACGATCGGGCGGACGCCGGAGTGGCCCTTCGCGAGGGCGTTCAACCGGGTGACCAACATTGCGCGCACGGCCTCGCGACCGAGTTCCTCGCCGGCGCCAGAGGCGTGACTCCGCAGCAGGTTGTGCTGGAGTCGTGCGAGTTCGTCGGGTTCGATCCGCTCGTCGACGAGTTCGCCGAACCCGGTGTTGACGCCGTAAACTGGCTCGCCCGAGGCGACGACGTCCTCGATGCGCTCGCGCGCGGTCTCGACGTTCGCCATCGCCTCGTCCGTCAGTTCGACGGGCGCGCCGAGTCTGGCGACGCGTTCGACGTCGGCTGGCGTGAGTGTCTCGCCGTCGACGCGAACGGGGTCGTCGGCGCCCGTCGTCTGCCGGGTCCGCTCGGTGGGCTCACCCATGGACGCGCTCGCCTCCCTTGAGGACGGTGTCGACGCGATTCACGCCGAAGCTGTAGGGAACGTGGACGTAACTCGGCGCGTCAAGTACGAGCAGATCGCCGGGAGCGCCGGGCCGGATCGTTCCGCTGTCTGTGGGAACGCCGCTCGCTCCACCGTCGCCGGCGTCGAGTGCTCGCGCGCCGCCGCGGGTGGCCGCTGTAAGCGCGGCTTCGGGGGTCATCTTCATCTTCGCACAGGCCAGCGCGACGGTAAACCCCATCGACTGTGCGTGGCAGTTAGGGTTGAAGTCGGAGGCCAGCGCGACGGTCGCACCCGCCTCGCGGAACTGCGCCGGATCGGCGTACTCCGTGTCGAGCGAGAACGCCGCCGCGGGAAGCAGGGTCGCCACCACGTCGGCCTCGGCGAGCGCCGCGGCGTCCTCGTCCGTCGCGCGCAGGAGGTGATCGGCGCTGACGGCCCCGACGTCCGCCCCAATCTGGGCGCCGCCGGTGCGGGCGAACTCCTCGGCGTGAATCTTCGGGGAAAGTCCGTGTTCGCGACCCGCTTCCAGAATCCGGCGGCTCTGTTCCGGTGTGAACACGTCTTCCTCGCAGAAGACGTCGCAAAAGGTCGCGATGCCCTGGTCGGCGACGGCCGGGAGTTGCTCGTCGATCACGCGCTGTGTGTATCCAGCCGCATCCTCGCCTTCCGGAACCGCGTGAGCCCCCATGAACGTCGGAACCACGTCGACCGGATGTGACTCGCCCGCCCGGTCGATAGCCGCGAGCAGGCGAAGCTCCGTCTCGCGGTCGAGCCCGTAGCCGGATTTGACCTCGATCGTCGTCGTGCCGTGTTCGAGAGCCGCATCGAGCTGGGCCGTCAGGTTCGCGACGAGTTCGTCGTCGCTCGCCTCGCGAACGGCGCGAACGGTTCGGAGGATGCCGCCACCCTCGGCGAGGATCTCCTGGTAGTCGGCCCCACGAAGCCGGGCGGCGAACTCGTCGGAGCGATCGCCGGCGAAGACGCTGTGGGTGTGTGAGTCGACGAAGCCGGGGATCACGCTCTGGCCAGTGGCGTCGACGGCCGTCCCGGCGTTCGCCGGCGGATACTCACGCGTCACCTCGTCCGTGGGCCCGACGGCGGCCACCGACCCGTCGACGATCGCGACGGCGGCGTCCTCGTACCGTTCGAGGGTCACGCCCGTGCCGGTGGCGTCCGAGTCCGGACCGACGACGATTTCCGCGGTGTCGTGGACGACCGCGTCGAGCTCAGACACGGGCCTCACCCCCGGCACCGTAGCCGGCGAGGGCGTGCGCGACCGTCCGCGCGGCCGCCCGCGCCGTCCGAGTACCGTCGTCCAGGCCGGGCGCGCACTCGACGACCTCGAACCCGGCGAGACGGTCGTCGTCGCAGGCTTCTCGCACGCACGCGAAGAGTTCGCGTGCGGTGAGGCCACCGGGCGTCGGCGCGCTGACCCCCGGGGCCGCCGGCGCGTCGAGGACGTCCAGGTCGACGCTGACGTAGAGATGGTCGACGCCGGAGAGCGTCCGCAACGCCCGGTCGAGCGCCGCGTCGCGATCCTCGCCGACGGCCTCCGCGGTCACCACCGCACCGCCTTCGCTCTGGAGCCACTCGACGTACGTCGTCGACGTCTCGAAGTGGCGTGCACCGACGACGGCGTAGGCGTCGAGGCCGCGGTCGTGTAACTGCCGGTAGGGCGTCCCGGAAGACGGCCCGTCCGCGGGCTCGCGCACGTCGAGGTGAGCGTCGAAGTTGAGGACGCCGACCGACCCCGACTCGAGGAGGGGCGCGACGTTCGGGACGGTGAGCGAGTTGTCGCCGCCGAGGAAGACGGGCAAGGCGTCGGTCGCGTGGAGGCCGGCGGTCACCGACTCGGTGAGTGCCTGGACGTCGCCGACGTCTGCTTGATCGTCGAGGTCGACCGTGTCGGTCGGCCACGCGACGTCGCCAAGGTCCCCCATGCGCCCGACGGGGCCCGCGTCGACGTGATGCGTCTTGACGCCGGCCAGCGCCTCGCGAATCGCACCGGGCCCCTCACGAGCTCCGCGCCGGCCGATGACGGCGCCGTCGTAGGGCTCGCCGAGGAGGACGGCGTCGAACTCGCCTGCGGTCGTCACGTCCGCCGGTGTGCCCGCCGCGTCCAGGGTCGCGGACTCGATCACGTCGCCGAACGTCTCGTCGTTCGGATCGCTCGCCGGCGACTCCCAGGCCGGTGGGGCCGAAATCGTGGCTTCGGCCATCAGTCATCACCTCGGTCGCGCATGGGGATCGCGACGTCCGACTCGCGAGCGGTGTCGAGAGCCTTCTCGTAGCCCGCGTCGGCGTGGCGGATCACGCCCATCCCGGGGTCCGTCGTGAACACGCGCTTTGCGGTCTCGGCCGCCTGCTCCGTCCCGTCGAGGACGACGTGGTTGTTCGTGTGCAGGGCGTTGCCGATGCCGACGCCGCCCCCGTCGTGGACAGAGACGATGTCCGCACCTGCCGCGCAGTTGAGTAGCGCGTTCAGGATCGGCCAGTCGGCCACGGCGTCGGTGCCGTCGCGCATGGCCTCGGTCTCGCGGTTGGGACTCGCGACGGAGCCGGCGTCCAGGTGATCGCGGGTGACGACGATCGGCGCTGCGATCTCGCCCTCGCGGACGAGGTCGTTGATCCGCAGGGCGAACCTGGCGCGCTCGGTGAGTCCGTCGTCGTCGGTGGAGTACCCCAGCCAGCACACCCGCGATGGCAGTCCCTGGAACTGCACCTGCTCCTGAGCGAGTTCGATCCAGCGCCGGAGCGAGTCCTTCTCGGGGAACAGATCGAGGACGGCCTCGTCCGTGCGGAAGATGTCCTCGGGATCACCTGAGAGTGCGGCCCAGCGGAAGGGGCCGCGGCCCTCGCAGAACTGCGGGCGGATGTACGCCGGGACGAAGCCGGGGAAGTCGAACGCCGTTTCCATCCCGCGTTCGTCTTGCACCTGGCCGCGAATGTTGTTCCCGTACTCGAACGCGATCGCGCCGCGATCCTGCAGGTCGAGGATGGCCTGGACGTGCCGTTCCATCGTGTCGATGCTCTCAGCGACGTAGCGGTCCGGGTCCTCGTCGCGGAGCGTGTCGGCCTCGGCGACGGTGTACCCCGACGGATAGTAGCCCTCGAGCGCGTCGTGCGCGCTCGTCTGGTCGGTGACGATGTCGGGCACGAACTCACGTTCGAGCATCGCTTCGAGCATGTCTGCGGCGTTCACGTGGACGCCGACGCTGTACGATTCGCCCGCCGCGGCGGCCGCCTCGGCGCGCTCGATGGCTTCGTCGAGGTCGTCGGTCTTCTCCTGGCAGTAGCCCGTCTCGATCCGGCGGTCGATGCGCTCCTCGTCGACCTCCGCCGCGATACAGACGCCGCCGTTCATGGTGACGGCCAGTGGCTGGGCGCCGCCCATCCCGCCGAGTCCGCCGGTGACGACGATGCGGCCCTCGAGATCCGTCTCGTCGTACTCTGCGCGTGCGAGCGCGGCGAGCGTCTCGTAGGTTCCCTGGATGATCCCCTGCGTGCCGATGTACGCCCACGACCCCGCGGTCATCTGGCCGTACATGATCTTCCCCTCGGCCTCGAGTTCGTGGAAGTGCTCCCAGTCGTCCCACTTCCCCACGAGATTCGAGTTGGCGATCAGTACCCGCGGCGCGCGTTCGTGGGTCCGAAAGCGACCGACGGGTTTGCCGCTCTGGACGAGCAGGGTCTCGTCGTCCGCGAGATCGCGCAGTTCCTCGACGATGGCGTCGTAGGCGTCCCAGTTCCGGGCCGCGCTCCCGGTCCCGCCGTAGACGACGAGTTCCTCGGGTTTCTCAGCCACCTCGGGATCGAGGTTGTTGTTGAGCATTCGGAGGGCGGCCTCCTGACGCCACCCCTCGCACTCGAGCTCGGTGCCAGTCGACGCACCCTGGTACGCCCGCCAGGTGTCGCTTGGCTCACCACGGTCGAACGACTTGGAAGCGTCCTGCATACCTGTCTCTCGACCGCGTCCGTCAAAACGTCTCACCCCACCGCACGGAGGTGGGTTGAAGTATATCCGGGACGAGTCGTCTGCATGCACGAAGCGACGTTCCGCCTCGAACCCGCCGGCCCGTACGGCGAGTCGACGGCCGGGACCGACACCACTGTCGCACTCTGGTGTAACGACCACGCGGATCTGCTCTCGATCCGCGGCGACGCTAGCGCCGTCCTCGCGGCCGTCGACGAGCGAGTCGGCGTCAGCGATCGAATCGACCGTGGCGATCGAACCCTGGCCGTTACTGCGGACTGCCTCGGCGAGGAGGGTGGCACTGTGGATCGCTCTCTCCGGCGGCATGGGTGTCTCCTCGTCCCGCCGCTACGGTACGAACGCGGGACCAAGCTCGTCCGGGTACTCGCCCTCGACCCGGGAGATCTCACGGCGCTCTACCGCGATCTCGTCGACGAGAGTTCGGTCACCGTCGAAGCGAAGCGCTCGTTCGACCAGCCGGACGCGGGTGAAGACCGGGGGCAGTCCCCGTTCGACGCGGCGCCGACGCTGTCACCACGGCAACGGGAAGCGCTCACGATCGCCCACGAACGCGGCTATTACGAGCGACCGCGCGAGGTGACCGCCGAGGCCATCGGGGAAGATCTGGACGTCACCCGTCGGACGGCCGCCGAACATCTCCGACGCGCCGAGCAGAAAGTGATCGACGCGTACGTCGAGCGGTCGGCGCACCGGTAACGAATGCAGTCGAGGATAGAAGCGGCCTGTCGGAGTTTGCAAGAGGCAAAATTCGACGTTCTCATTTCGGAACCCGGTGTTGATTCCACACACTAACCAGTAACTATATTATCCTTCACGTCATCCATCCGAACGGAAGCCCCATCCGTCGGGTACGAAAGTGCCCCGGGTGTTAGAGCACCCGAGACGTGGCTTCCAAATCGCGCTCGGCAATTTGGTTGCCATGTTCCGAAAGACACCTTCGAGACAAAAAGGTCTCGCACGCCCGTTGCCTAGAGAGTCGTATCGCTACCCGTCGCTGAGCTTCGCTTTCGGGGATTGGGGGCCGAGTCACTTCGATCGGTCCAAGTCATCGGACCGGGAGGCGCTCGGATGAAATCCGTCGAGCGAGAGCGCGGCGGAGCTGGCGATGTGTCTCGCGATCGGGAGTGCTATCGGTGTGATCGGGACGTGGCACCGGCGCGGCTCTTTCGGCTCGTTGCCGAGCCGCCGGCCGCGCTCGCGCACGACTACCAGACCGCGGAGCGGTTTTGCTGCCCGGATTGCGCCGCCGCGATGAACCTCTCCGAGTTCTCGGAGCGGTTGAAAGCACGCGCTCGTCGGGGTGAGAAGTCGCCGGGCAGGTGACTGGTCGAGCGGCGCGGTCGGAGATTAGACGGTGACAAAGTGCTTTGCGTTTTGGTCCCGAAAACACTCTATGGGACGCGATTTAGACGACGTGGATCGAAGCATCCTCTACCTGCTTCAGCAGGATGCTCGAACCACGACCGCCCAGGAGATCGGCGATCAGGTCGGCGTCTCGGCCAGCACCGTCCGCAACCGGATCGACGCCCTCGAAGCCGACGGGATCATCCGCGGTTATCATCCGGAAATCGACTACGAGGCAGCCAACCTGCCCTTGCAGGTGACCTTCGTCGTGACTGTGCCACCCACCGAACTGTCCAGCTACTCCGAGCAGGTTCGAGGGGTCCAGGGCGTGATCGACGTCAGAGAGATGCTCACCGGTCGTCGGAACATCCAGGTCGACGTGGTCGGGACGAGTACACGCGATATTACGAGAATCACCGATTCCATCCACGAGATCGGTGCCGAAATCGAAAGCTCGGAGATGATGCGTCAGCGCCACGTGCAGCCGTTCAACCACTTCTTCCTGCAGGGGACAGATGATATGAGCGCACGTGCGGACGATTCCGAAACCGACTGATCGGTGACGGCGCTAATGCTACCCGTTTCGGAATTCCACAGTATATGAGGACCACATTCGCTCTAACACATCTTTTGATCGCAAATCCGCAGTTATAACGCACTAAGCTGCGGAATACGGAATTTGTCTATATACACTCACAACAGCGTTATCCGTGTCTTGAGTCAACTAGTACGAGAGGACATACCCGCTGAAGGTCTCGGCCGTCCTTCGGGGGTTGACATCTTCGGACACACAGTATGAACGACAAGGCATTCGATGCGCTAGAGAACGAAGATCGCCGAAATCTGTTACTCGCGCTCCTCGAACACAATCCCCAGACCGTCCCCACACGATCCCCTGTGAGCGAACAGGTCACGTCCGCGGCCCCCGACCAGCAGTTCCAGACCGCGATGTACCATAAACACCTCCCCAAACTCGACGCGTACGGCTTCATCCGATGGGATACGGAGACAGACGAGGTCGTCAAAGGGCCGGAGTTCGAAGACATTCGTCCGCTCCTCGAAGCGATAGTCGACAAAGAGCGCTGAGTCGACAAGAAAACGCCAGTGTGGCCTCGTAACTGCACTCACCTGTCCGTGTGAACTACCCGACGCGGCCCGTTCACGGCGGCCTCGTTCGCGGTTCTCGATTCGGTTCGAACCGCGCGGCACTCAGGATGGATGGGCTGCGACTCGCGTAATTCGAACCTCAGTTCGATTGCCGCTGCTCGCGAATTGCTCGCAGACACGTCTCTCACTATCGTTCGCAAAACCGAGAGACTCACTGACGTTCGTCTCTCGCATGCGAGGGTTGGGATTTGAACTACCTCCAGACGGTCCTGCTCGCTCACTCCGTTCGCTGTGCGGGCTGCGGCTGGCGTTCTTCAAATCCCGCGTCACACAGACACGTCTCTCACATTCGTTCGAGACGGTATGCGAGGGTTGGGATTTGAACCCAAGGACCCCTACGGGAGCGGGTCTTAAGCCCACCGCCGTTGGCCTTGCTTGGCTACCCTCGCGGGAATGCATCCGTTGATTGCCGGGGGGTGTGGATGTGCGTTTCGGTGTCGAACGAACCGGGGACGGTGCTGAAGCGGTTTTTTGGTGAATATTTGCCGGTGGAAGGAGTGAAGCGACTGGGACGTGGCAACCGGTCCGAAGAGAAAAACGTCGGCGAAGCGGACCCCCATCAGCTTCACCGACCCCCCATCCCTGACTCTCGTCAGGCAGTTCGACGGTCGGGGTCAAGAACCATTAATATTTCTATTCAGTCCGAAGCGGAATGCAGGGAGTGGGACTTACACGTCGTCGAGGGTGACGGAGTCGATCGTGATCGGGTCGGTGGGTTTGTCGTTGGCGTCGACGTCCGTCGAGCCGATGTCGCGAACGACGTCCATGCCGTCGGTGACCTCACCGAAGACGGCGTGGCGGTCGTCTAAGTGGGGCTGGGCGTCGAGGGTGATGAAGAACTGCGAGCCGTTCGTGTTGGGGCCGGAGTTAGCCATCGAGAGTTTGCCGGGCCCGTCGTGGCGGAGTTCGTCGTGGAACTCGTCGTCGAACTCGTAGCCCGGGCCGCCGCGGCCGGTTCCCGTCGGGTCGCCACCCTGGACCATGAAGCCCTCGATGACGCGGTGGAAGGGGACGCCGGCGTACAGCGAGTCACCGCGTGTCTCGCCGGACTCGGGGTCGGTCCAGGTCGTCGTGTCCGGCGCCGGCTCGTCGTCGGCCGCCGGATCGTGCTCGGCCAGGTTCAGGAAGTTCTCCACGGTTCGCGGAGCCCGCTCTTCGTACAGTTCGATCTCGATGTCGCCCTCACTCGTGTGCAGGGTTGCCGTTGGGTTTCCCATGTCCGCGCCGACGGGACGGGCGGTGAAAACGGTGGTGATTCGACGAACCCGCGAGACGCCCACCCGCGGCGTCGAACGTGGTCACCAGCCGTAGGACTCGTGGACGGTGAGTCCCTCCTCGAGCAGGACGGGACCGACGACGTCGGTTCGGTCACTCAGGACATCCGCCGCACGAACGGAGGGCGTCCCCCCGGTAAGAACGGCGAGGTCGTCGGCGCCGACGCTGTAGACGACCCGGGCGAACCCGGCCGTGGCCATCCCGCCGGCGCACATCGGACACGGTTCCGTGCTGGTGTACATCACCGTCTCCGCGCGTTCCTCGGGAGTCATCTCGCGGACCGCCAGGTGGGCGAGGTGCAGTTCCGGGTGCCGGCGGATGTCGTCCTCGGTGACGATACGGTTCGACGCCTCGCGGACGATCTCGTCGTCTCGAACGAGGACGCTCCCGAAGGGCTCGTCACCTCGCTCGGCGGCCTCGCTGGCGAGCGCGAACGCCCGACGCATGTGGGAATCGTGGTCGAAGTCGTCCAGGGAAACAGCCGTCACAGTAGTCGACGATTGGTCGCCACACGGAAGGCGTTCACGCTCGCTCAGTTCCACCAGACGGACTCGCGGACCGATACCTCTCTTCGACGTGACCAGTTCCCCATACGTACATACCGCCGTCCGTGGAAGACCGTATCATGGCCGCAGGCACGCACACTGCAGCGCGCATCTCGCTGGCGACGCTCCCCTCCGGCGTCGAGGTTGCGACGACGATTCACACCTACGATGGGGCGACTGACGGTCCCACGCTGTACGTTCAGGCCGCCCAGCACGGCCGAGAGGTCAACGGAACGGCCGTCCTCCGTCGGTTTCACGATCGGGTCCCGCGAAACGGCCTCGCCGGGCGAATCGTGGCCGTTCCCGTCGCGAATCCGCTCACGTTCGATCGCGTCTCCTACACCACGCCCGAGATCATCGACAGCGTCAACCCGAACATGAACCGGGTCTGGCCGGGTGACGACGAGGGATCGCTCCACCAGCGCATGGCGGCGACGCTGTGGGAGTACGTCGAGACCGCGGACGCCGTCGTCGACCTCCACACCGGCAGTCCCGACATGTACCCGCACGTCGTCTATCTCGACGGAAGTGATCGGTCGCGCGCACTCGCCAACGCGTTCGGCACCGACCTCTTGCTGGGCGAGGAAGCCGGCGAGGACGCCACCGACGAGTGGCATCGTCGCGGCTTCGCCGGCAAGCTCCGCGTGGTCGCCGACCGCGAGGGGATCCCGTCTATCACCCCCGAACTCGCCCACAATCGCGAGATCGTCGACGACGTCGTCGAGGCGGGTGTCGACGGCCTGCTCGACGTCTGCCGACATCTCGGAATGCTCGACGGTTCCGTCCCGGCACGAGACCAGACCGTCGCCAGAAACCACCTCGGGCAGGTCACCGCGTCGGCGTCGGGACTGTTCCGCCCGAAGGAGACGCTCGAACTCGGCGACTCGATCCCAGCCGGCGCCGCTATCGGGACGGTTTACGATCCGACGACGTACGAGACGCTCCAGAACGTCGCCACCGATCGCGCGGGGATCCTGTACGCGCTCACCCGGGAGGCGACCGTCACGGCTGGCGACAAACTGGCGAGCGTCGCGATCGTTCGAGACGAGTGACCACGGTGGGCATCGATGGGGCGGTGTTCGAGCGGGAGTGAGGCGGCCGTCACCCGTCACGCGGCGTCGTCCGGCCACGTCATGATGGTATCGAAGTTACCTGGGGGAATCGGCCCGTCGAGAAGGGGATCGTCGGTCTCGACCATCCAGGTGTGGAGTCGATCGGCGAGTTCACGTCGGCGGTCCTCGTACCGAGGCTCGTTCGCCACGTTGTCCACCTCGGTCGGGCCCTCGTGGAGGTCGTAGAGTTCTTCGAACGGGCGAATCGGGACGGCGTAGGCCTCGCGAACTTCGCGCCCGGACTCGCTCGCGAAGACGTCTCTCGGAAGGTACACCCGCGGGAGGTACCAGAAGTTGCGGATGTACTTGAATCGATCAGTCCGAACGGCGCGAATCGGGTTGTACATGTCGTGCCAGGTCATCTCGAGGAAGAGTTCCTCGCGGTGGTCGTCCTCCCCACCGCTGAGCAGCGGTCGAAAGCTCCGGCCGTTGACCGCAGTCGGCAGTGGGACGTCGAGCAGATCGAGCAGCGTCGGGGTGACGTCGACGTTGCTGACCAACTCGTCGAACTCGCGACCGCCGCTCGCCAGTTCGGGGTGGGACATGATCAGCGCGGCTTCGACCCCGGGATCGTAACACGTCCCTTTCGCACGGGGGAACGCGATGCCGTGTTCGGTTGTGAAGACGACGAGCGTTTCCTCGTCGAGGCCGGTCTCGTCGAGGCACGTCCGAATGCGGCCGATGGCGTCGTCGATCGCGTAGACCATGCCGTGCATCTCAGAGAGGTCCTGCCTGATCCCACGGCGATCCGGAAGGTACGAAAGCGGGCCGACATCGTCGGGGTCGTCGGCGTCGTACCGGTCGCGCTCGAAGCCATACCGACCGTTTGCCTCTTCGACCCGGTGCAGTTCGAAGAAGCCCACCGACGCGAAAAACGGTGCGTCGAACGCACGCTTCTCGAGGAACGTCGTCACGACGTCGGTCACGTTCACGGCCCGGTTGACCTGGTGGACGCTGGGCGAGACGCCCGGGTACAGATTCCCCTCGGAGTGGACGTACTCGTATCCCAGCCGGTCGGTGTCCTGCGTGATGTGCTGGAGCCCGAAGAGGTGAGTTTCGTAGCCAGCCTCGGCGAGGTACTGGGGCAGGATGCGTTCGTCGTCGTCCAGCTCCCACTCCCCGTGAGCGAGCCCCATGAGGCCGTTGACGTGCGGATAGCACCCGGTCATGAGACTGCCACGACTGGGCGAACACTGCGGCGCCGTCCCGAAGTGATTCTCGAATCGAACGCCCGCCGCCGCGAGCGCGTCGACGTTCGGCGTCTCGATCGGAGCCCCGTAGCAGCCGAGATGCTGGCCGAGATCGTGGCAGTGGATCAAGAGGACGTTCGGCGTCGCCGTTGCCATACGCGGCGAACCACGACTGCCGGCAAAACTGTTGGCTCGCCTCGCCGAACGTGAGCCGACTTCGGACCCGCGGTGGCCATCATCAGTCTGACGCGGACAGCCGGTTGGGACTCGACGAGGGGGATTCCCCCCAGTCGCGAGGCAGACCGAATCGGTGGTCCGGGACGCTACTGTCACCTATGTACTCGACCGAGGCAGTATTTTTCGAACGTATACAACATATAAAATACCATGAATGACAGCGGTGCACGGTTCATCGCAGCAATGACAGCTACCGATGCACCCGAACGACCTGAATCGAACGCGGACAACCGACGACAGTTCTTACAGGCACTCGGCCTGACCGCGACCGCCGCAGGGCTGGTCCAGACTGCAGCCGCGGACACGGACGACGACACCATCGTCGAAACGGAGGCAGCCGGGCTCGTTCCGCTGACCCACGGCGTCGCCAGCGGTGACGTGACCGACTCGACGGCCGTGGTGTGGGGACGGGCAGACGGCAACGCGACGATTCAAGCTGTCTGCGTCCCGAAAAACGGTGATGGCGGCGTCGGGACGGCACGAACGAGCGTCGACGAGACGACGGACTTCACCGGCCACCTCGAGATAACCGATCTCGCCTCCGCGACCGACTACCGGTACATCGTGGTGGCGACGAAGGCAGACACGGCTCCCGAATCGCTCGACGGAGCCGATACCGAGACGGTCCGCCGCGTCTGGCGAGAGCGTGAGGGGCGAACACAGACCGCTGGGATCGAAACCGGGACCTTCCGGACGGCGCCAGCACCCGACGAAGCGGAGCCAGTCCGGTTCGCCTGGAGCGGCGACACGTGGGGCTACGGTGACGATCCCATCGAGCCGCCGTTTCCCGGCCTGCAGACGATCGCCGAGCAGGCGCCCGACTTCTTCCTCTATCACGGCGACACGATCTACGCCGACGCACAGACGCCGGCCGGCAAGATTACGGAGGACACACCGATCGACGACTCGCTGGCGATCTACCGCGAGAAGTACAAGGAGATGCGGGTCCCGCCGGCCGAGATCGCCGAGCGGACGAACCTGAAAGAACTCCTCCGGACGACCTCGGTCTACACGGTCTGGGACGACCACGAGGTGATCAACAACTTCGCCGGACCGATCGAACCGTTGATGCCGGACGGAAGGCGGGCGTTCCGCGAGTACTGGCCGCTCGACCGTGATGACGAGGCAGCCCCCGGCACGTCGAACCGGTTCTACGACTCGTTCCGGTGGGGGAAACACCTCGAACTGTTCATCATCGATACGCGCCAGTACCGCGATCCGAACGTCGACTTAGACGCCAAGTCGCTGCTCGGTGACGAACAACTCGCCTGGCTGAAGGACGCGCTTGCCGGCTCCGACGCGACCTGGAAAGTGCTCGCATCCCCGGCACCGCTCGGGTACCCGTCGGATTCGTGGGCGACGCCGTCGGACAAGACCGGGTACGAGTCGGAACTCCTGGACCTGCTCGAATTCGTCCAGAGCGAGGAGATCGACAATCTGGTCACGATCGCCGGCGACGTGCACAAGTCCGTCGTGGGCGGGTACGATCCGGACGACGACGGTACCTACGAGTTCGTCGAGGGGATCGCCGGCCCGCTCGGCGCACCGTCCGGTGTGCCGGACGACCTCTACGCGCCGCTCAACCCGACCGAGTTCTTCGCGAAGGGCGAGTACACCAACTTCGGCGCCGTGGAGGTCGACGAGTCTGGCGAGACGCTCACCATCACCATCTACGCCGACGACGGCACCGAGCAGTTCGCGAAAACCGTCCACACGGACGACATCGACCCCAGTCGCCCCGACCGTGACCGGATCGAGAGCACGTTCGACGACGGCCCGGATGGCTGGCTCGTCTCGCAAAACGGTGGCAGCGACCACCCCGCACACCGGACGACGGGCGGCAACCCCGGCGGCCACATCACCGAAGCGGAAAATCAGGGC
Organism: Halovivax asiaticus JCM 14624; assembly: GCF_000337515.1. GTDB lineage: Archaea > Halobacteriota > Halobacteria > Halobacteriales > Natrialbaceae > Halovivax > Halovivax asiaticus. Next base: position 14,344 of record NZ_AOIQ01000007.1, read on the forward strand.
GGCATCGCGTGGTACTATCAGGCGCCGTTCAAATTCCTCGGCGATCGCGAAGCCTTCTACGGCGGGACCCTCTCGTTCGACTGCAAGCAGGCGGAGATCGACTGGCAGTTCGACGCACACCCGATGGAGGGCGGGGACGTGTTGCTCGCGAGCGGAGAGACCAAACTCGTCTACGAGTTTCGCGGAACCGGCAGTAATCCCGGAACCGAGTGGACCACGTTCGACGCACCCCTCACTGCGGAGGCCGGCTGGATCGATCTGACCAGCCACGATCCGTTCGCGACCGAGGAGACGTTCCGCGACGTTCTGGCCAATCTCGACACCCTCCGCATCCGTGGCGAGTATCGCTCCGGTGACGACCGCAGTTTCCTCGACAACGTCGTCCTCAGGAAAGCGGACTGAAGGGCGATCAGATCACCTGACACCCGATTCGAGCACCTGACCCCGCCGTGATGCGGTCCCCCTGCTCGCCACACGGCCCTCCAGGCCGACACGCCGGTAAAACCGAATCGGTACCCCTCCAGTCGGATTTCGAGTCGGTCCAGCACTCATCGTGACAACGTTCTAGTTTTCCGCTACAGTCTACCCAACAAGCTCCATCCGGCTCATCGTCCGGCGGTAGGGTATACGACGAGTCGGGTGGCGAGATATCACACGGCGCGGTGATCGGAGAGACGTCACACCGCGAGTCGGTCGGCGAGTGACGCAGCCTGGTCGGTGAGTTGCGTCGTCGTCTCCGATGCTGTCTCTAAGTGCGACGTGATCGCACGATACAGGTCGGCGGTATCGAGTTCGCCGGTCGCGTCCCGCCACCGCTCGGCCGTTCGAGCGGGTTCCCCACACGCTGGACAGGGGTCGCCGTCGAGGATCGACTCCAGGCAGACGTGGCAGCGTCCTTCCACGGAGACGGCGGTCTCGACGAGGTCGAGAACCGTTCGAAGCTGGTGCTGGAGAGCCATCGCGGTGGTCAGGACATTTTCGAACGCCTCCACGGTGGGCTGGCCGAGATCCGTGTTGGCCAGGACGAGTTCGGAGACGAGGTGTTCGACCGCCGACGAATCGAAGTCCAGCGGGTCGAGTGCGGACCGCTCGACGCCGGCAGCCGCCAGGTGGCGGTCGACGACGGCCAAGCCGAGAGCGCTCCGTCGCCGCCCGTCGCGGTACTCGCGACGGACATCGGCATCGTCGAGCCCGCCGGTCGTCTCGGTCGCGAGCGCCGCAACGTCCGCGACTACGCTCCCCTGGGTCTTCGTTACGGTCCGGAGGAACGCCATCCCCCCAGCGGCAGGGTCGGCAGCCAGGCGATCTCGCCACGCCGGGGTCGCCCCGTCGAGGAGTGCCGCACAGTCGGCACAGACGGTCACCATTTCGGCCCCGCTGTGGCGTTCGCCGGCATCCCAGACGGACGCATCGGGATCGCGATCGGCCGTCAGGGCCGCGTCGCAGTTGACGCACCGGCGCCCGTCACGGTCGAGGACGTCGATCGGGTCAGTCACGACCGTCTCGATACGGGCAGTCGCGAAAAACGTTCGGATCGGACGGCAACCGGCAGTCGCGCGACGGGAGTCGCTGTGGTCGTAAACCGGTGCAGGGACGTTCTCCTCAAGAGCGACGTGCATCCACCGTCCAGTCGTGCTGGGCGTACTCGATCGCGACTGATGGGGTGGGAAGCATATCGTACCGGGCGAGAAAGTCCCGGATGCCGTCGAGGCCGCCGAAGTCCCCGCGATACCGTCGAAAGAGGCGAGGGATTGCAACGAGGTCGCGCTCGGGGTCGTACGTCACAGTCTCCGCGAGGAACCACTCGGTGGCGACGTCGAGTTCGTCGTCGACGTCCGGCGGCGAGTAGATCGTTACCGGCGGAGCGTGCTCGCCAGCGCCGGAGAGGGCGAAGTGAACGCGCGGCTCACACGCGGCCAGTCGAAACCGCCGTTCGAAGGACGAAGGAAACAATCGCGGCACGTACCCCCAACCCCATCGCGCCCGGGAGTGGCGAAGCATCCCGTCGCGAACGTCGTTGAGACACAGACTGGTTCCCGCTATCTCGAATCGATCGCGGGAGAAGAACGCCCAGCGATCGAACCGTGAACCGCTCAGTTGCGCGCCGTGGTCTTCGATGAGGAGCTGGACGAACGCGTTGAAGACGTTGAGCCAGAACGCGAGCCGTCGCGGCCGGGTCGAGAGCGACCGCTCTAGCCGGTCGGGATCGAGGCCGGCGAGCTGGGACCGAAGCGCAGTCGATTCGCGGTCCGTCTTCACCGAGTACAGCAGGTCGGCGGAGACGGAGAGCGGATCGAGCTGGGTCGACATTCGGTCGGTGTTCGATGCCAGGCCTATTGAAAGGGGCCTGTGACCGATCTTGACTCTCGCGACCGAACCGAGATAACGGGTCGGCTACTGGACCGGGACAGGTGTATGGGCACCCTACTCTATCAGTCCATGCGGACGGTTCGACTCGCCGATCGATTCACGCGGGCGGGCCACATCGCGATCAGATCAGGCGGGCGGGCACGCATCGCGATCAAATCAGGCGGACGGCACACATCGTGACCGAATTACACGACCGGCTTAGTGAGTGGCCATATTCATCGCACCGTGCCCACCGCTCGTGTCGGCAGACGGCCAGGGGCTGCGTACGGGCGGTGACGACGATCGGCGGTACCATGGGTTTACGCGAGTCGGCGGTGTCGATCATCCGGGTGTTACACGCGTGGACAGAGCGACCGGGACGCTCGTCGCGACCATCGCCGTACTCGCCTTCCTCTCCGTGTTGCTCCTCCTGCCGTTCGTCCAGTACGTACTGCTGGCGATTTTGCTCGCGTACGTCCTCAGACCGCTTCAGGGACCACTGGAACGGCGAACGACACCCGGCATCGCGGCATTCGCCCTGACGATCCTCGCCGTCGCGGTGTTCGTCGTCCCGATTTCAGTGATCGCCGCGCTCGTCGCGGAGGACGCCGTCGCGTTCGCGAGCGACGTCGACCCCAGCGCCGACCAGTTACGGGAAGTCGAACGGCTGATCGCCGACTGGACGGGGTACCAGGTGGACCTCGCTGCGCTGGCCGGCGAAATTGCCGAACGGATCGGCGATGTCCTCCTCGGACAGACGACCAAGATCTTCGCCCAGATCACCCACACCCTGATCGGCCTCGGCACGGCGCTGTTCGTGCTGTACTACTTCCTCAAAGACGGACACCGACTCGTCGCCTGGCTTCGAGAGATGACGCCGCTGCCACCCGACCTGCAGGATCGGTTCTTCGAACGGATCGATGCCGTGATGCGGGCCGTGCTGGTGGGCCACGTCTTCATCGCGTTCGTCCAGGGGCTCCTCGCCGGCATCGGCCTCGCCCTGACCGGCGTCCCGAACGCCGCCTTCTGGACGTTCGTCATGATGCTCCTCGCACTGGTCCCCCTCGTCGGTGCCTTCATGGTCTGGGGGCCGGCCGTGGTCTACCTGTACGCCATCGGCGACACCTACCTCGCGGGGGCGCTCTTCCTCTACAGCGCCATCATCGTGAGCGTCTCCGACGACTACCTTCGGCCGGTCGTCGTCGACCGCTACGCGCGCATCAATCCGGCCGTCATCATCCTCGGCGTGCTCGGCGGCGCCTACGCGTTCGGGATCATGGGGCTGTTCTACGGCCCCGTCGTGCTGGGTGCGCTGCTCGCCGCCGTCGAGGTGCTGGACGAGTACTGGGATCGGCAGGCGAGCCCGTTCGAGACGCCGTAACAAGGAACCCGTCTCGTGAACCCAGCCGCGAGGAGCGTCGTGCGAGCAAGCGGAAACGTCGGGCTTTTGGCCCGCCGGCCCCCAGTCCCCCACGAACATGGCCCGGTACCACATCGAGACGTACGGCTGTACGTCCAACCGCGGGGAGAGCCGCCAGATCGAGCGGCGACTCCGCGACGCAGGCCACCACCGGGTCGACGGCGTCGACGAGGCGGACGTAGCCATCCTCAACACCTGCACGGTCGTCGAGAAGACCGAGCGGAACATGCTCCGGCGAGCCGAAGAACTGGCCGACGAGACGGCCGATCTCTACGTCACCGGATGCATGGCGCTCGCCCAGGGTGAAGCGTTCGTAAACGCCGGCGTGGATGCGGACGTTCTCCACTGGGACGAGGTCCCCGAGGCCGTCACCAACGGCGAGTGCCCGACGACCACCCCAGATGCCGAGCCCATCCTGGACGGTGTCGTCGGCATCCTGCCGATCGCCCGCGGCTGTATGTCAGACTGCTCGTACTGCATCACCAAGCACGCCACCGGCAAGATCGACTCGCCGTCCATCGAGGAAAACGTCGAGAAAGCCCGCGCACTGATCCACGCCGGCGCGAAGGAACTGCGCATCACCGGCCAGGACACCGGCGTCTACGGCTGGGACGACGGCGAACGCAAGCTCCACCGCCTCCTCGATCGGATCTGCGACATCGAGGGCGACTTCCGAGTCCGGGTCGGGATGGCCAACCCGAAGGGGGTCCACGGCATCCGCGAAGAACTCGCCAGCGTCTTCGCCGACAACGAGGAACTGTACGACTTCCTACACGCGCCCGTCCAGTCGGGCTCGGACGACGTCCTCGGCGACATGCGCCGACAGCACCAGGTTTCGGAGTACGTCGAGGTGGTCGAAACGTTCGACGACGCGCTTCCGTACTGGACGCTCTCGACGGACTTCATCGTCGGCTTCCCCACCGAGACCGACCACGACCACGCCCAGTCGATGGCGCTGCTTCGAGAGACCCGCCCGGAGAAGATCAACGTCACGCGCTTCTCGAAGCGCCCGGGAACCGACGCCGCCGACATGAAGGGCCTCGGTGGGACCATCAAGAAGGAACGCTCGTCGGAGATGAGCGAGGTCAAGCGAGAGCTCGTCCGCGAGGCATACGCCGATATGGTGGGCGAAACGCGCGAGGACGTCCTCGTCGTCGAGGAAGGAACCGGCGACTCGGTGAAGTGTCGCGACTCGGCGTATCGTCAACTTATCGTCCGGTCGGCGAGCGAGTACGGGCTCGAACCCGGCGACTTCGTCGATCTCGAAGTGACGGCCAACGAGACGATGTACGCGTTCGCCGAGCCACTGTAGCGACGCCCGCCCCCAATTTCCCTCTGGCCGACTCGGCCGACCCACTGTCCCACCGGTTTTACTGAGGGACGCTATTCACTGAGTGGCACTATTCTCCGAGTGTCGTCACCGACGACTACCACTCGAATTCGACCGCCCGACCTTCCCCCGGGACCGTCGCGTCGTCGAAATTCGCGAAGGCGTCGTGAAGTGCGTCGTAGGTGTCCTCGATCGCCTGGACGATGACCTTGGTGTCGCTGATGACGGGCATGAAGTTGGTGTCGCCGCCCCAGCGCGGGACGACGTGCGTGTGGACGTGATCGTCGATGGAACCCCCGGCGGCGTTGCCCAGGTTCAACCCGGCGTTGTAGCCGTCGACGCCGAGTGCCGCGTCGAGTGCCTCGAACGTTCGCTGTTTCAAACGCGCGTGATCCAGTAGCGTCTCGTCGTCGAGCGCCGCGTACTCGCCCGTGTGCGTCCGCGGGATGACCATCACGTGGCCCGGGTTGTACGGATAGTTGTTCATGAGGACGAAACTGCGTGGGCTTCGAGCCACGACGTAGTTGTCGCGGTCGGTCGTCTCTTCCAGCAGTCGACAGAAGACACACCCCTCGTCGTCCCCGCTTCGATCGCGATCGACCCACTCGATGCGCCACGGCGCGAACACCTGCTCCATACCGCTCTCTCGGCGACCCGGGGCTAAAGTTCCCCTGTCCACCGTCGGGCCCCACGCCCCGGTGTGGGCCACCACTATCAGGTCGTCCTAGATGACGGCCGGCCGCTGGCGCCACGGCGCACCCGATGCGGTTGGTCGCTAGTGTCACGACGTACCCAGTGAGTGTTGGCCGCTGGCTTTACGATAATACCAACTGGCAAAACTGTAATTACACCCACACCACGCGAATTTTACGGCCTTAGATCAATTGGTGAACGATATTGGACTGCCTGAGAAGTTATTCGATCGGTGCCGACGCCGTCCAGTGGTTTTGCGAATCAGTCCTCGAAATCAAACGCGGTTTTATACACTATGTACGAAGAGTATCATCGTGATGGCAACGACTGACAACAATTTCAGCGGGCTTACCGAGCACTGCGAGGACTGCGAACTCGATACCCTCCATGATGTCTCTGTCCAAATTCGAACCGAGAGCAGAAAGGAGGAGAACGCGCAGTTCTCGCGTGAGCCCTACCGGGTGACGGAGTGCCAGCGCTGTGGCGCTCGCAAGAGCCAGCGCATGAACAACGCCTGACCCGAGCGAGCGAAGCGCAGCGAGACCGGGCGATCTCGACCACCCATCGGTTAGGTGTCGGTGGTCTCCCCTTCGTACCCAACGACGGTGAACAGGGTACCGAGCAACCGCACGACTGAGGGTGGACAGGCGAGCAACGCTACGATGGGGAGCACGGCTGGGACGCACCCCCACGAGGGCGAAACGTGGTTACTCCGTCGTCACTTCACAGCCGTCCGGTGTCACGATGATCGTGTGTTCTTTCTGGCTGACCAGACAGCCGTCGTCCTCTTTGAGAACGGGATAGCCGTGGACGATGTCGTTTCGCTTCAGTCGCCGGAGCGCCATCTCGGCCCGGCCAGTGTCGAGCCACCGGGTCGCGAACGGCAGCGTCCGAAACTCCTCGGTGATCTGGTCTAACGCCTGTCTGGCCTGCCGATTCCGAATCGTCCCCTCGCGTTCGAGCGAGAAGATCTCCTCGGAGGCGCCCTCGGTGACCTTACCGCCGCCGTCGGTCGCGAACGGTTCGATCGCGACGACGTCACCGACTTCGAGAGTCGTCCCCTGCGAGACTGCCCGGTTGGGAATCGTCGGACTGGTGTGTTGTTCCCAGTGACCCAGGCCGTGACCGGTCAGGTTGACGACCGGGTTGAACCCGTAGTCGTCGATGACCGACTCGATCTCGGCACCGATCTCGCCCGTCTCCACGCCGGGTTCGATCATGTCGAGCGCAGCATCGAGCGCCGCCGCCGGCGCCTCGGCGAGGTCGTCGTGGCCGGAGAGATCGACCGTGATCGCCGTGTCGGCCAGCCAGCCGTCGACGTGAACGCCGATGTCCAGATTGATCATCTCCTCCCCGAACGTGGTCTCGTCGTCGATGCTCGGCGTCGCGTGCGCGGCCTCCTCGTCGATCGAGATGTTGACCGGGAACGCGGGTTGCCCACCGAGTTCTCGAATCCGCTCCTCGGCGTACTCGGCGACCTCGAGGTGCGAAACGCCCACCTCGACGCGATCGGCCGTCTCCTCGCGCACCTGCGCCAGGATCTCGCCCGCCTCGCGATGCTTTGCGTACTGCTCGGCCTCGAGATCGACTTCGGAATCAGCCATGGGTGGCGTTTGGTGGGTCGACAAAAAGAGATTGCGTCTCCGCCGGTCGAACCTGGTGTCACGACATAGAGACACCCGCCGGACCAGCTATATACCGGTATAGAGACCACTGAACGATACTGTCGCCACCCCACCGCTCAGTATCAATCATATAAAGCGTAATACAGGTATGTGGCGGAAATTCCATCGTGCTGCGTACCGCCTCGTCCGGAGACACAGCCGTCCCGTTCGTCGAACACTGGATCGAGCCTGCAGCCTGGGACAACGTGTACGTGATCGGAGACGTCCACGGCTGTCGAGGCGCGCTCGACGAGCTGCTCGCCACGATCGGTGTCGACGATGACGACCTCGTCCTGTTCGTCGGCGACCTCATTCGAAAAGGACCCGACGGCGGGAGCGTCGTTCGATTCGTCCGACGACACGAGAATATGCTCGCCGTCAGAGGAAACAACGAGCAGAAACTGCTCGACGAGGAGATTACCTGTCCCTCCGTTGGCCCATCGGACCGGGCGTACCTTCGGACGCTCCCCGACGCGATCCGCTGGGACGGCGGACTGGTCGTTCACGGCGGCCTCGATCCCGAGCGTGAGGTCTACGCACACACGCGCGAAGAGCTACAGACGATGCGCTCACCGACCGGTGACGGCTACGACGGGCCGTTCTGGTTCGAACGCTACGACGGCCCACCGCGCGTCTTCTTCGGCCACACCGTGCTCTCCGCCCCGATCGAGGACGAGTGGATCGTCGGACTCGATACCGGCTGTGTCTACGGTGGGCAACTCACCGCCTACGACCTCACGAGCGAGCGGTTCGTCACGGTCGATGGCCAGCCCCACCAGGAGCGAGCGTCGGCAAAGATCGTGTCTCACTGGGGGCCGCGGTGAGGTGAAGGGAATGGAGGGTGGTGATCAGGCAAACCCCGTAGACGAAGGAGAATCGAGTCACGACCGGACGACGGTCGCCGGGTCCGGAGACGGTGAGACAGCCGACTCGTCTGCGGGCGGGTCCGACGAGACAGGCACGAAAACTGGGGTGAAGCCGACAGACGGAGAACCTGCATCGCAATCGGCCGTCCCACAGGGCGATGGGGCGAGGACGGACACATCTGCGGATGCAGACACTGACAGGAACACGATCACGTTTCGATCCATGGCCGAGGACGGTTCAGCACGTCTCAGCACCGTCGAGCGAGCGACTGACGAGCGACTCGACGACGGCGACATCGATCTGACCGATCCCGCGCTCTATCTCGACCGCGAGCAAAGCGAACTCGCCTTCCAGCGTCGTGTCCTCGCCGAAGCGCGCGACGAGACGAATCCGCTGCTCGAACGTGTTCGGTTCCTGGCCATCCTGACGGCCAATCTCGACGAGTTCGTCCGGAAACGGATCGGCGGTCTCGATCGGCGCGCCCGAACGGGATCGGACGAACGATCCCCGGCTGGCCGAACGACCGACCAGCGACTCACGGACGCGCTCTCCGAAGCGGGCGACATCCTGACCGCCCAGGCACGCTGTTACAGTGAGGAGATTCGTCCGGCACTGGCGGCCAACGGTATCGACATCGTCGACTACGAAGCCCTCTCACCGGCCGCAACGGACGCGGCTCGATCGACGTTCGAGGAGTCGATCCTCCCAACCCTGACCCCGCTGACCTTCGACCCGGCCCACCCGTTCCCGTTCATCTCGAACCAGAGCCTCTCGCTGGCCGTCCTCACGAGACGTGAGTGTGACGACGGCGTCACGTTCTCGCGCATCAAGATCCCGCGCAATCGCGAGCGCTTCGTGTCGGTCGACTCCGAATCGACGTTCGTGCGCCTCGAAGACGTCGTCCGATCGAATCTCGACCTGCTGTTCCCCGACGTCGAGATCGTCGATACGGCGCTGTTCCGCGTGACGAGAAACGCCGAGGTGAGTCGCGCTGAGGAGGCAGACGACATGATCGAAGCGACCGAATCCATCCTCGACCGGCGACGGTTCGGGAACGTCGTCCGCCTCGAGATCGAACCCGATGCGCCCGCGGAGATCGTCGACATCCTCACGCGGGAGCTCGACCTGACGGATCGACAGGTGTTCTCCCTCCCCGGCCCGCTCGAGTACCGCGACTTCCACCGGATCGCGTCGCTCGACCGGCCCGACCTCTCCGGACCGGACTGGATCCCCCAGCCCCACCCCCGTCTGGCAGTTGCCGCTCGCGACGAAAGCCGGACGATCTTCGACGCGATCCGGGCAAATGACGTCCTCCTCCACCATCCCTACCACTCGTTCGAGAAGACGGTCTGTCAGTTCCTCGAACAGGCGGCGAGAGATCCCGACGTGCTCGCGATCAAGGCCGCGATCTATCGAACGGCGAGCGATTCGCGGGTCATCGAGAGTCTCCTCACGGCCGCACGAAACGGCAAACAGGTCGCGGTGATGGTCGAACTCGCCGCCAGGTTCGACGAGCAGAACAATCTCGAATGGGTCGAGCGACTCGAGGCGGAGGGGATCCACGTCGCCTACGGCACCATCGGGTACAAGACCCACAGCAAGGCCGCCCTCGTCGTTCGCGACGAGGACGACGGAGTCGGACTCTACTCCCACATCGGGACCGGTAACTACCACTCAGAGACCGCGAAGGGATACGAGGATCTCGGATTGCTGACCGCCGATCCGGCGGTCGGCCGCGACCTTGTCCGACTCTTCAACTACTACACCGGACAGACGTTACACGACGACTACGAGGCGTTGCTGGTCGCTCCGGTCGAATTACGAGACCGCCTTCGGGCGGTGATTCGGGCGGAGGCCGAACGCGCACGAGCCGGCGAGACAGCGCGGCTGATCGTCAAGGTGAACCGACTTGAAGATCCGACGCTGATTCGAGAACTGTACCGGGCGTCGATGGCCGGCGTCGAGATCGATTGCCTGGTTCGGGGAATTTGTCGACTTCGTCCCGGCATCGACGGGATCAGCGAGACGATCACCGTCCACAGCATCGTCGGTCGATTCCTCGAACACTCGCGAATCGTCTACGCACGCGACGGGGGATCTGGACGGTATTACGTCGGCTCGGCCGACTGGATGCAGCGCAACCTTGACGACCGCATCGAGACGCTCGTCCCGATCGAGGCCCGCCCGCTGCGTGACCGGCTCGACGCGATCCTCGAGACGCTGCTCGCAGACGAACGCAATCGGTGGGTGATGCGAAGCGACGGTTCGTACGCACCCGTTCCCGCAAGCGACGATCCAGTCGATGCGCACGCAGCCTTCATGGAGCACGCCAGACGCGACGCCAAGAGGCTCGACGGGAACCCCGTCGATAGCTGATCACTGGGTCAACAACTGATCGGTGAGTCGACGACTGATCGGAGGACGGGGCAGGGCCAGCAGTCCGTCTCCTCAGTCCCAAGCCACGGCCGTCTGCATCCCCTCACTGTTGAACGCCGAGCCGACGGTTCCGTCCGCGTCGATGGCGATGACGCCGGCGTTTGCGCCGGTGAGTTCGCCGAACTCCTCCATCGCGAGCGTCGTCGCCGCATCGGCGTCGAGCCCGCGTTCGACGTGGCGGGCGACTCGTCGCGAGAGCGTGACCCGGGCGATGTCCTCCCCGGCGCCCGTGGCGCTGACTCCTGCCGCCGGACAGCAGTAGAAGCCGGAGCCGACCTGCGGAACGTCGCCGACGCGGCCCGCGAACGCGAGCCACCGACCACCCGTCGAGGTCGCCGCCGCGATCCGGTCACCGTCGCGGGCGACGACACCGACGGTGTCGTGGTCGTGCTCGTCGTCGACACCCGGCGTCCGGGAGCCGTCGGCCGTCGTGGACGAGTCGGTCGATGTGGCCGACGTGTTCGCCGCCGAGTCATCCGTCTCCGCATCGCGACCGTCCGGATCCGACCGGCCGTACTTGTCCGCGATCCAGTCCAGGTGCTCGCGCGGACCGCCATCCGGGGCGTCGAGTGCCGCCCACTTCTCGCGGGTGCGTTCTGACCAGAGGTCGACGCCGGTCTCGACGTCGAACGCCTCGGCCAGCGAGACGGCGTGCTCGCCGGCGATGAACCCGTGTGGCGTCTCTTCCATGACGAGTCTGGCGACGCTGACAGCGTGTTCGACGCCGGGCATGGAACACGCGGCGCCGACGGCCCGGTCGTCGGTCATGACGCCCGCGTCGGTTCTGACGACGCCATCCGACTGGACGGCACCGCCGACTCCAGCGTTGAACCGCGGTGACGATTCGAGCACCCTGATGGCCGCCTCGACCGCGTCGAGTGGCGTCTCGGCTGCCACCCCGGTCTCGGCGGCGTCGTCGAGGACCGCCTGTCTCGGTTCCGGTTCTTCCGGCCGGCTCCCTGCACCCCCGTGGACGATGACCTGCATGCCCGGAGACTGCCACCGCGACGGAATAATCGTCCCGGTCTCCCTACAGCGTGGCCACGACTTCCGACAGTTGACGGCGCTGGTGGGAAGGCGCGAGGCGATCGGTGGGATTTTGCCGGTCGTCGCACAAGGGACGGATCGACTGACCAGTGAATCAGGACGACGGGTCGGTGAGTGAATGGATCGCGTGGCTTCGCGCACACGAGCGAACGCTCTGGGTGATCGCGATCCTCTTCTACGGCGTCGGCGATACGATCACGACTGGGCTCGGGCTCTGGGGCACCGAGGCGATGGAGATCGGACCGATCGTGGCACCGCTGGTCGACTGGCACGGGCCGGTCGGCCTCCTCGTCGTGAAGGTGACGACGCTGTCGGGGTTTTACGTCCTCTGGCACGTGATGTCGACGCCAAAGCGGGTCGCAATCCCGTTCGCACTGGCGTTCGTCGGCACAGTCGTAACCGGCTGGAACGTCGCGATCGTGTCCACCGGGTTCGGCACGTGAGCCGGCAAAACGTGCGGAGTTTTTCGGGATAGGTGCGCGATCCCGCGGGGAAATGGATGCGCTTTTAGGCGCGGTGACGGGAGATACGGACGAGATGAGTTACGACAAGATCGAGGTCCCCGAGGATGGGACGAAGATCACGCTGAAAGAAGGGACCGAGGACGAACTCGAGGTACCCGACGACCCGATCATCCCGATCATCTACGGCGACGGCGTCGGCAAGGACGTCGGCCCGGCCGCCCAGCAGGTGTTAGAGGCCGCCGCGGAGGCGACCGGCCGCGAGATCAACTGGATGCGCCTCTTCGCCGGCGAGTCCGCCCGCGAGCGCTACGACGAGAACCTCCCCGAGGAGACCGTCCAGGCCATCAAGGACCACCGCGTCGCGATCAAAGGACCCCTCACGACGCCCGTCGGCGCCGGCTTCCGCTCGCTGAACGTCGCACTGCGAAAGAAGCTCGACCTCTACGCGAACGTCCGCCCGACCTACTACATGGACGGCGTCCCCTCGCCCGTCAAAGAGCCCGAGCAGATGGACATGATCACCTTCCGTGAGAACACGGAGGACGTCTACGCGGGCATCGAATGGGAGGAAGGCACCGACGAAGTCGAACAGGTCAAGGAGTTCGTCGAGGACGAAATGGGCGCCACGGGTGTCATCCACGACGGCCCCGTCGGCATCGGCGTCAAGCCGATCACGGAGTTCGGGACGAAGCGACTCGTTCGCCGTGCCATCGACTACGCCTTAGAACACGACCGCGATTCGGTCACGCTGGTCCACAAGGGCAACATCATGAAGTTCACCGAGGGCCAGTTCCGCGACTGGGGCTACGAGGTCGCCGAGGAGGAGTACGGCGACGAAGTCATCACTGAGGACACCCTCTGGGAGGAGCGAGACGGCGAGCAGCCCGACGACGCCGTCGTCGTCAACGACCGCATCGCCGACAACATGCTCCAGCAGCTCCTGACCCGCACGGACAACTACGACGTCGTCGCGACGATGAACTTAAACGGCGACTACATGTCCGACGCCGCCGGCGCCCAAATCGGTGGGCTCGGTATCGCGCCCGGCGCCAACTTCGGCGACGGCCGCCTGCTCGCCGAACCCGTCCACGGCTCCGCGCCCAAGTACGAGGGCCAGGACAAGGTCAACCCGACCGCCATCATCCTCTCGGGCCGCATGATGCTCGAGTACATCGGCTGGACCGACGCCGCAGACCTCGTTCGTGACGCCGTCGAGGAGACCATCTCCTCGGGCAAGGTCACCTACGACTTAGAACGTAACCTCGAAGACGCCGAGAAGCTCGCCACCAGCGAGTTCGCCGAGGAAGTCGTCGCGAACATCGAGAAGCTCGCATAAGAGCCACTCGCGCAGTCAGAACGCCTGGCGTTCTGATAATATCGAGACGCTCGCGTACCCGCGATTCGACGCCGGGGAAATTTTTCTGTGGCCGGCATACCGACTCGACACGGCGACAGGTGCGTTCGTGTCGACGGGAATCGGAGGCGTCACTCGACCATCGCCATCACGGGAGGAGTCAGTCAGTCATCGCCGTCGTAGCCAGGACGACGGACGCACAGACAGCCGACATAGATTCGCAGGAACATCGAGGAAACAGCGACGCACTGCGAGGAAATCTCGATTCGTGCCGCTTCCTGAGAACCGATCGATTGGGACGGGCTGTCACCAATCGAGTGTCACGCGGTGGGAACGGCCCTGTACTCATTTGACACTGTTCGACATCGATTCCACCATGCCCGAAGAAGTACTGTTCAAGACTGAGGAAGTCCGGTCACGAACCGAAATCGCCGACGCACTCGTCGAGGCGGCCGAACAGATCGAAGACGGGACGGTCAAGCTCGACAGTCCGACCGACGACTACCGGGCCGAGGTGCCGTACGAGGCTCGGTTCGAGGTCGAACTCGAGCGGCTCACCGATTCAGAAACCGGCGAACAGCGCTACGAACTGGAGTACGAGATTCGCTGGACCGAGTGACGACCGGGACGAATCAGACAGTCGTCGGGCCTACAGGTCGGCCTTCTCGAACCGATAGTAGCCGATCGCGACCGGGACGACGACCCAGACCAGCAGTAGCAGGGCGCCGAACCACTCCTGCAGGAAGAACGGGGTGTCGCCGGCGACGCGGTCGGCCGGCGCCGCGAACGTCGGATCGAGGTTGAAGCGGAACATGACCGGGAACACCTGGCCCTCGACCAGCGTCGAGGCCGCGTACGCGAACGACTGGAGCGGGTTCAATTGCTGGGCAAAGAGATACCAGGTCGCTGGATACTCGGTCGGGAACCCGTCGTGGGCGAAGTAGTAGACGCCGGCGGTGAGCAGTTCCCAGAACGCGAAGAAGATCATGAACGTGCCGACGGTGAGCGCCATCGCACGGCCGCGAGAGGCGACGCCGGCGGAGACGCCGACCGCGAGGCCGACGAACGCGACGCCGTACAGGACCGACAGTGCACCCAACGACGCCAGATCGACGATCGGTGCGCCGCCGAAGAGGACGATACTCAGGACCAGCGCGACCACGAACGAGAGGACGACTGCGAGACCGATCACCGCGGCTCGGCCGAGCAGTTTGCCAAAGACCACGTCGGCCCGGTTCGGCGGAAGACCGAGCAAGAGTTTCAGGCTCCCCGACCGGCGTTCGCCGACGATGGCCATGTAGCCGCCGATGAGGGCGGCGATCGGAACCAGCACCCCGAGCGGGATCGCGAGGAAGCCGAGCATTTCGCCGGCCGCGATGTCCTCGCCGGTCGCCCAGACGATGATGTAGCCGAGCGCTGAGAGGCCAACGAGTAGGCCGATGATCGACCACAGCAGTTTCGAACGGCCGGCATCGGCGAAGTCCTTCTTCGCCACGGTGAGCGTGTGACCCGTCATTCGTCACCTCCGGCGTTCGCCACCCTTCGATCCGGCGCCGACTCGACGTCACCGGCGAGCGTCGTAGCCGCGGCCTCGTCACCTTCGATCAGCGTCGTGAACATCGATTCGAGCGACGTCTCCTCGATCCGGAGATCGGTGAGTTCGACGCCGGCGTCGGCGACCGTCGTGACGACGAGCGGTTTCGCCGCGGGTCGCTCGACGAACGCCTCGAGTCGGTGTCCGGTCGCCGTGACGTTCGAGACGCCGTCGATCGCGGCCACCGCGTCGACGACACCGTCGAGCGCGCTCGCGGCCGTGATCGTCATCGTCGCGCCACCACCGACAGATTCGCGTAACCCGTCGATCGTATCGAGCGCGATGAGTTCCCCCGCACGGAGGATCCCGACGCGGTCGCAGACCGACTCGACGTGTTCTAAGATGTGACTCGAGAAGAACACGGTCGTCCCGCGTTCGGCCTCCGCCCGGACGAGATCCTGCATCTCGTTGATCCCGGTCGGGTCGAGCCCGGTCGAGGGTTCGTCCATGATGAGCAGGTCCGGGTCCCCTGCGAGGGCCATACCGGTCGCGAGGCGCTGACGCATGCCCTTGGAGTAGCCGCCGGCGGCGCGGTCGCCGTCCTCGGGCGAGAGACCGACGCGCGCCAGGAGGTCGTCCGGCGACTGATCGGCTCCTTTCGTCTGGATCGCGAACTCGATGTGTTTTCGTCCCGTGAGACGATCGTACACCGAGAAACCCTCGGGGAGGATGCCGACCCGCTGGCTGATCTCGTCAGACCCCGTCTGGGCGTCGTATCCCAGAACCGTCGCCGAGCCCGCCGTCGGCCGGGTGAAATCGAGCAACATGTTGATCGTCGTCGACTTCCCTGCGCCATTGGGCCCCAGAAAGCCGAAGACTTCCCCCTCCTCGATCTCGAGGTCGAGCCCGGAGACGGCCGTGAGATCGCCGAATCGTTTCGTCAGTCCGTCGGTTCGTATTGCAGTCATAGCTATCGTTGAGCCTCCCCCACAGTTCTCGTGAGGGTCACAGCGGTGGCTCCAAATAGGTTGTCATTTCGCTGACGCCCTCGTCAGTCACTTGTTTCTAAACGACCACGGCTGTGCGACCGGCGACACAGCTGAAGGGAGGCAACGTATCGCCGCACCAGAAGGAAGATAACGCATCGCCGCACCACGGACGCGACACGCGTTCGGAAAATCGGAACCGTGACCGAGAAATTCAACAGGCATCCGGGAGAACGACCAGATATGTACGCGGTGGTCGGCTGTAGCGAGTGTTCCGCCCTCTGGATCGTCGAGGGACGATCAGAGACGAGCCAGTGTCCGCGCTGTGGCTCTCGCCGGCCGTTCGATGCCCGAAAGAAGTTCGTCGAGACCGAGGACGCCGAACACGCACGCGAGGTGCGCGCGTCGATGCTCGCGAATCGCCAGGACGAGGGCGAGGCATTCGCGAGCGTGGACTCGGTCTCGGAGCTCGAATCACAGGTCGAAGACGGCGTCGTCGACGACGAGACGTACCTCGCAGAATCTGGGCTCGACGTCGACGAAGTGACGGCGGCTGGCGAGCGCGACCCCCGTGGGTCGACCAGCAGTGGAAGTCGCAAGGAGATCGTCGAACGGGCGATCGAGGAACTCGACCGGCCGACCGCCGACGAAGCGATCGCCTACGCCGAGGAACGCGGCGTTCCCTCGTCGTACACCGAACGGGCGCTCGAGAAGCTCGTCCGAACAGGTGACGCCAGCGAGAGTCGTGGGCGGTATCGACTGCTGTAGGCGTAGCGGGCGGCCGTGACGGCTTCTCAGGGTTCGATGATGTCGTCCTCGGTGACCGACGGGACCGCCAGCTCACCGGTCATCGAGACGATTCCGTGTCCACCGACGCGAACGTCGCCGTCGACACGGACCCGGACGCGGCCGGGGCGATCGACGTAGTGGCCCTGTTCCATCACGAGTTCCGTCGGGGCCGACTCGTCGATCGAGACGGCGACGCTCGTATCGCCGCCGGTGCCCGCGGTGACCGTCCCGCCGGTGTCGCCGGAGAAGGCCCCGAATCGACGCAGGTACGCCCCCGCCGCGCCGCTCGCGGTGCCGGTGACGGGATCTTCGGGAACGCCCGCACCCGGCGCGAACATCCGCCCGTGGGCCGTCGAGTCGGCCTCGAGTGCATCGAACGTGAAGAGGTAGATGCCGGTCGCGTCGACCTCGTCCGCCAGCGTCTCGATCTTCGCCATGTCTGGCTCGGCACCGCCGACGTCCTGCAGGTAAGTGATAGGGACGATCAGGAAGGGGAGTCCCGTTGAGGAGACTGCCAGGGGAAGGTCCGCGCCGACACCTTCGAGGGCAGCGACCTCGACGCCGAGCGCCTCGGCGACGCGATCGTAATCGAGATCGACCTCGCGAATCGTCGGGGCGTCCTGAGTCATCCACGCCGTCCCGTCGGATTCGATCTCGACGCCGAGCACCCCAACGTTGGTCTCGATGGTCGCCGTCCCCGGTTCCAATCGGCCGGTTTCGTGTGCCGCGACCAGCGTCCCGATCGTCGCGTGCCCGCAGAGGTCGACCTCCTGGGTCGGCGTGAAGTACTGGAGGCGATAGTCGGCGTCGGCACTCTCACTCGCGAACGCCGTCTCGCTGACCGAGAGTTCGTTCGCGATCGCCTGGCGCTGTTCGTCGACGAGTTCGTCGGCCTCGAAGACGACGCCGGCGGGGTTGCCGGCGAGTGGCTCGTCGGTGAATGCGTCGACGAGCCTGACCGATGCCGTGAGTGCTCCGTTGTTCATGCAGGCCCGAACGGTGTGGGACGGTTTAGTCGTGGCGACAGCGGCCCACCAATTCACTCACGCATCACGGCGAGTGGAGCGGGCAGCGCTGCACCGTTACGATCACTCGTTGGCCGCGGGCGTGTCTGGCGCCGACCGGTCGTCGGCCGTGCGCCCGAGCTCGCTATCGTGCGTGCCGACGGGTGGTCGATTGACCTCCGACGCGCGGGAGTCGTCGAGATCCGTGTCCGCGGTCAGCGCGGCGAGTTCGCCATCCTCCCGGGCGTCCTGGTCGATACGCATCGAACAGAACTCGACGCCACACATCGAGCAGAAGCGAGCGTCGGTGTAGTTGTCGCCGGGGAGGGTCTGGTCGTGATACTCTCGAGCGCGTTCGGGATCGAGTGCGAGAGCGAACTGTTCGGTCCAGTCGAACGCGTAACGAGCCTCCGAGAGGGCGTCGTCCCAGTCGCGGGCGCCGGGGCGACCGTTCGCGACGTCGCCGGCGTGGGCCGCGATCCGGTAGGCCGCGAGTCCCTCGCGAACGTCCTCGCGGTCGGGGAGCCCGAGGTGTTCTTTCGGCGTCACGTAACAGAGCATCGCGGCGCCTTCCTGAGCGGCGATGGCGGCACCGATGGCACTCGTGATGTGGTCGTAGCCAGGGGCGACGTCCGTAACGAGCGGACCGAGCACGTAGAACGGCGCCCCGTCGCAGACGCGTCGCTGACGCTCGACGTTCTCCGCGATGCGATCCATCGGCACGTGGCCGGGCCCCTCGACCATGACCTGTACACCGTGGTCCCAGGCCCGTCGGGTGAGTTCGCCCAGCGTGTCGAGTTCGGCGTACTGCGCCTCGTCACAGGCGTCGGCCACACAACCAGGTCGCAGGCTGTCACCGAGGCTGATAGTGACGTCGTGGGTCGCGAAGAGCTCGCAGATGTCGTCGTAGACGGAAAACAGCGGGTTCTGTTCGCCGTGGGCTTCCATCCACTTGGCCATGATCGAGCCGCCGCGCGAGACGATCCCCGTCTTGCGTCCCTCGGTGAGCGGCAAGTGCTCCGCGAGGATGCCCGCGTGGATCGTCATGTAGTCGACGCCCTGTCGGGCCTGCTTCTCGATGACCGACAGGAGTCGCTCGGGTGTCAGATCTGCCGGATCGCCGGCCTGCTTGACTGCCTCGTAGAGCGGAACGGTTCCCAGCGGAACCGGCGAGCGATCGAGGTGATCCTCGCGGATCGTGTCGAGGTCGGCCCCCGTCCCGAGGTCCATCACCGTATCCGCGCCGTAGTGGACCGCCGTGTGCAGTTTCTCGCGCTCCGCCTCGATGTCGCTGGTCGTCTCACTGTTCCCGATGTTCGCGTTCACCTTCGTCGAGAACGCCTCGCCGATGATCATCGGATCGAGCGCGGTATGTGCGTGATTCGCCGGAATCACTGCCCGGCCCGTTGCGACCGCTTCTCGCACGCGATCGGGCTCACACCCTTCGCGTTCGGCGACGCGTTCCATCTCTGGCGTGATCGTTCCATCCCTGGCTGCCTGGCGTTGGGTACGCGGCATGATCACTAGGTTATACTACTAAGTCATAATACCTGTGGAGCGGTGAAATGAATGGGCCAGTCCACCGGGTCGAGGCAAGAGATCACCACCGAGGCAATGACCCAGGTACCACCCGAAACCTCGGAAAAAGCACTGGGCCAAGAGCCCAACTCGGATCCGGGGTGCCGACTCGAAGCTCGGAGACCAACCCGGACACAGGCGGTCGACTCGGTGGGAGGAAAGTGACCTGACCCTCTCCGACGGCGAGTCACCTTTGGCGATCCAACCCATACGGGCGGTATGACGATCCGGACCGACGACGCCACGGCTGAGTTAGAAGTGACCGCCGACTTCGACGGCGGCTTCAGCTGGATCGCCCACCCCGACGAGCGGATGCAACGAGCGAGTCACGCACTCGTCGTCGACGACGCGATCTGGGTGATCGATCCGGTCGACGGGGATGGACTCGATGAATTGCTCGCCGAGCGCGGGTCCGTCGCGGGCGTCGTCGTCGGGCTCGACCGGCACAAACGCGACGCTGCGGCGATCGCGACGCGCCACGACGTCGCGGTCTGGCTGCCCGACTGGTTCGACGGCGTCGAGTCGGAACTCGATGCTCCGGTCAGACGCTTCGGCGCGGAACTGGCCGACACCGGGATTCGGAGTCAGGTGGTTACGCGCAGCCGGTTCTGGCAGGAGGTCGCGCTCTTCGATCCGGCGACGGAGACGCTGGTCGTCCCGGAGAGCGTCGGGACAGCATCGTACTTCCGAACGGACGCGGAACGGCTCGGCGTCCACCCGGCACGGCGACTCTGGCCGCCACGGAAGCGGCTGTCCGGGTTCGATCCACACCGGGTCCTCGTCGGCCACGGTGCCGGGATCGAGACGGGTGCCGGGGATGCGCTCGACGCTGCGCTCGCCGGGTCGCGGCGACGAAGTCCGACACTGTACGCCTCGATCCTGCGGGCCGCCCTCCCGCTGTAATGGACCGACACGACGGGATTTTGCATCCAGTTACCCACAGAGACGGCCGTGCTCGACTTTCATGCACCGGTCCTGGACGACGGAGAGTCCCGCGTCTTCGGCCCGTTTGGCGGCCTCTGGATCACGTATGCCCAGCTGGGTCCACACCACGCGAACGTCGCCGCGATCGATCGCCTCGTCGACGATTCCCGCAACCTCGTCGCTCGGCCGAAAGATGCAGACGAGCGGAAGTTCGGCGTCGACCGCCGTGAGCGAGTCGGCGGCGTCGCGTCCGAGAACGTCCTGCGCGGTCGGATTGATCGGAACGATCTCGTACCCGTGTCGCTGCAAGTAGGCGGGCACGTCGTGAGCTGCTTTCCCGGGCGTGGTCGAACAGCCGACCACCCCGACGCGCTTGTGGCCGAGAATCTCCCTGAGGGCCGCGTCAGTCTCGAC
>NZ_AOIQ01000008.1 GCF_000337515.1 Halovivax asiaticus JCM 14624
CGCCCTCGCCGTCTTCGATCTCGACGACGACGTCGAAGAGCTGTTTGAGCGTGTTCATCGTCTGGTCGTCGTGGGCGGTCGAGTCGATCACACAGAGACCGAGGGCGTCGGCACTCTGGATACGGCCGGTGAAGACGTGGAGGAATCGGAAGACGGTCTGAAGATCCGAGTACATGAGCAGCGTGGAGATCGAGTGCAAGAGGATGCGATTCTCCGTGAGCGATCGGTTCTCGTAGAACTCCTGGAGGAACTCGGAGAGTTTGATCCCGATCCCGGTCATATCGACCGGCGACGAGGCGTACTTGATGCGCGGATCGTCGTCGACGGTTCCGATCCCGCGCTGTTTCGTCACGCAATCGACGATACCGACGTCCGGGTCGGAGACAGTCACCGCCTCGGTGAGGTCGTCTAACACCTTGTCCGCGCTGTCTTTCGTCGTGACGATGATCGACCCATCACCACGGTCCGCGCCGCTCGCCAACGCCTCGATCGCGAGATCGCGTTTGCCGGTCAGCGGCGGCCCCGCGACGAGAACGTTCGTTCCAGCGTCGAGATCGTCGGCCGATGGGACGTCAGGGAGGTCATACATGGCAGATTACACTTCCTCTCGGCGTCCACCACAGCGAGCGCGTGATTCCACTGGTACCTATCCAGAGTGATACAGTGAACAGGTTATATTCCTTTTGATAACACAGAGGCACTGAATCCCGTTTCTATCGTCAATCACCGTCAGAGAGGGCTAGCGGTGAGTCTGTGGGTTGGCGTTCGCTCGGTTGCCTTCTTCGTGCGAACCGGCGATCACGCCAGGATCGAGGTCGACGCACTCAGTCGACCGATCACGAACGCGAGCGCCGCCAGGAACATGCCGTACTTCAGGTGGTGCTGGCCGCGAGCCGGGTCCGTGAGGCTCGTCCACGCTGCGTAGGTCATGTACGCGATCGCCGGGACGAGTACGAGCAGGTAGGCCAACCCAAACGTGTCGGTCAGGTACGGGATCGGACTCGCGAGAATCGCAATCGCGAGCACCCCGACGGCGATCCAGAGGGCACGTCGCTCACCGATCGCGATCGGAAGCGTGTTGAGCCCTTCGGCGCGGTCGCCCGCGATGTCTTCGACGTCCTTGACGATCTCGCGGCTGACCGTCGAGAGCGCCGCGAGCGCGAAGAGGACCACCGCCGGCCCGATCCGTCCCGCGGCTGCCGCACCGAAGAGGAACGTACTGCCGCCCAGGTAGGCGACGACGACGTTGCCCGCTCCGGGCAGCCCCTTGAACACCTGCGTGTAACTGACCAGGGCGAACAGATTGAACAGGGCGATTCCGATCGCGAGCACCGGGAGCGTCAACGCGAGCACGACGGCCGCGGCGAAGCACGCCAGCGAGTACCACAGCGCCTGGCGTGGCGAGACGGCACCACGTGGAATGGGGCGGTCTGGCTTGTTGTGGGCGTCGATCTCCCGATCGAAGTAATCGTTGATCGCGTTCCCCGCGCCCGTCCCGAAGAACGTCGCCGCCGCGGCCGCGCCGACGGCCAGCGGCGCGTCGACGAGTCCACCCGCCACGAACGCGCCGATCGCCGTGAGGACGGCCGCGGCGATAGCGTTCACTGGACGTAACAGCTCCCACAGTCCCCGTCCGGTCTCGACCGCCGTCATGGGTCTGACTGGCGAGCGGACCGCTAAAAAGGGTCCGATGCCGTGTGGCGGAACCGACGGGTGTGCAACGGATTCGGGATAGTCCCGGCCGCTGGGTCGGCCCCGTTACCGCCAGTCGTCGAGTTCGAAAAGTGTGTCCGCGTCGACGGTGAGCCACTGGGTGAGCCGCTCGTCGCCCTCGGCCGCTACCGGGACGATAGTCCACCGACCGTCCTCGTCGGAGAGGAGTTCGAGGTCATCGCCCGGTGCAGCCATCGACGGATCGACTGCTGCGTCCTTCGCGGACATGGTACCTAGTACCAGACGACGGGAGTACGTAAGGGTCACGGCCTTTCCCACAGTTACCGGAATCCACCACACCCTCAAGTACCAGGGCTGGACCGGCCGTCTGGGATCGGTCGATCGATTCGGATGACACCAATCGAAATCGTACGCGGGTGCTCGGAAACTGTGACCAATGGATTGGAGCTAGGGCGCCCGAGAGACGACGAGCACCGGGACAGAAACCGTGCGCAACACCGTCGAGGCGGCACTGCCCAACAACTGTCGACCGACGGTTGACCGACCACGTGAACCCATGACGACGAGATCGACCGCATTTTCCTCGGCGTACTCGCGGATTCCCGGGGCGACGCCCTGGTGGGACGAGATCCGTTCGACGGCCGTCGTGACGTCGAGGGTCGACTGCTCGGCGTCGAGATCCGCGACCGCGTCGTCGACGATTTCGTGACCACGCGCTTCGAGCCGTTCGAGGAATTCCGACTCGAGGCCACCAGCACTGAACAGACCGCCGGCCGCCTGGACGTCGACGACGTTGAGCACGTGTAACGCGGCGCCCGTTCGCCCTGCAATCGCACTGCCGTAGTCGGCCGCCGCTGCGGCCGGGTCGCTGCCATCGGTTGGCACGAGGACGGTCTGGTAGTCCTCCTCGGCCGGCGTCAGGTCGTCGTCCGCCGGGACGACGAACACCGGGACGTCGCACCCCCGAAGCAGTCGTTCGGTCACGCCGCCCAGCAGCCGTTTCCCCAGCCCCGTCATCCCCTGGCGGCCGACGACGATCGCATCCGCCGCGTTCTCGGTCGCGTACTCGCCGATCGCCGTCGCGGGAGCGCCCTCGACCACCGCGGTCGTGATCGAGCGATCGCGCTCGGCAGCGAGTGCCTCGACGTCTGCAAGCACCTCTTGTCCTCGTGCTCGAAGCCGTTCCCGTTCACTCGACGAGCGCGTGAGGCGGAGCGCCGATTCGTCCACGACGAACAGTGCGTCGACGGCCGCCCCGAACGCCTCGGCGAGATCCAGCCCGCGTGCCGCGGCGTGGCGCGCCTCGTCACTGCCGTCGACGGCGAGGACGATCCGATCGAACATGATACAGCCGACGATTGGTCGCAGAGGACCATGATCGTTTGCACTCCGAACACGACACATTGTCGGAAGCTGAACAAAGATCGACCTGACGAGCAAAGTGCCGTATCGAACCGGCCGGGAATTGTACTCGCGACCGAATCAGAGGCTCGAAAGAGAAACCGTCTTAAAGGTGCGGCGAAAACGTACGTTCGCAACCCAAAACAGACCGAGGGCGCTTAGCTCAGTCTGGACAGAGTACTTGGCTTCGGACCAAGCTGTCGCGGGTTCAAATCCTGCAGCGCCCATTCGTTTTTTGCACGAACCAAATCCAAGGGACGGGAGCGACCCGCTTATAAAGAAGTCGCTCTGCGCGCCGTTGAGTTCGTTCGTTTGCCGAATGGTGGTCGTCGCCATCGTGCGGTTCGCTAGAGCCAACGTTGTTCGCAGTTCACATAAAGTCCCGCTATTGATGATACAGTCCCAGAACGGAACCTAGTCGCTCAAATTAGTATTTTCACGGTCCTGAGGTTCTAATGCCATTTGCTCCAGAATTACGCTTGGCTGTTGGAATAGTTCGAATTCCTGGCTCTGCCGATCGTAATCAATCATTCCTGTCGATACAGCAACTGCTTCGATGACGTTCGCGACTTTATTTTTGGGCACCTCTCTTTCAAGAATGCGTGCATCAGCTAACACCATCCCAATAGAGGGCTTATTAACGCGGTTCTTCTTTTGTGCTTCCCAGCCAATTTGCAATATTTCTCCCATTATTCCTGGCTCAGGCGTCTCTTCCCACTTCTCTTCGACATATTCAACCAAATCATTGGGATGTTCATTGTTTGTGAGGATATCGATGATCTGCTGGTGAGTGAATCGACGACGTTTGTGCCGACGAAGCAGTTTCTCCATGGCCTCATTAGTCATTAGGGAAACATTCTCATCCATCTCACGGAGAAATGCACTATCCTTGTTTCCTTTCCCCTCAAGCTGAAACTCCCTCGCAATCACAACAGCATGGTCACAGCCTGCCTCTTCTTTGTGCCGAGATACCGTTGCTTCCTTCGCATCTTCGTGATCAACAATGCCTTTGGAACCTTTCGCCTCAATAGAGAAGGACATATTTTCCTCACCAGCCTGTGGAATTGTCAGAATCGCATCTGGTTTGTCGGATGCACCTTCGTGTTGAATTGCAACACTGATATGTCGAAACACACCCACAACCACCTTCTCGTATCTAGTCCCACCTTCGAGTGATGCATCATGAATCTCGCTAATGAAGTACTCAATCTCGTCCCTGATGTAGCCCGCAGCACTTCTTAACGAATCGTCAGTGATCGACTTCGAGATATCCAAGAGATTATCTTCAACGCCATGATGTCCAAGATAGCCAGATGCCAGTAGATTGCCTGCAACGGCCTCCCCGAAAACTTGCTTGAGTTCGTCAGACATCTTATTACTTTCTTCAAGAGATTTGAATAGCGGATGTTCTTCATTGATGAATATGGTTTGATCTTCGGAGGAATAGTGGGTGATTTCGTCGGCCTCATCGTAGGAACTGAATTGGACATCGACCGAACCAAGACCTCCATCCGGGAATTGCCCTTTGGAAAGACCTCTGAGCCCTTGAGTAGCATCAAAAGGGGCTAAGGTATTAAGCCGGGTTCCAAAGGATCGTACCGCTTCTCCTGCCTCGGACTCCTCTTCAATCTCTTCCAGTTTCTGTTGGTCTAACCGATTTGCTTTTCTGCGACAGTAGTTGAAGAGACCCTGAATTACTTCCCTTGTGAGTTGAGTTTCAATATGCTCTTCGGACACCTGGTTCCGCTGGACAAGAATGGCATCATCTAGGTCGGGCACCTCAACTTCGGCAAGGAACCTTCCGAAGTGCCCATGGGGAGGATTATCAAGCCCAAATAATGGATCTTCTCGATTGACTAACTTGCCTTTGACAGTGATTCGGAATCCATGGTCTTTTAGCCCCCTTTCTTTCCTTTTCCCTTTCGTCAAAAGATTCTCGTAGTAGGTAGCATTCCCGGTTACAGGCCCTAGCTCCGGAACTTTGAGGCAACGAACTTCTTCGTCAATGTTCTGGTAATCTGCTGTTTTGTCAACTGAGCACTCGTACTTCTCTTTGGGGACATCCTCTAAATCCCCATAATCCTCTTCTTCCCTCCAAAACGATTGGAGTCGGTTTTCGATATCATCTCTAACGTCTTCTTCGATGAGATCTACATTGAAGCGTTCGTCAGTATCCGGTTCCCTCCTCGAGATTTTACTGTTATCTAACGACACTTTAAACTGGGAGGAAAGCGGAATAGAGGTGCGTATCATGTGGTGGAGGTATTGTGGTTTCAATGCACTCCCTGTATACTGTTCCTCGATATGGTCAACGATTGCGAGTGTCCAGGAATTCCATCCCTCCTCCCACGGATTTGGCAAATCCTTTCCTTCTAGGTACTCTCCTACGACATCCTCAGCTTCGTCGAAGCCCAATTTGTAAACATTAAAACGTGGGGGGTTACCCGCACCACGCTCTTTGATCTCCTCTTCCGAGACGGAGATGATTCGAACAACGTTATCCTTTGCAGCAATGTGAGTGAGTTTTCGGCCTAGAGCGAATGCAGCAAGCTTGCCAACGCCAAACTTTCCGATTTGCTTTCGACCGTGCTTTACTCTATCTTCTCCGAGTTCCTCGGCTTTCGGACTTTTTGCTACGCTCCAAAGCCATTCGAAACCATCCATATCCATAGAAGACCCATCATCGAGCACGGCAAGAAAATCAGTTCCTGACTCGGGAGTGTTCACGTAGCACTCGTTCGCACCAGCGTCATAGCTGTTACAAACAAGTTCTTCGACTGCCTTTCGGGGATTGGTGTAGAGCTGTGAAGAAACTTGTCGAATGATTTGGTAGCTAACATCAACCTCGATTTTTTCCTCTTCTTGTTCTCCCTCAGACGCAAAATCTTGTTCCAGATCGCGGGCAGTAGACATATCACCACCAACAAATTCTGGGTAAATCAAACTTTGGAGAAAATGTGGAAATCATTTCAGACCAGTCGGCGTCAAGAACACTCTTATTACGATACCAATAACGTATCTGTTAGTATCGATGGCCTCTGACACCGCGACTTTCAAAGATCTCGACCTCCCTCGCGTACTCAATACCTCAAAAACAGACTTCGTCGACGAGTTCTACGAACCGCTCCTATCCCGCTCTGTCGAATACAAACGCGGTGTCGGATACTTCACCTCCAATTGGATGCAATCCGCCGCACGAGGAATCGCTGAACTAGCCGATAACGGCGGTGCTGCGAAATGGATCACCAGCCCAAAACTCACCGGAGAAGACTGGGAGGCCATCAAGAAAGGGGACGAAGCGCGCAGCGATGAAGTCCTACGGGAAACTCTCGAAGAGACCATCAACGACCTCCGGTACGACTTGGAATACGACACTAGAAACGCCGTCGCTTGGATGATCGCAGACGGCCTCCTTGAAATCAAATTCGCCATCCCCACTGAATCTCTCTCTGGTGGCGACTTCCACGACAAATTCGGAATCTTCTACGACGCAGACGGGAACTGCGTCGGGTTCCACGGCTCACAAAACGACAGCGAGCAAGCTCTTCGAAACTATGAAGCGTACAGTGTTGATTGCGACTGGCTCGGCGAACGGGATGCTGAAGGGGGAGACAGCCACGAACAACGCTTCAAAGACCTCTGGGAAGGTCGAGATTCGAATGTCAGCACGTACTCTATCCCCGATGGCATTGCAGAGGACATCGCAGAACTACGCGACTACGACAACCGTCCATACACACCCTTCGAGGAACCCGACAACTCTACGGTGAAGGCCAGCAACGAAATCACGCTCCGAGACTACCAGCGCGAAGCAGTCGATAACTGGTTCGAAAACGACTGCCATGGGCTCCTTCGGATGGCTACCGGCACCGGAAAGACATTCACCGCGCTTGCTGCGCTCGACGAGTACCTCGAACAGCAAGCCTCGCCGACACTCTGCGTGATTGCTGTACCGGTCACGCACCTTGCCAACCAGTGGGCCGAGGAGATGGAAATCTTCGGGTTCCCTTCCCCACGCTTCCTGTTCGGCACAGCCAACAGCGACTGGAAATCCGACCTGTCCAGAGTCGTTAGCAACATTAGGCTCGAGTTCCGTGATCGGGAGTTCATCATCACCACACACAGGACTCTCAGCGAGGAGTATTTCCGAGAGAAAATCAGCACTGTAGACGAAAATACCGTCCTCGTCGCTGACGAGGTTCACGGTCTCGGCTCCGAGGAACAACGCAAGGGTCTCCTCGACGAATATGATGCCCGCCTCGGGTTGTCGGCCACACCGGAGCGCTACTACGACGAGGAGGGCACTGAGTTCCTGCTGAACTACTTCGGTGACATCGTGTACGAGTACTCCCTCTCAGACGCAGTCCCAGAGTATCTGACGCCATACGATTATGAGCCAATCATTGTTGAGATGACGCAGGAGGAACTGGAGGAATACCGGAAAGAGTCCAAGAAACTCGCGAGTGCCGCAGCGAGCGAAGATATCGAAGAGGAGGTCGTTGAGCATCTCGCCATGAAGCGCGCGTCCATCGTGAAGAGCGCTGAGAACAAATATCGGCACTTACGACGCATCTTGCAGCGTATCGATGATCCGGATCACCTACTGGTGTACACGAACCCGGATCAAATCGATGACGTGCAGCAAATCCTGAACGATGAGGGTGTCTTCCATCATAAATTCACCTACCACGAGGACGAAGACCAGCGTGACGAGCTGTTGGAAGGGTTCGACGCTGGGGACTGGGATGCGCTTGTCGCGATGAAGTGCCTTGACGAGGGCGTAGACGTGCCGGCCACACGCCAAGCAATCCTGATGTCGAACAGCGGCAACCCCATGCAGTTCATCCAGCGACGAGGCCGAGTGCTTCGGCAAGCAGAGGGGAAAGACAAGGCAACCATCTACGATATGGTTGTTGTACCGTCGAAAAACCCATCCGAAGATATCGCAACGTCAGAGCGTAACCTCCTCGAAAAGGAACTAGATCGGTTCGCTGAATTCGCCGAGAATGCCAAAAACCGGCATACGGCGCTGAATGTGATTGACGATATTCGCGTGAAGTACCGCATATAGTCCTTACAGCATCTCGACAAATTTTCGAGGGAATGTATTATCTTACCCTAGTTTCATGTATCGAGTAGTTACCCATGAAGGACTCCGAAGTGCACTCGCTCATTTTGGATAAAACCGATGAGATCGAGGAAGATGAATACCGGTCATTCATTCGTGAAATTTTGAAACACGAACGAACGAAACTCGACCAGGAGCGTCCGAAGTACACCGACAAGTACCACCAGCTTGTGGAGGACTACGCAAACAACGAGTCGCTCGAAGAGTACACTGACGAATGAACAACATCCAAATCTTCAAAATCGAACTCAACAACTACCGGCAGTTTCAGGGCGTCGAAGAAATTCCCCTCGAGACCTCGCCCGATAAGCACATCAACGTCATCGAAGGCCAGAACGGCTCCGGGAAGTCAAACATCCTGAACGCCATCACGCTCTGCTTCTACGACGAAGAGCCACACATCGACGAGAACGACGACCGTGGGCTCGGCGCCGACCCGATAGCCAATCTGAAGGAACTCGAGTCGGTCGACGTCGGAGACAGCGTGCGCGGACACATCGAGATCACGCTCGGGAAAGACGAACCGCAGTACGTCTTCACCCGGAAGTTCCGTACGGCCAAGGTCGGGGAAGACGAGTACAACAGCGTCACCGAGGATCTTCAACTTCGGCAACGGTTCGGAGCCGACTGGCAGAACGTGGAAAACCCGAACACACGTCTTCGCGAAATCCTCCCCACACGAGTACATCAATACTTCCTGTTCGACGGAGAGCAACTCGACAAATTCTTCGAAGAAGGATACACCCAACGCGTAAAAGACGCCGTTCTCGACGTCTCACACATCCAGTTACTCGAACGTGGTATCGACCACCTCAACTCGGTACAAAGCGATCTCGAGAAGGAAGCATCCGACGTAGAGGGCAAACCCCAAGAACTCCACAAGGAGTACGAAGATGCTAAAGACGAACTTGATGAACTCAAAGAGGACGAAAAAGAACTCGAAGAGAACATCGAGGAAGCAAACGAGCAGATCGAGGGCATCGATAAGGAACTAGCCGACAGTACAAACCCTGACGTTCGCGAAAAGCAACAACGACGTCGATACCTTAACGAACGCCTCGAAGACCGGGAAGAGGAACTTCAGAACGCGCGTGAAGACGCAGCTATTTCCCTCTCTCGTGCCGGGCCAGCCGCGTACAACCAAGACGCGCTCGAATACACCATCGAACAGTTCCGTGACCGCGAAGAGAGCGGCCAAGAGCCACCGGACATTCCGGAATGGTGGTTAGACCAACTTCTTGATGACGGCGAGTGCATTTGCGGTACTGACATCGACAGCGAGGAGGAAAAGCGCGAGCACCTCGAGCACTTCAAGGAGAAAATCACCGAGGCCGCATCCAACAGCGTGAATGGCCGACGAAAAGTCCAACGTACGCTCGATCGAGGCGACGACTTGGTGAGTGAAGCCAAGGAACGGAAGCGTCGTGTCGAGGACATCAAAGACGACATCGACGAAATCAACGAGGAATTGAGAGAGATCTCTGCCGAGTTGGAGAGCAAGACCATCCCAGATGACGTGGATGTTTCTGACTTGGAGAAACAACGCAAGCGCATCGACGGTCGCATCAAGGATATGCGGGAAGACCTCGGGCAGCTCCGAGGCAAAATCGAGCAGCAAATAGAGGTTGTGGAGGAGCGTAAGGACGACTGGCAGCGGGAGGTAGAACGGGAGAAGAAACACGAGACTATCCTTCGAAAGATCTCGTTCGTCGAGACCGCACGCGATAAGGTCGAGAGTATTGAGAAGGAGATTCTGGAGCAGGTTCGGACGGAAACTGAGAACTCGCTTCAGACGTTCTTCAACGACCTCATTTGGAAGGAAGAACCGTACGATATCGAACTGACTGACGACTACGAGGTGCACGTGTACGGCCCGAGCGGGGAGAAAAACCTTGGGTCTCTATCCGCAGGAGAACGCCAAGTGTTGGCGCTGTCGTTCATGAGTGCACTCGCACAAATCAGCGGGTTCAGCGCACCAATCCTTATCGACACACCACTGGGTCGTATCTCCAGCAAACCGAAGAAGCGTATCGCACAGAACGTACCGAACTACCTCGAGGATACGCAGGTGACGTTCCTGATGACCGACGAGGAGTACACCGACGAAGTGCGCGCGTTCCTGAAGAACAAGGTCGCGAACGAGTACCATTTGGACTACTCTGACGAAGTGACAGAGGTGCCATCTGCATGAGCGAACAACAGAGCGAGAAGTACGAAGAAACCGACCCACGTCGTGACGTTCACATCGAGAAGGAACGACGGAGTCTGTACGAGGATCTCCGCACCAAGGAAACCTCACCGTTCTACGAGGTGGATCTACACGACCTGTTCACGTTCGCGATGAGTTACGGTCGACGCAAAGCAGGACGAGTAGAACTGGAGGGTGAAGAACATGCGCTGTTCGGTCGTTCCTCGCTCCGAGAGGAACAGGAAGGTGTTATTGAGGCTGTGGCCGTCCGCGAAGAACGGTCTCTTGACGTTCTGCAAGACAAGAGGTTCGTGTACGAGATCGCTGAAGAGTTTGCGAACGGTGGGATTGAGAAGCTCCATGGCAGGGTTTTCGGCCCTGAAGACGACGCGTTGAGCGAATTGACGATAGAAGTTGCGGAGGAATATGACTCAAAATAGACAGTTCTCGGGGAAACTAGCGGCAGCAGAGCAAATACAGAATGTTCACAAGGGTGGAATGAGCCCGATTAGACAATGAGTAAGGATGGATCTGAATCACCGGAGGCTCAATTGACTATGGATCGGCTTGATCCAGGCGTTCGAGAAGTAATCTCGATCATCAGCGAATACCTCGACGACACCAACAATCTCTCGAGCCTCGAAGACTTCACCGATGGGGACTCTCCCTCGGCAAATACGCCCACACCATCTGTCTACAATCACCTTTCAGCAAATCCGGAACTCGCAAAGAAACTTCACGGGGGACTCAAAGATCAACTCAAACACCACGGAGAAGTCAACGTTGAGGACGTTCAAGAGCAACAAGGCCCAATCCCCGAGCCGAACGGAGAACTCCGCGCGGACATCGAGGAAGCGAACGCGACCCAAATCATCCCAAAGGATGCTGACGAGAACGCTAAAACGGAAGACAGCACGCGAATCGATCTCCCCGAGAACTCCGTTGATCTGATCGTCACGTCACCACCATACTGGAAGAAACGTGATTATGGGATAGACGACCAGTTAGGCCAAGAATCAGAGCCTGACGAATACATCGATAATCTGGTTGCTGCACTCGAACAGTGGCGGCCCTTCCTTCGTCCCACAGGGTCGATCTTCCTCAACATTGGCGATACGTACCATAACAAGAGCCGTGTCGGTCTCCCAGGTCGCTTCGTGCCTGCCGCGCAAGAAGCTGGGTGGACAATCCGGAACGACATTATCTGGGCCAAAGACAACGGGATGCCGTCATCAGTGAAGGATCGGCTAGTCCCACGGCATGAACACATCATCCACCTCGTCTGGAACGACGACTACTACTACGACCTTCACGGCTACGCTGACGTCTACGGTAACGGATCGAACCCCGGAGACGTCTGGCGGATGAATCACGACCTCAACTCCGGTGGGCATCTCGCGCCGTTCTCCGACGAACTTGTGCAGCGCGCAATCACACTTGCGTGCCCACCAGCAGTATGCACCAAGTGCGGAGAACCCAGAACTCGTGACCGGAAACGAGGCCTCACCAATCTCGATACTAGTCGTTCACAAGCGAAACGTGCTCTCGAGATTTACGAAGAGTCCGACCTGACAGAAGACCACCTGCGAGCAATCCAGGCAGTCGGTATTTCTGACGCTGGCAAAGCAAAACAGTTCCAGGAGGGCGCTGGTGAAAACTCCAAAGAAGTACAGAAACTCGCAGACGAAGCGAAAGAAGTACTCGGCGGGTACTTCCGTGAATTCACGTTCCCACAGTGGACAACCGCAGGCTGGACTCACTGCGAATGTGAGGAACCGGACTATGAACCCGGTGTTGTGTTCGACCCATTCGCTGGCTCAGGAACCACCATCAGGGCCGCTAATGAACTGCGCTACCACGCATGGGGAACTGACCTTGACACCTCCAACTTCGAAAAGAACCAGTCCTTAGCACGGTATTCCGAATAATGCCAGAATACGTCCTGAAACCCAGCGTCGTCAAAGACTGCTTCTGGCGGCTAGTCGAGGCACCAATACACCGGTTGTTCTCGGGATACCTCTGCCTTCAACAGCAAACTGGGATCGAAGGGCAGACGAACGAACTCTCGTTCCCCTACAACGCCTTCTTCGACACGTATTTCGAGGTTCAAGATGGTGACAAACCATACCTCGTGCCATTCACTCAGGCGAAGAACCCCTCAGATTCGACGCTCTGGAACAACAAGAACGTGTCCGGCACTTATGCTCCATCGTCAATCCGAATGAGCTCGCCACTGATGCAGGTGGCCACGCTCGAGAAAGAGGGGTACCACTCAGAATGGGGCCTGAACGAAGATCACTGGAAACTCGCTCGGTTACATCTTTGTGACGGCGAGCAAATCCCGATCGAATCCCTCGCCGCCTACCTCTTCCGGGATTTCTCGTTCGAGACTGACGAACCGTCAGCGTACACGCTTGTATCGGCTTTCGCAGAAGAGTTCCACTACGACATCGGAGGTAGTGCATTCGCGCATCTGTATGAGACAGGCGACTCAAACATCACAGCGGAGTCCTTCGAACACTATGACTAACCAGAAACAAACGAAACTGGGTGCACAGAACTCGATCCTGTCTGCTGCAAGAGTCCGTCGACTGTCCCCTGAGCAGCTCGGGATCAGCGCTCCGGGCCAGCAGTCCGACCAGATTGATGACTCTGATCAGGGTGAAAAGTTGCATTCTGCGGCGGTTGACGCTGTTGGTGACGATGAGGACGGGATTGGCGCTGCAGTTCTAACGAGTGACGAAACCCTGCATACGGGTATTCCAATAAAAGGGGAGGGGTGGGGAACTCATGCTATTGAACTAGCCGTTTCGAAGGCTGTCTCGAATGGCGCTGACGGAATTTCGAGTGTTGCTGTGTACTCGGTTGATGGCCAGTCCGGGCTTTGCGGTCGATGTCTGCAAGCATTGGCAGACACTCGTGATGGTGAAGTAACAATTGAAGTACTCAGTTCCGAAGGCTTCGAGAACAGTTTCGAATTGACCGACCTCACACCGTGGGTATCACAAAGTTAGTTCCTTATGCGCGACCGCATCCGATCGGCTAGCACGCCACCCTCTACTATTTACGAGCATGTCATAAAGTCCATTTCATAGCTTCTCACAACCCGGATCGTTTCCCTTTTCAAAGTTGGGGACTGAAGCGATGAGCCGGAGGAACAGCGCAAGGAACTCGTGGGTGGACGGGGCCTCAGGCGCGAACATGCCCGAGGCGCGTCCTTAACCGCGTCGTTGGTTCGTTCAGCTCTTGTTCGATGGGTATACGTCTTGTCTAGGATGGATTGCTTCAGCTGAACGACCTCGCTGTGTTCTTCGATACGGTCTTCGACCCAGTACTCGATGAATTAGGTCGTCAGTATTTGGCGTCAGCCGTCCTCTGGTACTCCCAGCACTGGAGTATGTTCCCGACCACATAGGACGTCTACTTCCAGTTGAGGTCAGTCGTCTGAATAATTTCGAGGAACGCGAGTCGATTCTCGGCCTGTTCTCGGCGTCAGGAAGCCAGGCGCCGTGGTGCGATCGCGAACGGTCCAAGTGTGGTTGGTCGAGACGCCGGTTCAGGGCACTCGTCATCGGCGCATCCGGTACGAGCACAAGGTCGAAATTCTTGCATTCTTCGTAGAGAGAATCGATAGACTCCGTTCGTGTAATTGACACGGACTATCGGACCCAGATGGGTTTCAAAAATGTGTCGTCGGAACAGTCCACTCAAACTAGAGTCAGTACAGAAACACCATAGCCTCTAGAAAATGCACAAAACCGGCCCTGTTGAGGTAGTGGGAGTGCGAATCACGTGCGCAGGCACAGTGTCCAGAGGGTGAGAAGGATAATCGATACCGGAGCCTAGCCGTCAATGGGGGTTCGGTCAAATTTTGGCGAGTCACCAATCTTCCGCTCCAACAGGTCTGCAATGTCCTCATTTGCAGTCGCGAAGATCACTTGCCGGTCTTGCTCACCATCTCGGCCTGTTGCCAGCTCAATGAGCAAGTTGAAGAATGAAATCGTGTTAATGTCATCCAGATGTGCGAACGGCTCATCTAGTAGCATCACTGGCGGCGCATGTGCGTGGGTGAGATTGTTCGTCACGAAGATTGCGAGTGCTAAGGCAGCCCGTTGGCCTGAACTCATATCGGTGATCGGCTCTGGCTTCGGGTCGTCCTTCCCCCGGCGAATCACACGAACTTCGTCATCGTCATTGAGTTGCACCTCGTTGAATTGATACGGGCGTTGGAACGCCTGAAATAGCGTCGTTATTGCCGACATGTGTTCCCGGACATATGCTGTGAGGTTCTCGTCACCTCCCGCTTTGTCGAAGACGGTTTGTAATCGCTCAATGCCGTCTTCATAACCTTCCTTCCTGTGTTGATGATGATCCAGATCAGTTTGCTTTTTCTCGATTTGCTCGTTAATCTGCGCGACCGACTCAACTACGACCGCATCGCTTTGGAACTCCGACTTTGCGGTGTGCAGCACTGTTCGATCAGCCGCCACACGAAGCTCGTTCTGTTGGCGTTCTCCGAGTGCGTGATCCTCGAGGATTTGAATGCCAGCTTCAAGCTCTATACGCCGATCTTTTAGTCGCTGAATGGCTTTCGGAACTTCATCAATCGGTCTAGCGAAGTCTTCGACGGATTTCTCCAGTGACTCCAACTTCTCTGTGACTTCCTGATGGCTATTCCCCACTAATTCAATAGCTTCTCCACCGCTAAGATTCCAGAGCGGGTTTTGTCGGATCGCCTCACCAAACCTGGTGACGTGAGCGTCGGACACGCTTGGTAAAGATTCAAAACTTGTTCGTTCAAACACTCCCCAGAAGTCTTCAGCACGACAAACATCACCAAATTGGTTCTCGAATTTGTCAGTTACCAATGCCCAAGTGGGTCGGTCCAGAACTTCGAGTGCATTTTTAATGTGTTCGATATCCGCTTGTAGCTGATCGGGGACGCCCGATTCCGAAGAAAGAAGGTCCTCTGGCTGCTCTCGATTTCGAATCGACGCTTCTGTTTGCTGAACATAACAAGCTGGACAGTGTGCAACCTCGTTAGTAATATCGAGATACTCCTCAGTCTGTGAGCGGATCTCGTCTAAGAGCTCCTCACGCCTCTCCTGTAGGTCAGAAATCTCTCGAATCGCCTCTCTCTTCTCGGAGAGTCTTTCGAGCTCTTCCTTGAGAACAGCGGTTACTCGTGTTCGCCATTTTTTGAGCGACTCCTCTGACTCAGGACCTTCATCAGAGAGTGCCTTCTCTATGGCGTGGAGATCTGAAATATCGAATTTTTCAGTTGAGAGGATAGTTGCAACGAATGCGACAGTTGACGGCGCTTCTCCCCAGCGTGTACTATTGAGTTCTTTCTGAAGCTCTCTTAGCTGCTTCTGCTTATTTTGCCACTCTTCAATATCCTCAAGCTTGTCAATCGCTGTTTCTGTTCGGTTTCTCTCGGTAGCCAGTTCGGATGCTAACGTTTCAGGCATCTTTGGCTCATCGCTGCTCAGGCCCACACTCTTAAGGCTCTCGTCAAGCCTAGCAACTCGTTCACCCCAGGTTGTCCAGGTATGAACCCACTCTTCGTTGGAGTCCCCACTTCCTTCGTCGTCATGGCGGCGCGGCGGAGGATTCGGAATGAGCTCTCTCATCCCTGGCGATAGTTCTTCGCGAGCTGCCCGTGCAGTAGAAAACAAGTTCTCTGCTCGATCAGCCTTATTCTCCAATTCTCTGATTTCGGCAGTCAACTCCGCAATCCGCTTTTCTTCCTGTTCGATCCGGCTATCGGCTTCTTTTACCAACTCTCTTTTTTCACTACGGGCCTTCGACAACTGCTCACCGTACAACGAACGCCGGATTGTTTGTTCAATATCTAGGTCCGTATCGAGTTCTGCGAGTCGCGTAGTCGACCCTGCCTCGTGATAATTCACATGATAGAACTCGGTGTGACGTGTTGCCTTCCTCTCTGGTCGAAAGCCGTACCAAGCGCTGATCCGATCAGCCACGTCGGACGTGTCATTCGAAAGCCGGACCGGTCCGTCTCCGTTGCCTGTGAGGGTTACATTCAAGTCACGATATTTCCAGCTCCGCTGAGTAGTGTCACCTCGGACTTGCCCAACCATTCCAAGCGTGGCCGCATCGAGAAGACTAGTCTTGCCACTCCCATTCCGTCCGTAGAGAAGTGTGAACGGTTTTGCATCCAGCGTTCTCTTGCTAGCCGGCCGGCGGAAGTCTGGCCCCAATTCTACTGAGTCAATAATGCCCTCAGGTCCCGTCGGCAAATTCGGTTTCGTGGGTCCAGCCTCCAAATCGCTTCCTTTACGTAGTTTTTCAAGCCGCTCATCCCGGTTGGTTGAGTCGGTCTCAAAGAGAAGTCCTAGATCTGCTTCGAGAATCTCCTGAATAAGTTCCCCCCGGTTGAACTCGACTTCCATCGATTCGAGATCTCGAATAACTGTTTGGAGCGGTTGCAGAAACGCATCCAACGAGTCGACGGCGACAAACCGTCGTATCGCAAATCGAGTATTAGACTCGAAAGTTGTACGCCTTGATTCGTCTATGTCCATCTCTTCGGGATATGCCCAGAAGAGCTGAATGTTCCACTGATTCGGAATCTCATCATCATAGAACAGGACCTCGAGCTGGCGGTTATCCTCCGTTTCGAGCTCGTCCAAATCATCATCTGGTTGTATAAACCGAATAAGGATCGTCTCGTCATCGTACCCTCTTCGAGGATGTGTGATTTTGTAGAGTTCGTCCGAACCCTCTACCTGTTCTACGTGTTCTTCATCGTATAGCCGTTCAAGGCGATTGTATCCGGTCATAGCGTGATCTCCTCCAATCCATCGGTTGCATCGACTCGCTCTGGATTACGAACCATATTAGAGACGTCTTCATATCCGGCCAGTGTCTTCGCTTTACTGGAGCTGAAATTAGAAGTCAGCGCAACTGGCTTGAAATTGACTCCATCTACTCGCAACCACTCTACGAACCAGCGAGCTCGGTCGATCTCACTGTTAGGTGTTGACTTGGGAAGCGTCGTCAAACAGATGGGAACCTGTTCAACCCGATATTCTGCGTTGACCGGAACGTCGGTTCGGTCGAAGGCGCTCTTGAGGACAATATCGGCTTCATCCTCTGCAAATGAGAGTGCTTCCATTAGCCGTTCGGCAATCGTTTTAGGCGCATCCCTCGTACTTGGCGTGATCTCACCGGCACCGCGTCTGCGTGGGTGATTCTCCAGGAGATGTCCTAATTCTTCAGACATCTCGCCGTTGAGGGATTCAACAGATTTCCAAGAAACTTTCTGGTTGGTGGGAAATTTTTCTGGAAGACTGTCCGCTTCGATTTCTGCGCGAAGGAGTGCGGTCAACAGCTCTCGGTTGAGTGGGGTCGTGTTAAGCTGCTCTCGCCACTCCTTGCAGGGATCCGGTTCAGGCGCCGGATAGACCGGGGTTTTGTGTTGGTACTCATCTGCAGCTGTATCGAAGACAGCTGTCATTGAGACTTTGAGATCCGCCATCATCGCCGACCCACTGGGCGTTCCGTGGTTTGTTTTTCGTCGGAATATGACTGTACTCACGATGTCATCTGGGATGAGGCAGAGATACTCACATCCGATGTCCGGCTGGGTCGCTACCAACCCTCCTCGCTCGTATGAGTCATTGTACTCTGATTCCAGCGTTGTTGAATCATCTGTTGTAGTGTAGACTCCAGAATAGCCAAAGGGGCCGATCGGTGGCACACTCCCCCAGTTTGCGACAATACACGACACCTGGGCTTCGGTCTCAAAGAGTTCCTTTCGATAGTTGACCCACGTTTTGTTGAATGGATCGGGGTTGCATTGGACATGGACAGAATACGAGGGACCGTCTTGGCAGAATGTAAGAACCTCATTCTTGAGTTCTCTATGCATTACATCGGAGCATGTCCACGGAACAACGGCAGCGCCACCGAAAAAGCGGAAGCCCCAGATCTTTGTGCCCTCACAGAGCCTCTTTAGCTCGACATCATTCGCACGGCTGCTCATGTGCTTGTTCTTAAATTGGACGAATAGCGCGTCTTTGTCCTCACCACGCCTCGCATTCGCCGCTATTGGGATGATTGTCGGTGTGACGAATTCCCCCGGTTCGTCTGGCACGGCGGGGCCCATATCAGTTTCACCTTCCGCCGAATAGCAGTCGTACTCCTCATTCAATTCGGCGAGCCGGGTCGCCATTTTGTCTACTTGAACGGGGGCGCATCCAAGGACAAATAGCGGACCCGTATCCGCGAAGAGGAAGTCGTCATGATCCTCGACCCAATCGATATTGTAGGCCCACTCGGGCGCTGCTGCGAGGTGGGCATCTTCTGCGGACGCCCGCTGGAGGAAGGATTTGGCTTTCGAATGCATACCGACTGGTTTCGGAAAGACAGTGATGTCTTCCACCCTGCCGCGTGGCTGCCAAATCGTAACGATATTTTGCGAGTCGTCCTCTGCAAATACCTCATACCGCTCATCATCAAATTCAGTGAGAATTCTTCCAGCTTCGCGGATTCGGTCGGATTCAGACATTGGAGACAGGTGAGTTATGATACCCTATATTATGTTGTGCTAATATAACTTCGCTTTTCTTACCAAAACGCTTACCAAACAATTGGTATCGCCTCGGGCGGGCATCTACAGTGGTATGTCTCCAATTCATTCACGGGATCTACACCGACGCTACGAAAGCTGCTGCAGTCGACAACGAAGATCAGAGCTACGGCTACGATTGGACGATTTCGGTCAATCCCTCCGGTATTGCTCCGCCAACCGTTGAAGCGGCCCGAACAGAGGCGATCGGAGACGAATCTCTTCAACTTCGCCGACATTCTGCACAGGATACCACCCGATACGACTTCATCAAGGACATTGGTCGACTGGAAACCGTAGTAGACGAGCACGACTGTGATTGCGGTGCCGCGATAACGCTTACTAAAGGCCACCTGTTCTGGCAGCCACCGAATAGGGACGACGTCAACGATCGAGAGTTCCGAATCCACGACGGCGATACCTTGCAGGGAAAAGGGAGTGGGACGACGTCGGTTCGAAATCGATTGGGAAGTCACGCCACAAACAAATCGAGTTGGATGGAAATTGCAAACTCACCTGGCGTGACTACGAGTATAAGATCCCATCCAGTCCAGATGATAGTGATGAATTACGCTATTTGTTCGTACGGATAGGTTGACGGACGTTCGTGAGTGTAAACGGTGGCCCCTAACTTCCCCACTTGTCTTCTAGAGTGGACGTGGTAGCGGGACGCTCTCGCAGTGAAAAAGCGGACACGTACCGGTGACCCTGTACGAATGCAACGGTTCGGTCGGATTCTCCGGCGGTATTTTCGTTCGTTATCGGTTTGTCGAGTGGGATTCCCGCCTCCTTATCGAGGAAGACGACCTTCTGATCGCTGTCGTTCGGTCTGAACCCGCTTCCACGAGTTCGTCGACCGCGTTTCGCAGTGCCTCTCGTTGCCCTTCGATGATCGACGTCGCGTTCTACACGCCCCGTTTCAGTTCGACAATCCCGATCGAATCGGTGATTTTGGGCACGATCGGCTTGATCTCCCCGTGGTGTAGAACGCGAGATACCGGGACGGTTTGAACGAGCGATTCGGCTGGCAGAAGTAGAGACCGTGCCCTTCGAACTCCGGCCACGCTTTCCGGGCGCCAAAAACCAGCACCCGGTCCTCCTCCCAGCTTACGAGCTATCCACTTTCGTCATAGTATAGGAATCGGACAGGCTCCCGGAGCAGGAACGCCTCCCGTTCGGTCGGGACGGCGAACGATTGCTCGGTGCTACCCGGATCGCGCGCGGGTTTCAACTCGACCGCATCAATGACGTCGTCGAAATTCGCCCACACTAAGCGGTCGTCGTCGGTTGCGTCGAGCGCCGGCGGTTCCGCATGATCGGGAGTGAGTACGACGAGCCGTTGGTGTCTGCTCCCTCCTCATCAAGATACGTGAGGTGCTCGCACAACTGGTTCACGTCGACCTCGTTCGGCCGCATTTTCGTCTCGAACAACAGCGACGTCGAGCTCCGGATCCCGGCGTCCGGAACCGATCCGTTTCCGACAAGTTGGTTCTCGAAGGTGACCAGTGCGAGGTCAGACTCGTCAAGGACTGCCTCAAGCAAGTCCTCCGTCAGTTGGTTATTGATGTTCTCGAGTACGGCCATTAGCGTGGATGTGACGCGGTTCTCGCCTTAGGTGTACGTCGAGAATAATGGATTTGCCATGTGACTCCCTGTTACGTGCCAAATTCAAGAGTTTTGGCATACCGATGGACCCGGTACCGGACCGGTCGGGAGACCGGCTTCTGGACTCACACCTGGAGTTGATGGTTGGTGATTAATGGCTGATGGGATCCACGGACATTCTGTCGACTCAAAATGCGGTTTTCCGGCATTTCGACCGGCGAATATCCTGGATTTCATGCACAGGGATCCTACTGATCTAATCGACCACACATAGACGGTATTACAAGTCTACCATCGTGAGTTAGACCAACCAATTGACGACCACTCCGACCGACCATTTTACCCGACGTTCAGGACCGACATCTTGGGACAGACATTGACGTCTCTGGCAAGCGCTGATTTTCGGCATTTCGACCGATGAAAATGCCGGTATTTGACGCGAGAGCCGAGCCAAAATGGTCGGGTCCGATGGCCGGGCCTGTGTTCGTCAAGATCTCACGAGTTATCGATCTCGTACTCACCCCATCGTCCCGCCGGCCGAACCGGGATTGCGACCCGCCCTGAGCAACATGAGATTGAAGCAATTTGAAGGGAGAATTCTTCCATTTCAGCCGACTGAAATCCCGGTTCTTTCGACTCACCCTACTAACGAATCCCCGATGGGAGCCTGAACTGCATCACTGGGTCATAGGTTAAGCAATAATCCCGGCACTCCTATCGATCCGATACCCTTCGGCCGGACGGGTACCCGACCTTTGTACCCGGCTCACAAGCCTTCGATAACCATACTATGGAATCTCAGCAACCCTGCCGATTGGGCCGACGAGAATGCCGCTTTTCGACGGAATCGGCATCAAAAGACTGGACCGGTATGGCCGGGACGCAGGGTCGGGTTTGTCGGTGATTGGTTAGAATCTGGAACTAGCGAAAAAGCGCGAACTATCGATCTAGGCGAGTTGACGTAGCAGCGAATGGCGCTAAAACAGACGCACGCCACCAATTAATAGGGCGAATACGGCCGATTTCGCATTTTGAATTGAATCTTCCGCAGCTACCACCGCGCCTGAGCGCGGAAATCTTTGAAATTCTCTTAGAGAAGTAGATTCCACATAATAGACGCCACAACAAACTCTGAGATAACGATGGCCAAATCATCGAATCACCATTTCTTGCCACCTATTATCAACTGCCGTCTGCCGATTTTTGTTTACCCACCAATTCGTGGACGAAGGTGCCTTTACCAACCCCAATTCTAAATGGGAACTTATGTACCAGTAGTTGAACGGCGCTGCTATGGAGCGGATCCAATCGGAGGCAGTTTCCGGCCGTGTTTCGGCAGACGTGGTAGCGCAAATCGAACGAGCAACCGAAGAGACCGATCTCACCAAATCCCAACTCGTGGCTCGGGCCGTCGAGTACTACATAGAAAAGAATCCAGACGACATCAGTTCGTTCTACCCCGACGGATCGCTCGCGGAATTCGTAGAGGGGCTCTGCTGATGGCACGAACAAACGACGCCCCGGCTCTCGCTGAGGACCTGGATGCCGAGACGCTGGTCCGGCAACTCCAGGAGGCAACTGATAGCACGCTCGAACCGATCCATCCTGAAGAGG
The DNA here is from genome assembly GCF_000337515.1 of Halovivax asiaticus JCM 14624. Lineage (GTDB taxonomy): Archaea > Halobacteriota > Halobacteria > Halobacteriales > Natrialbaceae > Halovivax > Halovivax asiaticus. The sequence goes on from NZ_AOIQ01000008.1 coordinate 22,207, forward strand.
CGCTCGAGCTCTATCTTGAAGACAAGGCTCGGGAGTGTCGGAAGTCAACCGTCAACTCCCACCGATCCAGACTCGGATTCTTCATTGAGTGGTGTGCGGACCGAGAACTCGACAACCTCAACGACATCAGTGCTCGGGACCTCCACGAGTACCGCGTCTGGCGACGCGAGGGCCTCAGTGTCGCGAGTGAGAAGACCCAGATGGACACGCTCCGAGTCTTTCTGGAATGGTGCGAGACCATCGACGCAGTGCAGCCCGGACTATTCAAAAAGGTCAAGTCGCCGGTTATCCCCGACGGCGGGAACGTCGACGACACGGTCATTCACACCGACGAGGCAAACGAGATTCTCGACCACCTCGAACGGTACGAGTACGCCACGGTAGAGCACGTAGTCTGGGTAATCTTGGCCGAGACAGGTATGCGAATGGGGGCCGCCCACGCGCTCGACGTTAGGGATTATCAGCATGACTCCGAGCAACCCCATTTGACCGTCCGCCACCGACCGGAGACGGACACGCCGATCAAGAACGGACAAAACGGCGAGCGGCCGATTGCGATCGACCCAGACGTTTGTGCAGTCCTTGACGATTACATCAAACATCGAAGACCCGATGTGACCGATGGGCACGGAAGAGAGCCGTTGCTCGCGTCTAGTCAGGGCCGCCTCTCCAAATCAACTATCCGGACGTACGTCTACAAGTGGTCTCGTCCGTGTGTGATCGGCCAGCCGTGTCCAGACGATCGTGAACCCGACGAATGTGAAGCTGTGGCTAATCTCGATCAGGCGTCGAAGTGTCCGGCCAGCGTGACGCCCCATCCAATCCGTCGCGGATACATTACTCGACTGCTCGGGGCCGGTGTACCGATCGACATCGTAAGTGAACGATGCAACGTCTCACCCGGAGTCATTGAAGAACACTACGACGTCCGGTCTGCGGATGAAAAGATGCGACAACGCCAGGACGTGCTTCGCAACGCGCTGTAAGGACATCAACTGATCATCATAACCGGGTCAATAGAAACCGAAGAACACCAACGAGCGGCCAGATCTACTCGATGACTTTAGGCGATCGTCTGCGGAGCGTCACCATACGCCCCATCAATACGACCGATGCCAATGGTTGCAGTGTATCGATGCTCTCACTTCGACAAAACACGCATGGATTTGAGAGGTTGTGCGAAAATGCAGTAATATATTCATCCAAATAGCGCCACTCTTAACTAGATACTCAAGCAGGTATCCCACTAGAAATAGTCTGAAAATGACCTCTCTACACACCCGTTCAATCGGCTCGTTTAGCGGCCCTATTTTACCGGTGGATTTATGGCTCCTAGTGAGCGACCTAGAGGTATGACCCTAGAAGATAACATCCGAGAATTAGAGGAACGTCTCGGAATGAGCCGGAGCGAAGAAGTGGAAGAGACCGGCCGGACTATGGCTCGTCTTCAGGACTAATTTCACCCGAGTTCCTTGAGTTCGTCTGCAAATTCGTGTTTTGAGAGTCCATCAGTGTCGAGCAAGTCGACCATTTCTGCTCGACGGACGGCCCTTTCCGTGAAGTCGATCCACAGTTCTTCGTGCTGTTCTGCATACTTTCTCCACCGCTCACTTCGCTGAAGATCTAACTCGTATTCTTCGAGAGGGATTTCGATATCGTGCTTTCGCACGAGTACGTCACAACCGAACTCCTCGAGATACTTGAACCGACCACCTTTTCGTCGAACCGTCAGCAGTCTCTTTGATTCGTTGATGTAGTCGTTGACCCACTCCATCCAGTCATACTCGTCAGCCCCATCGGGCTGAATTGCTGTCTCTGGCATCGAAAACTCCGGATCCACGCGCTTTAGATAGAGTTGGCTCATCCCGATAGCCGTTCGGTGGTTCGCGTTGGGAAGGGCGTGCTTGAGAATCAAGTTTGATGCCAGTCGCCCGGCTACCTCAACCGCCGTGCCGTTCCAGTCGACCTGATTGAGCGCGGGCTCAATCTCTTCGGCTGCGATGTTCTTGTACGCTTGCACCCGGTTTCCTTCCTCCTGGTAGTTCTCGTCGAGAACGTTTCTGAACACCTCAACCAGCCTGGTCGCGATGACGCCGTTCGCTGGGCCCATCGAATCGATATATTCGACGAGATCGTAGTCTATCTCGTCTGCGGCTCCGCTTGCACCGGACGCAGTATAGACGACGTAGACGGTCCGATCTAACTCGAAAGATTCGACCTTGACCGATTTGTGAGCTTCATACCCGACGATGCGGTCCCCTACAGCTTCCAGTTCAGGGGTGACGAAGTCCACCGAGAACTGCTTGTCCAGGTCGTGGTGGTAGGGAACCCGGTTTGTCATTACGTCTGCAATCCTACGAACCCCGTCATACTAATCACACCGATTTGTAACCGCCAGCAGGGAAGTACAATTCCGATAGCAACAAATATCCTAATATTCCCATCTATGCCCGACGTCCGCTATGGCGATCATTTTGAAACCTTCAATTGATTATGGTTTCAACGGTTCTGGTGAATTCAGGGCGCGCATATAGAGAAGGATAGGGAGCAAGTGACATTTTTTCGATCAAAATGTATGAGTTTGCTAGCTGCACATGGTCTTACATGAGAAATAATGGCCTTCTTGACTTTATATTCGAAGAGCACCGCCCCCTGGTTGGAATAGCCATTATCCTTCTTGGGATAATAGCCATTTCTGCCGGAGTATTCAGACAAGGGCTGCCGGTTCCTACTTATACCGATGTAGCGAACCTGATCGTCGCCTATGTAGCCATAACATCACTCTATTTGGCATGGAGGGAGTTAATCAGAAAAACTCGCCCAAATGTCACTCTTGACTTCACATACGATTATCCAGATAACGATGACGTACAGGAACAAATGATATTGAAATTAACCAATTCTGGAACAAACGTAGTCACACCGAGTAATGTTTGGTACGGCTACGTGAAACGATCTGGGAATGAGTACACCTTCAAGAATGCCGAGATGAGTGAATTTCAGGAGGATGGGTTAGAACCGGGAGAAACAGCCGAAATCAAAATTGGAAACGATATAGTGATGCTGCGAGTCACGAATCTCAATATTCGTGACTGGAGGGGTGAAGGGGTGACGATTAGCCAGTTTCCAATTACCGATACACAAAATCGTATTCACGTAGTTGGAAAAGGAGAAGATATCGAAGTTAAGGTTCAAAAGTTATTTGACGAAGTGATGAAGTCGAATATCGGTTTGGTGAGAAGGTTTTCAAAAGACAGGATTCAATCCTCCGAAGTCGATAAAGTCCTTTCTGAAGCCGGTTTAGCCGGTGATTCGAACGATGAGGAATCAATAATCGTATCATAGGACGGTCTGATAGAAGGCTAAGATTACTATGAGCACGTGCCAACTCCCAAACAACATCTATACCATCTGCATCATTAAATAATACGCTTCTAGATAAAGAAATATGATGGACCAACCCCCTCTATTCAGCAGGCTACTTTTGGAAGCGACGTGGTAAGCCGATTGAGGACTGCTGCATACATAGATAGAATCTGTCACGATGCCAGTGGTAAAATCCACTACTCTATTCTCCAAGATTCGTGATGTAGGTGTAGCCCCGGGTGAGAGTTGCAAAACTTGTTCTCTGAGAGTGCGGAGTGGATACGCAATATCAAGTAGTAAACACCCTCACTCGATCCCTATTGTCCTTCTGAATGTGGCACTCCAAGATATCTAATTGGAAAACAAGTGTCCGGAATTCAGGGAACATTTGATTAAATTCACTCACGATGGTCCCACCTGGTCCCAGTCAAGATTCTCTACCACATCGTTTTTTGACCGTCCGGATTCGCGCCAGGGCAGGTCGTGTCGTCCGTTCTCCTGATGCCAGTCGAGGAGGGTGGAAACGAAGGCGTGACAGCCCTGAAGGGGCATATGACACCCTGCCTCGAAATCACGAAAATACGTATGGAGGCAGAGACCCACCGGCCAGAGCGTTAGTTCCAGACGCAGTCTCCTGCTGTGTAGGTTTGCATGGCATGATTCTGATTTTGCTATCCCCTCATTCGATACTACTTTCTGAGGTCGTGACAATTGGGAAGTAGATGACAGACAACTCGGATTTTTCTCCCTTTGATGTGGTAAACGTCTGGGCCATTGGAACGAATGATAAATGGAGCGAATACCACGACGCGGGCCTTATCGCTCTTGGTTGGGATAGCGATGACCCAAGTATGGCTGGTGTGTCTGATCCTGATGACGTTGCAGAGAGAAGCCCAAGTCGGGATACTCCCGTTAGTGGAAATTCATGGGAGCAGTTCCTCTATCGATTCGTTGACCAAGTTGAGGTTGGCGATATCGTAATCGCCAAATCTGGAATCGACACTCCTGAAGGCATTGGTATTGTTGCCAGCGGGTATGAACATGACCAGAATCTCTCAGTCGGGGATAGCTCTGATTGTCACTTCCGTCGTATCAACTGGCAAGTTAACCTCGCCGGCCTTGATAATGAGCTAACGCTTGAGAACAACCTCTTTGAACAGAACACCGCGGTATCGGAAAAACAGAGTTCGTTCGAGGAACTGCAGAAGCAGCTAAAAGCCGACGATTCATTCGAATATCGAGAACCAAGCAGTCATCTGAGTTCTGTGCCATATCTGGCAGCAGCGAAGAAAACACATTGCGTTAGACCGAGCGAAGCAGTTTCTGTAGCCCAAGGGGTCACACAGCTGTACGAGAACTATGGCTCCAATGATACTTTTCTCAACAATCTGCATGGTTCCGTAGGGTCAACACTTTCAAAGGCAGAACGGAACGAGGTAGCAGAGACAGTCGAGAAGCTTCCAGATGTGCGAAATCAAGTCCAGTGGGCACTTGAAGCAGAACACCTCACCGCTTGGTGTACAAAGAACTCACGAGAGTTCCACTCAATTCGGTCGGGTGATTGGATTGCGCATATTTCTGGTAGAGGAACCTCTTCGGTTGAGTACCTCCAGCGTGCTGATGTCGTTCTCGATGATCTCCCGAAGCCAGTTCGTGAGGAGATCGCAGAATCCCTCCATGGAAGCACCAGTTACAGCGATATTATCCTTTCAACAACCCCGGTTATAGAACCAGATATCATACGGTCGGAATTCGAGGAGGAGATTCGAGAGATTGCTAATGCTGACGATATATCTCCCTACCTGTATGACATTACAGGAATGTTCTGTCAAGTGAATTTTAAAATTTCTCTTAAGGGAGGGGGTGCAAACACCATTCTCGAAAATCTATTCGGAGACCTTGGTCAAACTAGGCCAGCTGTTCTATCATCTTCGGACGCCTCATTGTGGACTCCGGCCGGTCTAAGGGGAACTCAGAACACCTCAAACCTCGAGCCCATACGAGACGCCCTCCAGGAGAGTAGCTCACAGTTTCTCCTCACGATAAATTCTGGCGAGTATAGCGACGAGATATCCAATGAGTACCACTTGAAGGAAGGTATCCCCGGATATGATCAGCTCAAATCAGCCATTGAACGGTCAGAAGAGGTGCCGTTTGCCGCCCTCGAACAGCAAGAAAACTACTGGGCAATCGTTGCAGCCGGTACACTAGGTGATGTCCAGCTTGAGAGTATAAATGAAAATGGCGAGAAGGAATGGGTGGCAAAAACCAGGCGTCTTGAGTGGGTTGAGCCGATAGACCTCGAGGCCGTTAATCCCCTTATCGATAAAGGAGAGATCCGGCGACGTGGCATTAACGAGCTAACGCAGCAGGAACTCACCTTGATCTTCGATTGGCATCACGGTTCTGGTGTTCGGGCAGTGGAAGAAATCACAGAGTCCGAGAGAGCAGATCTTCTCAAGGAGGCATTCGCACATCTCATTGCGGGACGGAACATCGTCTTCTACGGGCCACCAGGTACAGGGAAAACCCATGCGGCAAAGCAGCTGAGCAAAGCCATCTGCGGCGAGCAGGCCCTCACAATCGAGACAGCAAATGCTGAATGGACAAACTACGACATGATTGGGGGCTGGGCACCAGGCCCGGCAGACAGCCCGAGAATAGTCGATAATGAGGCCTCGGATTGGCATGCCGAGCAGGGTATCATCACGAGGGTCGCAGAGGACTGTGCAGAGAGCCTCGATAATTCGGCTCGACCTAGCTGGCTGCTCATCGACGAGCTAAACAGAGCAAACCTCGACCAAGCTTTCGGTGACGTCTTCACACTGCTTGACCTCGAGTACCGCGCCAGCAAAGCTCTCGAGTACGCAAACGAGACGCAACCCCTGCCGTACGCGTTCCGCATTCTGGCGACGCAGAACACCTACGACTTGGCACAGCTGTTCTCACTTGGGTATGCATTCCGTCGGCGATTCGCTTTCCTCGAAGTTCCCTCACAGCTTGGATCGAGTAGCTCGACCTCTGTCAAACCGAGCGAGTACACTGTGCCGCAAATTGATGCCAGTGAGGCTCTTAAATCGGTCTCTGCGTCAGATGTGGAGGCAGTTGCCTCATGGGCATCAGATCGTCTAAACTACGCCGAGCAGGATGAACATCAGGCGGAGGGCGCGCCAGAGATCGATCCACGGGCCCTGTATCCCCAGTTCGCGAACACTCCTCGAATCAACGACACCCTCAAGTCGGTTCAGGAGCGTAACATGGGACTCGAGGGAGACAACTTCATCCATGCTGTCCTAGCGCTGTCCAACGCTGCCACCGAGTATGACGTGATTGAGGTCGGGCGAGCCATCGTTATGGACGTCGTCGCCTACGTTCTTGCGTATGAACTGGCATTCCCTGATGAGGCGGATCAGGAAACCGTTGATCAGGCCTGCTGTGCGTACCTAGTCCCCCAGTTCGAGAACGTGATGAGTGACCTCCGACAGGCAGACGCTCTCAGCCAGGACGACGAGATTGAGAGCGAGTTCAAGAAGATAATTGTTCTCGCGGAGAATTTGGGCCTCTCCGAAACTGCCAACCGACTGGAGGACGCACTCGACTCCCACTCTATCCTGGGCTGACCATGGCCACCTTTGAGACCTACACGTGGAACCGAGTGCAGAGTCGACCGGAGTTAGATAGCGACCAGCAATCCCATCTGAACAAGCGAGTCAGCCTCGTAGTCAGCGCAATTGAAAAATCGCTGGAGGCCAGAGATGATGCTGCTCAGCGGACGGAGCGTACTGGTTCTGAACGATTTGTTGAACCAGCAGATAGCGATGCTCTGACAATTGATGAAGGCCCTCCAGAGTACAACGAGGGCTCGCTGGATCCGAAAAGTTGGGTCGGTGAGCTGACACCCGCTGTGGAGATTCTTCCCCGAGATTACCGGAACAATGGGCAAAAACTTAGCAAGGACCAGTACTTGCAGATAGCGAATGAAGTCCAAGATTGGGCTGAGATTATTGGCCCCAGCACGATCAGCGCGGCACTTCCGTTAAATCCGGACGTGCTGCTCGACCGCTACGCGCAAATTGCACCGATCAGCAACGCGCTGATTGAGCAGACTGAGGCACTCTTGGCTCAGCGTCCACCTGTCGAGGTGGAGCGCATCGAGCGCCATGGCCCGGAGCCACGCGGTCGGATTAAGCCTAACCAGACGATGCGGAAGGCTGCTCAGCGCTCAGGAGAAGTGGTGTCCACAGAAGTCAATTTCACACCAGACACGCTTCAGAACAGGCTCCTGGTTCGATTCCATGCGGAGCTGGCTGGCAAAATGGTCCAGCTCTCCGAAGCGTATCCGCAGTACGGTGAGATGTTCGAGAGCCAGCTCTCCTACCACCAACATCTACTCGAGCAGCGTATCTTCAACAAGCTGCGCGACGTCGCTCTCGAAACTGACTTCGCCGATGCTGCGGTGCTATCTCAGCTGCGAGACCAAGCTGACCAAGCATTCCAAGTCATCGTGGACCTATGGGAGGCATATCTCCAAAATGCTAACCTTGAGCTCGCGCTAGCGAACAATTTCACGTCCGCTCTTAAGCCGCTCAGCAACACCTACGAGCTCTGGTGCTTGCGGCTCTTGCTTGAGGTTCTCTCGGATTTGACTGGCCAGCAACCCTCACAGCGACTGCAAGGGACGTATGATTTCCCCGGCGATATCACCCTTCATTACAACCAATCTGGAGATCGGCCGCGGGGGAGCAAAGACCAATCGGGATTAGTAAGTCAGTACTTCAGGACAGAACTTAACTTGGGCCGCGGGAGTGGGTTCCCTGACTTTGCAATTACACAGGATGGAGATGGGCTCTGGGTGGCAGATGCGAAGTTCAAGCACCAGAAGAAACTTGATGATCACCGGCAGGTGCTGGCATATGCTGTGGATTTGCTCAGACCAAGCAAGGATGCAACTGCCGCCTTGCTGTATGGCAGCACCGAAGTTGACGAGACTGAAGGGGAAGTAAGAGAGTACACGTTCATCCGCCGTAGCATCCATCCTGACGCGCACCTCGACCCGCAGACAGCGTTATCAAAGCAGCTCAAATCCACTCTCAGCCTTTGAAGGTGCATATTCAAGCCGGCTACTGAGTCATGCAGTTCACGGCATTCAATCTTCACTGAATGATACTCCGACAGAAACACCCACATCACGAATTTTCATCCAGCTCGGCTGAGTGCTCTGAGACATGTATGCCGGCGTCGATGGCTGCTCCGGAGGCTGGATTGCAATCAGCTACACGGACGAAGTGTACCGCGGCACTAATTTCTACGAGAAGATAGAAGCGCTCTGGGCGGAACACGACAATGTCGAGCGAATCCTTGTAGATGTTCCAATCGGCCTCCGAGAGCGTACAGGCGCCCGCGACCCTGTGATGCTGCCCTGCGAGAGTTCCTGAAACCAGACCGCTACCGGAGCGTATTCATTCCGCCAATTCGTGCTGCAACGGGAATACATCCTCTGTATTCAGCAGACATACACTATCAACTATTGAGGGTTTTAAGAGAACCGCCAGATGGGCTTTGCCAAATTCTGAGCAAAAGACGGGGTGGTTCTATAGAGCCCAGACTCAGATGTTCTTCAGATACTGCCGTCGTTGTTCCATCTTCTCCTTCTTCGTCCGCTGGTCGTAGTGCTTCTCGATTACCTTCGTGCTCACGTTCGCCCGATCACTGACGGCCGTCTCCGGAACGTCGCTCGTCAGGTGGTGGGTGATGCTTCCCCGACGAATTGCGTGCGGACTGATCGACGATGGACACTTCGAAACGTGGTCAGAACGAGTCGCTTCGCAATCGTCGGGCTCTCGTCCGTGTGGACATTCGTCTCCGTACGCACAGGGCTGCGTGTACCGGTAGGAGTACGTTCGAATGGCTGACTTCGAAGCTCGGCCCTGGGACGTCGCCAGGAGCGGCTCACGACCGTAGTCGTCCGTCACATCCGGCCGACGGTCTCGAAGCCAGTCGTCCAGCAACAGACACAGCTCGCCGGAGAGGCCGACCAGGCGTTCCCCACGAGTGCCGTTCTTGATCGGCGTTCCCTCATCAGGGCGATGGACGACCGACACGCACTGATCCTCTGGAGAGTAGTCACCGATGTCGAGCGCGTGAGCAGCACCCATCCGCATCATCGTATGCCACAGCAGCGCCATCGTCACGTGGGGGAGCGACGCGTACTCGTACCGCTCGAGATAGTCGAGTGCTGCCTCGGCGTCCTCACTGTCGAGCATCACCTCTCGGACGTTGTCACCCGGACGCAGGTTCGGCGACTGGACCTTGACGTGGAGATCCGGATCGACTGCGTCGATTGTCCCGAGCCACCTGACGAACACCCGGAGCGTGTCCATCTGGGTCTTCAGCGACACCTTAGATAGTTCGCCTTCGTTGCGACGCCAGAGTCGGTACTCGTGGATCTTCCGCCCGGTCAGTTCGTTCAGGTTGGTGAGCTCACGATCGTCGCACCATCTGACGAAGTGGCCGAGACGCGATCGGTGTGAGCGCAATGTCGCAACCGATACTTCCGTCTCTTTTTGGTCGAGATACAGTTCGAGCGCGGTCTCCGGATCGATTGGTTCGAGTGTCATGGTTCGCTGGAACGCGAACCTCACGAAGTCGACAAACCCGATTTCTAAACAGGGGTTATAGGGCCCGAATCGGGTGGGATTCGGTGTCTTACCATTGTTCGCTCGAAATGGCCTATCCCCTGCAGCGCCCATCCGTTTTCCGAACGAACTGGATCCAAGTGACGACAGTACCTACTTGTCGAGAATGTGCCCTGCACATCTGCCCACAAGGGTAACAGAACGACGTGAAACCTCGACTACGGCCAGGGGTCGTCGAACTGCGTGAAGATTGGCTCTGTTCGAAGGACAGCGTATTCGCTATTGCACTCCCCCAGATAGTCGTACCAGACGCTCTCGAGTCCGGGGACGGGTGTCAGTTCATCACAACCGCCGACCGCTTCGAGGTGTCGTTCAGCAGCGGCACGAGTCGTGAATAGGCGTCTGGAACGGGTGGTTCGTGGGTTGTGGTCGTCAGCGATGTACGCCAGCCACTGCTGTTGAGGCCTCGCATCGGTGAGTGTCGCCTGCTCGTGTGGATTCTCAGTTGGACGATGGAGACGAACTCGAACGTGCATGTTACTCCCGCTGGTATTGATGTATTCGAGCTCGCCAAACCGAAGGAGATCGCCGATTGCGTCACTGATGTCGTCGGTGTCTGCGTCGACATTCTCGAGGATCCTCGCGCTCGAGACGGCGTGGCCATCCGGCGGTGACAGTTCCTCCAGAATCTTCCGATAGATGGCTCCCGTCCCCTCGTCTGGGTGCATACTAGACAATGGCGAGGTGATACGTAATGAGTCTCACTGACCGCCTCTCGATCGGGCAGTCAGCATACGACAGACAACAGTAAACCGCAAAATTCGGGAGGGGCTACTTGAGAGTTCCAATTTGAGACAGGCTAATCGACCCGGGTTCACAACCACATCCAAACCATAATTTTTACCCCCAAACGCAGCACAGAACCGGTATGAATCGACGACGTGTCCTCCTCTCAGTAGCGACAGTTGGGAGCCTCTCCTTGAGCGGCTGTCTCGAGCAGTTCACGACATCGGACGACGATGACTCGCCCACGAGCGACACGAGTCCGTCCGACGACCACCCCGCACTCTCCGTCCTCGAATCGTACTACGAGGCTGCCCAGTCGGACGATCCGGACGCGATCCGCGAGTACCTGCACTCGGCACACCCGTACAACCGCGTCGAGAGCGACGAGAGCGGATTCACCTACGAACCGGCACCGGAGGCGGACGCCGAACACGAGATCGTCGACGAATCGTTCGATCCGGAGGCCATGAGCGACCGGCCGTCGGTCGCGTTCTGGTTCGAGGGTGAGGACACCTCGTTCGAGGCGGCTATCGAGGGTGAGTCGGCGGTCCTCGCCAGTTCGACGGTCGACACCACCGAGGATGGCCTCCCGGTCGAACGGACGGAAGAGATCGTCCTCCTCACGGAAGACGGCGAGTGGGCCGTCTTCTTCCCGTACGGCCAGTCGATGGAGATCGACGCCGAGCCCGTCGACGACGAGGCCTACGACATCGTCACCGACGTCACGTTCGACGACGAGAGCGAGCAAGCGACGGTCTCCCTGGACGGTGCTGGCGAGGTCGCCGCCGATGAACTCCGGGTGTACGCCGAAAGCGTCGGGGACTACAGCAGATACTGGCAGCAAGACGGCGATACCCTCCCGCCGGTCACCGAAGCGACGACCTCGTTCGACCCCGACGGTGACGAGATCGTCGTCACATTGCTCCTCGAAGCGGACGAGCAGGTTGTTATCCACCGCGAGCAGTACGATCCGGAAAACTAGCCGAAGGCTGTAGCGGTCGAGGTCAATCCGACGTGGAGCGATACCAGCAATCGTTCACCCGATACGCGTGCTTTTCCGCCTCAGCCACGTCTATCCGGGTATGACACCACCGACAGCTGCGGGCGACCGAACGAGTCCGATCGCTGGCCAGCGCGTCCAGCACGGGCCCGGCGTCACCGCCACTCGCGCCTTCCCGACGAACGCGTATCAGTCGAGTCTGGACCCGTTCGTCCTCTTCGAGCGCTTTTTCATCGACGCCGACCGTGGCTTCCCGATGCACCGCCACGAGGGATTCGAGATCGTCTCGTACATGCTCGAAGGTGGGATGGAGCACGAAGATTCCCTCGGCGTCGAACACACGGCCCGCGAGAGCGAAGCGATGCACATCACCGGCGGGCAGGGAATCAGTCACTCGGAGTTTCCGGCCGACGACGCTGCCTGTTCCGGCCTCCAGCTCTGGATCAACCTCCCACCCGAAGCGAAAGACGCCGAGCCCGCGTATGCGGACGCGACCGCAGCCGAGTTACCGACGGAGGAGATGTCCGGTGCGACCGTGACGACCGTCGTCGGCGACGGCTCGCCGTTCGACCTCCACACCCCGATGGAGTACCTAGACGTCCACGTCACCGACACCTGGACCTGGACGCCCGACGAGGAGTGGGCCGGCTTCCTGTTCGGCACCGACGGGACGGGCACCGTCGACGGCCGCTCGTTCGGCGAGGGCGACGTCCTTCCGATCACGAACAGCCGTCCAGTGGAGGTAACGAGCGAAGAGACGCTCCGGGCCGTCGCCGTCTCTGGCCGACCGCACGACGAGCCGATCCGACTGCGCGGGCCGGTCGTGCGATAACTCGGGTCCACCCAACAACAGTTGCGTTCGACGGGAGAATGGAATGTCGACTACAGCATCGTCTTCTCGGGGTGTTCCTGGCGTCGGACCGCGTCCCGGAGTTCGGATCGAGCGTAGACTCCGTCGCCGACTTTTTCGACACACGCGGGGCAGAGTGCGACGAGGTTCGTCCGAACGTTCGCACCCCCGTCGGCCCGCGGCGTGACATGTTCGACTGACAACGAGTCGGACTCGGTCCGGCAGAACTCACAGTTGCCATCCGCTCGCTCGTCCCGGACTTCGCGGCGGAGTGGGTCTGGCAGTGGCGGCGTGGGAATCGGCTGTTCGGGTTCGTCAGTATCGCGTTCGCAAAGGAATCGCCAGCCGAGAGCGCCGATACCGAGTGCGGAGAGTACCACCAGCCCTCCCCAGACGAACGACAGTCCGCTCCCACCCGGGCCGGCGACGAGGCCGTACCCACCCACAAGCAGACCGCCTCCAAGAACGGCCAGTGCGATCGGAGTGGCGGTGTCCGCGATGGAAGATCCGTCAATCATGCACGGGATTCTGGCCGTACCAACAATAAACGTGGCGTGAATTGCCGGCGAGACAACACGAATCCGGCACGCGTGTCTCCACACCGGAGGCCCGCTGATTCCGGGTCGTGAGTCACGTTTGCCTTGCGGACACGGCCCGTGAAAGCCGGGGTGATTTCCGTCGGGCGGTCGGCAGGTACCTATTCATGTACCGGCGACCCGGCGTCCACCGACAACCGACGCGGCGATGGTGGCCGATCCGTGGCCGTCGAACGCCGTCCCGGCAAACACACGTCCGTCTAACGGCATTTCGGACCACACGCGGAGTCGAATGACCGACCGAAACGAGTTGCTGACGACCGAACGCGGGACCGCCCTTCGCAGCTGGATCGTCGTGGCCGGTCTGATCGCGGCCACGATCGCCACACTCGTGCAGGGGGCGTATCTCTGGGCCGGGCTCTCGGGGACGATCGTCGCACTTGCCGTCCTCCCTGCCGTCGCGAGGGGGACTCCACTCGTAGTGGCGCCGTGGGTCGTGTTGCTCGTCGCTGCCGTCCCGATCTGGGTTCGCCTCGTCGGCGCGTTCCCGGCCGCGGGATTTCTCACCGTCGCCGCCATCGCCCTGCTGGTCACCGTCGAGCTCGACGCGTACACGCCCGTCGAGATGACACCGCAGTTCGCAGCGGCGTTCGTCGTGATCGCGACGATGGCCGTCGCCGGCGTCTGGGTGATCGGCCAGTGGCTCTCGGATACGCTCGTCGGGACCACCTTCCTCACGTCGACGGGGGAAGTCATGTGGGACCTGATTCTCGCGACGGCGTTCGGCGGGCTCGGCGGCGTCTTCTTCGTGACGTACGTCGCTCGACGGGACGACGTGGCGCTCGACGGGTCGGGTGAGACCGCGTGACGGTCGCAGACGGGGGTACGAGCGAGGGAGCGGTTTCGTCCCGACGAGGGTGGCAGTTCGTCCACGGGATACAGCTCCTGCTCGGATTGATCGTCGGCTACGCGGTCGTAACGGTGAACCTCACGCTCCTCATCAACGCCGGCATTCCGTTGGTCATCACGACCCTGCCGTGGGTGCTCGATCGTCTCTACGGACACCAGATGGGCGTCGGATTGGCTGCGTGGATTTCGATCGCTTCCGTCCTCCACGCAGTGGGCGCACTCGGTCCGTACACGATGTTCGGCTGGTACGATTCGGTCACGCACACGGTTTCTGCGACGCTCGTCGCCGGAGCGGGCTACGCGATCGTCGACGCGATCGACCGCTCGAGCGAAGCGGTCGACCTCCCCGGCGAGTTCCGGTTCGTGTTCATCCTCGTCTTCGTCCTGGCGTTCGGCGTCCTCTGGGAGATCGCAGAGTTCGCCTCGGCCGGCTTCGCGAGCCTGCTCGGCGGCGAACCCGTCCTGGCGCAATACGGGACCGACGACATCGTCTTCGATCTGATTTACAACGCCGTCGGGGCGGTACTCGTCGCCCTGTGGGCCACTGGGTACTTCGACGGCGTGGCAGGCCTCCTCGATCGTCGCATCGAAGAAGGTGACGATACGTCCTGAGGCCGTCACATTCAACCGTTACGCGGAGATCACTCGACACCCGCCCCGACCCAGACAGAACGTAGCACCAGAAACCGGCGGGGCCGGTCGGATTGGACCGGATTCGCTCGATCCTTACAGGAGCGTTACAACTCCCCGTCGACTATCTCGGCGACTCGCTGCCGATCGAACAGGTTCTCCTCGACACCGTAGAGCTGTCTCGCCGCTCGCTCGGTTACCACGAGGTTCGTGATCGGACCCTGGTAGAGCGGCCCGCCGCGGTAGACGTCGCCGTTCTCCACAGCGGAGAGCTTCCGCGCCGTGTTATCGGATTCCATGGTGGAGACGATCGTGTCCTGGAACTCGGCGGCCGTCTTCGCCTCTTGCCCACGGAAGAGAATCACGTCGGGGTCGATGTCGAGGAGAGTCTCGTAGCCGACCGCGCCACGTGAGTTGTGAAAGTCCCGGACGTCCGTCTCGGCAAAGGCGTCGACGACGCCCAGCTCTCGCCACTGCTTGAAACTCGTCCCCTCGTCGATGAGGTACGGAGAGAACTCGCCCATACTCGCCTCGGTCGCCCACATGATCGCGACGCTCGGGCGCTCTCCCTCGGGCGGAACGACGTCCGAGAGCGTCTCCTGGAACTCGTCGTGAAGGGTCGCGAACGCCTCGTAGCGCTCGGTCTCCTGAAACAGTTCGGCGAGTTTCTCGAACGCCTCGTACAGCGAGAGATACTCGTAATCGTGCCAGTCGTAACCTCTCGAGAAGATACTGTTGGCGAAGAAGGGTGTGCCCGTCTGCTCGATCAGGTCGATATCGCTCTGCTCCCAGCCCGAGGTCCGCCCGAGAATGAAGTTCGGGTCGTTGACGAACACGTCGACGTCCTCGGCGAGCCCCAGGAACTTCTCCGGCGTCAACTCGCCCTCCCAGAGAGACGTCATGTCGCTCTTGTCGACGCTCACACCTGGAATTTCGTCGTAATACTGGGTGTGATAGCGCGAGGCGAGGTACACCGCGTCGGGCGGTGACTGCCCCAGTGCGATCCCCATGTCCGCCCAGCTACCGTTGTTCGCCGCCCACGACTCGGGGACGGCGTCGAACTCGACCTCGCCGACCGGCGGCATCGACACGGTGTATGGACCGCCATCGTACCCGTCGTCGCTATTCCCGTTTTCACCAGTACTGTCGTCACCGGAGTTCCCGTTCTCGTCCTGTTCGGAGAGACACCCCGCCAGTGCGCTTACGCCCGCCGCAGCCACTCCGGTTCGAAGGACGGTTCGTCTGGTCACCCGCGAATCGTCGGTCATCGGTTTTAGGTTGGCCTAAATTTACAAAAGCGTTCCGAAAGCGCCCGGTTCGGTTCAGATTCGTGCCGATCAGCCGGATAGGAAACGATATCCAAACGCCCCTCACCGGTCTGGCAGTGCCCGTCTCGGCAAGACCTGCAGGTCGGGCTCCGTCTTGACCGTCGCCTCGACGCCGAAGACATCGGCGAGTAGCGACTCGGTGACAACCTCCTCGGGTGGTCCCCAGTCGTACAGTTCGCCGTCGCACATCGCGATCAGATAGTCGGCGAAGCGGGCCGCCTGCGAGATGTCGTGGAGGATGACGGCGACGGTGACGCCCTGCTGTTCGTTCAGCTGGCGAATCGTTTCGAGCACGCGGAACTGATGGTGAACGTCCAGGAACGTGGTCGGCTCGTCGAGCAGGAGGACGTCAGTTTCCTGGGCGAGGACCATCGCGATCCAGGCCAGTTGTTTCTGGCCGCCGCTCAGCTGGCCCAGTTCCGTCTCTCGCAAGTGGTCGATCCCGGCGAGTTCGAAGGCCCGGTCGACCGCCTCGTGGTCGGCCGCACTCACCCCCTCGAAGAACCCGCGGTACGGATACCGACCGTGATAGACGAGGTCCTCGACCGAGATGGAGCCGACCGAGTCGTTCTCCTGGGAGAGGACGCCGAGTTCGCGGGCCAGTTCCTTGCCACCGAACGAGTCGAGGTCCTCGCCGTGGATCCTGACCGATCCGGCCGCCGGTTCGAGGTGAGCGGAGAGCGCTTTCAGTAGCGTCGACTTGCCGCTTCCGTTCGGTCCGACCAGGGCGGTGATCGCCCCCTCTGGAACGTCGAGACGGGCACACTCGACGACCGATTCCTCGCTCGTCGGGTATCGGAGGTCGAGATCGTCGCCGACGAGTGCGCTCTGGACGGCGACGCCGTCCTCGTCGGTGAGTCCGATCGACATTTCACCCGGTTCAACCACGTTGGAGTCGGTTTCTGTCATCAGAGTTCACCCATGGACTGGTTTCGCCGCATCAGGTAGAGGAAGTACGGCCCGCCAACGACGCCCGTGACGACGCCCACCGGGAGTTGCGTGCCGGACAGGGCGAGTCGCGCGCCGACGTCGGCGACGACCATCAACGCTGGGCCCGCGAAGACGCATCCGAGGATCACGCGGCGGTAGTCGCCCCCGACCGTGTTTCGCACGATGTGGGGGACGACGAGGCCGAAGAAGCTGACGATACCTGCGACGGCGATGGCGACGCTCGCCGCCACGATCGCGACCACCGACAGCAGAAACCGCGTTCGTTCGACGTTCATGCCAAGCGACTGTGCGGTGCGCTCGCCGAGCACCAGCACGTTGAGTTGGCGCGCACCCGCGAGAGCGAGGACGATCGCCACGATTCCGGGAATCAACGCGATCCTGACTTCCTCCCAGCCTGTGGCCGTGAGCGAGCCAGTCAGCCACGAGACCGCCGTCTGGACGACGCCGAGGTCGTCGGCGAAGAAGAACAGCCCCTGCTGAAGCGACTGAAAGACCATGTTGACGATCACGCCGGCCAGGACGAGCCGGACGGGGCTGGTGCCACCCTTCCAGGCGATCGCGTAGACCGTGAGGAAGGCGACGGCCCCACCGATGGTCGCAAACAGCGGGAGCAAGGTCGCCAGCCCACTGAAGACGATCAACGTCGCGAGCACGGCGAACCCGGCGCCCGAACTCACGCCGAGAACGAACGGGCTCGCCAGTTCGTTGCGCGTCACCGCCTGGAAGATCGCACCGGAAACCGCGAGCGTNCCGGCGCCCGAACTCACGCCGAGAACGAACGGGCTCGCCAGTTCGTTGCGCGTCACCGCCTGGAAGATCGCACCGGAAACCGCGAGCGTCGCCCCGGTGATGATCCCGACGAGGACGCGCGGCACCCGCTGATCCCAGACGACCAGGGTGCCGACATCGTCCATGTGGGCTGGAAGCTCGGACCCGAGCAGGAACGCCTGCCAGACGTCGATGTCGAACCAGATGTCCGGATCGAACACCGCCGACAGTACTTCGAGGCGAGTCATCGAATAATCGCCGTACGTCGTCTGAACGTATCCGGCGACCAGCGTGACTACCGCACCCGCTAGACAGAACGTGACGAGTGTGCCCGTTAGCCAGCCGTCGCGGTCAGGCATCGCGTCACGTTCCCCAACCGACTGTGCCGCTGCCATTATCGTTTAGGATAGCCTAAAAGACCTAAAGGCGTTCCGATTCTTCCCTGTCGGCCCCGGAATCCAACGTATACGATCACAAGGACACGATCCAAGCACATTTCCCGGAGAAATCCCCTTGGATCAGTTCACTTCGAAATAGATTCCAGGAACGACAGATGACCGTGTGCGAGCACAGCCAGTTCTCATCGAGGGATCGGTGTGCTGAGCAATCCACTCGAATCCGCCACGGCCACCCCTCCTGTACGCAACTCGAACGTGAATTCCCAGTCGTCGTCGACCGGCTGCACACGGATCGACGAGGGGACCCACGTTCGACCGTGGCGATACAGTTCGAGGGCGATCGGGAGTGTAGGGAGCCCACCACGACGTGGAGAGAGGGCGTACTCGCCGATTCGGACGACGACGGATCGTGTCCGGGCATCGGCATCGGCCGTCCCGAGTGACCGAACGTACCGCCCGAACAGCCCGCATTCGCGCAACGAGTCGAACGTACACCGCAGTGGATCACCGGCCGTCTCGGGTTCCGGTAATCGAGTCGCAGCGCTCGCGAGTACGGTCCGCGTTTCCTCGGCCGACAGCCGCTCGTCGAGTTCGGTCGCCATGCTTTCGAGCAACCGGAGGCACAGTTCGTCAGGATCGACGACGGTCTCGGCGAGTCGAACGTACTCGTCCATGACGGCCGTTTCGACGGCATCGAACCCGCTGTCGCTGAGCGCCTCGAACACGGTCCCCGCAACCCGATGACAGAACTCCGCGAGGGCCCGGTGGTCGATCGCCGAGTGGGTTCGATTGATCACCGGTTCCGAAAGTGACCACGCCTCGGTGTCCGAGTCCGCGTCACCGGCGCTTGCGTCCGGCTGTACCGGTTGTGGCGAGTCGACCAACGCACCTTGACAGACGATAATATCGGAGTACGGGAGCCGCGGATCGTACCGTCGAAGCGCCGACCGATAGCAGTCTGTTGCACGAGCCGCCCGTCTGGCGATCGCTCGACTCTCGAATCGGTGACCGACCGCTGGAACCGGTCGGTCACCAGTTCGGCAACAGACGAGTGAAAAGTCACCCGCCTCGTTCGCGAGCGACTCGATGTACTGCCGTAACTCGACGAGCGTCGTTCCAACCACGACTACCGCCCCCGGCTACAGCCGTCCGAACAATCGGTCTCTGGCCTCATCAGGCGGTCGTTCGCACGGCTCGACCATATAATTTAGGTTAGCCTAAAACCACCAGGCCGCGGTGGCGCGACGAATCAATGTATCAGCGCCACTCCACGAGCCGACGTGGAACTCCCATTCCAGAGAGGACCGGACAATCCTATACCAGAGGACAGTCTCACTGCCAGAAGCGAAATCACCCAGGCCCCTTGAACCGCTCGTTAGGGGCCGACAGTCCGATAGCGCTCCCAACGGTCGCGACGAATTCGATTGGTGAATCCTCCCTCGACCGGCCCAGCCACGTATCGATCCGTCAGACCCGCGCGCCCGCTCTGTCGGGCACGTCGGCCCGGCTGTTTGCGTAGGCGCTGTAAGCCGAAAGCGCCGCGACGGCGAGGCCGGAAACGATCGTACTCGTCGAGAGGGTCGATCCACCCATGTCGATCAGGTACGGCGAGACGACCGCCCACAGGCCGAGCAGGATGGCCAGCGATGCCACGCCGACGCTCGCCAGGCGGTCTTTCGAGAGGCGGTAAAAGTTGTACCCCGCGAGCGCGAAGATACCGGTTCCGACGAGGGTGTTGTTCCAGTACGCCGCATCCGTCGCTTCGTACAGGAAGGGCGAGGCGACGAGCCACAGGCCCACGATCGCGGCAAGCGCACTCACCCACTGCAGTACGTCCGTATTGAGGACGTTGCGTTCCGCGTCGCCACCGTATCCCGTGTCGCCACCCGCTCGCTCCGCGCCGCCGTCCGCCCGTAGCATGTCAGTGTCTCCCATAACGGGTGTCCTAACCCGTCGGTCGACAAAAGCCGCGTTGCTTGCATCTTCCTGAAACGTCACCTTACGGCGGGCAACGGTCCTGGCAAACAGTCCCCAGTGCGATTTGAGGGAACAGACGACCTGGCAGACTCGCACGTCCGAAAAAATCGGATCGTGCGGGCGAGCGCGACCCGGGCATTCCCCAAATCGGGTCGACCGCACTCGCCGCTTCAGACCAGCCCATCGAGGCGCCGTCGCCGAAAGCGCGCCACGCTGTAGCTCGTGACCAGCCAGGCGTAGCCGACCAGCACGACGGCGAACGCGAGTGCGACCGTGTGGGACAGCCCCGTCACGACACTGCTTAGCAGTTGGACGACTGCAAGGGCCGCCGGTAATACGGTGTACAGTGCGCTTTCTACCGGGTGTGTTCGAAACATCGCCTCGAGCGTGGAGTGGTCGGCCGACATTACTGGATCGTAACCGAGCGTTGGAGCGTCCGGGTGAAGAACGTTTTTCGGCTTCGACGCGACTGTCCTGGCGCCTGAATCGTCCGTGTTTCCTCAGGCGGCCACAACGCTCCACAGACTCCGCGATTGACGGGCACCGATCGCCCGTGAGACGGTCATCCCGATTCGATCAGAAGATGTCAAGGGGCTTTGAGGTTGGTGTGTCGTGTCGCGGCGTCGAAAAGACCCGAGAACGTGCCCCGCGACGATCGCACGAATTGACGACGTCACCCCCAAACTGGACAGCGACGATACTCGTTCGCTTTGTCGGTTAGTTCTAAGTAGACTATTCGCGTATGACCAATGGTGGACGGTACCATATGACGTTCATGTGAACCGGTCACCACTCGGGTGAGAAGACGATGGCGACCAACACGACACCGTACGGCGAGACGAGAGCGGACATCGAGGAAACCCTGGGATTCGTTCCCGGCTTCCTCGACGGACTTCCGGAGCAGGCGCTCGTAAACGAGTGGCCGACGATGAAGCGGTTCCTCTTTGGCGAAAGCGCAATCGACCCGAAGGTCCGCGAGTTCGTGGGCCTCGCGGTTGCCGCCGCGATCGGCTGCGAGTACTGCAGGCACTTCCACAAGGGCGTCGCGAAGCTCCACGGCGCCTCCGAGGCCGAACTATCGGAGCTCGCATTCCTCGCGAGCTACACGCCGCGATACAGCGCCATGATCCAGGCGCAGGATTACGACGTCGACACGTTCTACGAGGAGGCCGAACAGATCGCGGACCACGTCCAGGCCGGCGCGGCCGCGGGGGACTAAGGAAGAGAGAGAACTCATGGCACAAGTACACAAACTCGACTGCGAAGCAGCGGTCAACGACTGCCACTTCATCATCCAATCAGAGGACGAAGACGAAGCGCTCGAACTGGCACGGAACCACATGGAGAACGTCCACGGATCGGCGTTCTCGGACGACGAACTCCGAACGGAGTACTTACAGACGGTCTAAACGGACCCGGAGCGGCCACCGCGCCACTCGGCGATCCGTGACGCGGCCGTCGTTCCGATCAGATCCGAAGCCCATTCGATCCGACGAACGAGACCGACCATCGTGCGAGGGCGAGATCGGCCGATCGTCGACGCAGGCGAACCCACGACTGGTGGCGACGACGATTGCTGTGCGACGCGAACAGTCGACAGCAGGGTAAGCCACACGAGAGAGTCTCCATGCCTGTAGCGTGGTTCGACCTGACTCGGCGCGTGACGACGGGTTGGAAAAAATATTCGACGGTGATGGGAGTCGATTTGTTACCGCCGGAACGTGACGGTGTACGATTCGCACCCGCTCCACGTACACCCTTCGACGGTAACCGTCACTTCCGACAGGTCGGTGGCGGCGCACGCCTCCATACTGACGGAGTTACCGAAGAGACCGAGTTTCCAGCTCCGACAGAGGTTACCATCCTCCAGCGACACGCACTCTTTGACTGTCCCGTCGTTGAGGATCCCACAGACCTTGATCGTGTCTCCCTCGAACGTGACACAGACCTCGACAGAGATCGGGAGGAGTGGGATCGACTCACACTCCGTTCGAGCCGGCCCTACCTCCACGACGTGGGCCTCGTCACCGGCCGCTTTCGAATCTGGCGACGCAGCAGCCGCCTGTGACGCGCCAACGAGGCTGCCGCCGGCAACCATCGCACCTGTCGATTTCAAGACCATTCGCCGGGGGACGCGGTTGTCATCTGACATTGCAAACGGCAATAGACAAGGGAGATATAAATAATTTCGTGACTTTCTCACATTTTTAGTATTGAGACTGGAAATGTGAATATTTTTCTGAGTGCTGCCAAAGTACCGTCTCGATTAATGACTTCGACAAAATTGACGGATGGAGGAACGGTTCCAAACCAACCCATCGAAATTCCAGAAATACCACGTCGAAGACTCGCCAGCATCACCAATCGCATAGTCGGCCGGGACCGCGGCAGCGCTAACAGCGTATATGGCTCCGTTGTTCAGGCGATCGCTCCGATCTCGACGGCGACTTCGTTACGACGCATGAACGGCGGTGTCCACGGATCGTCGTAGCGCAACAGGAATGGGCCGTCGACAGGTTTGTAACCCGCTCGTTCGACCGCTCGCAACAGCGCTCGTTCAAGACTGTTGACACGCCAGGCCGATGCGTACCACGAGAAGCGTTTTACGGCGACCGTCCGTGGTGGGTCGATCGCGAGCGAGACGGCAGGATCTATCGGTTCCGGCGCCGACTCTGGGTCGAGAGACGGAGGAAGGTAGAACGACATGCGCAGTTTGCCGTCGACAGGCGAGGCCGGTCCGTGCGTCTGCAGCTCGGCACCCACCTTCGTGTCCGTTCGAACGGGCGCAGTCATCCCGATCGAATCGCCGCGACGAGATTCGACGGGGCGGGTCATCGAAAGCGTCGAGGCGCCCTCGTTCGCCCCGGTAATGTACCGGTAGAGCCGGCGAAACGCGTCCCGCTGGTTCGACGCCGTCGTCTCGACACGAACCGTTTGCGGATAGGTTCGGATCTCCAGTCCGTCCACCGACCGGCGGTGTGCATACGGGATCGCCTCGGTCGACCGGGTGGTATAGATTCCCCAGGCGATCCAGCCGGAGAGCGCGGCGGCACCAACGAAGATGGCTTTCGAAAGCGATCGCATAGTACTCGTTCGCGACCCAGCCCGATGAAGGGCGGGCACGAGTGAGGGGATTCGTCAGGCCCGCCCAGCCCGAGTACGTGCCGACCGGACTGCCAAATTCCGAAATACAACGCGAACCAAGCCGTCATGTCGGGTGTCGCCGGCGAGACCGTGGACGAACGCGCCCCGAGTCAGTCTCACCGCCGACCGTACGTCGCTTCGAGGTACGCCGCCAGTTCGGTGACACGATCGGGGTCGTCCGTCCAGAACCCCCGGTACTGGCCGGGGTTGCGTTCCTCGGCGACGATCGCGGAGGCGTTCAGAGCGGTCTCACCGCCGTCGAAACAGACGAACCAGAACGCGTCGATCTCGCCGCCAACCTCGTCGGCAAGGTCGATACCCGGCGGCGAGTCGTCGTCCCACTCGTCGGCGACGAGGACGCGAACGGTCAGGTCCGTCTCCGTCGCGAACCGATCGTAGATGCGCAGTTGGTCGGCGAACGCCGCTGCCGTCTGGAAGCCGACGACCAGACGCCCCGCGCCGGTCCGCCACGCCCGCTCCTCGATCTCGCGAGTTACCGCGAGGAGCTGTCCCCGATTTGCAGACGTAAAGAGCGTGTTGTCGAGAAACGAGAAGATGGCCGCGGTATCGACGGATTCGTCGAGTTCCCACGGCGGGTGGTGTTCGGGGGAGAGAAGCGCGTCCAGCCGGTCGAGTCCGATCGCGCCGCGGAAGTCGCCCGCCGCATCCCGGACGAGCAGGAACCCCGGTTCGTCGCTCGCCGGCATCGGCCGGTGTCTGACCCGGACGTTCCGGGTCGAAAACTGCTCCGACAACGCCGTCGCGGTCGATTTCGACGCCGCGTAGACCGAGAGCGTACGCCGACGTGATTCGATCGATGCCACGGCATCGCTGAGTGACTCCACGCCCGCTCACCCGCGGAGTCCGAGCGCCGCGTTCACCGTCTCCTGACGGGGTGCCGCCTCGATCGTCTGGTTCGACCGATCGTAGGTGACGTACCCGGTCGCGTCCAGTTTGGGTAACACGGCGTGGTGAAGGCGAATGCGCACGTTTTCGTGATCCGCGGGTGTCGCGATCGTTCCCGAGCGCATCGCGGTGAACCCGGCGACGAAGTCCGCGAGCTGTGAGAGGGTCCGGTTCGGGTCGTGTGCGAGCGCGTAGACGGCGTACCGGGCATCCTCGGTGGAGAGGATCTCGAACACGTCACTCGGCATCGACTCGTCTCCGGCGAGTTGTTGTCTCGCGATCGTCGTTTCGAATCGGTGCCAGTCCATGCCGTGGTTCACGGTATCGAGGCGCAAAGTCGTATTCCCTGCACGCACGAGTATCACCAACCGCGACCGATCGGACCGATCCGGGCGGACATCATTCGATCGGCAACGAGCCTCACTGCTCGAACTCGCGTGTTCGGTCGCGCTCGTCGACCTCGTCGGCGACGGCCGGCGGATGATCGGCGGTAATCGAACCGCCCGGCTCGTTCGTCGCGGACGGGGATTCGGTTCCCCAATCTGGCCCGTCGAACGAGTCGTCGGCGGCCACCAATCGGTCCAGTCGCCGCTCAAATTCGTCTTCGTCAATCTCGCCCGCGGCGTACCGGCGCTTGAGTTCCTCGTAGGCGTCGGACTCACTGGAGTGTGAATCCGATACCCCTCGGTCGTCGAACAGCGAGGCGATTTCGTCGCCCCAGAAGAGGAAGATCGGCGTCAGGAGAAACCAGCCGACGATCGATACCACCCCAGCGAGCGTACTGAAACCGGCGACACCGGCGAGGCTCACGAGCGCGAACGTCACGACACCGATCAACAACCAGCAGTCGTCGGCCACGAACTCCCGAAGTCGCTCACCCATACCAGCTGAACGAACACGTTCGAGACTACTGGATCTTCCGGACCACCAGCCGGCGTGGCAATAGGAGCCGGTGGCACGCGGGTGCCGGCGACCGACCGCGTCGATCCAAAGAATAACTGCGCCACCCGCCAACTACCGCGTATGCAAGATGCCTACATCGTCGACGCCGTCCGCACGCCCTTCGGTAAGCGAGGTGGATCGTTTCGAGACATCCACGCCCAGGATCTCGCGGCGGCACCGCTCGAAGCCCTCGAGGATCGGAACGACTTCACACAGAGTGGCTACCCCGAGGACGTCGTCTACGGCTGCGTGACGCCGATCGGCGAACAGGGGATGAACGTCGGTCGGCTCGCACCGCTCGTCGCCGGATGGGGCGACGAAATTCCCGGCGTCCAACTGAACCGGATGTGTGGCTCCGGCCAGCAGGCGATCAACTTCGCCGCGGGGCAGATTCGCGGCGGACTGGCCGACGTCCTCGTCGCCGGCGGCGTCGAACACATGACCCGCGTCCCGATGGGAGCCGATTCGGCGGCCGACGCGGACACGTACGCCGCCGAAACGGGCGTGACGGAGACGTACTTCGAGCACGTGGACGAACTCACGACGCAAGGTGAGGGAGCCGAACGCATCGCCGAGCAGTGGGACTGTCCACGCGACGAACTCGACGGACTCGCCGTCGACTCCCAGCGCCGATGGGGCCAGGCGGACGAGGCGGGCCGCTACGACGAGCAGCTGATTTCGGTCGAGGTCACGGTCGACGGCGAGGAGCGCGTCGTCGAACGCGACGAACACCCGCGCCCGGAGACCGACCGCGAGACGCTGGGTGAACTTCCGCTGGCCTTCCGCGAAGCGGGCGAGGGGGTCGTCCACGCCGGCAACGCCTCCGGAATCGTCGACGGCGCCGCGGCCACGCTGATCGCTTCCGGCGAGGCCTGCGAGCGCTACGGCTGGGACCCCCTCGCGCGCATCGTCGACACGCAGGTCGTCGGCGTCGATCCGATCACCATGCTCACGGGGCCGATCCCGGCGACGGCAGAACTCCTCGAACGCAACGACCTCTCGGTCGACGACATCGACCGCTTCGAGGTCAACGAGGCCTTCGCCTCCGTCGTCGCTGCGTGGCTCGCCGAGACTGGCGCCGACTGGGAGCGGACGAACGTCTGGGGCGGCGCCATCGCCCACGGCCACCCGCTCGGCGCGACCGGGGCGGCGCTGGTCGGCAAGCTTCCCTACCAGCTCGAGGCCTGCGACGGCCGGTACGGACTCTCGACGATGTGCATCGGCTTCGGACAGGGCATCGCGACGCTGATCGAACGGGTGTAGGCGCCGTCGAGCCGGCTGCCACCGTCGGGCCAGATACCGATCGTCGGTCCGATCCAACCGGATATTGTCAACTCACAAATATTGTAAGATTGTGTAGGGTATTACGTCCCTCCGACGCGTGCTCACTACTGGGAGAGTCATGAGCACCATCACACCAGGCACCGAAGAATCGATCGAGACGAACTGGCGCCCGCTCGCGGTTGCGGGCGGACTGATCGCCGTACTGGGACTGATCGCGGCCGCGCTGCCGTTCGGTACCGGTATCGCGCTCGCGTACGTCCTCGGCGCCGCGCTCCTCGTCGGCGGCGTCGTCCACGCCGGACACGCGTTCACGACCGACGGGTGGGCGGGGTCGCTCTGGCAAGCGGCACTCGCCGGGATCACGATCGTCGCCGGCCTCCTCATCCTGGGCAACCCGCTGATCGGTCTCGCGAGCCTGACGCTGCTGGCTATTGCCTACCTTCTGGTCGACGGACTGGCGGAGCTCGTGGCGAGCCTCCGCATGGGAAGCGGCTCGGGCCGTGGCTGGGTCGCGGCCAGCGGCGTACTCTCGCTCGTCCTGGCCGGACTTCCTGTGGGCAGGGTTCCCCGTCGACGCTGTCTGGGTCGTCGGCGTGCTTGTGGGCGCGAGCCTGTTCGTGACCGGGGTCTCGATGATCGCCGTCGCGTACGGTACCCGCAGGATGGAGAGACACGTCCCAGAGCCGGGAGAGAAATCTCGCGGCGTGTGAAACCCTGTTCTTTCGCGACGGTAGATGTCCAGTGGGACCCTACGCTCGTCGTCCCTCAAACCCCCAGACCGAACGCCAGCCCCAGGATCCCGATTCCGAACGCGTACAACGGGATCACGTAGCGCCAGACGGTGTTCGGAACGACGCGGACGAGGTAGGGACCGACGATCGCCGCGAGAAACCCACCCGCGAAGATAGAGGGGAGGAGTTGCAGGTCTACCGGAACGCCGTAGTAGATGAGGCCCAGGAACGCGATCGAGCCGACGAACGAGGCGATACCCTCGGCGAGCGTGGTGATCGCGACCGCGCTCTTTTCGTACACGCCGGAGAAGATCTGGCCGAGCGTCACGACTGGGCCGTAGCCGCCGCCACCGATGCCCTTGTTCACGCCGGCCAGCAGGGCGAATCCGACGAGCCGACGGGGGCGATACGTCATTCTCGTCCGTACCTTCACCCGCAGGAGTCCGACCAGGCCCATCAGCACGACCAGGATCGAGACGTACGTTCGGACGAACGAGTCCGGCAGTTCGAGCGCAAAGTACGTCAGGACGGTCGCGCCGGCCACGCCGACGAGGCTCGTCACCGCGAGCAGCGAGAGGAGCTTCGTCTCGTCGTTGGCGGGACACAGCGAAAACGTGACGTTGTCCACGTCGTGGTGGACGAGCCCGGCGACGAGTCCGGCGATCGTTTGCGCCATCACGAGGACGGGGACGACCTGCAGGGGCGTATACCCGAAGACGAACAACAGCGGCGCGATGGCGGTCCCGAATCCCATCCCCGCCGCGGAGTCCGTCGTCTGGAAGACGAACGCGACGACGACGATAGACGGGACGAGCGGCGTTCGGCCCGCTCCGTCCCCGAAAGCGAGAATCAGCCCCGCCGTGAACAGAACGTACAGCACACCAAGCAGCGCGAGACGTCGAAGCACCGGTCGTGGCAACCGCAATCGATCGGCCACCGTCCGCGTCCGGTCCAGCGCCTCCGCCTGCACCCCGATCTGGCGCGGCGGTTCGTCCGAGGGAAGCTCTTCGGCGCGGGGCCCCGTGTCCGGTTCGTACGTCTCGACGCCGAGTCCCTCTGGGGTGACGCCCAGCTCGGCGGCACGCTCGCCCAGTTGCTCCCGCGAGACACCCAGTTCGGTCGCCCGTTCGCCGATCCCGCCGGTCACGCCGTTCGCAGAGCCGTCGTCCACGTCGCGCTCGTCGGTGCTCGCACCGGACTCGTCGAGGAGATGGTCGTCGGTAGCCGGGTCGGGTTCGTCCCTGTCCGTCGCAGAATCGTCTCCCGCTTCCCTCCCGCCGTCTTCGTCCGCTGGGCCGCCGTCGTCTCGGGTCACGGTCGCCTCAGGCGAGGTGCTCGGCGAACCAGTCGGCAGCGTGGTCCGCGACAGTCTCGAGTTGTCCTTCCCCCTCGAAGAGGTGTCCCGCGCCGGGGACCACTTCGAGTGAGCGGTCGCCGCCGAGTTGCTCGAAGGCCGCCTCGTTCCACTCGCGGACGGGGTGGTCGGCCCCGCCCACGACGAACAGCGTCGCCGCCGTGACGTCCCCGAGGACGGCCTCGGCCATGTCGACGCGACCGCCGCGCGAGACGACGGCGCCGACGTCCGTCTCCGGCCGGGCCGCCGCACGGAGAGCGGCCGCCGCCCCGGTGCTCGACCCGAAGTACCCCACGGCGAGGTCGCCGACGTCCGAGCGCTCGCGAACCCACTCGGTAGCGCCGACCAGCCGTTCCGTGAGGAGGTCGATATCGAATCGCGCGTCGGGGTCGCGATCCTCCGCCTCCGTCAGCAGGTCGAACAGGAGCGTGCCGACGCCGCGCTCGCGCAGACGCTCGGCGACGAAGTTGTTCCGCGGGCTGTGCCGACTGCTGCCGCTGCCGTGGGCGAACAGCACGAGGCCGCTCGCCCCCTCGGGCACGCGGAGATCCCCTTCCAGTTCGACGTCGCCGACGTCGATCGCCTGGATCGATTCCGAACCGGTCGTCGACTGATTCGGCTCGTCCATCGCCCGTCGTACACCGTCTGCCGGATTAAACGAGCGGGGTGGCCAAACGGTCCGAGGAAGGTCGTGGCTGCGATATCTGTGCTTCCGAATCCCGGGTCAGTGTCAGGTCACGGTTTCAGCCTCGGTGTGGAGAGACCACCGACAGCCGCCCGGTCGCCTCAAACCAGGTCGGTATAGATCGCGTCCATATCGACGCCGAAGGTGGACGAGAGGTACGCGAAGGCCTCGCTCCGTTGCGAAGGCGTACTCTGCTCGTCTAGCCGTTCGAAGAGCGCCGACAGGAACGGCTGCATCGCCCGGTGCAGGGTTTCGGTGTCACCAGCGATCGTGATGTCCTCGGAGAAGACGCGACCACCGAGCTGGACGGTGTCGTCCGATTCGTGCAGTTCGTACGCCGCGAGTTCCCTAACATCAGCGTCGGACCCGTCTTCTGCAGCGAGATAGAGACCGAGCAGTGCCGTCAGTGAGTCCTGTTGCTGGATCGTCTGCTCATCGGTCCTGATGGTGTACTGGATCTCGTCGGGAGCCATCCCACCGGTCACCTCGTACCAGTCTGTACCGGAGGAGAGGTCCCGAAGCGTGAACTCGATCATACGCTATCGGACTGTCCTGTCATCGGACACGACTTTAGTTGACCGTTCGTTGGGTTCGGTTTCGGTTAGGCAGAGGGGTTTACAGAGCTTAGGGAGCCACAAAATTTACTCGTCACCTGCGTTCGTCCCGCGCTTTCGGATTTCGTCGAACAACCATTCGGAGAAGGTATCCGACACCAGCTCGGGTTCCTCGTCTTCCATATATCGATAGACCGGCGGATCGGCTCCCGCCTCTGTGTCAAAGAACCAGAAGGCTGACCCCTGAAGACCCCGGAAGACGAAATCCGAGTGGTCGAACGAGAAGTCGAGGTGCTCCCACTCGTCGAGACTGTCTTCGGCGAACTGACGCTGATATTTCGGCGCCGGATACGTGAATTCGCTTCCGCGGAAAAAGCCGTTCGTGTCCGCTCTAATGTGACGCATGCACGACCGGTATGCTGCCGGGAGTTCGAGATCGAACTGTTCTTCCAGGCTGTCCAGTTCCTCGTCAGTACAGCCACGAATCTCCGAGCGCGGGCCGTAACCGTGTTCGACGAGATGGGCGACTGCCTGCTCGCCAATGGACGAGTCAGTTGCTGTCATGGATATCTAGCCCCCATCTGGAGCGAGGGTTACCTGTCGTTTTCGTCCAGGAGTTCGTTCAGTTCTTCTAATACTTCCGTTGCAGACGCTTCGAGTTCCGCTTCCCCGATGCCACCGATAACATCGTCTCTGAGTTCCGGCCCGCAATACGC
Source organism: Halovivax asiaticus JCM 14624 (assembly GCF_000337515.1). Classification (GTDB taxonomy): domain Archaea; phylum Halobacteriota; class Halobacteria; order Halobacteriales; family Natrialbaceae; genus Halovivax; species Halovivax asiaticus. The sequence continues at coordinate 52,657 of NZ_AOIQ01000008.1, forward strand.
ATCAGCCTCCACAAAGAGATAGTCGAGAGATTCGAATACCTCATCGTCAGGTATCTCGTCGTCATCCAAGAATTCGTTCATGTATTTCGTAGAGAACTCCGTGGCAGTGACCTCTCCACGCACGAACTCTCTGATCAAGTCCGTATACTTTCGGACGTATTCTTCGTTCATCGGTTCTCCCCTAGTTCTCCTCCTACTCGACAGAAACACGAGTAGCAGGCTCACCTGTGTGGTTATTTCCCCGACCGGCCGAGGTCCGTCAGGGCACCCGTATCGAGATCTATTCTGTATTCGTGTTTATTCCAACTCCACCCGATCGCTTCACCATCTCGGGCCCGTATTCCGGCGAACATGTGCCGGTCATCATTCTCGGGAATCTCTGACTCCCAGCACTTCTCTCCGGTCGTGTCGAATGCGAGCACGTTTCTTCTATCGTGGTTCCCCTCACCGGGATACAGAAGCACGAGGATTTTGTCCCCGACCTCCAGCGTCTCCTCGATCCGGTGGCGGAGTGTGATAGTCGTCTCGCCGTCGATGCGGAGTTCGGTACCGCTGTAGTCTATCGTGGTCATTGGGTGGTGTTCAGGAGTGCGGCGAGGACAGTCGGTGTCTACTTTCCTCGAAAGCCTCGATCTTCCAGTTCGCCTGTCTCAGGGTCGATTCGATATTCGTGCTTGTTCCAACTCCAGCCGATGATATCGCCATCTTCCGTCGTCAAACTGCCAAACATATGTCTGTCTGATTTTTCAGGGATCCCCGACTTCCAAAGCAGGTCCCCATCGTACGAGAAGGCGAGGACGTTTTGCCGGTCTCGACCAGCGTCCTGACTGGGAGAGAGCAAGACGAGGACTCGGTCTTCCATCTCGAGCACCTGTCCAATAGGATGATCAACTTCGATATCGGTGCCACCGATCGTCAGTACGTTCCCGTCGGACAGTACCGCTGGCACGGAACACTCACCTCGTACAGGCTCTATATCGGGAACAGTTCATCGTGGAAGGTTATTTCCCACCGTAGCCGAGGTTCTCTAGTTCACCGGTGGTGGGATCGATTTTGTACTCGTTGTGGTTCCAGCTCCAACCGATCACGTCATCGCCCTCCTTGTACAATTCTCCGAACATGTGCTTTTCCGAGTTTTCTGGTATTTTCGACTCCCAGAGTTTGTTTCCAGATTTGTCGAAACCAAGCACGTTCCGGCGATCTCGATTCCCTTCTTCCGGATACAATAAGACCAGAAGAGTACCCTCTGCCTCGATAACGTCGTCAATTTCGTGACGAAGCATCGTGCTTTGTTCCCCGATCGTTAACTCCCGGCCGTTGTAGTCTACTCGAGTCATTGGTTTTCGTTTTGGACTTCTGAAAGTGGCCCGACCATGTTGAAACTGTCCTTCGGGAAGAAGTCGGTGAGCCAAAATTGCTCCTCGCCCCCCGGCCGTTCGACGGGCGCCGTTTCGCGTTCAACAACCGCCGGCGAGTCATCTTCCATCGGGGCAATAATGGTCGAGAGAATCGATGTGTTTTCGTCCCCCGTGATCGTGAGTTTCGCGACCATATCATACCCCGGTTCCCCATCCTCGTACTTGCTCCACTCCTCTTTCAGGCCGAGAGCGTTCAAAATGTCCTCCCGGCTGCTTTGAGATTGGATCGTTTCGAGTCGGGCGAAGAACGGACCGCGCTCTTTGCCTTCCTTGGTCATCCTGTATAGTTGATCCGCGTCACTCGGTTTGAACTCTAGCGCGATACAGCCAGGTTTGTGAGGAGCGTCGGCATCTTCGTTGGTTTCAAAGTACCACTCGTTCGCTTCGTCGCCGGTCATGAACGCGACCGGTTCGTGGCCCTGCTGGACGATGTTCCGATGGTACCGGTCGAGCGCATCCTCGATCACGCCCCACCCGTTGGCTTCGATTTCGCGCTGGATCACGTCGGACTCGATCGTCGACTGCCAGGAGGCCCACAGCTCGTCGTCCGCCCTGATCTGATCGAGCGCCTCGAGCCTGGACCCGTCGAGTGAGTCGTACAGCGACTCCAGCGAAGATCGTTCACCGGCCTCGCCGTCCAGCGATGCCTGCCCTGGTTCCTCGGATTGCGGGTGGCGCTGGATCGGCGCTCCTGGCATCCCCATATCGGGAACGCCCGCGTCCGGCATAGGCGAGTCGGGCATCGGGGAATCCGGGATCGGCGCGTCCGGCATGCCCATCGGCGTCCCGAGGGCCGAGTCTGCGTCGCGCTCCGCCTCGTCGTCGGCGTTGTCGCGCTCGCTCGCGCGCTCCCGGTCCGCGCGCTTCCGGCGCTTCTTCCGGCCCATCTACTCGCCCTCCGTGGGGATAGTGCGGGTTTTGGGAAGGGGAGAATCCCTGAAAGTCATCGATATCCACGCCTTCAATTTAGTCCACTATAATTGTTTTCTCTACAGGTTCGGGGGAGGAATGTAGGAGGGAGTACGGTTATCTGGGTGGTTGTTGCCACGGATCAATAGTGGACGGAAAAGAAAGTTCAGGAGATAGTGTGGACTTTGGAACGTGCTGGAATGGGCCGTGAACCACAGCACAGTGTGTGGCTACGGCCAAGATCCAAAACTAACCGTAGCGCCTCAGCACAGCTCCACCCCCAGTGGTGCGCGAAAATTTCGGAAGTTCCGAGACGGTTACTCCCACGCATATCCAGACCGCGCCAGTCTCCCTTGATGTGTGAAAGACAAATCCCACCTATCGCGATACAGTTCGAAAACGAGCGGTCGCGATACTACCGAGCGCTTCGAATCGAGTATCAGGATCACTTCGACCGCCTATTCGATCAGGCTCGGAATTTCGTCGGCGCCGGTAGAATTCTGAACCACTCTGATCCGTTGACGACACACCTCATTTCGATCTTACTGTCTCACGAGTTTCGACTGACAGAGATCGAAAAGCAACTGGAAGACCTTGAGTCCCAGACCAACACTACCGTTCAAAGTAGCTAAGAAGATCTGGGAATTCATTATGTGCCGGACTTAAAACCCTCTCCAAGGGATTATATACGACAGGTGGTTTACCAAACATATGGTTGGTATCAACGAATTGCCTGATTTTGTCTACATCGATGAGGCGCGTGTCAAGCAGAAACTTCAGTTTGTGAACGAGGGACAGGTTGCTGAGCTGGTCGAAACCCATACTGAAAACGAATCAAAGACGAGTGGAGGAGGACTCAATTTATACAAAATTTTAAAATATAATAGGCAGAAGTCATCGGGAGAGACTGAAGAGGTTGTTCGTACTATTCAGAGCACTCCTGTTGGTCAGCTAGCCGTATTCTTCGGTATGATGGATGATGAGATGGGAGTGGAGGAGCTTGAATCTTTGAGCAAGAAAAAGCGGGCACAATTAGATGACAATGACTATATTTCTGTTACTGGTAGAATCCGAGAGTCACCCGTTGCTAAACTTATGAGAATCAGTGACAAATATAATTTTGACATTTCTGATTATGTGGATTTCTCTGAGGAAGAAATTGATCCAGTGGCGTTCAAGAATGAATTGGATGACGCTCGTGACTACTATGAGATTGAGATGTCCGGTGAAGTTGATGGCCGCTATGTCTTCAAACTTTCACAGAATGACTTGACCGATGTTGCTGATGAATTTCCGAGTAAATACAGAGAGTATACTGTTTTCGGCCGTATTGAGCATATTTTTGAGGGCTCTGAAAGAGAGCATCACTTTTCCATATTCGATGAGATGAATACTCGTGACAGAAGTGAGCGGCAAGAAAGAAGGCGAAAAATGAAAAAAATGGCAGATGAGATGTCTGGTTTATACGACGAAGAAACCAACGAATCAATGTTCTACATTGAGTCTCCAGATATTCGACTCACACCAATCGCTATATTTTCGTAAACAGCGTCGAAGCTATTTCCTGATATCGGCTTTTTGAGAGCCTATTTAACACAATGTCTGATATTAGAAGGACGGTGACAAATGCCACTCCATTCCCGATATCACCTTGAAAGTAATTCCACGGAACGATTTCTCCCGGTAGAGCATTTACTGCTGCAAAGATCTGGACTGTAAACCCAATTGTGAGGCCTACTACCCCAATATTTGTTTTCACAGATCGTTCTGCATTTAGTCGAATAGATTGTTGGAGGTCCCTAGACCGCTCGACTACCTCGCTGGTTAGTGATCCGGGCGTATGCAGCGCTGGCATGGCCAATAAAAGACTCCCATATGCGCTTATAGCTAAACCGTAAGCAAATGTTGGGAATAAAAACATAATGTCGTAGAAAAGCAGTATAATTCCTATTTTCAGTATCCCATTTATGTGCCCATGTTCTACATACTCCTGAGCTAGTATTGATTTAGCAGCTTTAACGTCTTCATCGTGGAGATCGTCATAATCAGATAGATTATTCGGTAGAAGTTTCAGAATTACATCACGGGTCACCCTTTCCTTCCAATCTAACTCTGGTACTTCGAGTTTCGACATACCAAACATACCATTTACAGGAAATTAAGACTATTCCTAAAATTACCATTTCTCATTCAATTGCCTGACCCCCAGGAGTCACGCGCTAAGGAAATCCGGTTCCAATTATGCACACGCAACCAAGTTCATCGTGTTCACGGAAGACGGCAGGACACGCTACTCCCGAGGAAGAATCATGGAACTCCACTAGTCACAGAGGCGTCTCAAAAGTAATCGACCAACGGACAACAACAGAAAACTCAGCTCAACCGCTCGTGTTCACGACTGTCGATGGAACGATACTAGATGGCTCCCCGCCCCAGCCGTCCCCGCTCTCCTTACACCGGTTCCGATCCACCTCCAGACACACCGTTCATCTCGAACTCCAGCATCCCCAGCGCTGCCAAACAGTCGACACAGACGCGCTTCTCCGACTCTCGATATCCGCTGGCGGACGGACCGTCGGGAATCGCTCGCAGTTTGGCCCAGTGCGTCTCCTCCAAATCTGCACAACACCGTTCACACGGCTCGTCCGGCACCGGCTCGTCGTACTCGTAGCGACCCATCTCAGTTCACCTTCAGATTTCCGAGGCTGAGAATCAGATCCCTACCGAGTTTCGAATCCCAGACGAATTCGGGGTAGTGCTTCGGCTGTCGATGCCACTGCTGTGCGAGACCTTTTTGTCTCGATGGTGGATTTCGTAGCATGGTGACTAAACCCGGATGGGTTTGGAAGCCACGTCTCGGGTGCTACTATCACCCGGGACATTTCTGAGACGCATGTCCCCTGCGCAGTCAATGGAGAGCGTGGCTTCCGTTCAGCCCGTCGAAGCGAACCACCATATAATTATCGACAACTAGTAGGAAAGGATCTCTGTTTCACCGGTGGCCGATTCGTGGAGCGACGAGTCGCGGGAAACAACTCCACCGACGCCACCCAGCACACCACGGAACGCAACGGCCCCGGTTTAGTGCTAATACGAAATTTGAGATGAAAACACCCCTAATTCCATTTTAATACACATCCACAATCACAAAGAGGATGTAGATGAGAGATAATCTATGCGCTGGAGAGATCCGAAAGACTTCGCGATAATTATGGGTAAAATCCTTGGAGCATTAGCTGGAGCGATGCTCCTGACCGGTCTTCTGACAGAGATTCTTCCGTATAATGATTACGCTCCCAAAACCCCAGAGAGGGTTGTAGCCGTTAGCGTGTTTTATGCTACTTGGCTGCTTTTGATGTTCAAGCTTCTATTTGGGCAGTTTATTCCGCTAAAGGCATTCAAAATGAGCGAGTCGTAGTATTTAGTTAGTTAACTCATCCCGTATTGAGGGTCAAGACGCTCTACTCACCAGTAGATGGTAGTCCACTGTCTACCGCTTCAAGCGCTTCAGTTGCGATATCACCGAGTTCACCGGCTTCAATGTGAGAATATCGTTCACGACTCAACTCTTCACTCTTGTCGAGGTATCGTGCGGCGACGGCCCCGCATTTATTCATCTGGTTGGTGTAGGGGCCTCGAATGCCCACGACGATCGAACTCGACGACGACCTCGCCGCGCGGATCGAGGGCCACTTAGAGGAGGACGAGACGATCGAGGAGTTCCTCACCGAACTGGTGGCGATCTACGAGCAGGAGGGGCGATTCCTCCAGGAGGGAGCGTGAGCGACGCGTACAATCACGCGCTGTCGGTCGCCGACCAGCGGGGCGAGCTACGGGTGTCGAGTCCCGCCTTCGACGACGGGGACCCGATTCCGGACACCCACGCCTACGAGGGCGGGAACGTCAACCCGCCGCTCGAGATTTCCGGCGTCCCCGACGACGCCACGTCGCTCGCCCTCGTCGTCGACGATCCCGACGCCGTCGACCCCGCCGGCAAGATCTGGGTCCACTGGCTGGTCTGGAACGTCGATCCCGAGCGGGACGACATCCCGCGAGCGTGGGAGCCGACCGACGCCGTCGAGGGCGAGAACGACTTCGGCGAGGTCGGCTACGGCGGCCCGAAGCCACCGGACGGCGAACACACCTACCGGTTCAAACTGTACGCACTCGACACCACCCTCGACCTGTCCGAAGGCGCGCTGGCCGAGACACTCGGGAACGCGATCGAGGACCACGTCGTCGCGCAGACCCAGGTGACGGGGACCTACGCGCCGTGAATCACGACATCCAAAAGTCACGCACGGTGGGGCACGCAGACGGCGGGCGACGTCGCCGGTGGCGGCTTTAGGACGGTGGCCGACGTAGTCGCCGACGATCCCCCATGGCGTCGTTCTTCATCGTCTACGGCAGCGAAACGGGACAGACCGCGAAGGTCGCGCGATTCGTCGAGCGCGTCCTCGCCGAACGGGGCCACAGCGTCACCAGAACCGACGTCCGGGACGCGACGACCCTACCGGAGATCGACTACGACGGAATCGTCGTCGCCTCGCCAGTCGTCAACCGCGCGCACGTCCCGGAAATCGTTGACTTCGTCGGCGAACACGCGACGACGCTCCGCGAGAAGCCGACCGCGTTCGTCCAGCTCTCGTTCGCCTCGATCCTCCCCTCGGAGTGGGCCCAGAGCGGGGCGATCGAGTGGGTGGACGCCCTCGCCCAGGGGACGGACTGGGTCCCCGACCGAATCGGGCTGTTCCCCGGTGCCGTGACCTACACCGAGTACGACTGGCCGACCCGCGCGGCCTTCAGGCTCGTCTCGGCCGTGACGACCGGCGACACGGACACCTCGCGGGATTACGAGTATACCGACTGGGACGAGGTCGAATCCTTCGCGGCCGACTTCGCCGCGTTCGTCGAATCCGGCGCAGACGCCCAGGCAACCGAGAGCGACGCAGCCGTCGTCGAGACGGCGGCGGGCGGCGGGTCGCGAACCGTCACAATCGGCACGCCAACCCGTGACGGTACCCCCGTCGAACCCGTGGTCGGCGAGGCGGCGGCCGGACGGGCTCGCCTGATCGCGACGATCGCCGGAGTGATCGGGCTCGCGGGGATCGGCTACTGGCTCGCCCGGCGTCGTCGACGGCCCGAGTCGTAATCGAGTGCCGTCGTTTCGTGGCGGGTCTCGACACGGGCCGAAACGGCCGCACGACGAGCGGTCCGAAATCCTCCCAGCCCTCGCATCGGCGGCAGGGTATTTTATCGGTCGGCCGCATGACTCCCTCCACCGGAGCGCCCACCCATGCCCCACACGATAGAGATCAGCGACGACCTCAGAGAACGACTCGACGAGCACACCGAGACGGACGAGACCTACGAGGAGTTCATCGCCGAGCTGGTGTCGATATACGAGACGGAGGGAACCTTTCTTCAGGAGGGATACTCGGAGTGACGGTGTTCTCGGCGTGCCTCACTCCTCTAGTAACCAGCCGAATCGCTTCTCCCAGAACGCCTCGTCCGGCGGCTTCTTCGATCGGCCGCGGGTCTTCCGATCGCGGATCTGCCGCTCGAGGACGTCGCGCACTTCTTTCAGCGCCTGCGTCGCCCCGTAGCCCTCACCGGAGGCGATGTAGAGTCCGCGGTCAGTGTGCAGCCTGATCCGTGCGAGCAAAAGCGGGACGCCCCGACGCTTCTCGTCGTGTTCGTGCAGGTGGACCTTCGCGTCCAAGATCGACATGCCGTGATCCCGGTCGTCGAACCCGTCGACCATCTGGACGATGTCCTCGTAGGTTGTGTCGTCGATCAGATCCGTCCCGTAGACCTGGACCGCCCGATTGCCCTCGGCTTCCCACGTCAACGAGTCGAGCACGTCCGTCGTCGTGACGATGCCGTGGGGCGACCCGTCGGTCGTGACGACGAGCGACGAGCCGCCGACGTCGAACATCTCGTCGACGGCGACCTCGAGCGTCTCGTCGGGGTGAATCGTCCGGACCGGCGACGCCATCACGTCTCGGACGGGCAAATCGAGCATCCGATCGCTCTCTCCCTCACGGGCGCCGAATCCGCCGTGGGTCCGACCGGTGCTGTCCGCGAGTTCGCCGCCGAACGGGTCGACGCCACCCGCGTCGCCACCCTGGCTCTGCACCTCGGCCCTGACCGTCAGGTCGGTCACGTCGTAGAGGCTCAACACGCCGACAGCGGCGTCGTCCTCGACCACCGGAAGGTGTGTGATGTGCTCCTCGCGAAACAGGGAGAGCGCGTCGCCCAGCGTCGAGTCCGGGTCGAGCGTCACGAGGTCCGCCGAATACGCCTCCGCGACCGTCGCCGCGTCGAGAAACGGCTGGACCGCCCGCAGGATGTCGTCGGCGGTGACGACACCGGCCAGGTGCTGCCCGTCGAACACGGGGAGCAACTGCGAGTCGCTGTCGATCATCAACTGCGCCACGTGGCGGACGTCCTCGTCCGGTGTGAGTCGCGGGACGTGCCAGACGAGCGATCCGATCGTCTGTCCGGGCTGGACGTGCGAGCGAGCGAGTTGGCGTCTGGTGACGACGCCGTCGAACTCGTCGCCGTGCACGACGACCCCGGTGACCTCGGAGTCCGCGAACGCCCCGGCGAGCTTCGAGACGGGTGTCTTGGGGTCGAACTCGACGTACTCGGTCGAAACGATAGCTTCGATGTCCATGGATCTGTAAGCGGGTCGTTCGGAAGACGGTACACCGCTCGATCGCTCCCGGCAGCAATGGCACTGCCAGTCGCTCTCGACGACCGGACCGTGCGCGCAATCGAATCGATCTCACGTGAGCCGGCCTCGATCACGATCGACGGTCCGATACCCGTCGTAAGCGGGTTCTTTCGTCCGCCGTCGGACTGATCGAACGATGTCGAGGAGCATATAACACGACCCCGTTCGTCCCGCTCTGGTAGTGCCACCCGAATTCGATCGCCGATTTTCCTCCGTGACACGTTCGGCGGTTTCTCCCCGTTACGAGCGGAACGGAGACAACAGAAATCGGTGCCCAACTCGGTCGCGAGACGTTCGTTCGGCCCAACACGTACCACTAGCAGTGATGAGGGTGGTCGTGGGCGGTTTGCGTATGAACTTCAACGAGTTCACGGGCGAGGTACAGCACCGACTCGAACTCCCGGGAACCGGAGAAACCGTGCGAGCGATCCGGGCGACGCTGTACCCGCTCGGTCAGCGTATTCCCGCCGAGAACGCAGCCGATCTCGCCGCGTCGCTCCCGATGGAGATCAAGTGGTACCTGACCGGTGCCGTCGACGAACACGGGCAGCGATTCGACTGGGCGGAGTTTCTGGACCGGGCCAGCGAGATCGAGGGGCGTGACAAGGCCACCGTCGCCTATCACACCAGAGTGATTATCGATCTGGTCCGCGAGCAGGTGCCCGGCTCGGACTTCGAACAGCTTCGAAACCAGCTTCCGGAGAGCGAGGACACGCAAAACTGGCGAAAGCTGTTCGAGGTCGTCGACGCCGGCGGGTGGAGCGACGCTCACGAGGCCCAGACAGGCGGCGGGCCCCAGCCGGAGCGGCAGTGAGCGAACGTGCAATGGTGGGTTTTCGACGTAGTTTCCCTGGGACCCGCGAATGACCGGAGACGCCGTCGACGCACGATCGGTTCGCCGCCGACAAGGACTCACGACTGTCGAGGGCCAACTCGACGTGAACGCGACGGGCCGAACGTTCTCCCGAAGGTGCGAGCGGGCTCGCGGCGGGCAGCACAATCGAGGGCTTCACGTATCCGTTAGTGAGTCGATCCGACGAATACGCGATCAGGCGATTATGCGACAGTACTCAACTAGCTGGACGAAGTAGGAGGGAAAAGATGACCGAAGTACTGGTCCAGGCGGTTTCGTACACGATGCTGGCGGTCGTCGCCGCACTCGTCGGTGGCGTGATCGCAATCTACCGGTCGCCGTCGGCGCAGATGGAGAGCAACGTCCAGCACTTCGCTGCCGGCGTCGTGTTCGCCGCCGTCGCCGCCGAGCTCCTGCCAGATGTCCACACTCGCGCCCCGAGCGTGGTGGTCGTGGGGTTCGCGATCGGCGTCGTGACCATGCTCGGCGTCCACCGGCTCGGAACGTACGTCGAGAAGCGAGGCATCGGCGGGAAGATCGCGGGCGCGGCCAGCCTGCTCGTCACCGTCGCTATCGACATGGTGATCGACGGCGTGCTCATCGGGGTGGCGTTCCTGACGGAACCGGCCACCGGCGTCCTCATCGCGGTCGCGCTCGCCATCGAGGTCCTGTTCCTCGGCGTCACCGGCGTCATCGCGTTGCCCGAGGAGATGGGGACGTTCAGGAAACTCGCCGTACCGGGAAGTTTCGGATTGTTGTTGCTCCTCGGCGTACTCGTCGGTGTGTTCGCACTCAGCGGCGTGTCGGGAACGCCGATTGCGCTCGTGCTCGCGTTCGGGTCCGCCGCGCTCCTCTATCTGGTGACGGAGGAACTCCTCGTGAAGGCCCAGAAGGTGCCGGAAACGCCGACATCGACGACGCTGTTTTTCGTCGGGTTTCTCCTCATCTTCCTCCTCGATATGGCACACTGAGAACGGCTGGAACGGACTCCTCAACGAGACGGACCGCGACAGTAGTTCGTTGCCATCGACGGCCACGCGGTTCGCCGCCCCCAACGATCCGTTTCGTATGCGCGGCCAGACGGAGACGCGCTTCCATCGTCGGCTCCGTTGGATTCCCTGTTGCCCGCCAGGTTCCGCCGGTGAACTGCCTCACGTATCTGGAGAGACGCCAGGGTGAGACGGTGCCGAGACCCAAAGGGTAAACAGGCCCCGGTCCGCCACTCGATCCATGCCACGCGAGCTTCGAGACTATCTCTCCGCGCGGGAGACGAAGGCCCCGACCGTCGCGCCCGACGGCCGCCTCGCCTTCCTCGCCGACACGACCGGGACGATGCAGGTCTGGACGAGCGAGGAACCGGATGTCTGGCCAACCCAGCGAACGTTCTACGAGGACCGGGTTTCCGTCGCAGACTGGTCGCCCGACGGCGGAACGATCGCGTTCGGAAAAGACAGCGGCGCCGACGAACACGATCAACTCTTCGCGCTCGATCCCGAGACGAACGAGGTTACCCGCCTGACCGACCGACCCGACGCGATCCACCTGTGGGGCGGCTGGGGCCCCGCGGGCGAAAAGATCGCCTTCACCGCGAATCGACGAGACAGCGCCGCCTTCGACGTCTACGTGATGGACGTCGACGACATCGAGCCGGAGAAAACGGGAGCCGACGAGGAGACTGCGGCCGACGGCCCGGAGCCACGACTCGTCTGCGAGGGCGAGGGGTTCTACAGGATCGACGACTGGAGCCCGGACGGGGAACGACTGCTCGTGAGTACCGCGAATTCCAGTGCGGACACGGACCTCTTCGTCGTCGACGTCGAGACGGGCGAGCGCGACCACGTTACGCCCCACGACGGCGACGTTCGATACACACACGCGACGTTCGGCCCGAGCGACGACGTCTACTGCCTGAGCGATGCGAACGCCGACACGATGGAGCTCGTCCGCATCGACGAAGCGGGCGGCGACATCGCGACCGTCGTCGGAAGTGACGACGACATTCTCGAGGCCGCCGCGGCTGGCGACGCCGCCCTCCCGGACGACGACACCGTCACGGCCGCCGCGCACGACCGCGACTGGAGCATCGACGGATTCGCCCTCGACGCCGACTCGGGCCGACTCGTCTACACGTGGAACGTCGAAGGCTACTCCGTGACGGCCGCCGGCCGACTGGCCAGCGCGACCGACGTGGCCGCCGTCCCGGTCGACCACCCCGCCGGCGTCGTCTCCGAACTGACGATCGGCGCCGACGGCGAACGCGCCGCGATGACGGTCTCGGCGACGAACCTGAACTACTCGATCTTCGAGATCGACCTCGCCGACGGCGGCGTCGCCGGACCCGAGGCCACGCAGTGGACGACGCCCTCGCCCGGCGGCGTCACGCTCGATCGGTACCACGAACCCGAACTGATCCGGTACGAGACGTTCGACGTCGACGGGCAACGCCCGTCTGCTCGCGAGATGGGGTCTCGCGTTGGAAGGGAAATTCCCGCGTTCCTCACACTCCCCGACGACTACGACCCCGGCGAGACGCCCGTCATCGTCGACATCCACGGCGGACCGAGCGCCCAGCGTCGCCCATCCTGGCGCAACCGGCCGATCCGGCAGTACTTCCTCGACGCCGGCTATGCGCTCTTCGAGCCAAACGTCCGCGGCTCGACGGGCTACGGCACGACCTACGCCGCGCTCGACGACGTCGAAAAGCGGCTGGACTCGGTCCGGGATATCGACGCCGCTGTCGACTGGCTCACCGACCACCCGGCGATCGATCCCGACCGGATCGTCTGCTACGGCCGCTCCTATGGCGGGTTCATGGTCCTTTCATGTATCACCGAGTACCCCGAGCACTGGGCGGCCGCCGTCGACTTCGTCGGCATCGCCAACTGGATCACCTTCCTCGAGAACACCGGCGACTACCGTCGCTCCCACCGCGAAGCCGAGTACGGCTCGCTCGAAGCGGATCGGGAGTTCCTCGAATCCATCTCACCGATCCACGCGGTCGATCGGATCGAGTGTCCGCTCTTCGTCCAGCACGGCGAGAACGACCCACGCGTCCCGGTCGACGAAGCGCGACAGATCGCCGACGCCGTCGAATCACAGGGGATCCCTGTCGAAACCTGCATCTTCCCCGACGAGGGTCACCACACCACCTCCCGTGAGAACCGCATCGAGCAGTTCGAGCGCATCGTCGGCTTCCTCGACGAGCACGTCTGAACGTGGCGAGGTGGCCACAGTCGGAGACAGCCGGTGACGACGGTCCGATTACTGGGCCGGTTCGGACGGGCACATCGAACGACGATCGATCAACTGGTCGGCGACCCTGACAACAAATTCACCGCGACCGTTTTCAATGGTGAGTAAGAATGACCATCCAATGACCTGGGATCTGGAGGAGCTGGGAGACGAGGCGGTCACCCTCCGGCGGGAGGACGGTCTCGTCCTGACGGCCGTGCGCGAAGAGACACCGCCGGACGAGGAAGAACGCGCCAGCGGTGCTGTGACGTGGCGATTTACCGTGGACGACGGACACGGCGAATGCCTCGCCGACCACGGCTGGGAGATCGTCGACGACGAACACCTCTGGGAGGTCCTGGACGGGTTCACCCACCGGTTCCGTCGGGATGCTGCGGACGAGGAAAACCAGACCGACGAGGCGGACGAGAAGCAGGACGAACGGGCTGACGACAGCCAGGACGACAGGACTGCCGGCGATCGAGATGAGGAGTCCGACGACACCCAGGGAACCGACGAACCCGAGTCGGCGACCGTCGATACCGAATCTGGCGCTGGTGGCGAGGACTCCGACACCCCGCCGGATCACACACCGTCTCCCACGCACGCCGAGGAAGACGGGTCAGTCACGACAGACAGGGCTATCGCCGATGGGCCCGCCCCAGCCGGACAGGCATCCCAAGCCGGGACGGGCGAAGCGACCACTGGTCACGACGAAGGGAGACCGAATGCAGGCGCCGAACGCGATGAGAACCGACGCGGCGGGAGCGTGTCCGAAGACAGCCATCGCGACGAGGCGACCGACACCGAAGACGTCACAGATCGTACTCACACCGAGGAGACGACGAGCGACCAGGCCGACCCGACGGCCGACGAGCACGAGGCACCCGGCGATCCAGCGCGTGCTGACCCACCCGCCGAGACAGGTGGGGACGAAGACACGGAACCGACCGATCGGGACGAGACGGGCGTTCGTGAGGCGAGTGTCCGGATTCGGCAGGCGCGGCCGGACGATGCGGACCGGCTCGCGGCCGTGTACCGGAGTGCGTACGCGCGGAACCGCGAACTCGGCTTCCCGGCGAAAGCCGAGTCGGTGACGCCGGCGATGCTCGGCGCGTGGATCGACGAGAACGGCGTCATCGTTGCGACGGTGGAAGACACAGTTGTCGGAGGCGTCCGACTCGAAGCGACCGCACCGGATCGTGTCAAGGTGAGTCGACTCGGTGTTCACGCCGACTGGAAAGCGCAGGGCGTTGGATCGAAACTGCTGGCGGCGGCTGAGGCAGCCGTCGACGCCGGAAACGCGGACACGATCTGGCTGACGACACCGCCAGCGCATCCGTTCCTTCCGGACTTCTATCGCGAGCGAGGATACGAACGAACCGACGAGTATCCGTTAGACGAGCGCGACTACGACGAGATCGTCATGGAGAAACGCGTCGGCGAGTGAGGAGTCACGGGTCGACCGGCGCCGGGCAGACGGCGACGAACAGCGCGGTCTCACACAGCCGGCAGGTCTGTGGTGCTTCCAATCTGGCGTACACCAGGCCACAGGTTTCACACGCGTAGAACTGGCGAACGGCTTCGGCTCCGGAATCGTCCATGAGGCCCGTAGGTCCCCAGTGACGGAAGCCTCGTGCCGTCGGTCGCCTGCTCGAACGAATCGGACGCCGACGGACGGCTGGCGCTGATCGAGAGTCGGACAGCGAACCGACAGGCGTATCGAAGGCGAGCGGGTGTGTCGAAGCCAGCGGAAGTGGCTCTGCGCTCGCCGTGTGAAAAGGGCCGACGCCCGAGGGGGGACACGGGAATGGGATGCGAACCTGGGGCGTTGCGGCCGGGCTATAGTCGGTGGTAATTCCTCAAAAAGGTTCGGCAGACGGATGTCTGACGGTGCGGTATCGACAATTCGTTACGGTTCGAAACATATACGCCGGATCGGTCGAACCACCCAGCGTGGCCGAGTCCAGCACCCAGTTCCGCGCACTGTATCTCGCCAGGTTCGCCGAGGGCTTCGGCTTCATCACGCTGATCACGTTACTACCGGCGTACATCAACCAGCTCGACCCGTCGGGGGTCTCCGTGCTGGGCCTCACGATCAGCGCCGGACTCGTCGTCGGCCTCTACACGACCGGGTTCACCCTCGCACAAACGGTCGCGGTGATCCCGCTGGCCTGGGGCGGTGATCGATTCGACAAGCGATCCGTCCTGCTCGCCGTCCTCGGTGCCGGCGTCCTGGTCTACGCCGCGTTCCCATTCGTCGATTCCAGCGCGTCGTTCATCGCGGTACGGGCCCTGCAGGGGATCGCCGTCACCGGAGCCGGCCTCATGACCCTCTCACTGGTCGGCCAGCTCGCTTCGGCCGAGACGCGGGGAAACCACATCGGGAAGGCCAACGCGGCGAGCTTCGCGGCCTCCATCGTCGGTGGTATGAGTGCCGGCGGGATCTACGATGCCGTCGGGTTCGGCCCCGTCTTCGCGATCATCGTCGTCATCATGGGCCTCGCCTGGCTCGTGGTCTATCACTTCCTCGAGCCCGACGAAACCCGCATCGAGGGGTTTCCGTTCAGCGACCTCGCGGTCAACCGCCGAATCGTCACCCTCTCGACCTTCCGTCTTCAGTACGCGTTCGCGGTGACGCTCGTCCGAACGTGGATCCCGATCTTCGCCGGCGTCGCCGCGGCGCAGGGTGGACTCGGATACGGGGGCGGACTGGCCGTCGCGCTCACCGTAACGAGCGAGAAGTTCACCAACATGTGCTGTCAACCGTTTACGGGGCGCCTCTCGGATAGCCACGGGCGCGCACTGTTCGTCTTCGCCGGCGGAGCCGCCTACGGCCTCGTGGCGCTGATCGTCCCGTTTTCGCCGGCGATCGGCGCGGCACTTGGACTCCCGGGAGAGGTAGTGATCTTCGGCGACGTCTCGCCGGCGTTCGTCCCGCTCGTCTGCCTCTCCGCCCTCCTCGGCGTCGCGGACAGTTTCCGCGAACCCGCGAGTATGGCGCTGTTCGCCGACGAAGGCACCGAGGACGGCGGCGTCGCCTCCAGTTTCGGCATCCGCGAACTCGTCTGGCGCCCGGGCAGCGTGATCGCCCCGCTGCTCGGCGGCTGGCTCATGTACGAAGTGAGTATGGCCTCCGTCTTCTACGTCGGCAGCGCGTTCGCGCTGACCGGCGCAGGGACCTTCCTCGCCGTCCTCGTCTGGCTCCACGGCCCGCGGGCGCTGACAGCGTGGTAGGGTGGGAACGGATCAGCAGCCGAAGCAATCAATCTCCTGCGACGGGCGTCGCCACGTCGTCCGTGACGACGTTGTCCGTCCAGGTCCCACGGAGGAACCACAGTCCCGTGACGATCGCCGAGGCGACGAACGAAATGGCGACGGCGTACCAGACGCCGACGACGCCCATCTCGAAGGCGACGACGGCGACGATCGCGATCGGGATCCGCCAGACCCACAGCTCCTGGACGGAGAGGACCATCGCGGCCTTCGTCGACCCGCTCCCACGGAGTCCGCCCAGGAGGATCTGGAAGACGCCGAGGAAGACGTACGACGGGCCGGCGATGAAGACGTAGGCGGCGGCGTACTCGATCACCACGTCCGCGTTCTCGGCGTCGGGCGTGATGAAGACGCCTGCGATGGCCTCGGCGTAGGGATAGGCGATCGCGATGACCACGACGAAGACACTGACGATGACCACCGAACTCAACTTGACGGCTCGCTTCGCCCGGTCGACCTGATCGGCTCCGAGGTTCTGCCCGACGACAGTCTCTGTGCCGCGAGCGAGCCCCAATGCTGGCATGAACAGCAACGAGGACAGTCGCGTGACGATCCCGTACGCGGCGACCGCCTCGGTCCCGGCGAGAGCGATGATCGCCGTCAGAACGGTGATGCCGAACGCCCGAAAGCCCTGCTCGGTGGCGGTCGGCGCGCCGATATCGAGGATTTTCCGGACGGTCTCGCGTTCGAGCCACAGATCGGACAGCGACGGATCGAGCCCGACGCGCCCCGAAAAGAGCAAGAACAAGCCGATGACCGCCGCGACTGCCCGCGAGAAGATCGTCGCGATCGCCGCACCGTCGACGCCCCAGCCGGTGAAGCCCGTCGCGGCGTACAGCGACGACTCGAGATCGGTCAGCCCGAGCCAGGCGAACAGCGGGTTGCCGTCGAATCCGAGGATCAAGACGGGGTCGATCACGACGTTCAGGGCCACGCTGATCGCCATCAGGTACAGCGGCGTTCGGGTGTCGCCCCAGCCGCGCGAGAGCGCGTCGAAGATGAAAAACCAGAACATGAAGGCGATCCCGACGAACATGATCCGGGTGTAGCCGACCGCGAAGGCGTAGGCGTCGCCGCCCGGATCCGCACCCACCATCTGCATGAGCCACGGTGTCAGGAGGTAGCCCACCGTGGCGAACGCCAGCGCGACGACCGTCACGAACGCGAGTGTCTGGCCGGCGATGTGACTCGCGCGAGCCGTCTTGCCCGCACCTTTGTTTTGAGCGATGAGCACCGTCCCCGCGACGGTGAGTCCGCCGCCGACGCTGATCATCAAGAAGACGACCGCCCAGGAGTACGACAGCGCCGCGATGGCGTCGCCGCCGAGCCGGCCGACCCAGAACGTGTCGGCCATGTTGTAGCCGACGTTCAGCACCTGCGAGCCGACGATGGGCGCCGACAGCACCATCAGGGGCTTGAACAGGTCGCCGTCGGTGACGTTGACTGACCGGTCCGTCTCCGAGCTCATTCGGCGTCCTCGTGCTCACTTGCCGCGTCGGCCGTCGCGGCCTCGGTACGATCGTCCTGTCCAGCGCCATCCGGAGCATCTTGTTCGTCACCGGTATCCGCGAACCGTTCGTCCGGCGGAAACGTAACCGCCGGTTCGTCGGGATACGTCGTCTCCGGTGCCAGGATTTCGGTCTCGATGTACTCCCTGGTCGCCACGTAGGCGTGTTCGCTGTAAGTTGCTCGCCCCAGCGTGAAGTGACGTACCCGCGCCCCGACGAACGCGCCCAGGAGGAAGTCGGCCGCGGTCGACGGGTCGTGATCGACGAACGCGCCGGTCTCGATACCCGTCGTCAAGATATCGACCAGCGTGTCGCGTAACGCCTCGTCGCTCTCCCGTAACTTCTCCTGGAACAGTTCGTTGTACGGTGCCTGCGCGCGCAGTTCCAGCATCGCCGTGTGATGGCCGGTTCCCTCGGCCGTCGAGATGTCGAACCACCACTCGACGTACGCGGCGAGGCGCTCCTCCGGTGGGAAGCCGTCGAGCGCCTCGGCACGGTGCCCGTAGCCGGCGAGCAGATACTCGATGAACGATGCGAGCAAGTCGTCGACGGAGTCGTAGTGGTAGAACAGCGACCCCTTGCTCATCTCGGTCCGATCGGCGATCCGCTGGGCGGTGAGGTCACTGTAGCCCTCCGCACAGAGCGCCTCGTACGTCGCCTGCATGATCGCGTCGCGTGCGTCGTCAGTCACTGACTGACTGGTTGGTCAGGGACCGGTATACCCCTTTCGGCTCGAAACATTACCGTGTCGTGCGCACACGGCACACGATCGAACGTTGGCCAGCCGATCGGCGAGGCTGGCCACTCACCGGACCCGACTGGGCGTCACTCCGCCTCGCCGGTCTCGATCGGAGCCCGGATGATGTTCCCCCACTCCGTCCAGGATCCGTCGTAGTTCTGCACGTCGTCGAACCCGAGCAGTTCGGCAAGGACGTACCACTCGATCGACGAGCGCTCGCCGACGCGGCAGTAGGTGACGACCTCCTGGTCGTCCTCGATTCCGACGTCTCGGTAGAGTTCGCGCAGTTCGTCGGGGTCTTTGAACGTACCGTCCTCGTTCAGCACCGAGGTCGTGGGGACGTTCTGCGCGCCGGGAATGTGCCCGCCGCGCTGGGCCGTCTCCTGCAGGCCCTCCGGCGCGATGACCTCACCGGTGAACTCCTCGGGCGAGCGAACGTCGACCAGCGGGACGCCAGTGTCGACCGCCTGCTCGACGTCGTCCCGGTAGGCGCGGATGTCCTCGAACGGGCCGGACGCAGTGTACTCCTGGGGCGAGAACTCGGGGACGTCCGTGGTCAGCGGATAGTCGTTTGCGACCCAGTAGGGCTTGCCCCCGTCGATCACGCGAACGTCGTCGTGGCCGTAGTACTTGTACTCCCAGTAGGCGAAGAGCGCGAACCAATTGGGGACGCGCCCGCCGCCGTAGATGACGACCGTCGAGTCCTCGGTGATCCCCGCCTGGGCGTTCAGTTCCTCGAACGCCTCCTTCTCCAGGAGGTCTCGCTGGACCGGATCGCTCAGGTCCTCGTCCCAGTCGAAGAATGTCGCCCCCGGAATGAGGCCCTCCTCGTAGGGTGTGTAGTCCGAATCCGCCGTTACCGTCGGGTTGTTGACTTCGAGCAGTCGGTACGCGGGATCGTCCGACTGAAAGTCATCGAGGTGATCCTCGACCCAGTCCGCCGTCACGAGTGCGGTCGTATCGTGGTCCGTCATGCAGTCGGTCCTACGGAAGCCAGTCAAATAGTGCTGTCAGTGGGGTCCGGATTCACCGCGGGCGCTGACGCCGGCGAGAGCGAAATGTCGGACGGACGGGCGCGGACCGGACCGCACGGCCCATCAGCACCGATTCGGAGACGTCCGGCCTTCCGGAAAGTGTTGCCGAGTCCGGCCACACAGTCGGGCGGCCAACCGCACGATCACTCTCGATCGAGGACGATCGATCGGCTGTAGGCGCTAATCGAGCGAGCACCGGGCGTCGCGGTGAGTACGCTCACCCCGACGAAGATACCGTAGGCGACGAGGACGCCGACGAACCCGTAGTGCATCCCGAAGGTGTAGACCGGTGGGATGACCTCGAGGAAGAACAGGATCGTCACGCCCGGCCCGAGCACGAGCGACGCGACGCCACCGGCGACCGTCGCACCACGCCAGTAGGCACCGAGGAAGACGGGGGCGGTCGTCGTCGCGAAGCCGACGACGGCGAACGCGATCAGGTCGAAGATCCCCGCCGGTTGGGCGAGGGCGAGCAGGACCGACAGGACCACGGTGGCGATCAGGAACCCCTGCGTCACCGCCACCTCGCGCTCGTCGCTCGCGGCCGGCTCGACGACGACCCGGTAGACGTCCCGGCTAAGCATCGAACTCATCGTGAGTGCGACCGAGTCGGCCGTCGACATGATCGCCGCCGTCGCCGCTGCCATCGCGATCCCGAACACGACCGGGGACGAGATCGCCTCGATGAACACCGGGATCACGTGGGTGGTCGGATCCGGGACCGAGACGACCCCCAGCGCCCACGCACCCAGCAGCGTCCCGAAGAGATAGATGGGGATCGCAACCAGCGCGAACAGCACGCCCGACCGGCGCAGCGTCGTCTCGTCGGCGGCCGAGAAGTACCGCTGTATCGTGTGCGGGTAGCCAGGGACGCCGACCGTGAAGGCGAGGGCGGCGGTCGCGATCGCGAGCGGTGTCCAGGTCCCATCCGGGCCAGGGAGAGTGAAGAGCGACGGTTCGACCGTCGCCGCCTCGGCCGCGATGGACGCGCTGTCGAGGCCGATCATCACGTAGCCGACGACGCCGGCCAGGACGACGAAGAGGACCGTCGACTGGACGACGTCGGACCAGACGACGCCGCGGTAACCAGCCAGATGGACGTAGACGATCATGAACGCGGCCATGACCAGAATAGCGGCCGTGTACGGAATGTCGACCAGCGTATCGAGGGCGACACCCCCGCCGATGAGCTGGCCAGCCAGCATCGCGATCATGAAGATGCCCGTGACGGCGAGGTAGACGATGCCCAGGGCCGGACTCTCGTATCGGTCCCTGACGTACTCCGCGGGCGTGAGTACGTCACGTTCCCGACCGATGCGATAGAGCGTCACGCCGACCGACGCGAAGACGAACGTGTAGAAGACGGCCGCGAGGCCGAGAAACGAGAACGCGCCGAGCCCGGTCCCGACCGTCCGCGCACCGATGCCGAAGACGGTGAACGCACTCAGGACGGTCGCGACGAGCGTCAGCGCGAGTGCGAGCGGGCCGACCGTCCGGCCCGCGACGTAGAAATCGGCGGGCGTTCGCTCGGTAAACCGGCCGGCGTAGACGCCGATCACCAGCATCAGGGCGAGGTAGCCGGCGAAGGTCACCTGCGCGATCGACGCCGTCACGCGTCACCACCCGTCGTGGACGAGCCACCGTCCGACTCGGGCGAGGTACCAACCGACCCGGACGAGTTACCATCCATCGGCGTCGACGCCGCGGACGCGTCCCCACCGGCGATCAGCGAGATCGCGAGCCAGGCCAGGGCGAGCAACCCACCCAGGACGGCGAGTTGAACCCACAACCAGCCGGGAATCCCCCAGTACAGTCCCGTCACCGATTGCACGACGAAGAGGTGGCCGATTCCCACTACGAGTACGACGATCCCCAACCCCCACCCGACCAGCCGCCTGCGCGACCGATCGGCCGACGATTCCACGTCCGTAGATGTGCCCCGCATCGAGCGTGTCTCGCGGGCCAGCCGAGAAAGGTGTTTCCACCGGCGACTGACCGCGAAGGCGGCTGTAGCGCTCTCGTCGACGGGAGCCACGGCGAATCGCCAATCGGAGTCACCAGGCTACCGACGATCGGTCGGACCGGACCCAGCCGGGCACCGTGGCCGGCTCCGGCGATCACCTCATTCACACCCCGACGGTCACCCCGACCGGACCCCCTCGAGGGCCGCCGATCGGGATCGATAGCCGAAGCCGACGGCGTCACACGCGAGACACGACCAGCGGTACTCGCCGTGGAAGCCCCGAATCGTCACGGTCGAATCACACGTCGGACAGCGCTTCGACCGACGTCGGTCACGTACCCGTTCTAGCACCTCACCAACCGTCCGTCCGTTCGCCATTTCACCAGTTTCAGGGACGCCCGCACCATATGCTTTCTCTCTCGGAGCCGCGAGTGGCCAGGAGCCACGCAGCCGGCTCTCGGCGGGACAGGACGGACGAGCCTCAGATCGAGAGCGTCGTCTCCGCCTCGCACGAACAGTTTGCCGCCGTGAGTTCACCGACGGCGGTGTACGATCCCGGCTGCGGGTCGTCCCACGTCACTTCGAACGTCCGGGTCTCGCCCGGGTCGAACTCCTCGCTGCCGAGCACCTGTGTGAACATTCGCCCGTCGGTGTAGCGCCAGATCTCCGTCCCGTCGTCCACGACGGCCACGTCCGCCCGGCACCCGTTACGAAACTGTGCCGTGACGGGATCGTCGCCCGTGTTTTCGACGGCGAGCGTGAACTGGACGGTCCCATCGGCCGACGCCGCGTCGAGCCTTCCTTCGAGTGTCATACGGGGGATTTCCGGTACGTGTTCGTAAATCTTTGCCACAGTTGGGCCGAACCGCGGCGGATCTGTGGTCGACGGTTCCCCAGTGTAGAACGCAGTCGAACGGTCGGTCCACGACTCACCAGCGACGGAGCGGTGGGTCGGTAACTGCACCGACCGCCTCGGCGGCCACCGATCCTCGGGTGGCGGGGACGGCCTAAACGCCACGCCTATAGGAACCCGCGGCGTAGCGTTCGGCGTGCAGATCGTCGGCTACGAACGGTCGGGACGCGGATCCTCGCTGCTTGTGAGTGACGACGGCGACCTCTCTCGCACGGCGCTCGAGCGTGACGCGACCCTCGAGTTCGGCCTCGGTGATCGCCACTGTGCGGGGACCATCGATTACGAATCCGGCGACCACGTCCCGTGCGATCGCGACGGGGCGCCGTACTGCGACGCGCACACATCGACGTGGGTCTGTGCGCGCTGCACGGGGACCTGTCTCAAAGACGAGATGGACTGTTACGCGGACCACGCCGTCTATCTCGCCGCGTTCGCCCCGACGACGTTCAAGGTCGGCGTCACCCGGCTGGAGCGACTCGAAACCCGTCTCAGAGAACAGGGCGCCGATCGGGCGGCCCACATCCACACGGTCTCAAACGGCCGGATCGCCCGGGAGCTCGAGGCCGAGATCGCGACCGATCTCACCGACCGGGTCCGGATCGAGCGCAAGATCGAAGGACTCGCCGCCGACATCGACGATGCGGCCTGGGAATCGGTGCTCGCGACGTTCGACCCGATCGAGTGCTTCTCGTTCGACTACGGCCTCTCGCTTTCGACACAGCCGGTCACCGAACTCGTGGGAACGGGTACCGTCGTCGGCCTGAAGGGGCGGCTCCTCGTCCTCGAACGGCGTGGAACGACCTACGCGGTCGACCTCCGGGAACTGGTCGGACACGAACTCGACGCGGACGATGCGACGGCCGACCGACAGTCCTCACTCGGCGCCTTTGCCGGTGACTGAGTTCGACCCGCGTCCACCGACCACTCCATAGCCATGACAACGTTTTTCCGACCCGCAGGTGAATTCGCGGGCATGTCGGACGATCCTACCGAGGATGCGACGGACGAGGGAACGGGCGAGGACGACGGCGAAGAAAAGTCGTTCCGCGAGCGCGTCGAGGAGATCCGAGAGAAACGCGAGCAGGAAGGCGGCGACGACGCCCCCGAGAGTCCGTTCGGCGGCGGCGGCGGTGGCGGAATGGGCGGCGGTGGCATGGGCGGCGGTGGCATGGGCGGCGGCAACCCCTTCGCACAGATGATGGGCGGCATGATGGGGGGCGGCCCGGGCGGCGGTGGCCCAGGTGGCGAGGCCGGCAACGAAGAACTCACCCGCGAAGTCCGTCAGCTCCGCGACGAGGTTCGCGACGCGACGCGACAGCTCCAGCGCATCGCTGACGCCCTCGAAGACGACTGACGCGAACAGCCGTTTCGGTATTTTCCGGTCGATCGTGACCCAGTGCTCGCCGTCGAACGACGTGTGTGAGCGAGGCTGTGTACTGATCGGCTCCAGGCACGTTCTCGCGTCGATCGAAACCGGTCACCGACGGTCTACAGCCGCCGTAGCGGTTACGAGCGAACGAGCAAGTTTCCGTCGTCGTCGTACCGGTGGCCGATCGACCTGAACTCGTTTCGCACGGCGTCCACGTCGAGTTCGCCGTCTTCGCCGAGGAACGGCGTCACCGGGTCGACCCCGTCCCATGCGAGCGAGTCGGGTTGCCAGGGTTCGCCGAGCGGCGACGCCACCGGTGTGGCCGCACCGGCGAAGACCGACTCGACGAGCGATGGCTTGTCGAGGAGACCGGCGATCGTCCGACGGAAATTCGGGTTCAACAGTGGGGCGTTGCGGGTGTTGTACCCGATATAGTAAAGCGACTGGCTGGGGCGTTCGTGCGTGACCAGGGGTGGCGCCGCGGTGTACGAACTCGCCATCACGGGATCGAGTGCCGACAGCGTCAGGTCGGCCTCACCGTCTTCGATCGCCGCTACCGCCGCCTCGGTGTCTTCCGTAACGGTCACTTCGAACGTGGTGATCGGCGTCTCCGGAAGCTCGGCAGTCGTCGTGAAGTGGTCACCGTTTCGGGAGAGGGTGAGGCGCTCGCCTTCCTCACGGTCGTCGAACGAGAAGAGGCCGCTCCCGATCGGGGGAACGTTATCCGTGACGACGGCGACCGTCGCGCCACTCGGCGTCTCCACGTCGACGAACTCGGCCGACTCGGTCCGGTCCCGCCAGAGATGGGCCGGCAAGATCGGGATCGTGAACGCTTGCTCTGTGGCGGCCCTCCCGGCTTCAGGCGTGATCCGAACGCGGTGGTCATCGAGACGGGTGACGTCCGCAATCGCCGTCGCCAGGCCCCGGTAGAGTGGTGCGGGAATCGGCGCCTCGGCGGAATCCATCGACGTGTCCGCCAGAAAGTCGTACGTGAACGCGACGTCCTCGGCGGAAACCGGCTCACCGTCGTGCCACGACGTCTCGCGGAGTGTCAGCGTCGCAGTGCCGTCATTCCACGTCCAGGAGTCGGCCAACCACGGGCGTACGTCGCCGTCGACGGTCGTGGCGAGGGAGTCGTAGAGGAGATCGTCGATCGGCGAACGTGAGTGACGACCCCCGATTCCGAGCGGATTGAAGTGACGCGTCACGCGTTCGTCGGTCACGACGGCCCGAAGCGTCCCGTCGGCGGCGGTCGACTCGATGTCCACGAACGCGTACCGTTCGGAGAGTGGGTGGCGGTCGAAGCCGACGAATCGATCACCGTTCCAGACGTGACGCGACGTCGGCCGACACAGCGGACTGAAGGGTTGGTTGGCGGCAAACGATTCGAGCGTGTCTTCGACGGCCCGTTCGCGAGCGGCTCCCGTTCGGCGTCGCTGTCGGTCGAGATTCGTATCGAACGAGACGTTCGAGAAACCGTAGGGATTCTGCCAGCCCCACTCCGCGTCGAACCGGGTGTGCAACAGTCCGTACAGTGCCGACGGATCGGCGAGTCGCGGCGTTCGATCGACGAAGAGATCGAACTCGTGATCGATCAGAATCCGGCGGAGAAAGCGCGATTGCGGAAGCGTCTCTCGCTCGACGTCGATGCCGGCGGTCTCGAGCGCTGACTCGAGCCGGTCCGCCACGGCGGCTGCCTGGCGGTCGTCGGCGGGACTGACGCTCGCGACCGAGAGCGAGAACTCGTCGGCCGGGTCGTCGCGAAAGAGGTTCCTGAGTCCGCGCATACAGCCGGACAGTCCGAGGAGGCCACCAGCCGTCGCCGTCCCGAGCACCGTTCGCCGAGAGAGGGGAGACTCGAGGGTAGTCGAATCCATTCAGTTCGTTCACCGTTCGACGGGCTGACTATAACAGTATTACGCCCGAGCACGACGTGTGGACGATCACCCGACAATTCGGGGACTAATGGCCGTGCCAGCGCTTCGAAACTCGAGTGTCGCTACCGGTGCCTTCGTTCGTCAGCACTGTCACCGGTCGCTCTGACCCGATCGGCGACAGCGCCAAGACGGTCGTAGGCGGGCTGGAGGTGGCTGTCGACATCGTATCGGCCGATCAAGCGACACGAGAGCCAGACGCACGTCCCCGCCAGGAGCAGGCCTCCCAGGACGTCGATCGCCCAGTGAATGCCCAGATACATCGTCGAGAGCCAGACGCTCACGGCCAGGACGCTCGCCGCTGGGGTCCACGCGGGGAATTGCGATCGAGACCTGATCGCGAAGATCATGACGGTCGCAGAGAGCGACGTGTGAAGCGACGGAAACACGTTCGTGTAGTGGTTGATCTCTCTGGTGAGGAGCTGATAGGACGGTTCGAACGTATAGAGCATCGTCTCGACGTCGCTCCCGAAGTATTGTCGTGGGCCAAAGGCGTGGAACAATACGTACAGCGTGACGCCGATCGTATAGTTGAGTGCGTACGCACCGAGCAGACGCCGCAATTTCGTCGAGTCTTGCAGCGTGAAGTACATCACGACCGGGAAGATCAGCAAGAACACGTAGCCGTAGATGTAGATGAACGAGAAGTACTGTGTGAGCTGTGTCGAGGCGATCGTCTCGAAGACGAGAATGAACCGGCCCTCGATGACGTAGAAGAGGTCACCGACCCGGAAGCCGTACTCCTGGGAGATGGTGACGAGATCCTGCCTGGCGAGTTTGTTCACGATCAACACGGGGACGAGCGCGAGCGTCACGGGCAACGCAGCACGGACACGCGGTCGCCAGTTGCGAAGCGCCTGGAAGAGGGTACCGAACCCGATAACCTGCCAGATTGCGATCGCCAGCAAGAGCGCGACGATGACGGTAACCCGACTCAGGATACTGACGAGCATCAGTTGCCCACCACCAGTTCGTCCGAGTCGTTGTACTCGAAGCTCGCCTCGCGGAACAGATCCCGTGCGGCCTCGACGTCCACCTCACCGTCGGTGCCGACGAACGGCGTCTCCGGATCGGCACCCTCCCACGCGTAGTCATCCATCGCCGACGTATCGACTTTTGGGACCGAGAGTGGTTGTGCGTGACCGTGGAAGACGGTCTCCGCGAGCCACTGTCGATCGATCAGGGAGGCGACGGCCCGGCGGAATCGATGGTTGCTGAACGGGTGTTTCTGGGTGTTGAACCCGATCTGGTAATACGCCCACCCCGGATCGGTAATTCGGGTGGCCGTCTCCATCTCCTGGGTCTCGCCGATGACGTCGGCTTCGATCGGCGTAACGAGGGCCGAAGCGTCACCAGCGTCGACCATCTCGATCGCCACCGACCCGTTGGAGGCGTTTCTGAGGACGAGCGACTCGACGGGAACGCCCGGAAGGTCCGGATCCTCGACCGAGAAGTGTTCGTCGAATCGACCGAGCGTGAGCTGGTCCCCCTGTACCCAGCTCTCGAACTGGTATGGACCGCTCCCAACGTGGCTGAGCGACTCGGCCATGAGTTCCTCACGGAGCCAAGTGGCCGTCGAGGCCGTCTCCTCGTCGAGTTCGTCGACGAGCGGTCGCCAGACGTGCTCCGGGAGGATCGGAACGGTGAGGACGGACGTCGCCACCTCTCGGGAGGCGTCGACGGTACATTCGACCGTCTGGTCGTCGAGTGCCGTCGCTGAGGTGACCGCGGATGTCTCCCGGCGAAACCGGGGCGCCGGGACCGGGGAGTCCGCTCGCCCGAGCGAGAGGTCGGTGAGGAATTCGAACGTAAAGGCGACGTCTTCGGCAGTGAGCGGTTCGCCGTCGTGACACGTCAGGTCGGGCCGCATCGTCGCCGTGAGCCGTCCGTCCTGCCACTCCCAGTCGCGAGCCATCCAGGGAGACAGCCCGTCACCCGACTGGGTCGCCAGCGAGTCGTACAGAAGCGAAGTGATTGCACCCGTATGGCGGTAGTGAGTGGCGAGGGGATTCAGGTTCTGCGTCGGTCGGGCATCCGTGACGAGGCCGTCGAACTGATCGACGTCGGCGGCCGGATCGAGATCGACGTAGCCGAGTCGGGTCCGAAACGACTGACGATCCCAGCCGGTGAACTCCTCGTCGTTGACGGCGTAGTAGGCCGCAGGCGCACAGACCGGGACGAACGGCTTCGTGGCAAGGAAGCTATCGAAGACGGACTCGATCGCGGTGGTCCGGTCGGTTCCGGTCGCGTGTCTGAGTTGTTCGAGTCGCTCGTCGAGATCGATGTTCGTCACCCCATAGGGGTTCTGCCACCCGGGCTCGTACGCGAACGTCGAGTGGAAGAGCTCGTACAGCCCGTCAGGTCGCGGTGTTCCGGGATACCGACCGACAAAGATGTCGAAGTCTTGGTCTATCAAGACCTTCTTTTCGAACTGGGCAGTCGTCCTGAGATCCGGAGTGACGTCGATACCGGCCGCCCGAAGTGACGATGCGAGGTGTTTGAAGATCCCATTGCTCTGGCGATCGTCGTCGTCCGGAACCGTCGTGATCGTCACCGAAAGCTGATCGCCCCACGACGCGACCTCGGTGAACAGTTCCGTGCAACCGCTGGTCGAAAGGGTAACCCCGGTCCCGACGGTCGCGAGAAACGCCCGACGAGAGCGTCGACCGCTCGAATGCGGTCCGGTTCCGGTCATGCTGTCTTACCTCGGTTGTGTCTTTCGGCCCATAACTACATTACGACAGGCAGATAGCCGTGCGAACAATTCACAGAGTCCGGCCAGTGAACGGCTATCAAGCCAATTTCCCCCCGCAGAACGACCACGTGGGCCACTCGGCCAGGAGGGGCCCGGTCCGACTCGCTCGCGCGGAGAGTTGCGGCCGAACGCGCGGGCCGGTCGTCGCCTGCGACCGGCTACCGGCCGAGATGTGCGCGGTGAGAGACGGTGGCGATGGCAACCGAACTGCATACTACCATCCCCGTACTCGTGTCGACCCTACCAGTCTTGTGGTTCGGCTCGCAACCCCAGACCCAGCGGGATCACACGGCCCCGGAGAACGAAACACCGATTTACGTGGCCCGTCGCGGTGTACGTGTGAGTATTGCTGCGGAACGCCTAGAGCGGCTCGAAGCACTCGCAGCCGCGGCCGCAGCCGAAGGAAACGACGATCGGGCCCGTTCGTACGTCCGGCTGGCGAGGCGAATCGCAGAACGCAACCGGCTCGCACTGCCGCGATCGTTTACCCGGTTCACCTGCGACGCTTGCGACGCTTACCTCCGACCGGGCGCCAACGCCCGTGTCCGACTTCGAGACGGACACGTCGTCGTCACCTGCGACTGTGGCGAACAGGCCAGATATCCGTACGAGTGACGCCACACGACGGCTAATCGGCGCCGCGTCGCGAGACGGGCCATTCAAACCCCGGCCGACCGTTCGTCCGGTCATGGACGAGACAGAGCGCACGTCGCGCGCACACGATCTCGACGTGACCGTCTGGGTCGGGAAGCACGGCATCGAGTCAGTCGTCGACGAACTGAACGACCAGCTGGCAGATAACGACCTCGTGAAAGTGAAGTTCTTGCGCGCCGCTCGGGCCGGAACCGAGACCGACACGCTGGCGGAGACGCTCGCGGACGAGGTGAACGCATCACTGCACGGGGTCCGCGGTCACACAGCTGTCTTCTATCGATAGATATCGCGCCGACGAGAGACTGCTGCTAGTCCCCGGACGGATCGGTCTCGGTCCGCTCGGCGGTCGTTCGTGCTCCTGGCGACGAGGGGCGATCGGGCTGTCCCACCGACGTAAGGACGACACCCGCACCCATGACGATCGCCCCGACGACGAATCCGGGACCGAGTCGCTCACCGAGGAGCGTCGCTCCCAGCGCGGCGCCGACCACGGGCTGGGTGAAGAAGAACACCGAGACGACGCTCGCGTCGACGCCTTCCAACCCCTTGTACCAGAAATACCAGGCGCCGGCAGTCCCACCGACCCCGAGGTACGCGACGGCCGCCAGGACCGACGGCGTGACCGGCCCGATCGACGCCTCCGTCGCGAGGAGTTCGACGGGGACCGCAAGTCCCGTTATCGGGACGGCGACGGCGCAGGAATAGGTCGCCGTCTCCAGTGCCGAATACCGCTGAACGAGTGGTTTTCCCCAGACGGTGTACGCCGCCCAGGTCGCACTCGCTAGCAGGAGCATGCCGACGCCGCTTACCCCACCACTGCGGAGCGTCGATGCGTCGTGCTGGCCGTAGAGGACGATCCCGGTGCCAAGCGTCGCCAGCACGATCCCGAGGCCAAGGCGGCGGGAGAGTCGTTCACCCAGGACGGAGACGCCGAGGAGAATCGTAAACACTGGCGTGAGGACGGTAACGAGTGACCCCTGACTCGCCGTTGTCATCGCGGTCCCGAGAAACTGCGTCACGATCGACGCCGCGACTACGGTTCCGAGCGCGACGAAGCCGCGGACGTCCGCCCGCGAGAATCGCCGCTTCGGGGCGGCGTATCGAACGACGACGAGCAGCGTCGCCGCGCCGACGGCGATCCGACAGAACGCGAGCGTCACCGGCGGGACCGCGTCGAACCCCCACTTGCTCACGACGTAGAGGCCGCCCCACAGCGCGGCGGCTGCCATCGGGGCCAGCGCGTAACCGACTCGCGAGTTACCATTCCGAACGCGCGCCATTGCGGAGACGAACCTGCGTGTCACGTCTCTATCGAGGGACCGGAGCCCGGTGGACGCTCTCGTTAGGATGTTAACCGGGTGGCGAACGCGGAACTGACCAGCGATCGGCAGTTCGTCACCACTCCGACTCCGGGCCGGCCGGCCGACCGCGGTCGGCGACGGACGCGAGTTCGGCGACCGTCGGCGCGAGTAATTTCCGTTCGGCCCGCCTGAGCGTCTTCGAGACTGCCGCATCGGAGATGTCGAATTCGACCGCGAGGTCGCCGAGCGTGACACCGCGTGGAACGTCGTAGTACCCGGCGTCGACGGCCCGATGGATCGTCTCCCGTTCGGTCGACGTCAGCCGACGGGCGCCCGACAGCACCGTCGTTCCGACCGACTCGGCCCGGAGGTTCTCCAGTGCCGTCGCCGGGTCCAGTCGGGTTCGCTCGCGGATCTCGTACTCGTCCGGTTGCTCGTCCAGTTCCGCGAGGGTCGACTCGGCGGCACGTTCGTCGTCGAACCCGATCGTCCAGCGCTCGCTGCCGCCTGCGTTCTCGAACGGGCCCGTGAGATAGCCGTCGTTCTCGCGGAGGGTCCCCATCACGTCCGTCGTCCCCATCGTCACCCGAGCGCGCGCCGCTGGCCCCTCCTTCGCGAGTAGGTCGAAGCTCAGCACCGCCTCGTGGTCGCGAACCACGGACAGTCCCCGTTCGACGTCGGTCCGACTGGCCCCTTCCGCCAGCACTCGCATCTCGAGCCGGCCCGTCCCGTGGTCGTAGTGCCAGTGCGGTGTGACGAACGCCACGTCGTGGGCCCCGCTCGCGGCGCTCAGCGGACAGTCACACTGGCGAACCGAGAGCGAGAGACCGATCATACCCGAACCCACGCGACGAACCCATAATCGAGTTGCGGTCGCGGCGACACCTGACGAGGCGACCGATCGAGCGTGTAGAATTTCCGAGAGGCAGTGCTCACGTACAATGGCAGTGGCGGCCCGGAGCGCGTGATCGCGCCAGCGATCCGCGCGACGACGGGGAAGGGCAGGCCGTCTATAGGGGAGTTACCGTGAGCGAGGGCGCTAGCCGAGCGAGCGGGCCGACAACTGACTCGGAGCGAACGAAGTGAGCGGAGAGGAAGGCGGAGTGCTTTTGATCGACCGTTTACCGAGTGACGGCACGCTGTGCAGTAGCGGAGCTACTGTCAGCGTGCCAGAGCACAGCGTAAAAGGTCGGTATGAATGCGGACGGCCACGCTTGCCCGGCGTTCCGGCCGGGGGAATCCCGGTTGCCTCCTCCACCCCGCAACCCGACGAGCGACAGGTGTCCGACGGTCCACTGCTCGCTTCCGCGCCTGATGGGCTGTCGCCGGCTAACCGCGATGGGACGTCCCTGCGGACGATCATCGCGGACCGCTGTCCCCGATGGACGAGGCTTCCACGTTGGCTCCCGGGGCCCCGGTCGGGCTGACCGGACGCCCGCGGTGTTCGGTCCCCGCTAAAGGCCATATCGCGGGTGACGAGCAGGGCCTAGCTGCCCGACCTAGTCCGGGCGATCCTAGGCAGGTCCGACTTAAGGACCTTTCGCCTCTACGATCACCAGACTGCGGCGACGTTCCCACTCCCGAACGGAGTGGTATCCGCGCAGGACATGCGGGCGTGTCACTCAGCGGCGACACGCAACCGACCCAACGCTGGTACCATCGGAAATCCGAGTGGAAAGAACCAACTGGCTGGATCACACAGGTGGACGTATGGGATTAGGCTCGACGGCGAAGAAGATCCAGCTCGTCTCCGAGAAGGCCGAGCAGATGTACAATCAGGTCCAGCAGCTCCAGCAGCGAATCATGAACCTGGAGGGCGAAGTCGACGAGACCCACGACACGGTCACCGATCTCGAAGCCGACGTCGCCGAACAGCGCGCGCTCCTCGAAGCGATCGCGGAGGACCGCGGCCTCGACGTCGAGGCGATTCTGGCCGAAGTCGCGACCGACGATGGAACGGAACCGGCGGGTGAGGACGACACGGAGACGGCACAGACCGACGGCGATGGAACGGCGGGAGACGGGACCGACGCCACGGCCGCGTCCGAACCGAACGCCTGATCGACCGCCGGGTGGGTTCCGCTCGATAATAACAGCTATCACCCGGGGCAAACGTTGCCTCGAACATGACCGAACACGATCGAGCGCTGTCGTCGGTGCTCGACACCGTGGGGAACACGCCGCTGGTCTGTGTGCAGGCCGGGCCAGCAGACGTCTCCATCTACGCGAAGCTCGAATCGTTCAACCCTGGCGCGAGCGTCAAGGATCGAATCGGCGCCTACATGCTAGAGCGATTGCTCGAACGAGGCGACGTCGGCGAAGGCGGCACCGTCGTCGAACCCACTGCTGGGAACACGGGGATCGGGTTCGCCGTCGCCGCCCAGCAGCTGGGTCTCGACGCCGTTTTCGTGGTCCCCGAGCGATTCAGCCTCGAAAAACAGCAACTCATGCGGGCGCTGGGTGCCGAGGTCATCAACACGCCCACCGACGACGGCATGGGTGGCGCGATCGAGCGCGCCCACGAACTCGCCGACGAGCTGGACGACGCGGTCGTCCCCCAGCAGTTCTCGAACCCGCTCAACACGGAGGCCCACTACGAGACGACCGGGCCGGAGATCTACGACGCGCTGGACGAGGTCGGCGCCGTCGTCGCCGGCTGTGGAACGGCAGGGACGCTCATGGGAATCGCCCGCTACGCGCGCGAACAGAACCCCGACACCTACGTCGCGGCGGTCGAACCCGAGGGCTCGCTCTACGGCGAATTCCTCGGCGAAGATCGATCGGAAGGCGAGTACAAGATCGAGGGAATCGGTACCCACAATACCGACACGAACGAGCTATTCGAACCGGAACTCGTCGACGAGGTCTACCCGATCCCGGACGAGCGCGCACACGAGGAACTCAAACGACTCGCCGCCGAGGAGGGCCACCTCGTCGGGTCGAGCGCCGGTGCGGCGAGCGTCGCGGCCCGACACGTCGCGTCCCGAATCGCCGACGGCGAGATCGACGCCCCGCACGACTCCGTCGTCACGGTCTTTCCCGATTCCAGCGAACGCTACCTCTCGAAGGGAATCTACGGCTCGTTCGAGGAGTGGAGCGGGTGAGCCGCCCCGAATCAGCGCCTCGTCGGCTCGCCCGAATTGCAGGACATCTCTGACACGCCCGAACGGTTACGGCCATCGCGGACGATGGACACACATGCAACTTCCGGTGACCGACTCGTGACCGCCAGCGCAGACCCGGGTTCAGGACCGCGAACCGTCTACATCACGACCGGGATGGTCGAAGCGTTGCTCGAACTGGCGAGTGTCAACGATCCCGACCCGGTCTCGACCGGCATCTCGACCGTCCCGGCCGGCGAGCTCGACGGCGACCGCGTCGAATCGTTCGACCCGGCACAGCCCGTCTTCGCCGAGTATCTGCTCCCCGATCCGGGGAACTCGCTCACGCACGTCTTCGGCGTCGAACTCTCGACGCCGAACCGGAGTACGCAGGGCCGGTTCGTCTCGCATCCCGACGGCGTCCTGGACGTGACGCTCCGCGACGATCTCGGCGCGGTCGTTCTCGTAGCCGTCCCGCCGTGGGAACCCGACGAAACGTCCCTTCGTGCCTTCGATCGGTCGGGCGACCGGCTGACGCTCAAGGTACTCGACGCCGAACCACCGGAACGGCCGTTCGAGGACTGAATCGACGCCGCCAGCCGCGAACCCACCGCCTTACTCCAGGTAGCCCAGGCCGCGGAGCTGTTCGGCGATCTCCTCGAACTCGGATTCGGTGAGTTTGCCGGAGCGCTGGTGCTGGATGACGATGCTCCGAAGCAAGAAGCGGACCAGATCGCTCGTCGACGTAAAACTCGTTCCCTCGATCGTCTCGTCGACGCGTTCGGCGAGCTCCTTCGGAATCGAGACCGTCGTGTACTCGGTCATGGCGGGATATCGCCGTGGATTCCCAAAGAGATGTCGACAACCGGCGTTCACAGACCGCCGCGGAATCCACCCCGTCTGCCGACCGACGGGTCGCCGTCGACCGGCGTCGCGCAGCGTAGCGGTTTTTTGTGGGGAGTCCCCTACCTTCGACCATGGGAGTTCGGCCGCCACAGGGAGGCGACGATACGGAGCCCGAAACGATCGAATTCGGCATCGCCGCAGTCGACGCCCGATTGCGCGACGCCGACCTCGACTTTCCGGCCTCGGCCGACGCCGTCGACAGTGCGCTCGGCGACCGGCCGGTCCCGTACGACCCAGCCGGTTCGACGGTGTCGCTCTCGGAAGCGCTCGCCGAGGTGGACGCGAACTCGTTCGACTCCCGGCAGGAACTATTGAACGGACTGCATCCCGTGTTCGAGGCGTATCGAGCCAATCGTGGCGCGTCGCTGGTCGGCCGGCTTCGTGGTCTCTTGCCGTTTTGAGTGGAGGATCGGGTGGCCGCGTTGACGGATTGGGTAACTGCGTCGCCGGATCGGGCAACTACGCCGTCGGTTCACTTACTCGTCGTCGCGATCGTGCTCCCCGTGAGCGGGTCGATCGGCCGAGTGCGTCCGTTCGACGCGACTGAGACGCTGGAGTTGCCGGCGCTGATCGCGGTGCAACGAGACGATCATATCGGAGAGGACGCCGAACATGAGCAACTGCACGCCGAGCAATATTGCGGCCGCGCCGACGAGGGCGAGGATGTTGTGACCGACGTCGTTGACGAGCCACTGCGTGAGGACGAACAGCGCGACGGTCGCGCCGACGACGATGCTGGCGAGCCCGAGACTCCCGAAGAAAAAGAGCGGGTTGTTGGTCCGGGCCAGCGAGTACAGCGAGACGATGATCCGCCCGCCGTCGCGGACGGGGCGTAAGTTCGTCTCCGAATCGTCCGGCCGGGCGCCGTAGCTGATCGGGACGACCGTCGTATCGATTCCCTGCTTGACACACTCGACGGCCAGCTCGGTCTCGATCGTAAAGCCGTCCGCCGACGGCGAACAGCGTTCGAACGAGTCGACGGTGAATGCCCGGTAGCCCGAGAGGATGTCGGCGTACTCGGCGCCGTGGATCGTCGTGAACGAGCGGTTGATGAGTCGGTTGCCGACGCGATTGAGACGGGTCATCGCGTCCGGGTCGATGTCGGCGAATCGGTCGCCGATAACGTGTTCGTAGCCGCCGGCGAGCGGTTCGAGCATCCGTTCGGCGTCCGCGGGGTCGTACGTCCCGTCGCCGTCCAGCATGAGGACGTAGGCCACCTCGACGTACGCCATGGCTTCGCGAATCGCTTGCCCCTTTCCCTCACCCGATTGTTCGACCACGCGAGCGCCTGCCTCGCGGGCAATGTCTCTGGTCTGGTCGGTCGATCCACCGTCCATCACGAGGACGTTGTCGTACCCTCGCGCTCGAAAGTCGCTCACGATGTCGCCGATGGTCGCCGCTTCGTTCAACGTCGGGAGGAGAATGCAGACGGACGATTTCGGAACGCCGGGCGACTGCGTTGGCGCCGGCTGGTGGGCGCGCGTGCTCGCTCCGGCCGCCTCGGGGGACATTGGCGGGACCTCGGGCCGGCGACCCAAAAAGGCTACTGGTCGGTGGGTGCCCGCCGGGAACGGCGTCGTCCGCGGCCAGGACGACATTCGCCGATCACGACTCCCGCCGGTCACTCGCGGGCTGTCGATCGAGACGCTCTTGTTCCGTCCCGCCGTCGTCCGCCTCGCCGACCGGCCGTGGCTCTTCCTTCGCGGCTGGCGCCCATCGAACGTCGATCCGGAGGCGCTCCTGATCCCCGCGGACCATCCCCGACCGTTCTAACACTTCGACCTCCGTCGTGACGTCGTCGGGCGGACGCAAGGCAACGGTCTTGTTTCCGACAGGGATCGACACCGTCTCGCCGCCCCGCTCGAACTCGTCCGCGAGTTCGCGAAAGAGCGCCGCGACGTCCGTGCGCCCGAGTTCCCGGCTGTCGTCGGTTCGTACGACCATAGCCCCTAAAACGGGCTTCTCGGGTAAAATGGTACAGGGTGAGTGTGACGGGCAGTCGCCGGCACGCAACGGGGCAGGACAGTTCGCTCTCACCGACCCACTCGCGGCTTGTCCACCGACCGATGGGTGTCAGTTCTGCAACGCGTCGACAGTTGCCACGGCGAACGGAACGAGCATCTCGGCCCGGGTGAGCCCGCCGTGCATCCCGCGATTCGAGCGATCGTCGGCCCGCCAGCACAGGCCGCACTCGCGATGGATCGCGACGAGGTCACCGCACCGGCGTTCGAAGCGTTCGGTGGGCTCACCCACGCCGAACAGGCCCGAATCGACGGCCTCGGCGCACGTGTACACTCGTCCGTCGACGGCGTCTTCTAGTTCGGCGTGGGCTGCATCGAGCTCCTCGGGTTCGACGTGAAAGTGCGTGTTCCGTGGACTGCCCGTCGGGCGGCGAGGTCCTCCGGCCGCGTCGCGACGGAATCGGCCCTGAAGGGTATCCCAGTGTGACCACTCAGTCACGTCGACGTTTTCGGCGGGCGGCGTGTCGACGAGGCCGTGGTCGGCCGAGACGACGAGGAGCGTGTCCGCGGCGGCCGACGGCGAGAGCGCATCGACGAGATCGGCCTGCAATCCGGTGAGGACGTCCGCCATCGTCTGTCGGGCCGACCGGCTCGTCAACCCTTCCTCGTGGGCGACCGCGTCGATCGACGGCTCGTAGCCGAAGACGAACGTCGGCCCGGACGCCGCCTCGACGCGGTCGCGAAGCCGAGTCGCGAACGTCTCCCGTTCCTCGTAGCCGGTCCGTCTCGCGCCGTCGAAGATCGCCCGGCTGTACGGCGAGTCGGCGATCGACGCCGGGAGGACCGTCTCGAACGAGACGTCGGTCTCGACCGCGCGGGCCGAGAGCGGGTCGGCGTCGAAGAGGGCCGTCCCGTCTAGCGACGGGTCGACCTCGTCGATGGGCGTCCCGTCGAGCGTGGTAAACGGTAAGGTGACGACGTCGCGATCGATCGGCGCCAGATACTGGAACCAGCCGAGGAGTCCGTGTTCGACGGGGTTCGTCCCGGTAGCGATCGACGTGAACGCCGCAGCCGTCTCCGAAGGATAGATCGACGTGAGCGGACGGACCGCTCCCGACTCGGCGAATCGACGGGCGAGCGTCCGGCGCGTTTCGAACCGCGTCCACTCGTCGTAGCCGAACCCGTCGAGCAAGACGAAGACCACCGTCTCGACGTCGGTCTCGGCGCCGCAAAACGCTTCGTCCGGCAGGGTACGCTCGAACGCCGGGTTCAGGAGAGCGAGTGCCGACTCGGCAGCGTTCGTCACGCAGTCGCCGCCGTAGGCCGGTTCGACGACTCCCTCCTCGCCCCTGGCACACAGCTCGTCGACCAGTTCGTGCCGACGCATGCCACAGTCGAACCCGTCCGACATCCTAACACTTTCGGCGACGATAGCCGACCGGTTCCGCAGCCACTTCCAGCGTTCGCGAGACCCTCACTCGTGGCGATCGACCACGACACCGAGCGATTCGAACGCATCGAAGAAGTCCGGGAAGGAGACGTCGACGTGCTCGGCGCCCCGGATCGTCGTCTCACCGTCGGCAACCAGCGCGGCGACGGCAAGCGCCATGACGATGCGGTGATCGCCGTGGCCGTCGACCGTCGCCCCGGTGAGCGTCGACTCGTCGCCGTGGACGGTCAGCGAGTCACGCTCTTCGGTCGTCTCGACGCCGAGTTTCGCGAGTTCGCTCGCCATCGCATCGATCCGATCGGTCTCCTTGTACCGGACGTGCTCGGCATCGACGATGCTGGTCTCGCCGTCGGCGACCGCACCGAGGACGGCGAGCGTCGGGAGCAAGTCCGGAGTGTCGGCGACCGAGACCTCGATGCCAGACAGCGGCGCGGGGTCAATCGTCAGCGTGCCGTCGTCGCGATCCCACTCGACCGGCGCACCGAACTCGGCGACGTGTTCGACGATGGCGCTATCTCCCTGGGCACTGGGTCGTGCGCCCGTTATTTCGAGCGTCCCCTCCCCCGTTCCCGCAGTAGCACCGCTCGCGTCCCCGCCGGCCACGGCACCCGCCGCGAGGAGGTACGAGATCGAGGAGAAGTCACCGGGGACGGCGTACGTGTCGTCGGCCGGGTGGTACGACTGGCCGCCTGCGACAGCGAAGCCGTCGGCCGTCTCACGCGTCTCGACGCCGAAGTCCGCGAGGAGTTCGCGCGTCACCTCGACGTACGGTGCGGACTTCAGTTCGGTTTCGAGGCGAAGGTCGATGCCAGCGTCGGTGAGTGCGCCGGCGACGAGCAGCGCCGTCACGTACTGCGAGGAGACGTCGCCCGGAATCGAGACCGTCCCGCCCGCCATCGACCCGTCGACGATCAGCGGCGCCTGGCCGTTTCCGCGGGTGCTACGGGCCGTCGCACCGAGTTCCGAGAGCGCGTCGAGAAGCGGGCCCTGCGGCCGGGATCGGAGCGACTCGTCACCGGTCAGGACCGTCGTCCCGTCGGCGAGGGCGGCAATCGCCGTGACGAGACGCATCGTCGTGCCCGAGTTCGCACAGTCGATCACGTCAGCGGGAACTGCGGGTGTTCCTTCGAAGCCCTGAATCTCGAGCGCACCGTCCGTCCGTCGCTCGACGGCTCCGCCGAACGCCTCGACGGCGCGGGCTGTGGCCCGGGTGTCGGCGCTCCAGAGCGGGTCCGCGACGACGGCGCGCTGGCCACAGCCCGCGGCGAGGATCGCCCGGTGCG
The DNA here is from genome assembly GCF_000337515.1 of Halovivax asiaticus JCM 14624. Classification (GTDB taxonomy): domain Archaea; phylum Halobacteriota; class Halobacteria; order Halobacteriales; family Natrialbaceae; genus Halovivax; species Halovivax asiaticus. The sequence goes on from NZ_AOIQ01000008.1 coordinate 91,954, forward strand.
TGTAGCTCTTCGACGGCGGAGCGGGAACCGTGCCACCGACGGGACCTGGGGAGATCGTGACGTCCATACAGACGGTGTCGGCCGGTTCGCCTATCACGGTACCGGTCGCGACAACGGGGGGTCGCCACAGCCGAGCGGTGGCGAAGACGGGTCCGACGTCGGGCCGGCCCGATAGCCCCCTACGATTCGAACGGGACCGAATTCCGTCCAAATAGACCGTATCGACCCACGAACCGGCACGATTCCGCCGGGAAGCGGGGGATTAAGGTCGATCCCGCGAAACGGACGGGTATGCCTAGTGAGCTTGCTGCCCTTCGATCGGCGCTCGCGACGACCGGCGTCGACGGCTACCTGATCGACGCGGCTGGCGACGAACCCGAACAGCGCTACGTCTCCGGATTCAGTGCACCTGACCCGTTCCAGACGCTCGTCACCGACGACGGCGTCCACCTCCTCGTCTCGGGCCTCGAATTCGGTCGGGCCCAAAGCGAGGCCGACGCGGATTCCGTCACCAACACGGCGGCGTACGACGCACAGGACCTGCGGGACGAGTACGGCCCTCGCGAGGGACGGCTCCGGACGATCGAGGCATTCCTCGCCGACCACGACGTCGCCTCGATCGCGGTCCCTCAGCACTGCCCCATCGGAACGGCCGACGGATTGCGCGACCTCGGCGTCGACGTCACGGTCGAAGCCGACGACGTCGTGGGCGAGATCCGCGCGACGAAGTCCGGCGCCGAAATCGACGCCATCCACGAGACGCAGGCGGCGAACCAGCGGGCGATGTCCGTCGCCGAGGGGCTGATCGCAGCCGCCGAGGTTCGCGACGGCGTCCTCTACCACGAGGACGAGCCACTGACGAGCGAGCGCGTCACGACCGAGATCGAGATCGCGCTCCTGCGCGAGGGCTGTGCGTTAGACGAGACGATCGTCGCCTGCGGCGCCGACGCCGCCGATCCCCACGACCGCGGGAGCGGCCCGCTCGAAGCCGGCGAGTCGATCGTGATCGACATCTTCCCACGCGACAAGGAGACTGGCTACTTCGGCGACATGACCCGGACGTTCGTCCGCGGCGAGCCAAGCGACGAACTCAGTCAGCGGTACGACGTGACCTACGAGGCGTTCGAGGCCGCCCTCGACGCCATCGAGCCGGGCGTCACCGGCGACGAGGTCCACGGGATCGTCTGTGACGTGATCGAGGACGCGGGCTACGCAACCCTGCGGAGTGACCCGGAGACCGACACCGGCTACATCCACGGCACCGGCCACGGCGTCGGCCTCGACATCCACGAGGGACCGCGCCTCTCGTTCGGCGGCGAGGAGCTCGAACCCGGCCACGTGGTCACCGTCGAACCCGGGATCTACGACCCCGCGGTCGGCGGCGTCCGGATCGAGGACCTCGTCGTCGTCACCGAGGATGGTTACGAGAACCTCACGGACTACCCAATCGCCATCGAGCCCGAAGATCGACGCTGATCGGACCCACGACCGACAGTCCAGTCACGGCGACGCCCACCCGGCCATCTCACAAACAGTAATGGCGGTTGCCAATCGAATGTACGTATGCGCGATCGAATCGATCCAGCACTGTGGTTCCCCGAACGGGCGCCGAAACGGAGCGAGGCCCTCTCCGCAGGGAGCGGCGTCGCGCTCGGCCTCCTGTTTGTACCGATATTGGAGTCACCGTGGTGGCCGGGCATCGGCGCCGGGTTCGTCGCTGTCCTCCTTGCGCCCGGTCCGATTGCCAACACTGCACTCGGGGACACCATCGGTCGCTGGTTCCGGGCGATCGGGGTGGGTGGTCGGTTGACAGTCATCGCGCTGTATTGCTGTGTGATGGTCGTGACCGTGGTTCTCATGCCCGTTCCCTTCGCGGAGGTTACAAGCACGTTGCTCGGTGGACTCCTCGGAATTACGGTGTACGTCGCTTCGTTCTTCGTGTGGGCCAGATCGGGCCCCAAGACCCTGCAAGAAGGAACTCGCTGAGCGGTGTCACGGTTCGTGTGGCAGCGGAGCAGGGTACCGACACCCTGCATCGACCGAACTCCTTTTGCGGGGGCGCCGGATACCACCCGCCAATGGACGTACTCGTCGTCGGCGCCGGCGCGATGGGACGCTGGATCGCCGACGTACTCGACGCGGACGTGGCCGTCGCCGACGTCGACGAGGCCGTGGCACGGAAGACGGCCGCGGCCGTCGACGCCCAGGTCGTGCCGCTCGACCCGGCCACGGGAACCGGCGAGGCCGACGGTGATGCGGATGGTCCGTCGGCCGAATTCGACGTGGTCTGTCTCGCCGTCCCGATGGCGCTCGTCGAGGAGGCGGTCGCGACTCACGCAAACCGTGCTCGCGGTGCAATCGTCGACGTCACTGGCGTGATGGAACCCGCGCTCGAAGCGATGGCCGAGCACGCCCCGGACCTGGAACACTGCAGCCTCCACCCGCTGTTCGCTCCCGAGCGAGCGCCGGGCTCCGTCGCCGTCGTAACCGAAGGCCGGGGGCCGCTAACCGACGGCATTCTGGCGGACCTCGAAGCCGCCGGCAACGACCTCGTCGAGACGACGGCCGCCGAGCACGACGCGGCGATGGAATCCGTCCAGGCTGCGACACACGCGGCCGTCCTCGCGTTCGGACTGGCCGCGGAACGCGTCCCGTCGACGTTCGAGACGCCTGTGTACGCCGCCCTTCGTGAGCAGGTCGAGCGGCTGACCGGTGGGACACCGCGCGTCTACGCGGACATTCAGGCGCGATTCGACGGCTCGACCAGCGTGGCCGCGGCCGCCGAGCGGGTGGCGAGCGCCGACCACGACGAACTCGAAGCGATCGTCGCCGAACTCGGTGACCGATGGGCCGGCGACGGAGGTGATGGCGCGTGACGGATCGGCGCGAAGCGGTCCGTCAGAACGCGTTGTACCTCCAGCACGTCCGCCCGATCGACCCCGAAGAGATCGCCGAGTACGTCGAGGGCCAGGCGCACCCGGCCGTGGTCCGCCAGCTCCTTCGCGAGGAGGCACCCGATCTCGGCCTGATCGAGCGCGACGACGGCACCTTCGTCCCCGTCTCCGACGAACCGGTTCCCCAGCGCACGGACGCGATTCGCGAGTTCCCCCCTCGATACGTCCGGCGGCTGGACGACTGGCTGGCCGAGCGCTACGGGCCGAACTGGCATGAAGGAGCCTCGGGCGACCTTCTCCGCTCGACGCTCCGCCGGACGAAGGCGCAGTACCTGGAGGGTGGCCCCGTCACTTACGACGAGGACGTCGCGGCGAGTTACGCGATCTACCACCTCCCGGGCTACTACGCGGCGATCCAGTACGCGCTCGACGACCTCGCCGAGCGGGGTCTGTTCGAACGGCACCTCCGGGTGCTCGACGTGGGCGCCGGCGTCGGCGGGCCCGCCCTGGGCCTGTTCGACTACCTGCCAGACGACGCCCTGATCGAGTACCACGCCGTCGAGCCCAGCGCCGCCGCGGACGTCCTGGACGCGATGCTCGAAGAGACCGGCCGCAACGTCCACGCGACGGTCCACCGGACGACGGCTGAGGACTTCGAGCCGACCGACGGCACCGACGACGGGACGTACGACCTGGTCCTGGCGTGTAATGTTCTCAGCGAACTCGACGAACCGGTCGCGGTCGCCCGGCGGTACATAGACGCCCTCGCCGAGGACGGCTCGCTGCTCGCGATGGCGCCAGCCGACCGCGAGACGGCCATCGGCCTGCGCGAGATCGAGCGCGCCCTGGAAGACGGGAGTTCGGGAGGGAGAGCCGACGACATCGACGCCGACGAACACCGAAGCGTCACCGTCTACGGCCCCATGGTCCGGCTGTGGCCGGGTGAGCACCCGACCGATCGCGGCTGGTCGTTCGACGTCCGCCCCGACCTCGCCGTTCCCTCGGTACAGTCACGGCTCGACGACGCCGCGGACGACCCCGATCACGCGCCTGGCGAGTTCGAGAACGTCGACGTGCAGTTCGCCTACAGCATCTTGCGGACGGACGGAACGCGACACACCGACGTCTCGCTCGATACGGGCCAGTGGGCGAAGATGGCCGAGATGGACCGCCACGTCTCGAACCGCATCGACCTCGTCGCGGCCAAGGTGAGTCGGTCACTGAGCGAGGGCGGAGCGTTGTCGGAGGAAAACGCGACCCAGCGCGGTGGTCAGGCCGACGACCCGAATCCGCTCTTCAAGATCACGGACGGCAGTGAGTCGCGCGACCACTACGCCGTCGTGACGAAAGAGACGGCGCTCAACCGACCCCTTATCGAGGCCGACTACGGCGACCTGCTCGCGTTCGAGTCCGTCCTGGCGCTGTGGAACGACGACGAGGCGGCGTACAACCTCGTCGTCGACGAGGAGACGATCGTCGACCCGCTCGCGTGACCGGATCAGGCGGCCGATGGGCCGTCCGGCGACCGGCCGACTACCTCGGGCCCACCCGCGACCGGTCACCGACTCGGGCACGCCAGCGACAGGTGGACCGGTTGGGCGACCGGAAAGCGCCAAGCGAGTCGAGACTCCGACGCGCTTTTCGCAGTCCGCGTGAACGACACCTGTATGGACGACGAGCTGGAGATCCTGGTGACGAACGACGACGGCATCGACGCGCCGGGAATCCAGGCCATGGCGGACGGGCTCGCGGCCGTCGGCGACGTCACGGTCGTCGCGCCGGCGGACGACCAGAGTGCCGTGGGGCGGCGCCTCTCGGAGGAGGTGACGGTCGAAGAACGGTCGGACGGCTACGCCGTGAGCGGGACGCCCGCAGACTGTGTCGTCGCCGGTTTCTCCGAACTGGTCCCGGATCCGGATCTGGTCGTCGCGGGCTGTAACGAGGGGGCGAATCTCGGCGCGTACGTCCTCGGGCGCTCCGGGACGATCAGCGCCGCCGTCGAAGCCGCCTTCTTCGGCGCGCCGGCGATCGCCACCTCGATGTACGTCCCCGTGGGCGAGGGGACGCTCGACGACGTTCAGACGACGCCAGACGACTTCGCCGAACCGGCGCGAGCGACGCGGCACCTGGTCGAGCAGTCGATAGCAGGCGGCGTCTTCGAGGAGGCCTCGTATCTGAACGTCAACGTCCCGATGGACGCCGGCGCGGACCTCCCGATGGACGTCACGTACCCCTCGACGCGCTACGAGATGACCGCCGAGCGCGACGGGACGACGATCACGGTCGAGGATCGCGTCTGGGAGTCGATGGATCCGGAGACCATTCCGGACCCGCCGGGAACCGATCGGCGCGCAGTCGCGGAGGGGCGGATCAGCGTCTCCCCGCTGGTCGCACCCCACACCTCGGGGTCGCTCGACGCACTGGAGTCGATCGTCGCCGCGTATCCGTGACGCAGGTGACGAAGAACGTCCGAGCGACCGCCACCAGTGGTCGCGACGTGATCTGTCGGCCGAGTCCCGGACTGGAAAACCGCGTGGCACCGCCCTGCCCCCGCAAGCAGGGCGTTGAATCCGGCCACCGGCGTCGTGTATATCGACTGGTGACACCCGCCACCGATATGTGAGTCCGGGCACAAGGGAAAGGTAGGAGGGCGTCGAAGGACGACCAATTGCGAACGGTGATCTCATACATGGGACTCAAGAACATCTGGTCACAGTTGTCCGCCCGATTCGCCGGCGACTCCATCGACGAGAGCGAGTCACGGCCGGCGAATCGCGAGGCGGACGACGAGGAGACGTTGAGCTACGCCGAACAGGTCGAGTACGGCGTTGACGAGAACGACCTCGCCGACGAGGATCGCGTCCTGCGGCTCCTGGTCAAGCGCGGCGGGCGGGTCGATCGCGAGACCGTCATCGAGCAGACCGGGTGGACGTCGGAGCGACTCGAGAGCGTCGTCTCCGAGATGGAAGACGACGACCAGATCAGTGCGATCACCGTCGGTCGACAGCGCATCATCTGCCGACGCGGTTTCGAACCCAAAGGCTATCGCTCGCATCTGAACGAGTGAACCATCCGAAGCGACCACCAACGCCGAGGACCCGACCGACGCAACGCCGGGCCACTTCTGCACCTGGTGTCGATAGACTTATTTCACACATTTCGTATAACTATCATCATGGGAGGAATACGCGTTCGGACGGTAGTCGGAGTACTCGCACTGTGTCTGCTCACAGCCGGGTGCCTCGGCCCACTAAGCGATACGAGCCCCGAGGAGACGGAATCTGAACTGACCGGCGATTACTCGACGGAGGAGTTCGATGCCCTCCTCTCGGCTGCGACGACGGCAAACGAGGAACTGGACAGCTTCTCGTTCGATATAGCGATGGAGATGAGCGGTGCGGGTGAGCAGGTCACGATGGACGCATCCGGCGCCACAGACCTCGCAGCCGAGGAGATGAGGATGGACTTCGATACGAGTGGGATGGGGATGGTCGGCCCCAGCGAATTCGTCATGTACATCGACGGGCAAGACGCGTTCGTCGACGCCGACGGTGAGTGGATGCAAATGCCAGCCGACCAGGCAAATCAGAACGTCTGGGACGTCGAGGGACAGCTCGCTATCGCCGAAGCTCAGTACGAACACGGTGACGTGCACGTCGATGAAGGACCGGACATCATCGAGGTCACGACGACGCTCGACAGCGACGAGATGGCCGCGTTCATCGACGAGGCCGAATCGGCCGACCCATCCGTCGCCAACGCCGGATCCGTCGAGTGGCGAGACGTCGAGATCGTCGAGCGCTTCGACGCCGAGAGTAACCGCCTCCGATCGACCGAGATGACGGCCGAGCTGATCCAGGGTGAACAGACTCTCAAGTACGCATTCGAAATGCAGATCGACGACACCAACGAAGAACTCGATACGGCCGTCCCCGACGAGGGACGCGAGGAAGCCGAGTCGGCGAGCGGTTCGACGGTCTGAGCACTCGAGTTTCGAGACAGCCTGCGTTTTTCGATCGACGTGAGCACACGTCGGTACAGCGAGCAACACATCGACTCACAGTCCAACCGGCAGCAATCGACGTTAGTTACCACAACCCTCTTTGTTAGCCCCGTCTAATTCCGTCCCGTTCAAATGGACGAGACTGGGGCAGCGATGCGACGAGCGTGGGCTGGTCTCCAGCGACGGACCCAACCCGAGCGAACGAGGGGGCGTCGACGATGAGCGGCTTCGTCGACATCGTCTGGATCGCGTTCGTCGCCCAGCTCCTCGCGCTCCCCGGTGAGAAGGGGCAACTCGTCATCGCCAGTCTCGCAACCAAGTACAATCCGTACATGGTCGTCGCCGGCGCGGCGACGGCGTTCGGCGGCTGGACCGCGATCGAGATCCTTCTCGGAAGTGCCCTCGAAGGGGCCCTTCCCGCCGGCTATCTCGACGCCATCACCGCCGGCCTGTTCGTCGTCTTCGCCGTCTGGATCCTGTACGCCTCGAACGGGAACGAGACCAGCGACGCGCAAGCCGACGGGGCAGACGCGGCCAGCGACTTCGCCACGACCGACGGTGGCGTCCAGGCCGGTGCGAATCCACACACCGATGGTGGCCACGCCGGCTCACGGCTCGAATCGGTTGTCCCTAAGGGGTACCGCGGATTCGGTCCGGCGTTCTCCCTGATGGTCGTCGGCGAGTTCGGCGACAAGACCCAGCTCGTCACCATCGGGCTGGCCGCCCAGTACGGCGTGACGTCCGCGATCTGGATCGGCGAGATGCTCGCGATCGTCCCGGTGAGCCTGGCGACGGCGCTGCTCATCGACCGGAGCGCCCACCGGGTCGATCGGACGTGGCTCCACCGGATCGCGGCCGGGATCTTCCTCCTCTTCGCCCTCGACATCGTCGCCAGTTACACGATCGGGGTCTCGTTCTTGCCGCTGTGAGTTATCGGGGTGGTCACGCGTCCCTCCAGCGGGCATCCTTCAGGGGAATCGTCCGCGGGTGAAAGAGCAGTCGAAAGTGCGTCGAGTGATGGCAGTCACCGACACAAGCGGCACTCATCGGGACCCGATTCAGACCGTCGCGACGACGTCACACGCCCCAGATGGCGACGATACCGATCGACGTGACGACCGAGAGCAACAGCTGGAGCGGGCCGCCGACCCGAAGGAAGTCGGTGAACTCGTACTGCCCAGGACCGTACACCATCAGGTTGGTCTGGTAGCCGACCGGTGTCGAGAACGACGTCGCCGCGGCGAACGTCACCGCGAGCAAGAACGGGTACGGTGCGGCGCCGAGGCTCGTCGCGGTATCCACGGCGATCGGCGCCATCAAAACGATCGTCGCGACGGGCGTGATGACGTTCGCGAGCACCCCGGTCGCGAGATAACACAGGAACAGGATCCCCGCGTGCGGGAGGTACGATGCCGTCCCGCCGAGCGCACCCGCGATGACCGCCGACCCGCCCGTCGCCTCGAGTGCGATCCCCAGCGGTAAGACGCCGGCGAGGAGGAACACCACGTTCCACGAGACCGCGTCGTAGGCATCGCTCGTCGAGAGACAGCCGGTGACGACCATGCAGAAGACGCCGGCCAGCGCCGAGATCACGATCGGGACCAGTCCCAGTGCGGCCGCGCCGATCACGCCCGCCATGATCGCCACCGCGACCGGCGTCTTCGGCGAGAGGGACGCCCGTTCAGTCGAGTCGTCTTCGAGCAATCGGTCGAGGACGTCCTCGTCGACGACGACCAGGTCCGCCCCGTCGCCGAAGTAATCGACGGTCTCGGGAACGGTCTGGACCAGGAGTAGATCACCGGGCTGCAGCCGCTGTTCGCCCAGGCCAGTGCGGAGCAACTCGCCGTCGCGGCGGATCGCGAGCACCGTCGTCCGGTAGACCTCTCGGAGGTGTGAATCGGCCAGGCGCTCGCCGGCGAACGACGATTCCGGTGGGACGACGGCCTTCGCGAGCACGTCGTCGCTCGCGGCCGCCTCGAACGTCTCTTCCGTAACCGATCGACGGACCAGTTGCGATAGTCCCTGATTACCGACGAAGCGATTGACCGCTTGCAACGTTCCATGGACGGTGAGGACGTCGTCCGCCTCGATCCGTGTGTCCGGGCTGACCGACGCGAACGAGACCGCGTCGTCGGCACCCGAACCGGCCGAAGCCGGCGGCGAATCGGAGTGTTCCGCGATGGCCCCGGCGTGTCCGGGACGATCGGTCGTGTGGGTGTCACCGGTCGCATCGGCCGCCGTCAGTGGGTGTTCGGTCGGTGGCTCGCTGGCGGCCGTCCCGCTCGACACCGCCTCATCGTACGTCAGTTCGGGGCCGTCCTCGCGTCGCAACTGGAGGATGCGTATCTTCGCCTCCGATCGCGATTCGAGCTCGCCGACGGTCGACCCGATGGCGGATGCGTCCGGGCGCACACGAACCTGGGTGAGGTGGTCCTGGAGGTCGAACTCGTCGACGAGGTCCCCCTCGATGGGCGCTCGTCCGGGTGTCAACCAGCGGCCGACCGTCATGAGGTACGCGAGTCCGACCACGAGGATCACGACGCCCAGCGCGCTGAACTCGAACAACCCGATGGGGTCGCGGCCGACGAGTTCCACGGCGAACTCGCTCGCGAGCAGGTTCGTCGACGTCCCGATGAGCGTCAGCGTGCCCCCGAGGATGGCCGCGTACGAAAGCGGTAGGAGGAGTTTCGAGGGCGACATTCTTGTCTTCTGCGCGAGTTCCGAGATCATCGGGATGAAGACGGCCACGATCGGCGTGTTGTTGACGAACCCCGCGAGGGGACCGGTGGTCACGATCGTGGCCGCGAGCGCACGCGTCTCGCTGCCGCGGGCGAAGCGCGCGAGCGAGAGGCCCAGTCGCTGGACGAGACCCGTTTGTTGGATGCCCGCGCTCAACATGTACATCGCGACGATGGTGATCGTCGCCGTGCTGGCGAAGCCGGAGATGGCGTCGCCAGCCGACACACCGGTCAGCGGTTCGAGGACGGCGAGTGAGACCAGCACGCCGATCGCAGTCACGTCGGTCGGGATGGCCTCCGTGACGAACAGGACCAGCGTGACAGCGATCAGGGCAAAGACGACGAGGGCACCGGTCGAGAGGACGGGATCGGTCATCGATCCGAACCCGGCCATCGACACCGCTGCCCAGCCCGGCACGGCGTCCGGAGCGGACGGGGTTGCAGGCTCAACGATTCGGCGTGACGAGCGAACGAACGCACAGGAGACGGTGCGCGCGGGCCCCCAAAACAGTTTGGGTGCACGACTGTCGCCGAACCCGACCCGTGTGCGGGGCTCCGATTGTTCCCCTCACAACTGACGACTCCGGTCGATGATGTTCCCCCTCACGACTGACGTTCCACTCCCCACGTATCTTCACGCGTAACGATCCCGTGGCCGCTCTACCAGCCTGGCCGCACCTCCCGGCCGGGTCGGCCCTCGCACTGCTGTCCTGCGATCCAGCGGATGTGTGGACCAGCTATCCCGGCGGTAGGCATCCGATACGGGCGCGGACGATCAGCTGGAGCGGTTCCGCGATCCCTCAGCGACAGACTCTCCCGTCAGCGACGGAATCCACCCGTATTTCGACCGGACGAAACCGTCATTACTGACGGCTGGCGAGCGGAAAACCTGGGTTTCGCGTGGAACGATATCGTCCATTTATAGACACGACTCACCCGGGAAGTGAGGGAGACATGACCCACTCATCATCCGGGCGAGACGGACAGCGAAGGCGCAGGAATTCGTCGCGACGGCGCTTCCTGCAAGTGACTGCCGCAACCGGAGCGGTCGCGAGTATCTCAGGCGTCAGCGTCGCGCAAGACGACGACAACGAGACGGACGACAGCGACGCGAGCGACGCGCAGGCCGACGAGATCGTGACCGACGGCCCGACGATCGGTCTTGAACTCGTCGGCGAGGGCTTCACCTCGCCGGTCGGATTCGAGGTCGCACCGGACGACGAGGACCGATACTTCGTCGTCGATCAACTCGGCCAGATCCACGTACTGGAAGGGGCCTCGAACGGCGATGGCGGCCCGCTCCAGCTTCGGGACGAACCGTTCCTCGACGTGAGCGACCGGATAGTGGAAGTAAGCGGCGGCACGGGCGAGTTCGACGAGCGAGGGTTGCTCGGACTCGCGTTCCACCCGGACTTCCAGGAGAACGGGCGGTTCTTCGTCCGCTACAGCGCGCCACCGGATGAGGACACGCCTGACGACTACGACCACACGGCAATCCTCTCGGAGTTCACCACCGCTGACGACGAGCACTCGACCGCGGACCCCGAGTCCGAAGAGATACTGCTCGAAGTGCCGGAGCCACAGTTCAACCACAACGCCGGCGCCGTGCTCTTCGGGCCGGACGGCTACCTCTACGTCCCCCTCGGCGACGGTGGAGACGCCGACGACACCGGTCTCGGCCACGTCGAAGACTGGTACGACGAGAACGCAGGCGGCAACGGCCAGAACACGACTGACACCCTCCTCGGCGGGATCCATCGGATCGATGTCGACGCCGATGGCGACGGTGACCGGCCGTACGGCATCCCCGACGACAACCCGTTCGTCGATAGCGACGAGGGGTTCGACGAGTACTACGCGTGGGGGCTTCGCAACCCGTGGCGCGCTTCGTTCGACAGCGACGGGAACTTCTACGTCGCCGACGTGGGGCAGAACCTCTTCGAGGAAGTCAACATCGTCGAGAACGGCGGCAACTACGGGTGGAACGTCAAGGAGGGGATCGAGTGCTTCAGCACCGAGAACCCGGGCGAACCCGGCGACGAGTGTCCGAGTTCGACCCCCGAAGACGTCCGCGGCGGCGAGCCGTTACTCGACCCGGTGATCCAGTATCCGCACCTGGTGGGCGACGAGGTCCTCGGCATCTCGATCACCGGCGGCTACGTCTACGAGGGCGGCGCGGTCTCCGAACTCGAGGGGATGTACGTCTACGGCGACTGGAGCCGTTCGTTCGGGACGCCGAACGGCTCGCTGTTCGCCTCGCCGGTCGAGGAGTACGAACCTTCGTCCGACCGAACCGAGGACGAGCTCTGGGAGATCCAGGAACTCTCGGTCAGCGATTCGGCGAACGATCGGATCAACCGCTTCGTCCTCGCGTTCGGTCGCGATCACGACGACGAACTCTACGTCCTGACGACCGCTCGCTACACCGACGGCGAGACCGGTGAAGTCTGGCGCATCGTCCCCGATGGCGAAGGCGAGACCATCGAACCGCACGAGAACGCCGTCGGCGGCGAGGAGGAAGACGAAGCAGACACCGAAGACGAGGAAGACGACGAGATAGACGATGACGCAGCCGGCGACGATGGAGTGGACAACGAAACCGATAACGAATCCGTCGACGGGGCCGGAAACGAGAGTGGAGACGTCGGGAACGAATCCGAGGACGACAGCGGCAACGAGTCAGTGGGGAACGAATCCGACGAGTGATCGGGTACCCGTTCGAACCGCACGCCCGAGATCGGCCGCGGAACACGTGATCCGACCGGACCCGGCCGCGACGAGCTATCGGTAGTGGAAGCCCCGACTGAACCGGCTTCATCCCACAGCTTTCGCCGTGGGCTTTCCCCGCATCGCAGGACACTTTCGAGAGACGCCAATGCACCGGCTGCTGTCTTTCACCGCAGTAGCAGATCCCACGGATCCCCGACTCCTCACCCGTCAGCCCCCGCCGTCCGAACGATCCGTTCCTCGTCCGTCTCTCCGCGTTCCTCGGCGACGACGTACTGCACTTCCACCAGGAACGACGCGTCCGTCTTCTCGCGGATAGCCACGTAGATCCGGTCGCTCAGTTCCGGATCAGGCCCTGGATCGAACCCCTTGACCACGACGATCACGCGCTCGACCGACCGTGCCGGGTAGTCGTCGTCCAGCACGACCGTCACGTCGTCGTTGGTCACCTCGTTGTACTGCGGGTCGTCGAGGATTCGCTCGACTTCGTCCTGGGCGGTCGCCTCGAGTTCCGTCGTCTGGAAGTCGTTCAGCGTCAGTCCGGCGAGGGGTACCGCAAGCACCAGCAGGCCGACTCCGAAGACGCCGATGTACCGCATCGTCGCCCGTCGGGTCGGCGAGACCTCGAAGAGCCCCTGCGGGCGGTAGCCAGCGACCCAAAGGGTCACCAGCGCCGCCAGGTTGATCGAGAGCAGGTTCACCGTCACGAGGATCAGGGCGCCGAGCGCGGCGCCGTTCATCCCCCAGGCGGTCGTGATACCGACGGCCGCCGCGGGTGGGATGAGCGCGGCGGCGATCATCACGCCGACGATGGCCTCGGAGAACCCGCGGGTGAGACTCAGGATGCCGGCGACGCCGGCGCCCAGGGCGACCAGCACCGAAAACAGGTTCGGCGAGACGCGCTCTTCTAACTCCGCGACGAGGACGATGTCCACGCCGGCGGGTTCGAGGCCAGCCAGGCGAGCGAGCGTCGCGAGGCCGATCGAGGCGAGGACGACGACGCTCACGCCGAGGACCTGGTACCGAAAGCCGCCGCGTCGAAGGGCGTCGTCGCCAGTGACGATACCGACGCTGGCCGCGAGCGCCGGACCGAGTAAGGGCGCGATGACCATCGAGCCGACGACGACCGCCGGGGAGTCCGCGAGGAGGCCGGCCGTCGCGACCACGGCGCTGATCAACAACATGACGAGGTAGATCGACAGCGCGGGCGTGAATTCGTCGGCCTTCGTCCGCAGCACCTGGCGGGACGTGCGGGCCCCGCCCGCACCGCTCGCGCTGTACTGATCGCGGACCTCGTCGAACGCCTCGGAGACGACCGTCTCGGCGTTGACCACGACGACGTGGGCGTCTTCGAGGTCCACCTGCGCCAGGTCGTCGAGCACCGGTTCGACCGCGTTCGTCGGGACCGGGAACCGGACGACGGAACTGTACCGGGCCCCGCTGGTCTCGTCGCTCATGACGTAGTTGATTCCCGCGTCGTCGAGGACGCCGAGGACGGCCCCGCGTCGCCCCTCGGGGATCGCGATTTCGACGTATCGCATCGTCCCGACTAACCACGAAGCGACGGTTAGTACCACGTTGAGACGGCTTCACGGGTCAGGACCGACGCGGATCGGGCAGCGATCCGAGACTCGAATGGGGTATTTTTTGAATTGGCGGGTCGAAGATCACGGCATGGCAGCCGACGAAACCGAGAACGAGTCCGACGAGACCGAACACGAAGGCGAGCGCGTCATGGACCGGGCTGACGGTGCGGCGATCCTTCGCGAGGTCGCCGACGGGGTCGAGGACGGGCGAATCGAGATCGAGGGTGAGAACGGATTCACGGCGGAAATTCCGGAACAGTTCGAACTCGAGGTGGAGTACGAGGTAGCGGCCGACGAAGCCGAACTCGAGGTCGAACTGGCGTGGCCCATGGAGGACGGTGACGCCGTCTCCGCCGAAGAGTAAGAAGTCCGACTCACGTCCAGTCGAGTTCTGTTGGCACACGAATAGCTTTTGGTTACTTCCACACAAAATTATATTATCGTGCCCACGAGTACGTTCAGATCGACCGTGAGTCAACCGTCGAAGGTACGAACACGACTGGACGAAGGTGACGAGGCCCTCGCTCGCCCATTCGGACACCCGATTACGATCAACGAAGTCCACGCCGCGCTCCTCGGGACGGTGGGACTGTTGATCGGGTACAGCGTCCCGGTCCTCGGACCGCTCCTGCCGCTGTACGCAATCCTGGGCCGCCCACGATTTCACTCGCTTCCGCACGACCACGTCGAGTACCCCCGTTCAATCGGCCTGCGGACGGTTCGCCACGAACCGTGGTGGGCACTCGCGAGTTACGTCCCGCTGTATTTCGTCGGCGCGTTCGTCTGAGCGATCGACCTGGATCCCGGTTGCAGAAACCAGTCGTCACCCGCCGTTGCCCAACGATTGCGAATAGCGGAGTTGGTTTTCGAGGGCGCGTGGATGAAGTCATAAAAGGCCCCGTCCCACGCCGCACACAGGTTTTCGACCCCGTGTTTGTGAGTTACACACATGGACAGGAGAACGCTCCTCGCTGGCGCCGCCAGTTTCGGCGTGGCTGGGTGCATCGCCACCCCTCGCGGAGCGCAGTCGGAATTGGCAACAGGCCAGACCGGCCTCAGGATCACCAGTGGGTCCCACGACCCGGGACCCGACGCGGTCGTCGGCGTGAACGACTCGATCACCGCGACTGCAACCGCAGTCGATCCCGAGGGACGGCTCGACACGATCGAGTGGATCGACGGGCGCAACGTGCTGGTCTTCCAGACTGACGACGTTTCGGGCACGGAAGCCACCAGCACGGTCTCGTTCGACGAGGTTCCCAAGTGGCTCCGTGCCGGCTACCCCACGATGGTCACCGCGACGACGACGGACGGTCGCGAGACCGCCCGCGTCGATATCGAGGGCCCGGCAGTGCGTCGCCCGTACGCGGTCGATATCGTCGACACGACCATGCCGCTGTCGGGTGGCGACCGCTTCGACGCGACGATCAGCGTCGAGGACGTCGGCGATCTCCAGCACGTCGGGCCGTCCGAACAGGAGATTCGCCTGCGCGTCGGTGGCGACCGCACCACGGTCGACCGAACGACGGTGGATCTCGGCTACGGGCAATCGACGACGATCGTGCTCGGCTACGACACGTATCCGGTCCAGCAGGCCGTCGAGTTTCCCGTTCGCGCGGAAGGGCCCGACGACGCCGACGAGATCGACGTCCAGGTCGGCCCGGCGGAAGACACGACGCCGCCCGAGCAAGACCTTCGGGTCTCGATAACCGACGTCGACGACGATGGCGTCCGCGGGGGTGAATCGCTCGAGATTACCGCCGCCTTCGAGAACACGGGCGACACGCGCATCAACACGGTCGCGCAACTCGTCTCCGTCGGCAAAGGGGCAGTCGTCAACGAAGCGCAGGTGGTCCTCGACCCGGGCGAGACGCACGAACTCGTCTTCACGTACAAGACCTACCCGGTGAAAACCGACGTCACGTTCGAGATGGCGGTGTGTACGCCCTACGGGTCGGATACCGTGACGGTGTCGGTCGCCGCTGCGGGGTCCGACCCGGACCGCGACGGGCCGTTCGGCGTCGCCATCTTTCAGGTGAACGACCCCGTCGCGGGGGGCGACCGTCTCGAGGTGGCTGCATCGTTCGTCAACAGCGGCGACGACCGCGGGTCGTTCACCGCCGAGCTGGTCGTCGGTGACGAAGTGGTCGACACGCGCGAGATCGAGATGGCGGGCCAGTCGACGGCCATCCGCACGCTGGGATACGACACCTACCCGGTGACGAACGACGTGACCTTCCCCGTGACGGTACGCACGCCCGACGACTCGGCAACCACGCAGGTCGAGGTCTTCGGCACCGACCACGAAGGCCCGGTCACCGCGTCGATTACGGGCACGACCGCGCCGGTGACCGGTGGCGAGCGCCTGGACGTCTCCGCGACGGTGACCAACGACGGGACGGCCACCACCGACGCGGTCGTCGAACTGGTCGTCGGGGGCGAGGTGGTGGACGCGAAGACGGTATCGCTGGGTGCCGGGTCGTCGCAGTCGATCACGCTGGGGTACGACACCTATCCGGTCAAGAGCGATTCCACGTTCGAGGTGACGGTTCGAACGGCGGACGGGAGCGTCGCGACGCCGGTGACGGTGTACGGCACGGACGGCGACGGCGCTGACGAGTCGTCGGAATCGGGTGACGAGTCCGACACCAAATCCGACGGGTCGGACGACGGTGGGTCCGCCTCGTTCGGCGTGTCGATCGACGGCACGAACGCGCCGATCACCGGCGGCGACCGGCTGCACGTCTCGACGACGATCACCAACGCGGGCGATGCCGATGGGTCGGCGACCGCCTCGCTGGTCGTCGGTGGCGAGACGGTCGCTTCGCGGGGCGTGTCGGTCCCCGCGGGCGGGTCACAACCGTTGACGCTTGGCTATTCGACCTACCCGGTCCAACAGGACGTGAGCTTCCCCGTGACGGTGCGCGTCGACGGCGCGAGCGCGTCCACGTCGGTGTCCGTCCGCGGGGTGAGTGGGAGTGAGTCCGATGCCGGAAACGGCGAAGGGTCGGATGACAGCGCCGACAGCGGGTCGACGGACGGTGGGGGTGACGAAACGACCGGCGAGAGCGGTGGAGCGACCGACGGCACGAGCGATAGCAACGCAAGTGGATCATCCGGCGGCGAGAGTGACGGAACGGACCCGGCCAACGGCGAGTCTACCGATAGCGGAGACGGCGAAAGCGGTACGGGGGACACCGGTGAAGCGAACGGCGGATCGACCGACGAGGGTGGCGAAACCGGCTCCAGCAGTAGTGACACGGGTGTCGATGAGGACGATGCAACGGAAACCGACTCGAGCACGGACGGAAACGAGTCCAGCTAGCAGGCAGGCGAAACCGACAATCCGGCGGCTCACGGTCGACGTCGATCGTGCCGAGGCACCGCTTCGGCCCGCACCGATCGAGCACCGCGCAATCGAGGGCCCGCACCGATCGTAAGTCGCTCGTCAGTGTCGTCGCCAGTCGCTGTTTCCGAGGGAAACTGGTAAATGGCGAGCGATTGTCTCGATCCCCATGGAAACGTTTGACAAAGGCGGACCCGAGACGATCGACTGGGAGATTCCGCCGGAATACACGGTCGCGTCGGCCGTCGAGGAACACGCTGCGACGGTCGGGGATCGGGTCGCCCTCTCGTTTCTGAGCGAGACCGGTGATCGAGCGGAGCGGACGTACGCCGACATTCGGGACGAGATGCATCGCTTCGCGAACGGGCTCGACCAGCTGGGCGTCGGTATGGGCGACCGGGTGATGCACCTCTTTCCCCGCCACCCCGACGCGTTCGCGGTACAACTCGGCGCCCTCTCGGTCGGGGCGTTGCTCGTTCCCTGCTCGGCGATGTTGCAGCCCGCGGACATCGAATTTCGCGCGACCGACTGTGCGGCCGAGACCATCGTCGTTCACGAGTCACTCACCGACATGGTCGAACCCGTTCTGGCCGAGAGCCCGATCGAGCGGGTGATCGTCCTCGACAGGACAGGCGCGGTCGCAGACGACCGGTGGACGACGGTCGAGGCCGTGATGGACGACCAGTCGACGGCGTACGACGGCCCCGACGTCGGCGCCGAGGACCCGATGTCGATCAACTACACGAGCGGGACGACGGGCAAACCCAAACCCGTCCTGCACAAACACCGCTGGCAGTACTGCTTCAACCGGGTGAACGCCCGCCACTGGTGGGGGATCGACGAAAAGACGGACCTCGACGACGAACTCCTGTGGGCGACGACGGGCACCGGCTGGGCGAAGTGGTTCTGGAGCCCGGTCGGCGTCGGCCTCACGACCGGTGCGTCGCAGTTCATCTACGACGGCGACTTCGAACCCAAGCGCTTCCTCGAAGTGCTCGAAGCCGAGGGCGTCACCAGACTCTGTGCGGTGCCGACCCAGTACCGAATGTTCGCCAGCGCCGATCTGGAATCCTACGACGTCCAGGTGACCGACGCGCTCTCGGCCGGCGAGCCGCTCAACCGCGAACCGATCGAGCGGATCGAAGCCGCCTGGGGCGTGACGCCACGGGACGGCTACGGCCAGACCGAGACCGTCGCGCTGGTGTTGAACACGCCCGAGATGGAGGTCAAGCCCGGTAGCATGGGAAAACCGTCGCCGGGCATCGAGACCACCATCCTCGACGTGGACGACGAGGTACCCGTCGAGCCGTGCGAGATCGGCGAGATCGCGGTCCCGATCGACTCACCGGCCATCTTCGACGGCTACTACGAGAAGCCCCACCTCGACGATCGGACGTTTTCGGGCGAGTACTACCGGACCGGCGACCTCGCGTCGATGGACGAGGACGGCTCGTTCTTCTTCGAGGGCCGGGCCGACGACATCATCATCTCGGCGGGCTACCGCATCGGCCCCTTCGAGGTCGAAGACGCACTCGTCAGTCACGACGCCGTCGCCGAGGCCGCCGCAGTCGACAGCCCACACGACGAACGAGGCAGCGTCGTCAAGGCCTACATCGTGCTCTCGGACGGAGCGACAGCGAGCGACGAGCTGAAAACGGAGTTACAGGAGTTCATGAAAGCGGAGACGGCGCCGTACAAGTACCCGCGCCGGATCGAGTTCGTCGACGAACTCCCAAAGACCTCCAGTGGCAAGATCCGACGGATCGAACTGCGAGAGAAGGAACGAGCGCGGTTCGGGTAAGAGTCAGTCAGCAAGACAGAGGCGAGCGGTCGGGCAACTCGTTCGTTGACGGTCGCGCTCGGCGTTTCCGTAGAATTCGGCGGGATGTCGGAAAATGATCCCGGGGATCAGCCACCAGTCACGACAGATAGACGGAGTGTTCGACCGTTTGAGTCTCCTCCAGCGGGATGCCGGTCTCGAACGTGCTTCGGAAGTGAACCATCCCGGACCCGCCGTCGGGAACCTCGGCGTCGACGGCGACGAAGTGTCCGGCGCCGGTGCCGTTGCAAACGCTGACGCCGCGATGGATTTCGCTCGAATTGGTCGGCCCCTGATCGGTCCAGGAATCGCAATTACCCGCCATGGTGTCCCAGATGTCGAGCAGCGTCAGGACGTTCCCGGCGGTGCCCGCGAGTTTGCCCAGCCCCTTCGCCATGAACGGGGCCCACTTCGTCACCCAGTCCTCGTCGGTGAGTTTGTCGAGGGCGTACCCTTCGGGGCTCTCCGGCGGGGCGAAGAACGCCTCGATAGTGGCGTCCGTCAACGAGGTCCGCTGGTCGGGTTCGGACTCCTTGACGTCGTCGTGGGCCCACAGATTCGACTGGACGTTGAATCCCCGCTCGTGACTAGCGGTCCGCAGGGAGACGTCGCCGGTCGCCTCGATCTCGTAACGCTGACGGGTCACGAGTGCGGCAGGAACGTGGAGCGGATACTCCTTATCCAGAGCAACGTGCCAGTCGGGGAACTGGTCCTCCATCACCTCGTAGTAGTGACGGCCGTTGCTGTCGAGCGTGTCCTTTCGCGCGCCGAGGCAATGGCCAGCGAACCGGAACTTGTGCACGTCATAATCGCTGTATTCGTGCGTTTCGTCCCAATTGATCGTCTGGGTCGCCGCCGCGTGATACGTCCAGTTGGGATTGCCCCACTGGTTGGTCTCGGTACCCGGCTGGCGAGCCCCGTAGTACTCCATCTTGCTGTATGGTTCGAGGTCGGTCATCCGGAGGATCGGACTCCCGGAGGAAGCGAGTCCGCGAACCGACGGGGCCGCGCCAGCGACGACCGGTATCCCGGCCGCCACGGCCGATTTTTTAAGAAAGCCGCGTCGACTGCTGCCATCATCTGAGGGTTGATCTGGCATGCATCTACACATTCACAGAGCCCGATAAATAAGTTGGTGCTAGTAATTTTTAACGCCAGTTTGTATAGGTAGCCACCATAGATTGGTTGATACCGCGCCGGTATCGCCCCCGTGTCCCGGGGCCGGTACAGAAACGACGAAGTCGTCCGTAGTCCGACGACTCCCCCGATTGGAATGCGATGCGTGCTCACCCGCGAGCCCCATCGGCGGCCCGGCGAATGGGCGCCAAAGGGTCCGTCGTGCGGGGTGCGGAACGAAATACCTCGACGGTGTAGCGGCCGGTCCTCCCTGGTGGAACAATGGAAGTCATCGCTCCGCTCGATCACCACGAACTACTAGTCGTCATCGTCCAGCTGACGGTGTTGCTGCTCGTCGCGAGAGTTCTCGGCGAGGCGTTCGCTTCGATCGGCCAGCCGGCGGTGGTGGGAGAGTTGCTCGCGGGCGTCCTTCTCGGCCCATCCGTTCTCGGACTGGTTGCACCGGGCGTCTACCGATCGCTGTTCGCCGTGTCCGAGGCCCAGTTCCACCTGCTCGAAGTCGTCTCCTGGCTGGGCCTCATCATGCTGCTAATCGTCACCGGTCTCGAAACCGACCTCGACCTGATCCTCGCCAACGGCCGAACGGCACTCGTCCTCTCACTTGGCGGCATCGTCGTGCCGTTCACCACCGGCTTCGCGCTCGGGTGGGTCATGCCGGCCGCGTTCATCGCCGCGCCCGGACAGCGGCTGGTGTTCAGCCTCTTCGTCGCGACGGCGATGAGTATCTCCGCGATTCCGGTCATCGCGAAGGTCCTGCTCGAACTGGACGTCATCAGGCGGGACGTCGGCCAGTTGATCCTCGCGGCCGGCATGATCGACGATACGATCGGATGGATCCTGCTCGCCACCGTCGCCGGACTCGCCCGGACGGGTGGCGTGGACCTCGGCACGGCCGCGACGACCGTGCTCTCCGTCCTCGTCTTTCTAGGACTCGCGATCACGGTCGGTCGGCGCGCCGTCGCGACGACGATCAGGTGGGTTGACAACGTCGTCGGCGGCGACATCGCGCTGTGCTCGACATTGATGCTCTTCGCGCTCGCCGCGGGCGCTGTCACCCAGTTCATGGGACTCGAGGCGATCCTCGGCGCGTTCGTCGTCGGCGTGCTGGTCGGCCGGGTCAACCGGTTCGAGCACCGCGTTCGACGCAGCTTCGAGACGGTTACGCTCGCCGTCTTCGCGCCCCTGTTCTTCGCGATCGCGGGGCTGCGGACGGATCTCGTCGCGCTGGCCGATCCGACGGTGTTCGGCGTCGGGCTCATCGTGCTCGGCGTCGCCTGCATCGGGAAGTTCGGCGGGATCGTCGGCGTCGCACGTCCGGCAGGTCTCTCCTGGTGGGAGGCCATCTCGATCGGCGGTGGGATGAACGCCCGCGGAGCGATGGAGATAATCGTGGCGACGATCGGTCTCGGACTCGGCATCCTCACGACCAGCACCTACAGCATCATCGTCGCCGTCGCCATCGTCACCTCCCTCATGGCTCCCGCGATCATGCGCTGGTCGATCCCGAAGATCGAGATGAGCGAGGCCGAACGGGCGAGGATCGAACGCGAGCAATACGCCAGGGAGAGCTTCGTGGGGAGCCTGACGCGAGTGTTACTGTCGACGCGAGGCACTGTCGACGCCCGCTACGCCGCCCGACTACTCGGGCCACTGCTTCGAGAGACGGAAGCCGACCTCGACGTGTTGTCCGTGACGGGGCGATCGGAGCCGAGCGGCAGCGGTGGGCGGCTCCGTCGCTGGCTCCGCCCGCGACGACTGTTCGAATGGGGAACGAACGTGCGCCGAGGCGACCACCCGGAGCGCGGCGAACGGAACGACGAGTCGGCTCCCGCAGACGGCTTCGACGATATCGACGCCCAGCTCGCCCGGTGGAATCGGTCCGGGCGGCGACTCACACGCGATGCCGACGGCAACGTCTCGGACGCCATCCTCGAGACCGCGTGCACTGACTACGACCTCGTCGTCTTCGGCGAACGGACGCTCGGACGAGGGCTCGACGAGCCGCTGTTCAGCGAGTCGATCGATCGCGTCGTCCAGGAGGTCCCCTGTCCGACGATGGTCGTCAGCACGTCCGACCGGGTACAGCGCGACCCGGCGCTGATCGACGAACCCATCCGACGGATTCTGCTGCCGACGGTTGGCACGCAATCCAGCCGTCACGCCGCCGAAGTGGCGTTCGCGATCGCCGTGGCCGAACGGGCGCTAGTCGAGGTCGTTCACGTGATCACCCATCCCGATCCGAGCGACCAGTTCGCCGGTCCTCCCGACGTCTCCCGGGAACGGGAGATCGGGCGACAAATCGTCGATCGCGAGGCCGAACTCGGGCGAAAACTCGACGCGAAGGTGACGACGACGGTCACGCGAGCGAGCGATCCCGGCGAGGCGATCGTGGAACTGGCCGACGAAACGGGGGCCGACGTGATCGTGATGGGGTCGAGCACGCGACGGATCTCCCGACGGGCGTTTTTCGGCCCCACCGTCGAACGCGTGGCGACGACGGCGGCGTGCCCCGTCGCCGTGTTGAGTTCAGTGTAACGTGACGCGTCGACGCGGCCGAGTGGGAGACGCCCCACCCGCGAAACACCGCGACGCCAAGTCGCTCGGGCGACGATCGCCGACTGCCGCGTCCTCATGCCGGCGGGCCAGCGCCACGTCGCGTACCGCACGGCGTCCGAACGGTGTGTGGCGACCGTCGTGGGGTCCGCGGCCGACGCGTCGTATATTTCGGCGCCGATGTCCCGTGAAACGGGGCCGGACCGGTGCGTGACGAACGATGTCGGAACGGCTTCGATCACCGGTCCGTCCAGATCATGCCCTCGACCGCCGCGGTCAAGACGACGTCGCCGTCGCCGTTCTCGCAGACCACGTCGGAAGTGAACTCGTATCGGTCGTCGCGTTCGACCACAGTTTCGTACGTCGACCGGCACGTGATCGGGTCGCCGGTGTAGACGGGCCGGTGAAAATCGATGTCCATCGAGCTGGCCAGTACCTCGTCCTCGCTCCCCAGTTTCGTGGGTAACGTCGCCGTCAACAGCCCCTGAACCATCACCTCGCCGTCCTCGTTCGGCTCCGTGTGGCGGGCCTGATCGTCGCCCGAGACGGCGCCGAACTGCCGGACATCGTCGACGGTGAAGGTCCGCTCGAACGATCGGGTCTCCCCTTCGACTGGTTCGGTCATCCTCCGCGGGTTCGCCTCGGATCACGAAAAGCGTTGAGATGGTGGTGGTGCTCGTCACGTCCAATATGGAGTCCCCGTCGGTCACCGTGCCGTCGCCCAGAAGCGGACGGTTCGCGGGACCATCGCCTTCAGGTCCGGTCGATCACTTTCGAGGGGTTTGTCCTCGTAGTCGTCCGGATCGGCGGTGCCCGGTTCGAGGAGTCGCTGCACGTCGAAACCGGCCGCGACCGCCGCGTTGTGGAGCGTACTGACCTTCCGGTCGAACGCGACCATGTCCGCCTCGTAGTCCTCGTCGATGACGATCTCGCGCCGCGGGTCGGCGTGATAACTCTGGGTCAGCGTGTTCGTCTCCGGATCCATTCGTTCGTACATCGGGTGCGGCACGTCGAACACCAGGAGGCCGTCGTCCCTGAGAACGCGGTGGGCTTCCGCCAGACAGGCCTCGAGGTTCGGCACCATCTGGTAGACCCAGCCGGAGAAGGCCACGTCGAAGGACGCGTCCGGAAGGGGCAGATTCGTGACGTCGCCGCGGACGAACCGCGCGTCGACCCCGTAGTGGTCCCGAAGGTGGCGGGCGTGTTCGAGCTGCGCCGCGGAGAAGTCCACG
The DNA here is from genome assembly GCF_000337515.1 of Halovivax asiaticus JCM 14624. Classification (GTDB taxonomy): domain Archaea; phylum Halobacteriota; class Halobacteria; order Halobacteriales; family Natrialbaceae; genus Halovivax; species Halovivax asiaticus. The sequence goes on from NZ_AOIQ01000008.1 coordinate 115,989, forward strand.
CCGACGACGGTGTCGGCGCCTTCCATCGCCGTCCCGACGCTCCCCTGGCCGCCGCCACAACCCAGTTCGACGACGTCGATTCCCTCGACCGTCGGGAGGAGGTCGGGCTGACTCCCGCCGGGCGGGTCGTCGGTGAACGGACACGGCGCCGGCGGGGCCTCGCCCTCGGCCGTGTTCGCGTTCCACAGCGCCTGGAAGTCCTCGCTCCACTCCTCCCAGAGCTGGCGATTCTTCGCTCGCGTGTCGGTCATGGAAAGCTGTCTATACGCCGATGTTTTAGCTGTTCCGGGACCGACGGGAAGCTGGGTTGCCCTCCTCGCCCGTCACCGATCCACCAGGAGGGCGTCGAATGCCTCGTGGTGGTCGGTGATGCGGGCGCGGCGCGCTGCCTCCGACAGTCCCCGACACTCCGTATCGAGGTGGCGTGCCAGTCGAATTCGTGCGAGGAGTTCGTAACATCGCCGCCGGGGCGTGTCGGCCGTACTGGTTCCGTAGGCCTCCCAGAACGCACGCCGGAGCGTCTGACGGGAGTCCGGATCGAGTCGGTGGCCCGCTGTGAGGAGCGACTGTGCCATCACCGCATCCCAGAGCGGGTCGAGCGCCGTCGGCAACTCCCAGTCGAGGACGGCAGCGGTGATCTGCTCGGCACTCGGATCGACGCAGAGGTTGCCGAGTCGATAGTCGCCGTGGACCAGCGCAGGAGTCACGTCGGCGAAGTCGCTCCGGTCGATGAGGTCCGTTCCGAACGCTTCGAGCGAGTCGCGTCGCGTGTCAAACGGCGAGTCCGCCAGCTCGGTGACCTGGCGGTCGAGCGACTGACGGAGGAGGTCGTCGAACGGCGTCGGATCGACGACGGTGAGCGCATCAGCGTCAGGGGCGTCGGCGACGAGGGTATCGTCAGCGGAAGCGTCCGTATCGAGGCCGATCCGACCGAACTGCGGGAACGTGATCTGGTGAAGTTCGCACAGGTGCCGACCGGCCTCCCGACAGAGGCGCTCGGCAGCCTCGTGGGAGAGGTCGCCGGCCCACTCGGCCTCGCAGTCGGGGACGTACTCGTAGACTGCGTACGGGTACTCCAGCGGGTCCGTCCCGGTGCCGTGGACGCGCGGGACGGGAAGGTCCGTCTCGGCGCGAACACGTCGCATCGTCGCCGGTTCGGCCGGAAACGCGTCGGGAAACCGCGTCCCGACCTTGAGAAAGAGATCGGTCCCGTCCGCCAGGGTGACGCGATACGTGTGATTGTTCCCCGCCTCGATCGTGGAGATGGTGTCGACGGCGGGGTCCGGGTCGCAGGCGGTCTCGACGGCCGTGGAGAGCGCATCGCGGGCGAACACGGATACCAGGTTCGACGGCTACGTGGTATACTTGTTGGGAAGGTTGGACGTGAAAAGGTGAGCGGCTCCTGGTCCACGCCGAGAAACGTCATCACCAGTTCTCCCGCGACTGCCTGATCGACTCCGTCGCTCGATCTGCCCACTCCGTCGTGTGTCCGATTTATCATCACAGGCGTGGTGCGACCGTTGCAGATGAACGAGATACCCGCTTCGTCGTCCGGTTTGAGTTGTCGCGAGACTGGTTCCCACCACGGGCGCTCCGCACGATCGAGACGACAACGGCTCGCGGCCAGAGGGAGGGCCGAGTGATGTGTACCCGACTCGTCTATCTCGGCCCCGAGGGTCGCGTCCTGACGGCGCGGTCCATGGACTGGAAACGGGATATCGGGACCAGCATCTGGACGTTGCCGCGCGGGATCGAGCGGACCGGCGAGGTCGGCCCGGCGTCGATGGACTGGACGGCCGACTACGGCAGCGTCGTCGCGACCGCCTACGACGTCGCCACGACCGACGGCCTGAACGAGGCCGGCCTCGCGGCCAATCTGCTGTGGCTGCCCGAATCCGCGTATCCGGCGTGGGACGCCGAGACGCCCGCGCTATCGATCTCGCTGTGGGCGCAGTACATGCTCGATTCCTTCCCCACTGTGGCCGACGCCGTCCAACACGTCCGCGACGAGGACTTCGTCGTGGTGACCGACCAGGTGCCCGGCGAGGATCGGTTGGCGGCGCTGCACCTGTCCCTATCGGACGCGACCGGCGACAGCGCCATCATGGAGTACGTCGACGGCGAGCTCGTCGTGCACCACGATCGCGACTACCAGGTGATGACGAACTCGCCGACGTTCGACAAGCAACTCGCGCTGGCCGAGTACTGGAACGAGATCGGCGGCACGGTCATGCTCCCGGGCACGAACCGGCCGGCCGACAGATTCGCGAGGGCGCGATTCTACGTCGGCGCGATTCCGCAGGTCGAGGATCGCCGGGAGGCGACCGCCAACGTCTTCAGCGTGATCCGCAACGTCTCCGTGCCCCACGGCATCGCCACACCGGATGCGCCCCACATCTCCTCGACGCGCTGGCGAACGGTCGCGGATCACAAGGACGGGATCTACTACTTCGAGTCGGCGCTCATGCCCAACACGTTCTGGCTGGACCTAGACGAGGTCGATTTCGGCCCCGACGCCGACGCTCGGACGCTGCAATTGGGGCCGGAGCAATCCAACACGTTCGCCGGCGACGTGTCGGACGAACTGGTCGCCACCGAGCCGTTCTCGTTTCTCGGCCAGCAACCCGCGTCGGCCATCGGGGACGGCGGCGAGGAGACGACCGGGTAGGTTCGGTGGCGTGGACAATGGATCTGAACGGGCCGCCTCGCGGCTAACGTGGCCATCGTCTCGGATTCGACCGGGAACGCCTTGGGAACCACGTGCCGGGGTTCTGCGATAGCTAGGTGTTGCAGGGTAGGTACAGTACCACGGCATTGTTCAGATAAGCGAAGGTGGCCGGCACAAGAGGTCACGGGCGGGAATAAAAGGGGCTGGCGCTCGCGTGGCGGCGAAGCTGCCACGTTGATGGCGGTCGGTTCACCGACCGCCCACTCGACGAACCCCGACGAAGTAAGGACCGCAGGGAACGAACGAAGAGAGTGACCGAGGACCGTGGTTCGAAAGGCGCCAAGCGCCTTTCGTCATCACGAGAGAGCGACGCTCTCTCGAACGACAGCGAGTCGTGGGAGTCGAGAGCGGCAGGGGCTTTTAAAGTTGAAACGGCGATCTGATTACTCGGAGTATTATCTGAACAGCACCCAGTACCACCGTCAGTGGTCTTATCACACAGGACCGGCTTTCGTCCCGTATGAGCCTTGAGGAGACAGTCGAGTATCTCTCGGAAGAGTTGGACATCGAACGAAGCGAGCACGTCCGAGAAACCGGAGAAGCGGTTGCGGAGCTTCGCGACTAGTTACTCTCTGATTGTCGCCCGTTCGTGACCAACCCTATGCAGTTTTTCGGAGGGTTTTCATCACTATCTAAAGCGAGATGAGGGCGAAGGTCCGAGCAGACAGAGAATACCGTACCCTGACATTGAAATATTAATTTCCCGTCCTGTCCAATAATTATATTATCCAGTAGCACGTAGCCCACGCTGGAAGCCGGCGTCTCCATCGGTCGCAGGGGACTGCGCTGAGAAATGTCCCGGGTGGTGGTGCACCCGAGACGCTTGGCTTCCAGACGAGCGCCTGGTTGCCATGTTCCGAAAGACACCTTCGAGACAAAAAGGTCTCGCACGCCGCTGGTTTAGAGAGTCGTATCGCTATCCGTCGCCGACCTTCGTTTTCGGGGATTGGGGGCCGAGTCACGTCGATCAGCTCAATCGCCAGAGTTGCGAGGTGCTCGGATGAAATCCGTCGAGCGAGAGAACGACGGAGACAGCGATAGGACTCGTGAGCGGGAGTGCTACCGGTGTGATCGGGACGTGGCACCGGCGCTGCTCTTCCGGATCGACGTGGCGCCGCCGGACGCGCTGGCGGACTACGCCCACTCGGTCCGGTTCTGCTGTCAGGATTGCGTCGCTGCGATGGGGATGCTGGAGTTTACCGAGGAGTGGAAGGAACAGGCCGGGTTGGTATAGGCCGACAGATTTCAGTCAACCGGTCGACCTACTGCGTTTTCGAGAGTGGATGGGTGTGACGGACTGTGACTCGTTCGTCCCGGGTCTCGAGTGATGCCTGTATATGATCTTGTGGGAAAATCTTAATTTGTTTGTGAGTCTGTATCCGCTATGATTTCCATAATTGGCCTCATCCTCAACTTCGCAGGTGCAGTGATAATGGCAATTCCGACAATGGAGAGTATCTTTAGTAGAATTCATAGATTTCCTCCCCTCTCAAAAATCACCAAAGTAGAAAATAGGCTTTACAAGGGTGAACCAGTCCAAGAGACTGAGACAGGATTTGATCATTTATCTAAAGCAGTTATGGATACACCCCAACCATATTACAGTACTGAGGTTGACGGCCTCTTCAAAGATTATTCAGCAGAATTCGAGACACAAGGTATAGAGTTCAACATGGAATATACCGACTTCACACCCCATAAAATCGCGAAAACGGATGGTGATACGTTAGACACCCATGAATATAATCTCTTGCTGAGGCCCAAAGAACCAGAAAAGTTGAAAGGAAGTTATCCCCATACAGAAGAGAACGAAGTACCTCTCCTACAAACAACAATTCCCGATGGGCGTTTGCCAGATGTCATCATCAATTACAAAAAGGAACTAACTGTGAGGTACGGACTCTATCTCCTAGCTCTTGGGTTTCTGCTTCAATTGGTCTCACACATTCCATTTGGAAGCATTAGTACTCTAATGTTGCAATCGACTTGATTCTCGGCACGTGAGGGCAAGCGACATCTTACATCCCCTTGCCAAGTTGTTCACGGACATCATGACGGATCTATTCGAGTTTGTCTTATGTTCCTCACTCAAGCGAGACCGATCCGTGCCAACAGCTTCTTCCAAACAGAATGGACCGATCCGTTCGATTCTGTTACGTTGGAGCATGTACTTCTTCGCTATCGGAGACGAGATATCTTCTACAATTGTTTCGCGTCTCTGTTTCCAGAGACCGACAACGCAACCGTCGAAGGTCCAAGTTGCGACGCATCGGTCATCGCTACGACGTCGCTTCTACGAAGCTCAAGCAATCAGTAGTCGACCTCGAACCGAACGACACGCTGTCCCGTCGCCTCTGCTCGATCGAGTCTTCCATACGTCTGTCTGGAGACTTCGGCACCGTAGCCGTTTCTCGGTCGTTTCCGGGTTTCGGATTCTCGCGTCTCTCCAGGGGCTCCTGTTGCTCGATCACCTCGACGAGCGCCAGCTCGTGCTCGAGGGCGATCTCGTCCGCCATCGCCCAGCAGTGGTGCCACATCTCCGAGCCTACGGAACACTGGCGAGCCATCCAGATAAGCGCCTCTGCGATGATCAGATCGTCCTGTGGATGCCTGTGCATCGAGGCGGTCTGGCTGCTTTCCGATTAAAATGTTCGCCGTCAGAATCAATGGCTGAAGAGAACAGAACTATTGTAGAATGAGAAATTCCTAAGACTCAAGATATTGTATCTGCTATTGATGACAGAAAATTGGCCACCTGATGGATACACCGAACCTGAACAATACATCGCTAACGACCGACGGATTATGAGTATTGGACTGGCTCTATTCTTCCCCGTGCTGGTTCTGTCTAGCCCATCGTTGGGCCAAGGATCATCAGCTCTCGGGTCCCATATACTCGAATTTGGAAATAGTACTGGGCTGATTGAATACTTTCCACTATACCTACTCTCAGTCGCCTTCGTTTACCTTGTCTGGCTCCTAGGCTCGATGGCTCTCACCATCTTAGTCCATGAAGGGATCCACTATGGTATTAGCTACATCTATGGAAATAACCCGGAATTTGAGTGGAGTAGTACATTTGGAGTGAGAAATCCCAGCGTAGTGGCGTACTCTGTTGGAATGGGGCGTTTTGAGAGCCTTCTGTCTATGATTGGACCGTTCGCCACTCTGAGTGTCCTTTCTGGAGCAATAATGCTGTCCACAAGTGGAATTTTGGCGGGAACTGCAGCGATTATGTTTTGTACGAATACAGTACCTTCGTGTTCAGACATATACAATTCATGTCGGATTGCTCTAATGCCCAGAGGGGCCAAGTTTGTAAATTTCAAAGAGAAGGGTGAACTTCGCTCGGAATTTGCAATCCCAATCGGGGAAGGGACAGGAGAGGCGTCTACTCTCAAAAACCAACAATAACAACCCACATTCCCCTATACTGTGAAGTCAAATCCGACTCTCGACCCTCCTAAGCCGATTTGACGATCTCGCCTGTCGAGGTCCCACCACGCCCTACTACTGTCCTCACCTCACTGAGCCAGCGGTCTACAGCCATTCTGGCTGACCACCAGCGCGGCGCGCGTTCTGCGCGCCGCAAGGTTACCCCGCCCCCCCTTAGGGGCTCTGCTCCTCAAATGTGAGTGCTTCTTCGCCCCCTGGTATCTTTTCCTGCTCAGCTATCTCTGACAGGTAAAACTCCTTCAATAATAGTTCGACATAGATAGAGCCGGTCACCCTCATAAAGCTCAATAGTAGGAATGTAAAAGCTGCAACTGTGATTAAAAGCAAAGTTGATAGCTGAATAATCTCATTTCCCGGGTTAAATAGCAAGAGAACCACATACATGAAGAAGGCGATCACATAGGACATTTTTAGATTGGTTATTAAGATGTATAATGACCTCTGTCGGCGGGTACGACGGCTCATTGTCGGCTCCAAGTGCATGACTAATAGATCATATATGTCATGATCCTCAACTTTCTCGAAATCAATCTGGAATTGTGATTCGATATGGGTTCTAAAATCCATATCTAACCGTTCAGTGACGCCGGATCCATCTCCTATGACCTGGACATAGGGGAGATAGGAGATTATTTTCCGAAGGATTGATTTGAAAATCGAGAATATTCTTTTGGTATACGAACTAGGCGCAGTATCCTCTTTACAATCAGTAAGAGATTCAGTTAGAAAATACGAGAACGGTCCTGGTGCTGGGAATACAGCTATCCGAAACTGATCTACCATTTCGCCAGACAGGAATAAAATAAAAACCACAAGGAACACCGATGCAGTAGTGCTCGAAAATATGTTGGGGTAATACAGTAATAATGCAGTGATAGCTGGACCAGCTAGTATCGCTCCTGGAATTACCTTAGTCAAAAAATCATGGAGTGTGAACCCAGGATGGGAATCAATCATTGGGTTTTGTAGATTGTGTTATCAAAAGCGTATAACTACGCGTATAAATGAATTTTGCCCGAAGGTCCCATTCGACTGTTTCATCTGCAACAGCCACCTGTGAAGCCGGCATGCGTTCTGCGCCGCAAGGACACCACCTACTTTGGGATACGACTAACACGGAAATTGACCCGCAGTGGACACAGATTCGGATAATACAGCAAGGCGGAAGACTGATCGCTATTTCTCGACTCGCTTTAACTCGAGTCGGCCAGTATTCCCCCGGTCCGGACCAGTGTAATAGATCCCAGAGAAACTGTCTTCCTCTGGATTGTAGTCGAGCATCGTCGTTCCGTAATGCGAATTTATCTCATCGTGATGGGGGCGGCCAGGGTTATCGTAATTGTACGTCAGTGTGGGCCACTGCCCCTCCACCAAGATCGTCGCGCCCTCACTCTCCGACGGTGAATCCGGGCCTTCTAGATAGACCAAGATCTCATCCCACGTCTGGGAGATGGTTACTGTTGCTTCCATCGGCGTGAGTCCTTCGTGCTCTATCTCGGCGGTCCTGCTTGGTTCGGCATCTTCATACGAGGTGTACAAATGGCCCTTCCACTTTCCGTTGAAATCAGGGACAGCTACCAGCCCGGCTTTACGGATAATTTCCCAATTCCAGATTCTCGTTGCAAAGAGACGATACACGACAAGAGAGGTAAACGCGAACGACAGCGACCCCATAGCGATCTCGTACTTGCCCAGCAGTCGTTGGACAATCCACCCACTCCCAAGACTGGCCGCGAAAGCGATTGCACCGAGGTAGAGGTAGATCTTCCACCGATCGTTATCAGTTGAATAGCTGTGCATGTTTCTTTTTGTCGTACCAGTCGTCCCACATTTCACTGAGTCGGTCTATTAAGGTCTCTGCCTCTGAAACTGTCCATTGGGTGTTGCTGGAACCGAACAACTTCTCCATTTCCGAGACCTGGTCGAACTCTCCGAGCTCAGTATCGCCAAGAAACTCGAGCGTTTCGTGGAATCGGTCAGCGCGATTCGAGCGCTTGAGGATTTCTTCGGGGACATTATAGGTCAGACATTCGATTCCGTAGGAGTGCGCACCGATTGACCAGAACGAATCAAAGTGGTCGTTGTAGTAGTCGCGGGCGTTTTTGAAGATCCGAACAGTCTCCTTATAGTTCGAGTGCATGTCACACCCGTTATCGTAGTGGAGACCGGGATAATTCACGATCTTTTCTCTGCTATAACGCGGTTCGAAAGCCATACCAGAATCGAATTCGTCCTCGCCATATGCAGGATAGGCAGTATAACGGCGATGTTCGATACATGGAACAAGATCAACGTCGACGTTGAGTCGTCCACTCTCATTGCTAATCTCGATAGCTTTTCCAGACCAGCTAATGACACTCCGATCGAACTTCTTCGTCAGCCAATTCCAGATATCCTCACAGAACTCGTCGTACCCGTACTCGGCGGGAGAGTGAAACGTCTCGTATCGCTCTTTATCGTCATCACTGAGTTCGGACAGGTCTTTTGACCAAGCCGAAGTCAGTTTCGCGATAATGTCCACGTCGCTGCTGCCTCGAGTGTAGGTGTAGTTCTTGTACGACCCTTGGCGGCGAATCTCATAGGTTCCGTCGCTCTGTTCCGCCGGGGATCGGTCCAAGCGCAATAGACGTTCGATCTTGTCGCTCGCTTCTTTCGAACCTTTGTCAGCACCAGTCTTCTTCCAGATGTCGAATTGAGATTCAGGAATTGGCATCTATCGCTTGCCTCCAAACCTCCCGTCCCCATTAGCTACAGATCGCCCGTACAGTCTACTTTCGAACATGCGGCAATCGTTGCTTGTTCTGGACCGTATTTAAACTGGTGCTAGCGGGGTGAAAGTGAAGCTGTGTGCTGTTCTTGATGCCCTTCAAGCTCCCCCGACTACTCCGTCGGTGGGCGGAGGGAAGTGGATCGTCGCCGACGCCGAAATCGCACGTGAGAGTGGTGTCAATGGGTTTGGCAGCGGTCTGGGAGCCGGTACGAAGTGCTGCGGGGGTCCTGCACGGTGCACCTGGTAGAGTTCGACCTCTGAGTACTGACCGACCAGCTCGCCCTCGAGGGCGTCGTAGTGCTCTGATAGTACGACATCGTGTCGAAGTCGCTGCGTAAGATGGCCGAACCCTCGAAAAGTTTTATTTTGAGAGGACTCGACAATTCGCCTCGGTCACAAACTTGCACGCGGCGAAAAACAGTGGACTCGTCGGGATTTGAACCCGAGGCCTTCCCCGTGCCAGGGGGATGATCTACCACTGATCTACGAGCCCGCCTTCGCAGCAGGAATTTTCCCGCGGGTGTAGATAAACCCCTCGAAAGCGCGAGACGGGCGCCAGTCCGTCACACGGCCTCGACCTGACACCGTGTCCTGCCACCCGATTTCCCGTCGTCCCGTTCTAGAAACCCTTTTGCCCCACAGCCCACAACGACGCGTTGGGAATCGCACGGCCGCAAATCTGACCCGTCGCGCCTCGCGTCCACCTCGGGCGTGATCTATCTCGCGCGACTCGAGATTGCGGAAGTGCGCCCGGCACGGAGCCGGATCTTCGCGGTCAGTGTGGTTCCTATCCTCAGCCAATGGCACGAATGCACACCCGCCGTCGCGGCTCGTCCGGTTCGGACAAGCCGACGGCAGACGACCCACCGGAGTGGAGTGACGTAGACGAAGACNTGCGCCCGGCACGGAGCCGGATCTTCGCGGTCAGTGTGGTTCCTATCCTCAGCCAATGGCACGAATGCACCCCCGCCGTCGCGGCTCGTCCGGTTCGGACAAGCCGACGGCAGACGACCCACCGGAGTGGAGTGACGTAGACGAAGACGCGATCGAAGAGCGCGTCGTCGAACTGGCCGAGCAGGGCCACGACCCCAGCCAGATCGGCATGAAGCTGCGCGACGAGGGCGTCACCGGGACGCCGGTCCCGGACGTCTCGCTCGCGACGGGCAAGTCCATCACGGACATTCTCGACGAGAACGACGCCGGCCCGGAGCTGCCGGAGGACCTGCGCAACCTGATGAAGCGCGCCATCCGCCTGCGCGAACACATGCAGGAGAACCCGCAGGACCACCAGAACAAGCGCGCACTGCAGAACACGGAGTCGAAGGTCCGCCGACTCGTCCAGTACTACAGCGGTGACGAGATCGCGGCCGACTTCACCTACAGCTACGACGTCGCCGTCGAGCTGCTCGAAGAGTAAATGACTGCAACGGGCCGCACCACCGAGGCGCAGCCGGCCGCCATCGAGAGCGCCGGCTTCGTCACACTGCTCGCTCGCCCCGACGGCGACGCCCTCGCCGCGGCCGGCGTCCTCGCACGGGCGCTCGCCGCCCGCGAGACGCCGTATCAGGTGAGCCTCGGTGAACGGTCCGAACGCGCGACACGCGTCGCGACGGACGACGACGCGGTGACGGTGGCCCTCGGGCCGCTGGCCGACGAGAACGACCCAACCGACGACGGGACAGACATCGGGGGCAACCCCGACGTTCGGATCCTTGACCCCGAAGCGGGGTCGCTGACAGGACAGGCCGTCGCACTCGTCGACGAACTCGACGCCGACACCGAGGGTGCAGCCGACCGTGACGGCACGGCCACCGCCGGCCCAGACCCGGCCCTCGCACTCGCGGGGACCATCGCGGCCGGCCACGCCGAAGCCGACGCGGAAGCCGTCGCCACCGTCGTCGAAATCGCCCGCGAGGCGGGCCGGCTCGACCGACAACCCGGCGTCGCGATTCCGACGGCCGATCCCGTCGACGGGCTCGCCCACTCGACGCTGGTTCGCGCCGCGTGGTCCGGCGACGAGGCCGCCGTCGCAGAGGCGATCGGCGACGCCAACGGGCGCCAGCTGGCCTCGATCGTCGCGATCGACGCCGTCGGACACGGGCAGGCCACGGAGCGCGCCGCGACCACGATCGATCGGTTCGTCCGGCCGGACGGCACGCCGGACGGCCCGCTCGCAACCGCTGGCGGCCTGGCCGACGTCCTCACGGCGACGGCACACACGTCGCCCGCTGCGGCCATCGCCCTCGCGATCGGCCACGGCGGCACCGACGCCGCGCTCGACGCCTGGCGGACCCACGGCGAGGCAGTCCACGCCGCGATCGACGGCGCGGACGCCGAACGCCACGACGGCGTCTACGTCCTGCGACTGGACGAGGAGACGCCCGACCTCGCTCGCACGGACGCGATCGAATCCGTCGCCGGGCTGGTCGCCGCGACGAGCACGCCGGAACCACTGGTGTGCGTCGTCGGCGACGACCGCCTCGGCCTCGCGACCACGGACGAACCAGTCGGCCCGCACACCGACGATATCGCCGACGCCCACGGGCTCCCGTGGGACGCCGGACACCGTACCGCGACAATTCGCCTCGACGTCGACACCGAAGCGACGAGTGAGAACGACGAACGCGCGACCGACACGGACGTCGACGCGATCGTCGAGACCGCACGGGGGCGACCATGACGCGGCGCGCGACGATCCGGACGGCCCACGCCGAGCCGGAGACGATCGCCGCCGCGCTCGCGCCCGACAACACCGACGAGATGGCAACGCGCGTCGAGCCCGCCGGCGACGACACGGCAGCGACCGACGCTGGCGACCGGGTCGTCGTCACGACGATCGAGCGCGACGCGACCAGTGGGTTGCAGGCCACTGTAGACGACACGCTCGTCAATCTCGCCGTCGCCGATCAGGTCGTGTCCCTCGCCCGCGACGAGCCGGACACCAGACCGACGTCAGGTACCGAATCGACGTCGGGCGCCGAATCGCCGACCGAAGCCGAATCGACAGCCGACCAACCAACGACAGACACCAACGATACACTATGAGTGAACGATCAGTTTCACGTACGAAGCAAGAGAAGCGGTGGTACACCGTGCTCGCTCCGGAGATGTTCGACCGGACGGAGCTCGGCGAGACCCCCGCGGACGAAGCCGAACAGGTATACGACCGAACCATCGACACGACGCTCGGCGACTTGACGAACAACGCCAGCGAGAACAACATCAAGCTCACGTTCCGCATCACGGACGTCGGCAGCGACTCGGCGTACACCGAGTTCGTCGAACACTCGCTCACGCGGGACTACCTGCGCTCGCTCGTCCGGCGCGGCGCCTCGAAGATCGAGGCCTACGTGACCGTGCTGACGACCGACGACTACCGCGTCCAGATCCAGCCCGTCGCGTTCACGACCAAGAGCGCCGACGCGAGCCAGGAGCAGGCCATCCGCGAACAGATGGTCGAGATGGTCGAGTCGGCCGCCGCCGACCGAACCTTCGAAGAGCTCGTCGACAGCATCGTCCACGGTCGCCTCTCGTCGGCGATCTACGGCGAGGCCAAGACGATCTACCCGCTTCGACGCGTCGAGGTCCAGAAGACGACGCTCGTCGCACACCCCGAAGAGGTCGCCGAAGAGGAAGCGACGTCCGTCGACCTCGACGAGAGCGACGTCGAAACCGACGACTGAGCGGTTCGCGCGGAGCGTTTCGTTTTCGAGTACGTCACACCGGCGAGCGGTCGCGTCGGCCAACCCAGTCGACTCGGCGAGTCATCGAACGACATCCCACACACACACACACACACACACACACACAACGGACGAGACCCGATTCGGTCATCGTGGCGTGGCGCCAGGAACTACCGAGACACTTACTCAGTGACGACGACCGTCCCGACCATCCGGACGCGACCGTTGCCGTCGGTCTCGTGTGGCACGCAAAAGTACTGGTACTCGCCGGGGACAGAAATCGTGTGCTCGAACGTCTCGCCGACACCGATGGCGCCGCCCTGATCGTCGAACCAGGCGTCGCGGGCGGCCGACTCGGATTCGTAGCCACCGGAGGCGAAGTAGTCCGCCTCGCTGGTCTCGAAAACGCCGCCGTACGCCGTGACGGTGTGGACGGACCCGCTCGTGTTCTTCCAGCGGATCGGCTCGCCGACGGTCGTCTCGTAGGTCTTGGGCGTGAACGCGTTGCGGTCCATTCCGATGTCGTACTCGTCGCCGAACAGGGCACTCGCGGCGTCGCCGATCGCCGCACAGCCCGATAGCGAGACGAGGCCGACCGATCCCGCACCCGCGAGGTACGCGCGCCGTCGCATACCAGGAGTTCGGACGGTGGGCGTTTAACCCGCGCGGTTCGCACCCACGCGCTGGGAATGGACGACGATGGAGGAGTCACCCACTCACCCACCCTCACGCCGAGACGGAACACGTAAGGTCGGTGCCGCGCCACGGAGACGTATATGCGACCCCGGTTCGTCGGTCGGCTGGGCGTCGCCGACGTCGTCACGATCGGAAACGCGGCGCTCGGCTTTCTGGCCGTCGTCTTCGCGTTCGTCGACGTTCGGCTCGCCGCTCGGCTCGTCCTCCTCGCAGCCGTCCTCGACGGGCTCGACGGCGTCCTCGCCCGCCGCTACGGCGGGACGGCGGCCGGTCCCTACCTCGACTCGCTGGCCGACGTGGCCTCCTTCGCCGTCGCGCCCGCGACGCTCGCGTACGTGGTCCTCACGCGCGGCTTCGACGTCAGCCAGACGAGTCCGAGCGTCGAACTGGCGGGGATCGCCGTCGTCTGTGCCACGTTCGTCGCGATGGCCGTCGCCAGACTCGGGCTCTACACCGCCTACGACACCGCATCAGAGTGTACGGAGGGCGTCCAGACGACACTCGCCGCGACGATCCTCGGCGCGGCCATCCTCGCGGGCGTCGACGAACCCGCCGTCGTCCTCGGACTCACCGTCGCCTTCTCCTACCTGATGGTGTCGACGATTCGTTACCCGGAGCTACTCGCCCGGGATGCGCTCTTGATGGGCGTCGTCCACGTGCTCGCCGTCGCGATCCCCTCGTTCGCCGGCCGGACGTTCCCCTACGGCCTCTTGACCCTCGGCGTCGCCTACCTCGTCTTCGGCCCCTGGCTCTACTGGCGCGGCGGCGCGTTCGCCGCCCGGGTGTATGGAAACGCTTAGGGGGATTTGTACCAGAACGGCGGGTATGAAGACGCCCAGCTATCGGCGGTCACCCGACCGCGCGGAGGTGCGGGCATGAGCGACGGGGACGACGCCGACGACGAATCGGCGGACGACGCAGCCCCCGTTGGCGAGTTCGAGTCGGCACTCGCAGCCGTCAGCGAGCGGGTCGACGAGCTCGAAGCCGCCCTCGAGGCGGCCGAGACCGAGCCGGACCTCGACGCGGTCGAAGCCGATCTCGCCGACGTTCGTGAGGAGTACGAGGCGATCGACGAGATTCCAGAGCCACCGGAGGAACCGGACGACGAGGACGAAGAACCTCCGGAAGATCCCTACGAGGACGTCAGAGACGACCACGACGAACTCGGCGACGCGCTCGACGACGTCGAATCGGGGATCGAGGACCAGCGTGGCCCCTACGGCGAAGACGTCCGCGACGAACTATCGAGCGCCCGAAGCGATATCGACTCGACGCGCTGGACCGCAGAAGGAGTCGACGACCTCCGCACCGTCGTCGCTACCGCCCGCGCGGAGATCGTCGAGACGCTCGGCGCCGACGAGGCTGCGATCGAGCCCGTCGACGAATCGGCGTTCGACGCGTCCGACGGCGAGCCAGCGGCCGACGACGCTGCCGAGGCCGATCGTCCGGCAGCGGACGATCCGGGTGCGAGGCGTGCCGCCATCGACGACCGAATCGACGCGGCGATCGACGGACTCGTGGCGACGCTCGACGATGCGGACGAGGCGGTCGAGGCCGCCGGACTCGACGCTGACGACGACGCGGCGACGATCGCGACGCTCCTCGAGATCGCGGACGACCTCCAGTCCGGCGTCGACGACGCGACCGCCTGGGACGACCTCGAAGTGCGCGAACAGCTCCGTCGGGAGGGGTTCTACGACGTCCTCGATCACGTCAAGGACTTCCCGCCGGAGTGGCACGCGCTCAAGGTCCACCAGCGCCAGGAAAACGTCGAGATGATCCTGCTCGCGCTCGAGTCGCTCGACTCGGATTATATGGAGAAACACTGCTTCGAGGCACTGGAGCGGTTGGCTGATCCGGCAGCCATCGACACCATGGTCCAGAAGGCAAATCGTCGCGACGAGAACGCGATCGCCGTCCTCGGCGCGATCGGCGAACCAGACGACGCGGCTGTCGACACCCTGCTCGACTACGTCGACACCGGCGACGTCGCGATGCGGACGACCACGATGCGCGCCCTCGGTCAGCTGGGGACCGACGAGGCCGTCCAGCCGATCGCGAACCAGCTCGCGGACGACGACGAGACGATCCGCAGTCGCGCGGCTCGCTCGCTGGGACTCATCGGCGATACGCGAGCCATTGCTCCGCTCGCAGACGTGCTCGCGGACGACGAGAGCGACACCGTCCGCGCCAGCGCCGCGTGGGCACTCCGACAGATCGGCACCGAAGACGCACTGGCCGAGGTCACCCCCTACGCCGACGATCGGGTCTACCTCGTCCAGGCCGAAGCCCAGAGAGCACAGTAAGGCGTCCGATTCGTCGCCCCGTGTCGAGACGGTCCCCTCCACCGCTTCGATCCACTCGTCGACGCCACTAGGACCCGCCAGTCGCCACTGTTTCGATCCGCTAGTTTAAGTCGGAAGCCGCGGCCACCCGAAACCGTGACCCGACGGGCCGCAGCAGTCCCCGCCACGAAGCCGAACCACGCACGGCGAGCGACGTGTATCCTCCGGGTGAGCCTCAGTGTGCTCGTCTGTCTCGCGGCCTGCGTCGGCGCCGCACCCATCGGGACCGCAACCGACGGTGGCGGGCCTGGAATCGTTCAGGCAGTGAGTACATCCGGGCCGGACGACCCGAATCCGATCGTCGAGCGATCGCTTCGGGCCAGCGTCGCATCGACCAGCGGGCCGAACTGCAGTGTCGTGACGAACAGCCAGCGCCACCGCGCTTCGTCGCCCCGGATCGTCGAACTCTATCCGAACCCACCGACGGACGGCAACGTCGGCGAGTACGTCGTCGTCGACCATGCGAACGCAAGCACGCCGCTCACCCTCTCCGACGGGTACACCACGGCGCGAGTTCCGACCGATCGACCGGCCGGGCGGGTCGCCGTCAGCCTCGATCCGAACGTGACCCGGGAACTCACCGACTACCCAGTCGTCAAGTTACAGGACCATCTCAGATTTGCCGCGGATGGGGAGACGCTTACCCTGTCGGGCTCGAACGGGACGGTCGACCGAGTGACCTACGACGACGCACCCGAGGGAGCAATCTGGTACCGAACAGGAACGCCTGACGGCAACACGACGTCGACCTCGTCGCAAGCGATTCGCCGCGGCGAGTGGTGGTCACAGGGACGAACGTGTTACCCCGTTTCCACGTTCGACGTCGACGACGCGACGACGTTCGTCCTCCCCGACTCGCCGACGGTCGTCACCGAGACCCTCGCGAGTGCGAAAGAGCGGATCCGACTGGCGGGCTACACCTTCACGGACGGCGACGTCCAGCAGGCACTCCACGATGCGATCGATCGGGGCGTCGATGTCGAGATCCTCGTCGAGACGAGCCCGGTGGGCGGCCTTCCCGAAGCGACGCGTCCCCTGTTGACGGAACTCGACCGAGCTGGGGCGACTGTTCGCACGATCGGTGGGGAGGGTGATCGGTACGATTACCACCATCCGAAGTACGCCGTGGTCGACGACACCGTCCTCGTGACGACGGAGAACTGGAAACCGGCCGGCGTCGGCGGCGAGTCGAGTCGTGGCTGGGGCGTCGTCGTGTCTGACCCCGAGCTGGCCGACGCGCTCGGCGCCGTGTTCGACGCCGACGCAAGCGGACGCGACACCGCCACCTGGTCGGAGCGACTCCCGTCGCTCGAGTTCGTCGACGACGGGGCGCCAGAATACGCCGAGACAGATACCAGTCAGTCGTTTCCGGAGCGACACGAACCCGCAGTCGCCGACGTCGACGAGGTCGAACTCCTCCTCGCCCCCGACAACGCCGGCACACGGCTCCGAGAACTGATCGACGGCGCCGACGAATCCATCCAGATCGTCCAAGTTGACATCGGTGAACCCGACTTCGTGTTGCTCGAGGCGGCGCTCGCTGCGGCTCACGACGGCGTCGACGTCGACCTGCTGCTCGACGGTACCTGGTACGTCGACGAGGAGAATCGGGCGCTCGCCGACCGCATTGAGGCCGCCGCGGCGAGCGAGGATATCCCGATCGACGTGCGTCTCGCAGACGGAGGCGACCGGTTCGAGAAGATTCACGCGAAAGGAGTGATCATCGACGGCGAGACGACCGTCCTCGGGAGCATCAACTGGAACGACAATTCGCTCACCGAAAATCGCGAGGTGGCACTGGTCCTCCACGGGACGGAACCCGCAGCGTACTACGCGTCGGTCTTCGAGGGAGACTGGAGCGACGGGTCGGAGTGGTCGCTACCAGTCTCGCTCGCCCTGGTCGTCCTGGCCGGACTCGCCGGGGCGATTCTGCTCGGGCGGCGCTACATCGGGTTCGACGACGGGCCGACGGCGACTGGACCGGTCCGAGAGACACCATCGACAGCCGCGAGGCCGGTGACGATCGAGCGTCGAGAACGGCCCGACGACGATCGAGATGGCGAGACGCCACCGGACGATCGGCTCCCACCCGCCCCTTAACTGCTACAGTGAGACAGCCTGCCGCCTACCACCTGGCCGATCGAATCAATTCCATGCACGATCAGTCGACTGACCGCTGGGATGGCTCCGTCCCGCGTCCCGTAGATCTCCGCTTGCTCGCGGTCGTCGGAGGACTCGCCGCACTCGCTGCATCGGTCAACGTTCCGTTCGGTGGGCTCTCGCTCGCCGTCATCGCTTTCGGAATTCTCGCGACCGGTGGCGTTATCGCACACCTTCGCGGGCGCCACCGCCTCCACCGGATCACGAGCGGACTCGCCGAGCGGTGGGACGAGGACGGGACCGGCGTCGAGGCGGTCGAACTCGCAGCTGGCCGGACGCGAACGACCTGGGTCGTCAGGACCACCGCTGGTCCGGTGACGATCTCCGGACTCGCCCTCGCGCCGGTGTCGAAGGTCGCGATCGAGTGGCGCGGGACGACGGACGTGCTTCCGGCCGCCGACGCCGAGGACCGACTCGACACGCTCGCGACGGCGTGGTTTGGTGAAGTCAGCGACGGGACTGCGACCGTCACCGGCTGAGCCACTCAGGTCGTGAGGACGTCGCCAGCCGTCGGTACGAAGCAGGCCGATTATTCATCACGGAGGATCCGGTCGACGATCGCGGTCGAATCGCCGTCGAGTGCCGACTTGACGAGGAGGTGGCCACCGAGTTGTGAGGGGCTGATGACCGAGTCTGCACCCGCACGCTTCAGTTTCTTCACATTTTCACGATCCGTGGCCGCGGCGACGATCCGGGCTTCGGGACGAAGTTCGCGGGCGGTCAGGATCGCCAGCGCATCGGTGGCGTCGTCGTCCGTCGCGACGACGATCGCCAGCGCACGATCGATGCGAGCGCGTTCGAGTGGCGCTTCGTCGCTTGGATTGGCGGACAGGACCGGCACGCTCTCGTCCAGCGAGAGTGACTCACCAACGTCCAGGTCGCGAGAGACGACGGCGAACGGCGTCCCAGCGTCGGCGAGTTCGTCGATGATCGATTCGGTCAGGTCCCCGTGCCCGAGCACGAGGATGTGGTCGTCTAGCGTCTGCAGTTGTGAGTCGGTCATCTTTCCGAGGGTTTTCGAGATGCGGGCCTGGATCGCGGGCCCGACGAGAGCACCGATCGCGATACCGAAACTGGCGACACCGAGAACGAGGACGGACATGGTAAAGAGCAGCCCCTGGGTCGAAGCGCTATTCGGTGTAATGTCGCCGTAGCCGACGGTACTCGACGTGATCAGCGTGAAGTAGAAAGCGTCGAGGATCGTGTCGATGCCGTCGAAGTGTTCCCGAAGGTGGTAGCTACCGAGCGTGCCGTAGGCCTGGACGGCGACGAGTGCGGCGCCGGCCGCGAGCTGGGTAGTCGCCAGCGATAGGCTGGCGTCGAACCGCTCGCGGGTGAGGAGCAACACCGGAATCGCAAGCAGCGAGAGGGCGATCAGGGGAGCGGAGTACGGACTCGACTGTAAGAAGCCCTGGGCGGCCGTCAACGGCATGAGCAACAGCGTCGCCCACCAGCCGGCGCGCAGGCCGCGGCGGAGAGCGAGCACGCTGGCGACGATCACGAACCCGGTGAGCGCGCCGGTGAATCCGGCAGCCTCCTGGACGGCGTCCGGAACGTACGGAGCACCCTGGGCCGTGACCGCCCCGGTGCCGATGTTGAAGAACGCGGTCGCGATCGACAGCACTGCGACCGCCAACGCGAGTCCGACGGTACCACGCGTCGTCAACAGGTACCGCCAGTCCGTCGGCGCGGTCGGCCCGTCGGTCTCCTCGCGCATAGCCACTGCTGGGACGGGGACGCTGATAAATCCAGCCGATGCCGGTCGATTCGCCGAACGAAATGCGATCCCAGCTCGTGGCTGCGAATTAGAGTGGCAACTACTCTCGCGTTCGGGGTAGAGAGCTCAGCAGCTCACCCGCTCGAACACCCGGACCATCTCCAGTCTGATCACGACCGTCGCCGTCTCGGTCGCGAAGCGAACCTCGCCTGGATCGCGCGACGTCTCGTCGGGACGGGTCGCGAACAGCGCATCGAGGGCGTCCGGATCGATAAATTCGTACAGCGGCGTCTCCATCGACGTCGGTGAGCAGCCCTCGAACTGGGCGAGGGCTTTCGCGACGGCGACGCTCGGCGGTTCGTCGGTCGATCGACTGTACTCCACCCACCCACGGCGCATCCCCAGCTTCGGGCCGCAGTCAGTAGTATTGGCCTCTCTCATGTCTCTCTGCCGTCTGTCCGACGGGCTAGATACACCGCCAACGACCGCCCCCTTATCGCTTCCGTCAGACACCGAGGGGTGAGAACTCCGTGCGTGAGTATGACACTCACTCGTGTAGATCGCTGTCTGTCGGCTCGTCGTGACGGGTTACATCTCACAGTCGGCAAGCAGCGAGTCGAGCCGCTGCGGAGAGAGTGACGACTGGGCACCGACCGTCCTGGTGGCGAGCGCCCCGCAGGCGTTCCCAACTCGAAGCGCCCGTTCCACGTCACCGGCCTGTAACCAGTTCGTGAGAAAGCCGGCGACGAACGCATCGCCTGCACCCGACGTATCCGTCGTGTCGACGTCGAATCCGGCGTGGTGTGAGGTTGCGTTGGGGGCGTGGACGACCGCGCCGTCGTCGCCGTCCGTGACGACGACAGTCCGTTCGCCGAACGCCCGTTCACCGGCCGCAGTGGCGCGGATGGCGTCCGCCTCCCGGCTCGAGAGGAAGAGCACGTCGACCAGGTCGATAGGAGCCTCGATCGAGCGCTCGGTGAGTTGCCGACCGGGATCGTAGCTGACGGACACGCCCGCCTCGGCAGCCAGCGACGCGATGGCCTCCGTCGTCTCCGGGCGATTGCCCGTGAGGTGAACGTGGTCTGCCTGCCGAACGAGGGCAGGATCGACGTCCGACGGGCCGACAGCCTCGTTCGCGCCGTCGTCACCGAGGACGGAGACGGCGCCAGATTCGTCGACCACGAGGTACTTGCGAGCGGTCGTCGCGTCGGGAATCCGTCGAATTCCCGTACAGTCCACGCCAGCCCCCTCGAGGGTCGCCACGGCGTCACGGCCGCACTCGTCGTCACCGACGCTGCCGATCAGGTCGACATCGACGCCGAGTCCGGCGAGCCCGACCGCGACGTTCGCAGCGCTCCCACCGCATCCACAGTGTCGGTCACGAATCGTCGCCTCACCGTCGACGGGAGGAAGCGAATCGACGCGGAGGGTAACGTCCCAGTTGACGTGGCCAGCGACGAGACAGCGGTCCATTCACCACGGAGAACGGTCGCTCCCGGCTTAGGTGTCCCGCCCACTCACACTTGATGGGAACGGCCGGCTGGATCGGAGGCTGTGAGAACGGTAGCTGACCGGAAACGAAGATCGCGAACGCCTCAACCGGAGATCGTGAACAGGAGCAGGTTGTGAACGCCGGGGCCGAGACCCACGGCGGCGACGAAGCCGAGCGCGATGCGGCCGGCGCGTGGGCGATCCCGGACCAGATCGGCGAACAGCCAGACGACGACGAGCGCGAGCGTCAGTTTCACCAGGACGAACAGCCAGCCGGCGCCGATATACTCGGCCGTGGGGAGGTCCCCGGCCAGTCCGAGGATGGCCGTCGAAAGTGGAACCTGTTCACCGGCACCCAGCACGTCGTAGCCGATCGCCGTCGACGTCCCGTCTAACACCTGGCCGAAACAGACCAGGGCGCCGGTGAGACCGGTGACAGCCGCGACCTCCGTCGCCCACAGACTCAGCGCGAACCAGCCGATCGCCGTGACGATGCCGGTAATCACGACGGCGACGACGGGCCAGAACGGCGTGAACGTCCCGCCCTCGACACCGGTCATGATCGCGGCGGTTGCGAAAACCGACAGGAACGCCGTTCCGCAGATGCCGACGAACCGGGGGATCGACCGGTAGAGCCCGCCTGCGTGGAGGATGTTCGCGACGATCCAGACGAATCCCGCCAGGATCGCCGTCGTAACGTAGACACTCGGAGCCTCGAACAGTGGCGCGATCGGCTCCGGGAACGCACTGACCGGGTCCCGTCCCAGCACGTACAGCGTGGACCCGAACATCATCCACGGGACGAAGGCGAGCACCGTGCGGTCGGTCACGGGCGGGTCGATCGCCCACAGCAGCGCACCGACGCCCGCAATTCCGAGCAGTAACACCACGGTAAAATACCACGGTGGTATCGCGAATCCCTCCGGCAGTACCATGCACTAACAGGTACGTAGCAGGGTCAAACAAGTTGCGGTTACGACCGATCGGCATCGATACCAGTCGATCGCCGTCCCACTCCGTCGAATCGACTACGAAGAGCCATCATCCGACCAGTGGTGAGGGTAACCGGCCGTCGCGGACGATCCCGTCGGCTTTTGGTGGCTCGGGGAGAGCCCCCGACCATGGACCGCACGGCGCTCGCCCCACGGATCGATCACACCGTTCTCGGACCGGAGACGACGGCGTCAGAGACACGACGCGTCTGTCAGGAGGCAGTCGATTACGGCATGAACGCCTGTCTCCCACCGTGTTACCTCCCGGACGTTCGCGAGACGTTCCCCGACCTCACGATCGCGACGGTCGTCGGCTTTCCGCACGGACAGCAGGCGCCGGCCGTGAAAGTCGAGGAGGCCGTCGCCGCCTGGCGTGCCGGCGCGGACGAACTGGACGTCGTCTGTAACGTGGGCCGACTCCTGTCGGGAGACACCGAGTCGGTCACGGACGAACTCGCCGAGGTCGTCGCCGCCGTCCCGATCCCGGTGAAGGTGATCGTTCAGGCGCCGCGGCTCACGCCCGACCAGCTCCGGACCGCCTGTGAGGCCGCCGCCGAGGCCGACGCCGCGATGGTCAAAACGGCGACCGGGTTCGCCGACGGTGGCGCGACCGTCGACGACGTCAGTCTCATGGCCGAATACCTTCCAGTCAAGGCCAGCGGCGGGATCGGCTCCTACGACGACGCGATGGCGATGATCGAGGCCGGTGCCGAACGCATCGGGGCCTCGAGCGGCGTCGCGATCGTCGACGGCGCACCGTCGGAAGCCTAGTGGACCACGCCCGGGTGAAAAACGAAGGTCGCCGGGATGGAGACGGCGGCGACGAACGGAAAAACGGACAGCAGGTGATCAGTCGTCGAGCGGGGCCGCGCTCGAGAGCGCTTCGTCGATCGGGGCATCGGCCATCTTCTCGACGAGCGCGTCGATGACCTCCTCGCGCTTGCCGCGGACGAACTTGATCGAGCCGACGACGAGGTGGCCGCCGCCGGAGATGCCGGCGCCCGGAACCTCAGCTTTGAGTTCGGCGACCATCTCGGGGATGTCCAGTCGGACGCCGTCACTGCGAAGGACGGCGAAGTCGGGACCGTAGCCCACCGTGATGACCGGATCGCCGGTCTCCTCGACCTGCACGTCGTGGATCTCGCCGGTCGTCTTGCCCGGGGCAGGGTAGGTGAAACGATGGGTATAGTTCTCGACGTCGATCCGGTAGAGGTGGGCGCCGTTGTCGAGTGACTCGTGTTCGAGGTGGGGCGTCGCGTCGTCGAGTTGCGTCTGGATCGCCTCGGTGGCGCTCGACTCGAGCGACGAGACCACGGCTCGGTGATGGTCGGGATCGGTGTCGATCCCCAGGACGTCGGTGATCAACGGCGTCCCGGCGCTGTATCGGAGCCAGTGGGCCGCGTAGTCCAGCGCCTCGCTGACGTCGCGGAGATGCTCCTCGTCGTAGCCCGCCTCGACCGCGAGGTCGATGTACCTGCCCATGGCGTCGGCCTTCGAACGGTCGGCGAGCCCGGCGACCGCAGGCAGGTGCTCGATATCGTTCGACAGGTCGGGGTAGATCATCCGGGCGAGTTCGACACAGAGCATCCCGGTCGTGATCCGATAGTCCTCGTCGTGGAGGTACGGGTTCACGTGGGCGTCGAGCAGGTCTTCGACGGCGTCGGGGTCCGGATGGTGGTGATCGATCGCCAGGATCGGGATGTCGTAGTGAGCGAGCGTCTCGTAGGAGGGGACGTCCTCGGCGGTCGACCCGTTGTCGAGCATCAACAACATGGGGAGTTGCTGGCCGTGTTTGTCCCGGTCCTCCAGCGCGAACGTGAGGTCGCGCGTCGAATCTTCGAGTTCATAGTACGGCGCCTTCGATGGCAGGCGTTTGAAGAGGTGGCGCGGCGCCTCGGGCGACTCGTGGACGTCGGCGATGAAGCGTTCGAGAGCGAGCTGGAGCGGGACTGCGGCACACATCCCGTCGCCGTCGGCGTGGTGACGCACGCGGATCGGGCGCCCTTCGAGAACGGTCCGGCGCAGGGTTCGAGCGACCTCGGCCAGCTCCTCGCGAAGCGGCTCGAGTGCGGGCCAGTCGATGAGCGGGTCGACCTCGTGTGGCGCGGCACGTTCGTCCCTGGCGCGTTCCAGCCGGTCGCTGGCGTCCGCCGCGTCCTCGCCGTCGAGGACGGTGAGTCCGTCGACTTCGAGCTGGATCGCGTCGTTTCGCCGTTCGACCGTCGCGTTGATGCGGGCGACGTCGCCGACGTCGACGGCGGGATAGGCCCGAACGCCTGCTTCTTCGAAGGCTGCGGCCGGGACGACACCGTGTTCGTCCGCGACGTGGAAGATCGTCGGCCCGCCCGTCTGCTTGATCTGGACGATCTCGCCCTCGACGTGGATCTGCTCGCCGATGTTCGCGTCGAGTCGATTCGTCCCGGTCAGTGAGACGTCGTGCTCGACGGCGACGAGTTCGTACTCCTCGACGTCGGCGGGGGCGAACGAGAGGTCGCCGTTGTCTCTGACCGTCTCCAGTTCGACGACCAGTTCGTCGTCGACGCGGTACGTTCCTTCGAGAACGGACTCGTGGACCAGTCCGGAAACGTGCTCCGAGAGATCGACGAAGATACCGTAATCGACGATACCGTTTATCTCCGCGAGATACGGCGTCTCGGGCTCGACCTCCTCGGCAGTACACTCCGGGTCGAGCTCGTAGACGACCGACTCGCGTGGCTCGCCGGCGTCGCCGGCGGTCTCGCGTGTCATCGTTGCCGGTCGTTTGCGACCGTCGCGTATAACCCTTATCAAGCGCCTTTCCGAAACGCCACAGCCCGCCGGCTCTCGACCTGGGCACCCCATCGCCACCCAGCCTCCAGCACCACCAGCACCACCAGCACGGCGAGAAACCGGCCCGCACGGGGAAGGAGGCCGAGCCGATCGAGCTGACAACCCGGCTATTCAGGCGTACGGTCGCCAGGGTTGCCACTACACTTTTAGGCCACTGTGTCGAATCCGGGCCATGAGTCGTCTCACGGGGCCAGCCACCGAGTCGGACCCGAGATCGGACGACGACCCGGCCACCAGCGTCATCGTACACGACCGCGAGCTGGGAGCGGGAGACGACCTCGCTGGGGCACTCGAGGAGCAGCAACCGGACCTGACCGTCGACTTCGAAGCCAGACCGGAAGTCGTGCGAAGACGGCTCCGCTCCGAATCCGTCGGGTGCGTCGTCCTCGTTTTCGACGGGGCAGAGCGGCCAGACGCGGGTGAGTCGACGTCGGCGGACGATCTCGTTCCGTCGACCGTCCTCGAAACCGCGAGCGAAGAACGACCGGCTATCCCGGTCGTCCTGTACGGTCGAGCGATACCGAGTGCCGTTGCGGCCACTGCCGTCGAGAACGGAGTGAACGACGTCCAGCGCGTCCCGGCGGCCGAATCGGCCGATCGATTCCTGCACGACGGCGAGGACAAGGCCGACGAGATCACGCCCATCGGCGAACTCGCCTGTCGGATCGCGTCACTCCTCGACCATCGTCGGCAGGCAGCGACGGCAGTCGACGAGCGTGACCGGCTCGAATCGATCGCCGCCCGATTTCCCGGCATCGTCTATCGATGTCTGGCGACGCCGGAGTGGCCGATGGAGTACGTCACCGGCGAGGTCGAACGGCTCGCCGGCTACACCACAGCCGAACTCGAATCGGGCGCCATCACCTGGGGGAGTGACGTCATCCATCCGGACGACCGCGAACGCGTCGCTGACGTGGTCTTCGAGGAACTCGAATCGACCGGTGCCTTCGAGTTCACCTATCGGATCACGACTGCAGGCGGGACGACCAAGTGGGTCTGGGAGCGTGGCCGCCAAATCGAGCCCGCCCCGGACGCCACACCGCGACTTCAGGGATTCATCATCGACGTCACCGACAGGCGCGAGCGGGCCGACCAGTTACAGGTCATCAGTCACCTGCTCCGCCACAACCTCCGCAACGACATGACGGTCGTTCGCGGCTACACCAGTAAGATCGCCGAGGAGAGTACAGGGTTCGAAGAAGAGACGACGACGATGCTCGACCGAATCGACGGCCTGCTGACGACCGTCGACAAGACGCAGCCGATCGTGGACGTACTAACGACGCCACACGACCGGGAGATCGTCGCGATCGACAGTGCGATCGAACGAGCCATCGAGACCGTCGGCTCCAGACACGACGTCACGCCCACGGTGGTCTCGATCGAGTCGGCGACGGTCACGGCGATACCCGAACTCGAACGCGCGTTCGTCGAGGTGCTCGAGAACGCCGCCATCCACACCGGTGAGGACACGCCCTGGATCGCCGTCCGTACCACGGTGACCGACGAGACGGTCGACGTGGTGATCGTCGACGAGGGCCCCGTGATCCCGGACATGGAACGCGACGTCCTCACCGGCGAGCGGACGCCCGAACCGCTGTTTCACGGCACCGGACTCGGCCTCTGGCTCGTCGAACTGATCGTTCGGCGCTCCGGCGGCTCGCTCTCCTTCGACGAGACGGCAGACGGCGGCAACGTCGTCACGCTGGCGCTTCCTCGGCTGGAGTGAACCCCTCCCGGCCGGCCACCAGTAGTCCGCATCCGGAACGTTTAGCAACGGCAAGCACGGAGGGACGGGCATGGGGCTGCTCTCCGGGCTCTTCCGCTCGAGCGAGATTCTCGGGATCGCCGAGGAGACCCTCGAGTTCGTCCTCGAGTCCTCCGAAGCGACGCACCCGAACGAGTACATGGGCTTTCTCAGAGGGACCGAGGCGAGCCGACTGGGACTCGACCGGGACGGGCTCGTGATCACCGACGTGCTGGTGATCCCCGGGACCAGCCAGAACAGCGTGAGCGCGACCGTCAAGACGAATTCGATTCCGAACGACACGAAGGCGCTGGGGAGCATCCACTCGCACCCGAACGGCGTCTTGCGACCGAGCCAGGCCGATCTGGCCACGTTTACGCGCGGATCGGTCCACGTCATCATCGGTGCGCCGTACGGACGGCACGACTGGCAGGCGTTCGACTCGGACGGGAAGCCGACGACGTTGCACGTCATCGACGTCGAGGTCCCCGACGAGGACGACTTCTTTCACTTCACCCAGGAAGACATCGACGAGGAACTCAAATGGAACTGAGCGACGGCGACGAGACGGACGGCAGTATCGACGGAACGTCGGCGGGCAGCCGGGACACCTCCCGGACAGCGGACCGGGACGACGACCAGACAGCGGATCGAAGTGGCGATGACGAACCGGACAGGACGCTCGTCGTCGCCCAGGGAACGTTCGACATCCTTCACCCCGGGCACGCCCACTACCTGCGCGACGCAGCCTCGATGGGCGACGAACTGGTCGTCATCGTCGCGCGTCGCTCGAACGTCGATCACAAGGCCCAGCCGATCTGTCCGGCGACACAGCGACGGGACATCGTCGACGCTCTGGAACCGGTCGATCGGGCCATCCTCGGCCACGAGTCGGACATCTTCGTGCCCATCGAGGAACTCGATCCCGACGTGATCGCCCTCGGCCACGACCAGCACCACGACGAGGACGCCCTCGCCGACGAACTCGCCGGACGGAACATCGAGTGTGACGTCCGCCGGGCCAGCGGGGCCGAACCGGCTGACGACGAACTCTACTCCAGCCGACAGATCGTCGAACGGATTATAGCGCGACGCAGGTGAGCCGTCGACGAACACCGCCAGGGAGCCGAGACTGTCACGTTCGGCGCACGACCAGTACGATCACGCCGACGACGAGCAACCCGATCCCCCACCACAGCGAGTCGCCGGGCAGGCCGATCAGTGCGAGGGTGACGAGTCCCGAGGAGACGAGGGACCAGCCGATAGTCGTTCGATAGGTCATTGTCCGTCCTTCACCGTCGAGCAAGGTAGAAGGCAGGGGGAGTTCGCAGGCACTGAGTCGGCGTCGATGGAAGACGGCGGAGAGCGGAACTCGATTCGATTTTACGTGTGAAAACGGGCGGTGTTTCAGAGGTAGCCTGCGTCGACGAGTCGCTCGACGCCCTCGCGGAGGCGCTCCTCGCTGGCGGCGTAGGAGAGGCGAGCATAGCCGGGTGCGCCGAAGGCGCTGCCGGGGACGGTCGCGACGTGGGCGTCTTCGAGTGCGCCCTCACACCACTCGGTATCCGGTGACTCCACAGGTAGCATCATGTAGAACGCACCGTCCGGCGTCGGCACGTCGACACCCGCGTCGGCGAACAGGTCGAGCAGGAGGTCGCGTCGCTGCTCGAATGCGTCGACCATCTCGTCGACGGCCGTCTCGGTGTGTTCGAGCGCCTCGACGCCGGCGTGCTGGACGAAGTTGGTGGCACAGGAGACCGAGTGGCTGTGGAGTTTGCCCGCCTGGTCGATGAGCTCCTCCGGCCCGGCGAAGTAGCCCAGCCGCCAGCCGGTCATCGAGTAGGCCTTCGAGAAACCGTTGACCGTCACGGTGCGCTCGGCCATCCCGTCGAGCGAGCCGAGGCTGGTCGGGTCGGTGTCGTAGGTGATCTCGCCGTAGATCTCGTCGGCGACGACGGTGACGTCGTGCTCGACGGCGAGGTCGCGGACGCCCTCCAGCGCGGCGTCGGTGTAGACGGCGCCCGTCGGGTTCGACGGGGAGTTGACGATCAGCAGCTCCGTCGAGTCGCTGATCACGTTCTCGAGGTCGGGAAGGGCCGGTTCGAGGCGGAAGTCGTACGGCGAGAGATCGACGCGGACGAGTGAGCCGCCGGCGAGTTTCACCATCGCCTCGTAGGAGACCCACGCGGGGTCGAGCAGGACGACCTCGTCGCCAGCGCGGGACGACGTCCCGCGAGCAGACGGGCCCTGCCCGTCAGCGCCGTCGATGAGCGTCTGGGTGATCTCGTACAGCGACTGCTTGGCACCGGGGGTGACGATCACGTTCTCGGGACCGTAATTCAACCCGTCAGCCTGCAGTTTGTCGGCGATCGCTTCGCGGAGTTCGGGAATTCCGTTCGAGGTGGTGTAGCCGGTGTGGCCGGCGTCCATGGCATCCTGGCCAGCCTCGACGACGTTCTCGGGCGTGGGGAAGTCGGGTTCGCCGACGCTCAGGTCGACGACGTCGGCGCCCTCGGCCTCGAGTTCGGAGGCGAGCGCCGAGATGGCGAGCGTTGCGGACGGTTCGACTCTCGTGACGCGATCTGCGTAGTGCATGGGCATAGAGCTGGTGTGGTGGTTTCGTTCGGCTGTCAGGGGTCGGGTAGTTCGGTGAGTAAGTCGAGTGCGCCGTCGACCGCTTTTTTGGCGTTCTCGACGCGTTCTCTGGCTTCGGCGGCGGACATCCCCGGTCCGGTGACGCCGAGCGTGACCGGCGTGTCCCGTTCGAGGCTCACGTCGGACAGGCGCTGGGCGGTGGCGTCCGTGATCACCTGATCGTGGTCCGTATCGCCGGTGATGACCGCCCCGATGACGGCGACCACGTCGATCTCGTCGCGACGCGCCAGCCGATCTGCCGCGAGGGGCGCGTCGTAGACGCCGGGCACCGAGACGGCCGAACCGACCGTGGCACCGGCGTCGTCCGCGGCCTCGCGGGCCGCCGCCTCCATCTCCTCGGTGATCGGCCGGTTGAACTGCGCGACCACCAGTCCGAGCGTGGGCATACGCGAGGGGTCACGTGGACCGGTAAAAGAGGTACCGTTCTCGTTCGATCTCGTCGGTCACGATCGCCGTCGGCAGCCCCAGTTCGGCGTCGACCGAATCAAGCCGGGTTCTTACCCGCCCGTTTGCACTTCTCGTACTCGCGTTTTGCGCGTTCGTAGGCGTGTCGCTTCTTTTTCAGTTGCTTCTTGTTCACCTTCCCTTTCTCGTATTTCTTTTCGTACTTCTCGTACTCACGTTTCGCGCGCTCGTATTCGCGCTTTTTCTTCTTGCACTTCTTTCCGTCGTCAGGCGCCTTCGTAAACTCCAGAATGTCACCGTAGACGACCGTATCTTCCACCTGGGCGACCGCCCGGAACTCGTAGGTCGTGCCGGTCTCGAGATTGGTGGCCGTCGCGCTGAACGGTCCGGTTTGGGTGAGGACCTGCTCGTCGGTAAACGTCCACACCTCAGTTCCCTCGACGCGATACAGGAAGTAGACGGTCACTTCCTCCGCACCCTCGAGTTCGAGCAGTTCGCCGTTGAGCGTCGCGGTCGAGCCGTTGACCTCGGTTGCTGGCTTCGTTTCGACCGCTAGATCTTCCGGCGCCAGCTTGGTGAACGAGAGGGTGGCCCCGAGGAAGCGGTCGCCGTTCGCGACCATGACGGCCCGAAATTCGTACGTGGAACCGAGTTCGAGGCCCTCGATTCCGGCGCTGAAGTCGCCGGGTTCGTCGAGCGTCTGAGACTCGGTGGTTATCCACTCGTCCGCGCCGAGTTCGCGCCACTCGAAGAAGACGTCGACCGTCTCGAAGTCGCCGAGGTCGATCAACTCACCGTTGAGTACCGCCGTCGAGCCGTTGATCTCCGTCGCCGGCTGTGTCTCGACGCTAGGAACGCCGGCTTCAGCTTTGGTGAACGAGACGATAGTTCCTTCCTCGCGCGCGCCATTAGCCACGACGACTGCCCGGAATTCGTACGTGCTTCCGGGCTCTAAGCCCGCGATCTCGGCGTCGAAGTCGCCGGGCGCGTCGAGCGTCTGGGTCTCGGTCGCGGTCCATTCGTCCGTGCCGAGCTCGCGCCACTCGAAGAAGACGTCAACCGCGTCGTAGTCGCCGAGGTCGATCAACTCACCGTTGAGTACCGCCGTCGAGCCGTTGACCTCCGTGGCCATCTGGGTTTCGACGATGGGTGCACCGGGTTCGGCTTTGGTGAACTCGATGATGGCCCCTTCGTCGCGCGTGCCATCGGTCACCGCGACCGCCCGGAATTCGTACGTACTGCCGGGCTCTAGGCCCTCGATTCCGGCGCTGAAGTCGCCGGGCGCGTCGAGCGTCTGCGTGTCGGTGGCGATCCACTCGTCCGTGCCGAGGTCGCGCCACTCGAAGAAGACGTCGACTGTGTCGTAGTCGCCGAGATCGAGCAGTTCGCCGTTCAGCGTCGCCGTCGAGCCGTTGACTTCTGTCGCCGGCGACGTAATGACCTGCGGGACGCCCGGCACCGTCTTGATGATCCGAAGCGTGGCCCCTTCGACCCGTTCGCCGTTCGCCAGCCCGACCGCCCGGAACTCGTACGTGTTGCCGGGTTCGAGGCCCTCGATTCCGGCGCTGAAGTCGCCGGGCGCGTCGAGCGTCTGCGTGTCGGTGGCGATCCACTCGTCCGTGCCGAGCTCGCGCCACTCGAAGAAGACATCGACCGTGTCGAAGTCCCCGAGATCGGTCAACTCACCGTTGAGCGTCGCGGTCGAGCCGTTGACCTCCGTCGCCGGCGTCGTTACGACGTCGGGGATGGCTGCATCGCAACTAATGTCGAGCGTGGTGATATCGAGACCGATCGCGATATTGTCGGTCTCGAGCGAGTACGTTCCGTCCGCGAGCGCCCCCCACGTTGCCGACCC
Organism: Halovivax asiaticus JCM 14624; assembly: GCF_000337515.1. Taxonomy (GTDB): domain Archaea; phylum Halobacteriota; class Halobacteria; order Halobacteriales; family Natrialbaceae; genus Halovivax; species Halovivax asiaticus. The sequence goes on from NZ_AOIQ01000008.1 coordinate 147,518, forward strand.
GCCGGCGGGAACCTCCATCGTCTCCTCGTACGCATCGGGACCAGTGACGGTCACCATCACCGAGACGTCGTTGGGGTTCGTTACCGTGATCTCCCCGTCCTCGTCGACGCAGGCCGCGTCCACTTGCAGGTCCACGAGATCGCAGTCGCATCCGGTAACCGTCGCCATCTGCAGATTGACGGCGGTCTGGGCGTACAAACAGCCGTCCACCGTCGCGTTGGTGAGCACGTTGATCGCCGTCTGGGCCAGGACGATCCCTGCGAAGTCCGCGTCCGTTCCGATCTCGACGCCGGGACCGCCGGCGACCACCCAGACGATGTTTTCGGGCTGCGCGCCCCCTTCCAGATTGATAGTCACCCCGCTCGCCACGCTGAGGCCGCCCGCGACCTGGAAGATCCAGGTGTCGTCTGGACCCCCGTCGAGGGTGATATCTCCGTCGATCGAGAGGCCGGTATCCCATTTGTACACGCCCGGAGTCAGTGTTTCTCCGTCAAGATTGCCGCCGCCTAAATTTGTAAAGTCCGGCGGGACGCGTCCGTACGCGTCGGTGAACGCGGATTCCATATCGCTTACGGCCGTAGTCAATCTGGACGGGGTCGGCTCCGAGTAATCGGCCGCGTACACCCGTCCGTCCACCTGCGTCGACGTCGAGTAGGCGCCAGTGGTTGAATCCAGCGTCAGATCGAATCCAGTGATGGCGGTCGACGCGATCGGACTGACGCCGATATCCCCCGCGACGTCGGAATTGGGGACGCTGTCTATCCCCGATTTGGCCAGGATCGAAAAATCACAGGCTGTCCCGAGATCCACCGGTGCCGGGCCGTCTTGTTGGATCTGGACCTGGTTCGCGGGCGGGCCGCCTGTATCGCTTCCTTCCTGAGCGGCACCCAGACTACCGGCGAGACCAGCAGTGAGCAGCCCACTCGATATGACCACACGTCTTCTGGAGGGGGTGAGACCCATATCCGATGGCCACTGGTGCGTTATATTGTTAATGCCGAGTTGGCCCGATTGCACTTCATCATCGGTTTTCTAGCTATTTTTCGAATTTGTTCACTCCGTACATTCACCCGCTCGCGGCAATCAAACGGAGTCCGTAGTACGTGGTGATACAGCGTTACGTGGATATTTCGCTGCGAGTAGTTCACTGACACATCGGGACGGGAGAGCGTCGAAACAGACGGCACGGGAGAGTCAGACGGACGATTCGGGAGGCTGTTTGAACACACGTACCACTCGTCCATCGTTCCGTACACGCCGTGCGACGCGTGGCAAGCGGTGAGAGCCGTGGGACGGTCGCCACGGGACCGTCCCGGTCCAAACCGAGTGAGAATTCTTAAGCGCCGACCGCCGAAACGGCCACCCAATGACGACGTTACGGACGCCAGGACCCACGCTCGGGGTCGTCGGTGGGGGACAGCTCGGACGGATGCTCGGCGAGGCGGCGGCACCGCTCGGCGTCGAGCTGGTCGTGCTCGATCCGACGCCCGACTGCCCGGCCGCTCCCGTCGCCCGGGACCAGCTAATCGCCGATTTCGACGACGAGGAGGCCATCCACCAGCTCGCCGAGCGGTCGGACGTCCTCACGTTCGAGATCGAACTGGCCGATCAGGACGCGCTGGAACGGGTGAGCGCCGAGACGGGCGTGCCGATCCATCCGAAGCCGTCCACACTGCGAACGATTCACGACAAACTCGTCCAGAAACGCGAACTCGAGGACGCGGGGGTCCCCGTCCCACCGTTCCGTGCGGTCGAGGACGCCGACGACATTCGCGACGCCATCGACGACTACGGCGCGCCGGTCATGCTGAAGGCCCGCACCGGCGGCTACGACGGCCGCGGCAACGTCCCCGTCGAGTCGAAAGCCGACGCCGAGGACGCGCTGGACGCCGTCGCCGGTCCCGCCATGGTCGAGTCGTTCGTCGACTACGAGCGCGAGGTGAGCGTCATCGCCGTGAAGGGTGCGACCGACGACGCGACCGGTGAAACCGACGACGGTGCGAGCGGATCCGGCGCAACCGAGGTGGCGACCTTCCCCGTTGGCGAGAACGTCCATCGCGAGGAGATCCTCCGCGAGACGATCGTCCCGACGCGCTCGAGCGACGCGGCACGGGAGCGGGCTCGGGAGGTCGCGCTAGACGTGCTCGACGTGATGGACGGTCGTGGCGTCTACGGGATCGAGTTCTTCGAGACCAGAGACGGTGAAATCCTGCTCAACGAGATCGCCCCGCGCCCGCACAACTCCGGGCACTGGACCATCGAGGGCGCCGAGACGTCGCAGTTCGAACAGCACGTTCGCGCCGTGCTGGGATGGGCGCTGGGCTCCACGACGCTGCGATCCCCGACCGTGATGGCCAACCTGCTCGGCGACGTCGAAGAGGACACGCCCGCCGCGCTCGCGAACGTCGACCGCATCCACGAGGCCGACGGCGCCCACCTCCACTGGTACGGGAAGGCCGAGGCGCGGCCGCTCCGGAAGATGGGACACGTGACGGTGACCGGGACCGACGGCGACGACATCGAAACGCTGCTCTCGCGCGCGACCGAGCTTCGGCAGGACGTGACGTTCGCGTAATCGGTCGCTGCTCTCTTTCACCGTACAGCGGTCCCAGCGCGGAACCCGTACCTTTCATTGCCCGTGCCTGCAGATTCGCTCGTATGAGCGAAACGGCCGTCTCCGAATTGATCGATCGGCTCAACGACGAGGCCACGCAGGATCGTCCGGCCGCCGAAACGCCCGACGTGGGGATCGTCATGGGGAGCGACTCCGACCTCGAGACCATGATGACCGGGGGTCGCCGCCGCGGCGCCTACGACGCGTTCGTCGACGAGCTCGGGTTCGACGAGCAGACGGATTTCGAAGCGCCACCGGCGGAGCGCTTTACCTTCGAAACGTACGTCACCTCGGCCCACCGCACGCCCGACCTGATGACGGCGTACGCCGAGACGGCCGAGGACAGGGGCCTCGACGTCATCATCGCGGGCGCAGGTGGCAAGTCGGCTGACCTGCCTAACATGACCGCCTCGATCGCCTACCCGCTGCCGGTGATCGGGGTCCCCGTCCAGGAGAAGTCCGTCGACAGCGTCATCGGCATGCCGACGGGGGCGCCGTTGGTCGCCGTCGACGCCGGCAAGTCGTTCAACGCCGCGCTCTCTGCGGCACAGATTCTCGCTCGCCAGCACGACGAGATCCGCGACCGACTGGTGGCGTACCACGACGAGCTCCGCTCGGGGGTAGGAACCGTCTCCCGCGACCTCCACGACCGCGGCACCGAGGCGTTCGCCGCCGATCGCGAGGAGTAGGCCCCACGATCGCGGCGTCAGCCCGTCCCGCCGATGGGATCGACGGAGCGTACCGAACGGACCGAATCGGGCGCGCACGCCCGTCTGAGGCTTTGAGAATTCTTAAATAGGGTTATACCCAAGCCAAACGCGAGATGAGTACCGCGTGGATAGCGATTAGTGCGATGGCCCTCATCGGGGTCGGCTTGCCGATCGGCATGATCACGTTGTCGAGCCTGCTCCGGCCGAGCGTCCCCGAAGACGGCAAACGCCAGACCTACGAGAGCGGGGAGATCCCGACCGGCGGAACGCGGTTCCGCTTCAACGTCCAGTACTACATGGTTGCTCTTTTGTTCGTTATTTTCGACGTTGAAACCGCGTTCATCTTCCCCTGGGTCGTCACCTACCGTGACGCCCTCGAAGGCGGGCCGTCGGTGGTCGCCGTGCTGGCCCCGATGCTCGCGTTCCTCGGCATTCTCATCGTCGGGCTGGTCTGGGCCTGGCGCAACGGTGCCGTCAGCTGGGCGCGTAGTGAGACAACCGACTGGCGATCGACACAGAATCAATGAGTTCACACGACACCTACGACACGACAGGGCCGCGGGACGTCGCGTCGAAGACACAGCAGGCCCGAATGGGAGACGTCGACGACCGGTTCAACTCTCGACTTCGGGAGCTGTTCGGGTCGACACCCTTCATCCTCACGAAGTTCGACGCCTTCCTGAACTGGGCGCGCAGTGCCTCGATGTTCGTCCTCCAGTTCGGTATCGCCTGCTGTTCGATCGAGATGATGGGGACGTACATGCCGGGCCACGACCTGGACCGCTTCGGGACCGGCGTTCCCCGCGCCTCGCCCAGACAGGCGGACCTGCTGATCGTCCCCGGGACGATCGTCTCGAAGTTCGGCCCGCGGATGAAACGCCTCTACGACCAGATGCCCGAGCCCAAGTTCGTCGTCGGGATGGGCTCGTGTACGATCTCCGGCGGCCCCTTCCAGGAAGGCTACAACGTGGTGAAAGGCGCCGAGGAGATCATCCCGGTGGACATCCACGTCCCCGGCTGCCCGCCACGACCGGAAGCGCTGATCTACGGCATCCGCAAGCTACAGGATCGCGTCCAGCACGGCGAATCCGCCCCGGTCACCGTCAAACCCTACGAGCTAGAGGAGTTCGGCGACCTCGATCGCGACGAGGTCGTCCGCGAGCTCGCGAACGATATCGACGAGGAGACCCTCGTCATGCGATACAACTGGGGTGACTCACCGTGAGTCTGGAAGCACCACACGAGGATCCGCTCGCACGAACGGACGACCGGGAGTCGCTCGAATCGATCCTCGGCGATCACGCCATCGGCTGGGAAGAACACGTCAACGCCCAGGGCGTCGTGATCCGGCCGGACGAGGTACAGTCGTCGCTGCGAGCGCTGCGCGACGAGGGCGGCTTCGACCACCTCTCATCCGTCACCGCTCAGGAGTACGCCGACCGCTACGAGAGCATCTACCACCTGTCGAAGTACGACGACCGCACGCAGGAGGTCAGCGTCGTCGTGCCGACGGCCAAAGAGGAGCCGGTCAGCCAGAGCGCGGACGCCGTCTACCGCACCGCCGACTGGCACGAGCGAGAGGCCTACGACCTCGTCGGGATCGAGTACGAGGATCACCCCGACCTCCGACGGATCCTCCTGCCGGAGACCTGGCAGGGCCACCCGCTGGGACTCGACTACGATCAGGACAAACCCCAGCTCGTCAGCCTGTCGGAACACGCCAACCCGATCGCCGAGCATCACCACGACGAGGAGGGAGAGACGATGTTTCTCAACATCGGTCCGCACCACCCGGCGACCCACGGTGTGCTCCACCTGAAGACGGTGCTCGACGGCGAAACGGTCGTCGACGTCGACCCCGACATCGGCTACCTCCACCGCTGCGAGGAGCAGATGTGCCAGCAGGGGACCTACCGCCACCAGATCATGCCCTACCCAGACCGCTGGGACTACGTCTCCGCGGGCCTGCTCAACGAGTGGTCCTACGCGCGAGCGATCGAAGACATGGCCGACATCGAGGTACCGGAGTACGCCCAGGTCGTCCGGACGATGGGGGCGGAACTCTGTCGGATCGCCGCTCACCTGATCTCGATCGGTGCGTTCGCACTGGACGTCGTTGGCGACTTCACCGTCACCTTCCAGTACGCCTGGCAGGATCGCGAGGATGTCCTCAACATTCTCGAGGACCTCACCGGCCAGCGGATGATGTTCAACTACTTCCGGCTCGGCGGGGTCGTCTGGGACCTGCCCGAACCTCGCGAGGACTTCTTCGAGTCCATCCGGACGTTCCTCGACAGCTTCGAGGGCTCGGTCGACGAGTACCACGACCTGCTGACGAACAATGAGATCTTCCAGCGTCGCTGTATCGGCACCGGCCACCTCGACGCGGAAACCGCGAAGAGTTACGGCTGCACCGGCCCCGTCGCCCGTGGCTCCGGGATCGACTACGACCTGCGCCGCGACGACCCCTACGGCTACTACGAGGAACTCGACTGGGACGTCGCCGTCCAGGACGAAGGCGACAACTACGCGCGCATGCTCGTTCGCATGCAAGAACTCGAGGAATCGGCGAAGATCGTCGACCAGTGCGTCGACATCCTGGAAGACTGGGATGAAGACGACCGGGAGATCCAGTCGAACGTTCCCCGGACCCTCAAACCCGACGCCGACGCGGAGGTCTACCGGGCCGTCGAGGGAGCCAAGGGCGAACTCGGCATCTACATTCGCTCCGACGGTTCCGACAAACCGGCGCGCTTCAAGATCCGGAGCCCGTGTTTCAGTAACCTGCAGGTGCTGGGCGAGGCCGCCAACGGCGAGTACGTCGCCGACCTGATCGCCACGCTCGGCAGTATCGACGTCATCCTCGGGGAGGTGGACCGGTAATGGTGCCCCAGACAGTGGCGACGGCCATGCCGCTCCCCGATGCGATCAGCGATCTGTTCGGACTCGGCGACCTCGGCTTGATCGGCCAGGCGATCACCGCGTTCGTCGCCGCGTTCCTCATCGCGAACGTGTTGCTCGTGATGGCGGCGTTCGCCGGCCCGTGGGGCAAGCGAAAGATTTTCGCTGACTTCTCGGATCGCTACGCCATCACCGAACACGGACCCTGGGGTCTGTTCATCATCCCGGCGGCTGCGATCCAGCTCATGTCGAAAGAGCTGATCGTGCCGAAGGGCGTCGACCGGCCCGCCTGGGACATCGCGCCGATCATCATGGTCTTCTCCGCGATCTTCGGGTTCGCCGTGATCCCGATGGGGAGCGGGATCCACCTCGCCGACCCCGAAGTCGGTCTGCTCTTTGCGTTCGCGATCGCCTCGCTGTCGACGCTCGGGATGATGATCGCCGGCTACGCTTCCGACAACAAGTTCGCCCTGATGGGCGGCCTGCGTGCGACCGCGCAGAACATCGCCTACGAGATCCCATTGATCGTCACCGGCGCGTCGGTGATCCTCTACACCGGGTCGTTGCAGATGAGCGAGATCGTCGCCGTGCAGGCCGAGACGCTCGTCCAGCTCGGACCGATCTCGATCCCGGCCTGGTTCGCGTTCGTCAACCCGTTCGCGTTCGTCCTGTTCCTCGCGGCGGGGATGGCCGAGGTCGGCCGGAACCCGTTCGACGTCCCGGAGGCCCCGACCGAGATCGTCGCCGGCTACCAGACGGAGTACTCGAGCATCTACTTCGTGCTTGTCTACCTCTCGGAGTTCCTGCACATCTTCCTCGCCGGCGCGATTATGGCGACGCTGTTCCTCGGTGGCCCGGCAGGGCCCGGTCCGGCCGCGCTGGGAATCGTCTGGTTCCTGGCGAAGGTCGTGGCGTTCTTCCTGCTGACCCAGTGGTTCCGGACGGCGATGCCCCGCGTCCGGATCGACCAGCTGATCGAGATCGGCTGGAAGGGGCTGCTGGTGCTCTCGTTCGCGAACCTGCTACTGACGGCAGGGATCGTGGGGGTGTTCTTCGCATGATCGGACTACTCAAATCACTGGCGACGACGATGAAGCACGCACTGGACGGCGAAGTGTACACCGTGGCCTACCCCGACGAGGTGCCGAAGGTCTCGCCGCGCTTTCGCGGGGTCCACAAGTTCAGCCAGGAGCGCTGTATCTGGTGTCGCCAGTGCGAGAAGGTCTGCCCGAACGACACCATCCAGATCGTGATGGACGACAAGCGAAACGGCGAGCAGTACAACCTCCACATCGGCCAATGTGTCTACTGCCGGCTGTGTGAGGAGGTCTGTCCGACCGACGCCATCCTGCTGACCCAGAACTTCGAGTTCACCGGGGACACGAAGTCCGAACTCGTCTACAACAAAGAACAGCTCAAGGCCGTCCCCTGGTACAAGGACATCGACCCGCTGGAGGTGCGCGAACCCGACCGTGGCGGCTGGGTCGGCGAGGGCGACGGGGAGGTGGACTACCAATGATGGAGACCGCCGCCTTCGCCCTGTTCGCCGCCGTCACGCTGACCAGTGCGGCTGGCGTCGTCCTGTTCCGGGACCCGTGGCACTCCGCGCTCATGCTCGGCGTCTCGCTGCTCTCGGTGGCCGTCCACTACGTGATGCTCACCGCCGAGTTCCTCGCGGTGATCCAGGTGCTCGTCTACGTCGGTGGCGTCCTCGTGCTGATCTCCTTTGCCGTCATGCTCACCCAGGCCGGTGAGACGCCGCCGGAGACGGCGACGGGAGACGGGGAGGTGACCGGCCGATGAGCCGACCACGACTCGTCTCACTGAGTTCACGACTCGTGCCCGGGCTCCTTGCGATCGCCCTGTTCGGCGTGTTCGCCGCCGTCGTCGTCGGGACCGACTTTGCCGGCTACGTCGGCTTCCCCGACGAGCTCTCGGTCACCGCCGAGATCGGCTACGCACTGTTCGACTTCACCGAACTGCAGGAGACGAACACGGAGTCGTTCCTGGTCTCGTTCCTCCTGATCGCGGTCGTCCTGGACGCGGCGCTCGACGCCTCGCTCGTGCTCGCGACGCGCGAAGGCCCCGACGAGTCGGTTCGCCCGAGCGCGTTCGACGGCCCGTCGACCAGGTCGACCGACGACACCGAGGCAAACGGGACGGCCGCGACCGACGGCGGTGCAGTTGACGGAGCAACGAAGATCGACGGCGAACCGGCGTCAGAGGCCGAGACAGCGTCGCCGACAGCTGGCGACGCCACGACCGACGGAGGTGACGGAGCATGATGGCTATCGAGGGCTACGTCCTGCTCTCGGCCGGCCTGTTCTGCATCGGGCTGTTCGGCATCCTGACCCGTCGCAACGCGCTCATGTTCCTGATGGCGGTCGAGCTGATGGTCAACGCGGCCGTGATCAATCTGGTCGCGTTCGCGCTGTACCACGGCACGCTGACCGGACAGGTGTTCGGGCTGTTCGTCCTCGGACTCGCGGCCGCGGAGGTCGCGATCGGCCTCGGGATCATCCTTGTACTGTATCGCAACTTCGGGACGATCGACGTCTCGGTACCGACGACGATGAGGTGGTAATATGGAAGGATTGTTTACATTCGCGCCCGCAATCGTGCTGTTCCCGCTGGTGGCGTTCGCGATCACGCTGCTCGTGGGCCGCTATCTCCCCCTCGGCGGCGCGATCCCGGGCATCGTCGCGACTGGCGGATCGCTCGCGCTCTCGCTGGTGATGGCCGCGGCCGTCGCCGGCGGCGAGACGACGAACGAACTGGTGTATACGTGGTTCGAGACGCCCGAGATCACGTTCCACTTCGGCCTGCTGATCGACCCGCTGTCGGCGGCCATGCTGGTCGTGGTCTCGCTGATCGCCTTCCTCGTCCACGTCTTCAGCCTGAGCTACATGAACGCCGAGGGCGAGACCGGCCTGCCGCGATACTACGCCGGCCTCGGGCTCTTTACGTTCAGCATGCTCGCGTTCGTGGTCGCGGACAACCTGCTGATGTCGTTCGTCTTCTTCGAGCTGGTTGGGCTGTGTTCGTTCCTCCTCATCGGTTTCTGGTACCGGACGAAATCGGCGCCCTCCGCGGCGAAGAAGGCGTTTCTCGTCACGCGCTTCGGGGACTTCTTCTTCCTCATCGGTGTCGTCGCCATCGCCGCGTCCTACGGCACACTCTCCTTCGCCGGTGACGCGTCGTTCGTCACCGCGGCCGAGTCGGCGATCGACTCGGAGACCTTCTTCGGCTTCGACGCCGACACCTGGGTGACGATCACCGGTCTCCTCGTCCTGGGCGGCGTAATCGGCAAGTCCGCCCAGTTCCCGCTGCACACGTGGCTGCCAGACGCGATGGAGGGTCCGACGCCGGTGTCGGCGCTCATCCACGCGGCGACGATGGTCGCCGCCGGCGTCTACCTCGTCGCCCGGATGTTCGGCTACTACGCGCTGTCGCCCACGGCGCTCGCGGTCATCGCGTTCGTCGGCGGCTTTACGGCACTGTTCGCGGCGACGATGGGCTGTGTCAAAGACGACGTGAAACAGGTGCTCGCGTACTCCACCATCAGCCAGTACGGCTACATGATGCTCGCGATGGGCGTCGGCGGCTACGTCGCCGGCGTCTTCCACCTGCTCAACCACGCCGTCTTCAAGGCGCTACTCTTCCTCGGGGCCGGCGCGGTCATCATCGCGATGCACCACGAGCAGGACATGTGGAAGATGGGCGGGCTCAAAGAGCAGATGCCCGTTACCTACTACTCCTTCCTCGCGGGTTCGCTCGCGCTCGCGGGCATCATCCCGTTCAGCGGCTTCTGGTCGAAGGACGAGGTGCTCTACGATGCACTCATCGTCGGACTCTCGGAGCCACTCATCCTCGCCGCGTATGCGATGGCCTTACTCGCCGTGTTCTTCACCGGATTCTACACGATCCGGATGGTCCGGCTGACGTTCCACGGCGAGCCCCGGTCGGAGGCTGCCGAATCACCCCACGCGATCGGCCTGCCAGCGAAGATTCCGCTGGCCGTACTCGGCGTCCTGGCGCTCGTCGGTGGGGCGATGAATCTGAAGCCGCTCGAGGAGCTCGCCGGCCTCGAGGTTGCGTTCCTCGAACGATGGCTCGACGGACAGGGTGTCGGCTCGGTCGACGGGCTGACCTACCACGCCTACAGCGAGACGGTCCACTACGGCCACGAGTACATCGGCGGTCCTGAGGGGACGGTGATCCTCTCTGCAGCCCTCTCGCTCGGCCTGGCGCTGGCTGGCGCCGGGCTCGCCTGGACACTGTACAGCGGCCCGGAGCCGACGCGCCACACCGAGCGCCTCGGCTCGCTTCGCGACCTCGCCGTCGCCAACTACTACCAGGACGAGTACCAGGTCTGGCTTGCACGTGGCCTCACGCTGCCGCTGGCCCGGGCGAGCGACCGGTTCGACCAGACAGCTATCGACGGCGTCGTCGACGGTGTCGGTAGCGTCAGCCGCTTCGGCGGCGAGCGACTCAGACGGCTCCAGACGGGGCAGGTGACCGACTACGCGGCGCTCGTGATACTCGGTGTGCTCGCGTTACTGGTCGTTCTCGGTATCAACGGAGGCTGGTTCCTGTGATGATCGAGCTGTTACTCGCGGTCGTGTTCGTTGGCGCGGCCGTCACGTTCCTCGCGCCGAATCGAATCGCCGGCAAACTCGCGTTCGCCATCAGCCTGCTGCCCGCCGGCATCTCGCTGTGGATGCTGACGGCGTTCGACGGGAGCGGCAACGCGTTGCTCTCCGGCGGTCAGTTGGCGTTCGAGTCCCAGGCCGAATGGTTCCAGGTCGGCGAGTACGCCGTGAGCTGGTTCGTCGGACTGGACGGCATCAGCCTGCCGCTGGTCGTCTTGACGACGATCCTGACCTCGCTCGCGATCCTCTCGTCGTGGACGCCGATCGACGAGCGCCAGTCGCAGTTCTACGGCCTCGTCCTGTTCATCGAGGCCAACCTGCTCGGCGTCTTCGTCGCGCTCGACTTCCTCCTGTGGTTCGTCTTCTGGGAGGCCGTCCTCATCCCGATGTACTTCCTGATCGGCGTCTGGGGCGGGCCGCGACGCAAGTACGCCGCGATCAAGTTCTTCGTCTACACGAACGTCGCCTCGCTCGTGTTATTCGGGGCGTTCGTGACGCTCGTCTTCGCCCTCGGGGGCGACGGCGGCGTCTCGAGTTTCGCGTTGCCGGAGATCACGCAAGCGATGCACGCGGGCGGCATTCCGGACGGAACCTCACTGTTCGGACTGGGTGCCACGGAACTGTCGGCCGCGATCTTCGTCGCGCTCTTCCTCGGCTTCGCGGTGAAGGTACCCATCGTCCCGTTCCACACCTGGCTCCCCGACGCCCACGTCGAGGCGCCGACGCCCGCGTCGGTGCTGCTGGCCGGCGTCCTGCTGAAGATGGGGACCTACGCCCTGCTGCGATTCAACTTCACCATGTTCCCGGAACAGGTCGAGACGTTCGCGATCCCGATCGCCGCGATCGCCGTGATCAGCGTCATCTACGGCGCGATGCTCGCACTGGCCCAGACGGACTTAAAGCGGATCGTCGCGTACTCCTCGGTCTCGTCGATGGGCTACGTCATCCTGGGACTCGTCGCGTTCACGCAGTTCGGTATCGGCGGCGCGACCTTCCAGATGGTGAGCCACGGGCTGATCTCCGGGCTCATGTTCATGGCCGTCGGCGTCGTCTACAACGCGACACACACCCGAATGGTGACGGACATGTCCGGGATCACGGCGAAGATGCCAGTCGCGAGCTGGATCTTCGTTGCCGGCGCGTTCGGCTACATGGGCCTGCCGCTCATGTCCGGCTTCTACGCCGAGTTCAGCATCTTCTACGGCGCCTTCGGCTCCGAGTTGCTCTCCTACGCGCCGCTCTTTACCGGCGTGGCGATGTTCGGCATCGTCATCGTCGCCGGCTACCTGCTGTTCGCGATGCAGCGGACGTTCTTCGGGCCGTTCGCCCTGGAGACGGACTACGAGCTCGATCGCGCGCCGCTTCACGACGTCGCGCCGATGCTCGTCCTGCTCGCGCTGATCGTCGTCCTCGGGGTCGCCCCCGACACCATCTTCGGGATGATCACCGACGCGACCGACCCGATCGTCGCGGCCTACGGAGGTGAGGCGGCGTGATCGAACCCGTCCAGCTCCCCGACGCCGCGGCGCTCGGCCCGGCGCTCGTCCTGGGACTGACGGCGCTCGTCGTCTTCGTGTTCGACAGCGCAAGACCGCACGAACCGGACCGAGGGCTGCTCGCGGGGACGACCGCCGCGGGCTCGCTTCTCGCACTCGGCGTCGGCGTCTGGTACATGATCGCCGGCGTCGGCGTCCCCGAGCCCGACGGGGCCGGCGTCATCTCCCTCTTCGACGGTCAGCTCGTCGTCGACCAGCTCGCGCTGTTCTTCATGCTCGTGACGGCGATCGTCACGGCGCTGGTCGCGATCGCGAGCTACGACTACATGGACGGCCACGCCCACCAGGGCGAGTACTACTCGCTCGTCCTGCTCGCGGCGACCGGCATGGCGACGATGGCCGCGGCCAACAGCCTCGTCACCGTCTTCCTCGCACTCGAACTGGCGAGCCTGCCGTCGTACGCGCTCGTGGCCATCCTGAAGGACAATCGCGGGAGCGTCGAGGCGGGACTGAAGTACTTCCTGCTCGGCGCGCTCTCGTCGGCCATCTTCGTCTACGGGATCAGCCTGGTCTACGGGGCGACGGGCGTCCTCCAGCTCGATCTCGTCGCCGAGGCGATCACAGGCGAGACGGGCCAGCACGTCCTCACCGGCAACGCCCACGACGTCGCGGGCCACGACGGCCTGCTCGGCGTCGGGATCGTGTTGCTCCTCGTCGGAATCGCGTTCAAGACCGCGAGCGTCCCGCTTCACTTCTGGGCGCCGGAGGCCTACGAGGGCGCACCTGCACCGATCGCGGCGTTCCTCTCGTCGGCCTCGAAGGCCGCCGGCTTCGTGATCGCGATTCGCGTGTTCACGACCGCATTCCCCGTCGAGGCGACGGCGGGGCTCGTCGGGTTCGACTGGTCGGTCGCGTTCGCCGTCCTCGCGGTCGCGACGATGACGATCGGCAACTTCGCCGCGGCCGTCCAGGAGAACGTCAAGCGGATGCTCGCGTACTCCTCCGTCGGTCACGCCGGCTACGCGCTGATCGGCCTCGCCGGCGTCGGGGCCGGGGCGAACGAACTCGTCCTCGGCGCCGCGCTCATGCACCTGTTCGTCTACGCGTTCATGAACACCGGCGCGTTCCTCTTCGTCGCGCTCGCCGAGTACTGGGGCGTCGGCCGTACGTTCGCCGACTACAACGGACTCGGTCGACGCGCACCGATCGCCTGCGTCGCGCTGACGGTGTTCATGTTCAGCCTGGCCGGAATTCCGCCCCTGGGCGGGTTCCTGAGCAAGTACCTCCTCTTCTGGGGGTCGCTCCAGGCCGGCATGCTGTTCGTCGCCGGTGCGCTCGTGGTAAACAGCGCACTCTCGCTGTACTACTACTCGCGACTGGTGAAGGCGGTCTGGTTCGAAGAGCCGGTGACCGACCACGGGTCGCTCGCCCAGCCGGTGGGCCTCTACGCGGCCCTCATCGCAGCCGCCGTGATGACCGTCGTCGTCCTCCCCGGCTTCGGGCCGATCGCCGACTCGGCACTCGACGCGGCGACGGCAGTGCTCACCTCCTGATCGGCGCTCGAGCACTGAACCCGGGTAGCTTTTACACGCGTCGGCCGAACTCCGCCCATGGTCCGTCGGCTGATCCTCGGGTGTGGCGACGTCGGTGAGCGTCTCGCCGAGTCACTTGGGGCAGAGCCGACGTCAGTCCTCGGCATCGACGCCGATCGAACCGTCGTCAATCGACTCCGCGACCGTGGCGTCCCGGCCAGGCGGGGAGATCCGACGGAGCCCGCGACGCTCGACGACCTCGACCCGCCGGGGACGATCCTCGTCGCCGGCGATCGGGCAGACGAGAATCTGGCGGTGGCCACCCTGGCTCGTGACCGATTTCCCGAGGCCCGACTCATCGTCTACGCCGGCGCCGATCCAACGCAGACGGTCGTCGAGCAGCTCCAGACGATCGCCGACGACGTGGTGGAGGGCGCACGGGCGCTCGCCGATCGCGTCCTCGAAGAGGGAGCGAGTCCGGCGGCCGAGCGGGCGAGACGGCTCCGGTCGGCGCTCTCGGCGATCGACGGTCGACTTGCCGTCGTCACACACGACAACCCGGACCCGGACGCCATCGCCAGCGCGATCGCTCTCGTCGCGCTGGCCGAATCGGTCGGTATCGACGCCGACGCCTGCTACTACGGGGAGATTTCACATCAGGAGAATCGGGCGATGCTCAACGTCCTCGACCTCGAAGTCCGCCACCTCGAGGCGGCCAGCGCGATCGATGCCTACGACGGCGTCGCCCTCGTCGATCACTCCCGGCCCGGGATCAACGACGGGTTGGCGACGGACGCCGACGTGGATATCGTCATCGACCACCACCCACCTCGCGGCCCGGTGGCGGGCTCGTTCGTCGACATCCGGCACCTGGCCGGGGCGACGAGTACGGTCATGACGGAATACGTCGACCGCTTCGGCGTCGGCTTCGATCGACAGACGGCGACGGCGCTCCTCTTCGGGATTCGCATCGACACGAACGACTTCACGCGCGAGACGACGGCACTCGACTTCCGCGCGGCCGCGGCGCTCAGCCCCCACGTCGATCAGACGGCACTCGACCGCATCGAACGGCCGACGGTCGACGGAGAGACGGTCGACACGATCGCCCGCGCGATCAAAAACCGGGAGCGATACGGCGACGTCGTGGTCTCGAGCTGTGGGCAGATCGCGAGCCGTGACGCCCTCCCCCAGGCCGCCGACCGATTGCTCTCGATGGACGGCGTCGACACGACGCTCGTCTACGGGTTCATCGACGACATGGTCTACCTCTCGGCTCGGTCTCGCGACGACGAACAGGACGTCGGCGAAGTGATTCGCGACGCCTTCGAACCGATCGGCAGCGCCGGCGGTCACAGCGACATGGCCGGTGCCCAGCTCGAAATCGGCGTCCTCGGGAGCGGCGACGCCGACGGAACCGACGGCGACGGACCGGATCACGCCGCCGTCATCGTTTCGGCGGTCGAGGACGTCGTCGAACACCGCTTTATCGAGGCGATCGACTCGATCCCCGACGTACCGAAAGGCGGCTACACGCGCGAGAGTGAGTTGCTGTTCGACCCGGCCCGTTCCGGCGTCGTGTCCCGCGACGAGGGCGAACGGTCGACCTAGCGAGTGCGTCGTCGGGTTGGATCGCGGTCAGGTGGTTCTTGGAAACGACCGGTCTGAGAGCGGTCGAACGGGAGCGCGAGTGACAGTGAAGGTGATCGAGAGAGGAGCAGGTTTTTGCGCACGCGACGTGTTCGGCGACGTATGGAGGAGGCGTGGCGCGGGAGCAAGCCCCAGGTTGGCGAGTATATGACCCAGGACGTCGCGACGGTCGCCCCGGAGGCGACGGTCGAGGAGGTCGCGGTCCGCATCGCCGAGAGCGACAATCACAGCGGCTATCCCGTCTGCGATCGCCGGCGCGTCGAAGGGTTCGTCAGCGCACGCGATCTGTTGCTCGCCGACGACGGCGAGCCGATCTGGAAGGTGATGTCGACGAACCTCATCGTCGCCCACCCCGAGATGAAAGTGACCGACGCCGCCCGCGTAATTCTACGCTCGGGAATCCAGAAGCTCCCGGTGGTCGACGACGCGGGCAACCTCGTCGGTATCATCTCGAACGCGGACGTGATCCGCAGCCAGATCGAGCGCGCCACGCCCGAGAAGGTCGGAAAACTCATCCGGACGCTGCAGAATATCCACGGCGTCAACTTCGAGCGCACGCGGCGGACAGTCCCGCTCGACGACCTCGTCCCCACCCAGGGACGGGTCTACGCCGACGAATTAGAGGGCCGGCGCTACGAACTCGAACACGGCCTCGCCGAACCCCTCGTGGTCATCGACAACGCCGGCGCGATTCTGCTCGCCGACGGCCACCACCGCGTCCTCGCCGCGGATCGCCTCGACATCGACGAGATGGACGCCTACGTCATCGAGACGGGCGAGCCGCTCGATCTGGGCATGGCCCGGACGGCCCAGAAGGAGAACCTGACCTCGATCGACGACATCGAGGTCGTCGACTACGCTCGCCATCCGCTCGTCGAGACGACGAAGCGATTACAATCCGAAAGCGAGTGACAACGAGCGTCGCCTGTGGAGCGACCGGCCGTCGGGCCCCGTTCGACGGAAATGGTTATACGCCAACCACTCGTTGGCGCGAGTGAATGACCAACACGGACACGGCCAACGACTCGGCCGACCGAGCGGCCGTGGAGACGGTCCCTTCGGGTGACCGGACCGGTGGTGACGGCGAATCGACATCGCCGGAGTCGGCGCCACCGGCGTCCCCCTCGACCGACCCCATCGTCGAGGCTCGCGGGCTCACGAAGACGTACGGCAGCGGCGACGACGCGGTCACGGCAGTCGACGACGTCGACCTTGCGATCGAGCGCGGGACGGTCGTCGGCATCCTCGGGCCGAACGGGGCGGGCAAGACCACGACGATCAAACTCCTGCTCGGGTTGATCCTGCCGGATGCGGGCGAAGCGCTGACCGATGGTGTCGACGTTATCGACTCGCCCAGAGTGGGCTATCGTGCGGTCGGCGCGATGTTAGAGGGCGCACGCAACGTCTACTGGCGCCTCACCGTTCGCGAGAACGTTCGCTACTTCGCGCGACTCGGTGATCGGCCGGCCGACCCGGATCGGATCGACGCGCTGATCGAGCAGGTGGGCCTCACCCAGAAGGCCGACACCACGGTCAACGAACTCTCCCGGGGGATGAAACAGAAAACCTCGCTGGCGTGTACGCTCGTCCGAGAGACGCCGGTGGTCTTCCTCGACGAACCGACGCTCGGACTCGACGTCGAGAGTTCGCTCGATCTGCGCCGTGAGCTCCGGACGCTCGTCGACGAGGAGGAGCGGACCGTGATCCTCTCGAGCCACGACATGGACGTCATCGAGGCCGTCTGCGACCGCGTCGTGATCATGAACGAGGGTCGCGTCGTGGCCGACGAGACGATCGACGACCTCCTCTCGGTGTTCCGAACGCAGTCCTACCGCGTCCGCCTCGACGGGACACTCACCGCCGAGACGAAATCGACACTCGAGTCGACCGTCAACGCGACCGACTGGGTCGAACAGGGGGAGACGACGCAGTTCGACGCCCCGGCGGTCCAGGGTGACGCGTTTCACGAGATGCTGGCGACGATCCGCACGTCGCAGGCGGCGTTCCGGTCCGTCGACCTGCTGGAACCGGACCTGGAGGAAATCTTCCTCGACGTGACCGACTCGGAGGACGACGAATGAGTCACGGCACTGGCGGAGCGGAACGCACTCGAGAAGAGACAGCCGAAGACGAGCAGCGTCGAACGACAGCCGAACCCAAGTACCGCCGATCGCCCGTCGCGTCGCTTCGCCGACTCACGACGGCCATCTTCGAGAAGCAACTCGTCCTCCTCAGGCGCTACTGGGTCAACACGGCTGCGATGCTCGTCACCACCTACTTCTTCTTCGCGATGATCTTCTACGGCGGACAGGCCGTCGCCGGCCCGGCCATCGAGGATTCGCTCGACGGAATCGTCGTCGGCTTCTTCCTCTTTACGGCGACGCTCTCGGCGTTCTTCGGGACGGCGGCGAACATCCAGAGCGAGGCCCAGTGGGGCACGCTCGAACAGCTGTTCATGTCGCCACACGGCATCGGCCGCGTGATGGCGGTCAAGTCCGTCTGGAACGTCGCCCTGAGCGTTGCCATCGCCCTGATCCTGCTCGTGGTCATGCTCGTCACGACGGGGCGGACGCTGACCGTCGACGTCCTGACCATCTCGGTCGTGACGGTGCTTGCGGTCTGTTCGGTCCTCGGCGTCGGCTTCGTCTTCGCCGGACTCTCGCTGCTCTACAAGCGCATCGAGAACGTCCAGCAACTCATGCAGTTCGCGTTCATCGGGCTCATCGTCGCACCCGTGACGAACGCCCACTGGGCCGTCGGCCTGCTCCCGCTCTCGATGGGGAGCGCCATGTTACAGACCTCGATGAGCGACGGGCAGGTCCTCTGGACGTTCCCGCTCGCCGATCTCGGGTTGCTCCTCTTCACCGCCGTGGCGTACCCGCTCGTGGGCTATCTCGTCTTCCGCCTGTGCGTTCGTCGGGCACGGCGGCTGGGTGTGATGGGCCACTACTGACGGTCGACGCCACTGTCTTTGCTCCCGGGACGACGCGGGATCGCTGGCCCGAACCACACCGTCGCACCGTTCCCGAAGGCTAATGTCGATACCTGTGTAACCTCGGGTCATGTACGACGAGGAGGAGCTCTCCGAGATCCGGGAGGCCGAGTCCCGGTGGGAATCGGAGACACTGGATCCGGTACTCGATCGCTTCGGCGAACGCAAGGATCGCTTCGCGTCGGTCTCGAACCTCGAGGTCGATCGGCTCTACACGCCCGACGACGTCGCCGACCTCGACTACGACGCGGATCTGGGCTTCCCGGGCGAGGAACCCTACACGCGCGGCCCGTACCCGACGATGTATCGCGGGCGAACGTGGACGATGCGCCAGTTCGCCGGTTTCGGCACCGCCGAGGAGACCAACGAGCGCTTTCACTACCTGATCGACCAGGGCCAGACCGGGCTCTCGACGGCGTTCGACATGCCCTCGCTGATGGGGCTTGACTCCGACCACCGGATGAGCCAGGGCGAGGTCGGCAAAGAGGGAGTCGCCGTCGACACGCTTCGGGACATGGAGATTCTCTTCGACGGGATCGACCTGGACGAAGTCTCGACGTCCTTCACGATCAATCCCTCCGCGCCGGTCATCTACGCGATGTACGTCGCCCTGGCCGACAAACAGGGCGTTCCCCGCGAGGAGATCCGCGGCACCCTCCAGAACGACATGTTCAAGGAGTTCATCGCCCAGAAGGAGTGGACCATCCCGCCGGAGCCCTCCCTCGACCTCGTCACCGACGTCGTCGAGTTTAGCGCCCAGGAGACGCCGAAGTTCCACCCGATCTCGGTCTCGGGCTATCACATCCGCGAGGCCGGCTCGACCGCGGTGCAGGAACTCGCCTTCACCCTGGCGGACGGCTTCGGCTACGTCGAAGACGCGATGGATCGCGGCCTCGACGTGGACGACTTCGCCCCGCGCCTGTCTTTCTTCTTCAACTGCCACAACTCGTTCTTCGAGGAGGTCGCGAAGTTCCGCGCCGCCCGGCGCATCTACGCCCGCGTGATGGACGAGTGGTACGATGCAGAGCAGGCGGAGTCGAAGCGCCTGAAGTTCCACACCCAGACTGCGGGTCAGTCCCTGACCGCCCAGCAGCCGCTCAACAACGTCGTCCGCGTGACGATCCAGGCGCTCGCGGGCGTGATGGGCGGCACGCAAAGCCTCCACACCAACAGCTTCGACGAGGCGCTGGCGCTCCCGAGCGAAGACGCCGTCCGCGTCTCGCTGCGCACACAGCAGATCATCGCCGAGGAGTCCGGCGCCGCCGACATCGTGGACCCGCTCGGCGGCTCGTTCGCCGTCGAGAGCCTCACCAACGAGGTCGAGGAGAAGGCGATGGCCTACATCGAGGAGATCAAAGACCTCGGCGACGGCTCCGTTCGCGACGGCATCCTGCAGGGCATCGACGACGGGTTCTTCCTCCGAGAGATTCAGGAAGCCTCCTACGAGTACCAGGAACGCGTCGAACGTGAGGAGGAGGTCGTCGTCGGTGTCAACGAGTACACCCTGGAAGAAGACACCAGTCCGGACCTGCTCCACGTCGACGAGGAAGCCACGAAGGAACGCCAGCTCCAGCGCCTGGAAGCGGTCAAGGACGAACGCGACGACGAGGCTGTCGCGGACTCGCTCGATACCCTCCGTGAAGCGATCGAGGCCGGCGAGAACACGATGCCCTACATCGTCGACGCCGTGAAGGCCTACGCCACGATGGGCGAGATCATGGAGGTCTTCGAGGAAGTTCACGGCGCCTACACGGAGCAGATCGGATTGGCCTGATATTTATCGCGCTCCTGTTGTCGAAATCGGTCCAGGAATAGGCGGCCAACCACCATCAGGCAGTGGAATCGACCCGGGACGCGGAGCGTTCACGAACCACCTCTTCCGCCCCAACGCGGATATCGTTCGGTAATTTTATATTCGTCCACATGTGAATGTGTGACGGGATGACAGACGAACGATCCGCTTCCACGGAGACGAGTCGACGACAGGTACTGCGTAATCTCTCGGCAAGCGTCGCCGGCGCCGGTGCACTGGCTGCAGTTGGCGGAAGTCGCGGTGCCGAGGCCGAAACCGAAGCCGAGACCGAAGATATTCCCGATCAATGTGAGTGGGAGTATCGATGCCACGGACGCTACCTCCAGAAACGGATGTGCTGTGATTTCGGCGACTACCAGTGCGATCCGTGGGAGACCACCAACATCCCGTGTTGAGGCCGACACCCGAGAGTATCGCACGAACGTAGTTCGGTCGTGAGCAAAAACCGGGAACGGCGGCTACCGCCACCTAGTCGGATCCCTGTCCCCGGTCGACAGTATCGACGCTACCACCGACGCGTAGCGTCCCCTCTCGATTCGCCTCGGGAACGCGCGTGATCGTCATCAGCGTGTAATAGTGATCGAACGCGGTTTCGTCAGCCCAGTCGGGGAACGTCTCCCGGCGCTTGCGAGCGAATTGCTCGCGGAAGTCAGGCGTCTCCTCGCCGGAGTCCGGGTCTCTCGCCGGGACGATACAGCGACCGCACGGCGTCACGCCCTCGAACCGCACGCCGTCGACCTCGAAGGCGGGTGCGTCAGCGCCGACGAATCGGTCCTCCCAAAAGGGATCGACGCCGCCGATCTCGACGTTCGCTCGGAGTCGCCGTCGGACGCTCTCGACAGAGAGATCGCCGAACCAGTCGGCGACGGTCTCGATCGTGGCCGTGGATATCACCGACGGGCCCATCGACCGACGGTCGACGTAGCCGAGCGAACGGTCGCGTTCGATGGTCACGTCGAGCCCAAAGTACTCGCCGAACCACGACGCCGCATCCCGTCGATCCGATTCGGCGTCGAGGTCGAATCGCCGTCGCGCCCCGTCCGGCGTCTCGACGGTGAGCGTGTACGAATCCGGCTCGAACGACGTCCGGAGGGTGTGGACGGCGGCCGTCCGCTTGCCGTTTATCACCGCGCCCTCGTTGTCGTACAGCGCGAACTCACGGTCGTGAACGAGTGTCCCACCGGAGGTGAACGCCGACGACTCGACGTCGATCCCATCGAGCGCTTTCACCGGGTAGACGCGCAGGCGGTCGAGCGTGGCCATTACGGGATCGTCTAGGACGGAAGGGATTAGTCGTTCGCGTTCGGCCGGTGGTGGTGCGATAGAACGGCTGATCACTCGCCGTCATCGTCGCTCACTCAGACGGATTTCGTGCGACGAGTTCGACGCGGCGGGCATCCAGGTCCTCCACGTAGTGGGCGACGATCATGTCGTCCACGAGAGTCCGCAACTCGCCTGGCTCGAACCGGTATCGTGTCGCAACGCCCGGCCCCGCCCGGGCTTCGCTGACGAGGTGGTGCTCGTAGCAGAGGACGCCACCGGGGACGAGCGTCTGCCGGATCGCATCCAGCCGGTCGCGCGTGTCGAAGAAACTGATCGTCACCAGATCGTACGCACCCGATGGAAAACAGTAGTCGTCGACGTCGGCGAGGAGCCAGTTCACCGACACCCCGCGGTCGTCCGCCCGCCGTCGGGCAGGATCTAGCATCGCTCGCGAGATGTCGATCGCGTCGACCGTCCACCCCCGCTCGGCGAGGGAGATCGCGTTGCGACCGTGGCCGGTCGCGACGTCGAGTGCCCGACCGGGCGACAGCGCCCCGATCACGTCGCTGAGAACGGGTGACGGAGCCACCTCGCTCGCAGCTGCCTCATCTGACTCCTCATGGCAGCCGATCTGATCGCGAGTCACAGGTGGCCTTCGATCGCCAGGGGCGTAAGCATCTCCCGTAGGGTGTGCATCTCCCACTGGGTATCCCAGTCCGCGCTCCCGCGCGACTGTGGAATCCGACGCGATCCAGAATTCGATGGAAGGGAGAATGTTTATCGGGCTCATCGGTGAAGAGTTTCGTGACTATGAGTGACGATACCGCGGTCGAACTCGAGGCCCGTCTCGAGGAACAGGAATCCTTCGAGCCGCCGGCGTCGTTCGTCGAGCAGGCGAACGTCGCTGACGAGGGCATCCGCGAGCGGTTCGGCGAGGAGTGGCCCGAGTGCTGGACGGAAGCGGCCGACCTGCTCACTTGGGACGATCCCTACGACGAAGTACTCGACGACGGCGACGCGCCACACTACGAGTGGTTCACCGGCGGCTCGCTCAACGCCTCGGCCAACTGCCTCGATCGCCACGTCGCGAACGGCGCGAAAAACCGTGCGGCAATCAAGTGGGAGGGCGAACTCGGCGAGACGCGCACCTACACCTACGGCGACCTGCTGAACGAGGTCGAGGCGTTCGCCGCGAGCCTCCGAGCCCTCGGCGTCGAGGAAGACGACGTGGTCACGCTCTACCTCCCGATGATTCCGGAGTTACCCATCGCCATGCTCGCGTGTGCGCGCCTCGGCGCGCCCCACTCGGTCGTCTTCGCCGGTTTCTCCGCCGACGCGCTCGCGACGCGGATGAATTCGGCCGAGAGCGAGTACCTCGTCACCTGCGACGGCTACTATCGCCGGGGCGACGCACTGAATCACAAGGAGAAGACGGACAAAGGGCTCCGGGGGGTCGAGGGCGACGTCGAGACCGTCGTCGTCGACCGGCTCGGCGACGAACTCACGCACTTCCTCGGCAAGCACGCCCACGACTACGACGAACTCGTCGAGGCCCACGAGGGCGCGTCGGTCGAACCCGTCTCTCGCGACGCCGAGGATATGCTCTTCCTGATGTACACGTCCGGGACCACCGGCGAGCCCAAGGGCGTCAAACACACGACGGGCGGCTATCTGGCCTATACCGCCTGGACGAGTCGGGCGGTCCTCGACGTCGAGCCCGAGGACACCTACTGGTGTGCCGCGGACATCGGCTGGATCACCGGCCACTCCTACATCGTCTACGGACCGCTCGCACTCGGGACCACGACGATGATGTACGAGGGGACACCCGACTACCCCGAGCGCGACCGACTTTGGAAGTTGATCGAGAAAAACCGAGTCGACACCTTCTACACCGCCCCGACCGCCATCCGTTCGTTCATGAAGTGGGGGACGGAGTACCCCGAGCGCCACGACCTCTCGAGCCTCCGCCTGCTCGGTACCGTCGGCGAACCGATCAATCCGCGTGCCTGGAAGTGGTACTACAAACACATCGGCGGGGAGAACTGCCCCATCGTCGACACCTGGTGGCAGACCGAGACCGGCGGCATGATGGTCACCACCCTGCCGGGCATCGATACGATGAAACCCGGCTCCGCGGGCCCGCCGTTGCCCGGCGTCGACGCGCAGGTGGTCGACGCAGACGAGGAACCGGTCGAAGCCGGTGAGGCAGGCTACCTCACCGTCCAGAAGCCCTGGCCCGGAATGCTCCGCACACTCTACAACAACGACGAGCGCTTCATCGACGAGTACTGGCGTGAGTACTCCGACCCCGACGCGGACGAGTGGGTCTACTTCCCCGAGGACGGCGCGAAACTCGACGAGGACGGCTACATCACCGTCCTCGGACGCGTCGACGACGTCCTCAACGTCTCCGGTCACCGCCTGGGTACCATGGAGATCGAAAGCGCGATCGTCGGGGTGAGCGGCGTCGCCGAGGCCGCAGTCGTCGGCGGCACGCACGAGGTGAAAGGTGAGGCGGTCTACACCTACGTCATCCTCGAAGACGGCCAGGAACCGACCGACGAGATGCGCGAGCGCGTCGTCGACGGCGTCGAGGACGCCATCGGCCCGATCGCCCGACCCGAAGAGGTCATCTTCACGCCCGAACTCCCGAAGACGCGCTCGGGCAAGATCATGCGCCGCCTGCTCGAAGACGTCGCCTCCGGGGCGGAGTTGGGCGATACCTCGACCCTTCGCAATCCCGAGATTGTTGAGGAGATCCAGGCGCAGGTCAGCGAGGACTGAGCGGGTCGAGAACTACCGGCACGGATATCGGACGGATGGACTGCCGTTATTTCTGATCTGACGCCGGTTCCCGCTGCCGCCGCTGATCGAGTCGGGCTCTCGGCAGTCAGTACAGCGTAAATCGGAAGATTAACACATATATCCGACACCCGTGTGTCCCCATCCAATATGCAGTTCTGCGACGAGTGTGGTTCGATGATGCACACGGAGGGCGACACGTGGGTGTGTCGCTCCTGTGAGAACGAGGAGCCGCGGAACTCACACACAGAAGCGGCGATGACGACCCAGGATGGACAGCGGAACGACGGGGCACCCGCCGTAGCCGACGCGACCCAGGGCGCCACCGAGACGGTGCAGGAGTCCTGTCCGGCGGCCGACTGCGACAGCGACCAGGCTTACTCCGAAATGATGCCGAAGCCGGGCGGCTCCTACGAGGTTCGGCTGTTCACCTGCGTCGAGTGCGGCCACAAGTGGCGCGAGTGAGAGAGTGGATTCGACTCTTCGCCGATCGGACAGTGCGAAATCAATATCCTCGGACGCCGTCACGACTCAAACGTCCCGCTCGACGACGAATTCGGCGAACGATCGCAACTGCTCGGTCGCCCCGGGATCGATGTCGAGGGCGTCGACGTGGGCGAGTGCTTCCTCCGAGAGCGCTCGTGCGCGGTCTTTCGCGTACTCGATGCTCCCGGCGTCCTCGATGATGCGCAGCGCCTCGGTGATCTCCTCGTCGGTGTTCTCCTCGGCGGCGATGATGTCGGCCAGGCGTTCGGCATCCGCGGGGTCGCTCTCCTCGATCGCGTGAAGGACGAGCAGGGTCTTTTTGCCCTCACGGATGTCGTTGCCGAAGGCCTTCCCGAAGTCGCCCGCGCGACCCAGCGAGTGCTCGACGTCGAGCACGTCGTCGCCGATCTGGAAGGCGACCGCGACCGTCTCGGCGTATTCGGCGGCGTGGCGCTCGACGGCGGCGGACTGGTCCGTCACGATGGCAGCCAGGCGGGCGACGATGCGACCGAGACAGCCCGTCTTACACGCGCACATCTCGAGGTACTGCTCCCGAGTCGCCCGGACTTCGCGCTCGTTGTGCCAGCAGATGTCCATCCCCTGGCCGAGGTGGGTGCGGTTGAGTTCGTGCATCAGCATCTCGTAGGCGGCCAGCCGCTGTGACTCCGGGAGGTCGCCCGGATCGTTCGTGATGATCTTCAGCGGCAGGAAGTACATCGCGTTACCGGCGTTGAGGGCGATATCCTGGCCGAAGCGGTGGTGTAAGGCGGGTTCGCCCCGGCGCGATTCCGCCTCGTCCTCGACGTCGTCGACGATGATCGTCCCGTTGTGCAAGATCTCGGGGATCGTCGCGTAGGGGAGGTAATCCTCCGGCTTCTCCCCGAAGGCCTCGACGAACACCAGAAAGAGGACGGCACGCCAGCGTTTGCCGCCGCGGTCCAGCAAGTCCCAGATCGGGTCGACGAGCGCCCGCTGAATGCTCTCTGGGTCGTACTCGAAGGTCGGCTCGCCGAAGTACGACTCGAGATACGCCGCGTCGACCTCCCGGGGAAGGACGTCGGCGATCGCCGCATCGACGGCGGGCCGCCACTCGGCAAGCGTCTCCTGCATACACGCCCGGTCACAGACCGGGGTGAAAAAGATTCAGTTCCCGATTCGTGACCCCCGATCGACACTGATTTCTTTTATCGTCGGGACCGATGCGCACGCATGGATCCACTCGAGGGTACCGCGGAATCCCTCACTGTCGGCCTCGTCGGGACAGCGGTCGACGCGGTTCCCGGTCTCCGGGCAGTCGGCGCGGAGCTGGGAGTCGAGTTCTACGAGAGCGGCGCACTCGACGGGCGGCGTCCGTCGCTCGTACTCTGTCAGGGAAACGACGGGCTTCGATCGATCGCCCGTCGTGACCTCGACGCGCCCATCCTCTTCATCGAACCACCCCGAACGACGGTGGACTCGACCGAGACACCTGTCGAGTGGGATAGTGACCACACCCCGCCGTTGGGCGTCGCTCCGACGGAAACGGCCGACGCCGTTCGGACGCTGTTCGAAGCCGGCGGCGCCACCCGCCGACTCGCGACGCTGTCGATCGAGACCGAGGCGACGACGGATCTCGCCGTGCGCGACCTTGCCCTCGTCACCGCCGAACCAGGCGCGATCGCGACGTTCACCGCCACGTCCCGCGGCGATCCAATCACCGAGGTTCGCGCCGACGGCCTCGTCGTGGCCACGCCAGCGGGCAGCCGTGGTTTCGCCTGCGCTGCCGGCGGCCCGACCCTCGAGTGGGAACTGGACGCCGTCACCGTCGTCGCTCTGTCCCCGTTTACCACCGATACCGCGCCCTGGGTCGGCTCACCCGACGGGCTCGAACTGTCCATCGCGAGCGACGGCCCGGACGCCCATCTCCAGTGTGACGGGGCCGTGCATCGGACGATCCCGGCCGGATCGACAGTGGACGTCACCCCTGGACCCGACCTCTCGATCGTGACGCCGGCCGACTTGGATTAGACCCTCAGAGCGAACGCGACGACGGTACCACCGGTCGCCGGCCTCAACTGTTCTCGGGCGCCTCGTCCCGGTGATAATCGAGGTTCTCCTGCTCGAGCGCGTCGCCTTCGCGCTCCTGGGAGGCGTGTTCGACGTCCTATCGTCGGTCCGCCTCCTGTGCAACTTCCCTGGCTTCCTGCTGTTTCTCGTGCAATTCGTCGTTCTCGCCGGCGTCTTCTTCCTCGTCGGCGGCAGCCGGGTGCTCGTCCAGTCCGTGATCGTTCGATTCGTTCACCATGGCAGTCACCGGCGCGGCGGTACCGCCGATGTGGGAAAATGGCTTGGGCTTGCAGACGCGCCGTCCCTCAGATGTCGAGAGAGAGACCAGCCCGGCTACCAGGGTTCGCCCGAGGCCAGGTCTACGTCGCTATCACCCTTCTCCGACGGACAGATGTCCGCCAGCACGCACGACTCGCAGTCGGGATTGCGCGCCGTACAGGTCGCTCGCCCGTGGTCGATCAGCAGGTGCGTGAACTGGACCCAGTAGCCTTCGGGGACGATATCGAGCAAGTCCTGTTCGATGGCCTCCGGTCGCTCCTCCTCGGTGATCCCGAGCCGCCGCGTCAGGCGCTGGACGTGCGTATCGACGACGATGCCCTCGACGACGTCGTGGCCGTGCTGGAGGACGACGTTCGCCGTCTTGCGGCCGACACCCGGCAGCTCGGTCAACTCGTCCATCGTGTCGGGGACCTCGCCGTCGTGTTCCTCGACGATGAGGGCACAGGCCTCCCGGATGTACCCCGCCTTGTTGTTGTAGAAGTTGATCGAGTTGAGCGCCTCCGCGAGTTCCTCCTGTGGGGCATTCGCGTAGTCCTCGGGTGACTGGTAGGTCTCGAAGAGGTGTTCGGTCTCCGCGTTGACCCGCTCGTCGGTACACTGCGCGGAGAGGATCACGGCGATCAGCAGTTCCAGCCGGTTCGAGTAGCGAAGCGAAATCGTCGAGTCGGGATACTCGGCCTCCAGTCGATCGATAACCTCGGCCGCCTGGTCGTCGCGAGTCTCGCGTGGCGTGCCCATGGACCTCCTTCCGAGAGCGATCATTTCAGGAATTCGGTTGCGGTCAGCAGCACAGAGCAGACGCCGCTGCAGGCGAGTAAGAGACGGAGCCGAAGTCGTCGCGGTTCCCTGTTGCGTGAAAGCTCTTGCCGGGCGGCTGGATGTCCAAACTCGTCGGAAGAATTGCGAATCGCAGGAGTCGCTTCCGAGGGCCACTCGACCGACCGAACTCCACTGATCGACGATGGCTCAACGGACCGGCCAAATCGGTTCAAATTAGTTATAGTTTATTCGAACTATCACACATCCTTATTATATTCTGGTTCGGTTGGTCACCAAGACGCGACCCAGGGCAGGCACTCGGCGCGGCAGGAGCGAATCGATCGCTCGGAGAGGCAAGCCTATCCGCGCTGAACACCCGCCGGACCGGCCGACGTCTGGCAGTGATCGAGCATGACAGTGACAAATGGACACGGACAGCACGACACCTGCGAGGAATCGTTCGACGGATCGGGAGCCGACGCACTCGACGCGCTTCTCGAGGCCCTCAGGGCCGATCAGGGCGGTGCACGGACCGAGGCGCTCAAACGAGCGATCGAACACCGCCCAGAGCCCGACGACACCCAGGATCACCGACGCTCCGACCTCGCGGCGGCCGTCCAGCAGCTCGAAACCGACGTCCAGACGCTAGCGGAATCGACCGACGACGCGGAGTCCGGCACCGTTCGCGCCGAGCTCGACGCGGCTGCCGACGAGCGAGAAACACTTCGGGCAGCCGTCGACGAACTCCGGACGACCACCGACGTTCAGGACAGAATCGAGACGATCGAAGGCGGACTCTCGGACCTCGCCGAACGCCAGGCGGCCCTCGAAACCGCGACTCGTGAGCTGCGTTCGGACCTCGACGCGGACGTGACCACTGACACACAGCCAGCTGCCGACAGTGACGCGTCGCCGTCCGAACCGCCAAGAGATCAGTCGGACGTGATCGAACGGATCGATCACGTAGAACGGATACTCGACACGCGAACGACCGCTCTCGCGTCGAAAGCCAGGCGGATCGAGACGGTAGAAGCCCGGCTCGACGACCTCGAAGCCTCGCTCGACGAACGGACGAATGCCCTGGAAAACGACCTCGACGCCGTCAACGAGACGCTCGAAGAGGCCGCCACGATGCTCCAGTCCGAAACCAGAGCGGAACTCGAATCCGTCCGAACGGAGCTCGAAGAACGGATCGACGCGCTCGAATCGGAGTTCGAGACGGCGGTCGACTCGCTGGAATCCGATGTCGATACACTCGAGTGGCACGCCGTCGACATGATCCAGTGGCGCAAATCCTACGAGGAGTCGGTGCCCGACACAGAGGGCGACGACGGTCGGAATTCCACGTAAACGCGTTCCCGAACGCGGCTGGGGTGGATCGCCTGCCGACGCGTCGGTCGAGCGGCGAGCCGTGACCTTTATGCGACCTTCTCTCCCGTGTCACGGTATGAAAGCGACGGCAATGGCCCATCCCATCCAGGGACTCGTCAAGTACCACGGGCTGCGGGACGATCTGGAGCGATACCCGTATCACGACAGTATCAGCGTCTGTACCGCACCCAGCCACACACGGACGACCGTCGAGTTCTCCATGGACTACGACGAGGACACCTACGTGGTCGACGGCGAGGAACTGGAGGGAGCCGGCTTCGACCGCCTCGAACGCGTCGTCGAGAAGGCCCGCGGCATGTCAGACGCCGCTCATACCGTCTACCCCTGCCGAATCGAGTCCGAGAACTCCTTCCCCTCGAACGTCGGTCTCGGCTCCTCTTCCTCGGGCTTCGCCGCCGCCGCGATGGCGCTCTCCGAGGCGGCCGAACTCGACGCCTCCCGCACCGAGATCTCGACCATCGCCCGCGTCGGCTCCTCCTCGGCCGCCCGCTCGGTCACCGGCGCCTTCTCTATCCTCACGCAGGGACTCACCGACGAGGACAGCCACGCTCGCCGACTGCAGACCTCGCTGCACGAGGACCTCCGGACCGTCGTCGCGCTGGTCCCGTACCACAAAGACACCGACGACGCACACAAAGAGGCCGCCGACAGCCACATGTTCGACGCCCGCAGGGCCCACGTCGACGACCAGCTCGCCGAGATGAAAGCCGCGCTCCGCGACGACGACTTCGAGCGCACCTTCGACATCGCCGAGAAAGACTCCCTCAGCCTCGCCGCGACCACCATGACCGGCCCCGAGGGCTGGGTCTACTGGCAACCGGCCACCCTCGCCGTCTTCAACACGGTCCGTGAACTCCGCGAAGAGGAGGGCATCCCCGTCTACTTCTCGACGGACACCGGTGCCAGCGTCTACGTCAACACCACCGAAGAACACGTCGACCGCGTCGAGGAAGCCGTCGCCGACACCGGCGTCTCGACCACCACCTGGAGCGTCGGCGGCCCCGCCAAGCTCTTGGACGACGAAGACGATCACCTGTTCTAAACCGAACTTTTCCTCTGCGGGCCGGCTGCGCCGGCCCTCGGGAAAACTTCGATGAAAAGCGCTCCTCCTTCCGTTTCGGGCGCATTGCGCCCTTCACATCAGTCGTCGGCCCGCTCACTCGGCTGACGCCTCGTTCGCGGTAAGTGCACTGGTGTGCTAGCCCTTCCCCGTTGACGCGCAGATCGCTCACGCGACTGCGCGCCAGGCCACCCCGTCTCCGGAGCTGGCAAACACCAATGTCCGCCCACACCGACGTGCGCCCGGAATCGACTCCTCGCTGGTGCCCAGGTCCTCTCGTCACCGACCACGATCACAGACCCATCAGTCCGTTGTCGGTATCGGCACCCATAAGATCCGCCGGGACGAATACTGATTTACACGCACCCTCCGCTAATACCAATGAACCCATTCAACAACACCCTGGACTGGAGTTTTCGCGGGAAGTACGTCCGCGTCCACGGGACGAATCGCGTTTACGAGGGGTGGGTCGACCGAATTCACCACAAACGATCGAGCGTGGTTCTTCACGACGCCACCGACATCACCGGCGACCGGGAACGGGACCTCGGGTCGGTCTACGTCCGCGTCGTGGAGACGATCGAGGTCCTCTCTCCCTCGAAAACGATCGAACTCGTGGCGCTCGACGACGTCGAGCCCTCCCCGCTTCACGACCAGGCCTTCGAGGCCTCCGACGAGGACATGCGCGCCGCCTCGCGCGACCAGTTCGCCGGCGGCTACCCGGTCGTCCGCCCGATCGACGACCCCGATCGCGCCCCCTACGAACTGCTCAACGGCCACAAACGGATCGAAGCGTGTCGCCGCGTCGGACTCGACGCTCACCCGGTCGAGATCGTCGAAGCGACGGACGAGGAAGCCAGAGAACTGTTCGAACTCGCACACCGAGAACAGGCCGCGTGCGAGGGAGACAGTGGGCCGGACGACGACCCTGACGACAACAAAGCTGACGACAAGGCGAGCACAGACGACGCTGCGGACCGATCAGATGGCGACGACTCGGAGGGAGAACCGGAGCTCGAGTACGCTGCGAACGAATAATTCCCAGATCGGTCCGACGCCAATCCACCGGCGCTACCGCCACCTGGCGTTCGCGAGGCAGTAGCTGATCGCGACCCATCCGACGACGAGGCCCCTGATACCCACGAGGAAGTCGGCCGGGCAGGTTTCGAAGACGATGTAGTAGTAGCCGATTCCGATCGTCTTGCCCAGCGACCACGTGTACTGCTATTACCGTCGCCATCATAGGACACTGTATGCACGTCGTCGTCCTCGGCGGTGGCTACGCCGGTGTCGCGGTCGTCCGACGGCTGGAACGCCTGCTCCCCGCCGACGTCGATCTCACGCTTGTCACCGACACGCCCGATCACGTGCTGCAACACGAACTTCATCGGGTGATTCGACGGCCGGCAGTGGCGAACGATATCGTCGTCTCCGTCCCACAGGCAACCGATCGCGCACGGATCCACGTGGCGACTGTCGAAGGCATCAACCGCGAGCACCGCAGCATCGACCTCTCGACGGGCGAACTCGCGTACGACTACGGTGTCGTCTGTCTGGGTGCGGAGACAGCCTTTCACGGACTCGACGGCGTCCGGGATCGAGCGACACCACTGAAGCGAATCGGACACGCGCTGGCGATTCGCGAAACGTTCTTCGACGTGATCGAATCGACCGCGGGCCGCGTCCGTATCGTCGTCGGCGGCGCCGGACTCTCCGGGGTACAGGTCGCCGGGGAACTCGCCGCACTCACCCGCGAAACGAGCGTCGCGGACCGAACGACGGTGACCCTCCTCGAACGGTTAGATACCGTCGCACCGGGGTTCCCCGAGCGGTTCGGCGAGGCCATCAGCCAAACGCTCGAAGACGCGGGCGTCGAAATTCGGACCGGGGCGGCAGTGACTGGGGCCGACGACGAAGTCGTCGAGATTCGTGCGGGCGAGCCCGTCCAGTACGACCAGTTGATCTGGACCGGTGGAATTCGAGGCCCCGAAACGCTTGGCGGCGATCGACCGCGGGTCGGCCCGGACCTCCGACTCGACGACGGGACGTTCGGCTGTGGCGACGCCGTACGGGTCGAAGACACCACTGGCGAACTCGTTCCGGCGAGTGCACAGGCCGCTCGCCGGGAAGCACGAACGGCCGCGGCGAACGTGGCCAGCCTGGTCCGTCGTGATCGAACCGAGACCGCAGACAAGAACGGGTCGCTCGAAGAATTTCAGTTCAGGTCGCCGGGCTGGGTCGTCAGCGTCGGTGACGACGCGGTCGCGACGATCGGATCGCGGGTGCTGACCGGAGCCCCCGCAAGAGCGGCGAAGGCGACGGTCGGAGCGACGTATCTGGCGGAGCTCGGCGAACGACGACGGGCCATCGGGCTCCTCCGGACGGAACTGAGAGCGGACGTCGGTGATTCGAACGACACGTAAAAGACGGTCTCTCGGACCGATAACGACGACCTGTGAGACGGACCACGTTACCGCTCCGGTCGGGACAGCGGATTCGGAACGGACTCCAGGGCATAGTGGTGAGACCGGTCGGTGAGTCGCATCGTCGTCAGGCACTTGTAGTTCCACGTTGCGTCGTACAGGACGGTTTCGGCGTCGGCGACCCACTCGTTGGGAACGCCGTCCCGCCGCAACTCCGCGAAGGCATCGGCGACGACCTCGGAGAGGAGTGCCCAACATCGGGATTCGTCGATCGGCCGATAGCGGACGAGAACCCGAACGAGCTCCGCGAGATGGTTCTGAAACAGTGCGTAGGTCAGTTTGTCGTAGGCTGGCTCCATCCCATCGTCGACCGTCACCGAGCCGGGGTACGGCTCGAACTCGTATCCGTGTTCGGCGAGACGATCCGTACACAGACGGAGACCGCCGTAATCGCGGACGAGTACCCGCTTCGGTTTCCACTCGTCGAAGACGACGACGCAGTTTTGCAGGTGGGCCTCGAGCCCGACGCCGTACGCGACGAGTAGCCGAAGTGCGTCGGGGACGATCGCCTCGGCGTATCGTCGAAGGAAAGCTGCTGCTGCGTCAGCACCGCCCTCGGGGACCAGTGAATCGATCAGTGGCCGGTCGGTGAGCGGTCCGCGAGCGAGCAGGGCCGCGGCGGTCATCGGTAGTTCACCGTCGTCGACGGAGTCGAGAGGATTCCGGCGGAGCAATGCAGCGAGGTGTTTCGCGCGAACGTGACCGCGCCCGTCGGTGTGAGGCCCGTCGGGGTCGTGAAAGCACGCACCAGCCGTCTCGGGAAGCCCACTGAGCGTTCGAAATTCGTCAGCGCCGAGAACCGTCTCGAGGACATCACTGACCGTCGGGCCGTTGAGCGTCGTCTGCGGGGTGATCGTCCGAACGGACGACGTCGTTCGGATCCCCAGTGACACCTTAACGTGTGGCGGTGCTTGGCGATCAGATAGTTTGGGGACGAGGGTCCGAAGCGAGAGGGTCGCCCCGGCCGGGAGCGACACGTCGGGAACGGGAATCACGATTCCGCGGTCGAGTTCGCGACCGTATCGGTTCGTGAGCTGGTGTCGGTACTGCCACGGGTGGACCGGGAGAACGGTCACGTCTGCCGGATCGCGGCCGGCGGTTGTCGTTTCGTCCGCGACCGCGTCCCGGAGACCGGGGACCAGCCGATACAGCCGTTCCGTGAAGGTCGGCCCATCCGCGACCGCGGCCGTCGCCGCGTATTCGTCGGCGATCGCGACGAACCTGAGCGCAGGAACGGCGTCGTACTCGGCAGCGTAGGCCACGACCTCTGACGGGCGAAATCCCTGTCGGAGCTTCGCTCCGGGATGAAGCGGATGGCCATCGACGACGAGGCGCTCGGAGCGCACCAGCGGGTCGGGCGCCGCGAGCAGGTAGTCCACATCGGTATCCCACCCCGCATCGTCGGCACGTCCGCATACGGCCGCGGTGCGGCGGTCCCGCCGCACGGACGCGAGCGCGAGATTGGCCGCACTATCGGCCAGTTCGGACGACACCCGATCGACATCGATTCGTGACGCACCGTCGAGACGTCCGGCCGCCCACGCCAGCTCCAGAACCACGCTCGGCCGTGCGACCGGCCGGACCGCCTTCCCATCGCACCGATACACGTCGCCGACGGGTTTCGGCCGCCTGTACGCCCCCATCCCGGTGATGAACACGGCGAGGGACGTATCTATCGCCGGGAGCGGAAGTACGAGAAGCGTCGACGCTGCCGCCGGGATCGGCCGGATACGGTCGACGCTCGGCGAACCTGCCACGTCGGTCGGCGTTTCGAGCGAGGCAACCGGGTCCGACAACCGCACCGTTCGAACGTCGTCGGCGAACCCGCCGACGTTTTCACGGATCAAGCCAGCGACCAGCCGGTGCGTGATCGCACGCCGCGCCGGTTCGATGGCCGACTGATACCGATCGTACGGACAGCCACCGTCGCCGTCCCGGACCAACAGCGGGACGGCCTCAGCAAGCCGACGCTCCGCGTCGGTCAGGTCCACGCCCTCGGGACGAGCGGTGGGTAACGTCGTCATCGCCCACCACCACTCGTCGGGCGGACCTCGGTGAGCGGATTGCCGACGCGTGTCCGGCAGTAATCGTGGACGCTATCGCGAAGTCGCATGGCGGTCAATCCTTTGTGAACCAGCCGATCGTCGAACAGCGACGAGCGATCCCCCGCCACTCGGTTCGACGGCACGTCGTCACGGGCCGCGAGGTCGTCGAACGTTTGCTCACAGCGCTCACGAACCAGTTGCCAGCAGGTCTCGAGGGCGACCGGTTCCGTCGCACAGAGTCGACCGACGAGTTCTCCCAGATGGTTCTGGAACAACGAGTACCAGAGCTTCTCCCGAGCCGCCGAGACGTCGTCGGCGATCACCGCCGAATCGGGGTACGGTGCCAGGTCGGTCCCGCCAAATCGATCGGGGAACACGCGCACACCGCCGAAGTCACCCACCAACGTGCCGGTTGGTCGCCCGTCGTCGAACACCAGCGACGTGTTCTGGAGGTGCGCTTCGAGCGCAACCCCCTCGGTGACGAGCAGTTCGAGCGGCCCGGGGACGACCGCGTCGAGGTACGCCGAGAGAAACGCTTCGACGACCGTACGTCGGTCTGAACCCAAATCTGCGTCTGCGAACTCGTCGAGCGTCGCGGTGAGGACGGAGCGGCGACCGGCTGGCGGACGAGAAAGGAGACTTGCCGCCGTGACCACCCGTTCGTCGTCCCCGACGATCCGATGGGTCGAAGGATGCTGTCTGAGCAGTGCCGAGAGGTGGCGGGCATCGTCGTAGTCGGGGCCGTCAGGGCAGGGGCCATCGGCCGGGTGATAGCACGTCGCAGCCGGTTCCTGGAGGACACCGAACCGCTCGCTGTCCGCTGCGTTACAGACCGGTGTCAACGCCTCGGTCAGTTGGGGGCCGTTGGTCACGGCGTTGGGAGAGAGCGTCCGGACGGCGTTAGTCGTCTGGACACCGATGGCGAGTTTGAGGTGGGGTGGTCGCCGTCCGTCGGCCGTCGGCGCCGATGGAACGACGGTCCGGAGCGATAAGAGCGGTGCCGCATCGACCGTATACGATGGAATCGTGACGACCGTTCCCGCGTCCTGGGCGGCCGTGTAGCGTTCCGGGAGGACGTGCCTGAACTGCCACGGGTGGACCGGAACGACGGCGTATTCCGCGACCGATCGGCCCGACGGGATCGCCGTTTCTACCGCCATCCGAAGTCCGGGAAAACACGCGTAGAGGCGGTCGGTAAGCGACTCGTCGTCGACGCTCGTCTCCAGCGCCCGGTCTCGATGGATCGCAGCGAACCGGACGGGAATCGAATCGGCGAACTCGGGCGCAAACGACAGGACCTCGGTCGGAGACATCCCTCGTCGGAGCTTCGCACCCGGATGGAACGGATGACCGCCGATTACCAGTCGATCGAACGCCTCCGACGTGGCAACCGACGTCGGGTCGGGCCCCGTGGCCGGTGTCGGCGTCGCCGCCAGATCGGTCCAGCGAACGCGCCGCGCGAGTCGGGCCAGCGCCAAGTTCACGACGCTTTCACCGATCTCGGTCCGAAACCGCTCGAAGCCATCCACGACACCTTCGCGGTCTAACAACCTGACAACCGTCTCCGGCGTTTCGATCGGTTCGACCGTATCGAGGCGACACGCCACCGCCGGTGGGGCGAACGCAAACCGGTCGAAAGCCCGGTGGGATCGAACTGGCACGGCGACGACGGTTTCGGTCCGGGGAAATCGGAGGAGTAACGTTCTGTCGGTTCCCTCCGCGTCCGGAAGACGGGCGGAAAGCGCGTCCGAATCCAGCGACGTGAGCGGTTCCGCGGGTTCGGTGGGGACGACGGGATCCGTCGGTTCGGTGACGATCGGATCCGGGAGCGAATCCGGCCGGTCGCGAGCCAGTCCGCCCAGCAACCGGGCAAGAATTCCCCACCGTGCCGCCATCAATTCGCGTCGATAGGCCTCGTCGGGCGGCGAGGCGAGGTCGTGTCGCCGGGCGTACTGAAACGCTGCGGCGAGACCCGCCCGTTCGGAGTCGGTTAGTTCTCGATGGCGTACCGGCGAGCGATCGTCGGTCGGCGGTGACAGGAGTCGCGTCATCGACCACTGGTTTAGGCCCACCTAAAATAACTCTTTCTGGTTTTAGGCCAACCTAAATTTTTAAGTGGTGGTGGTCGACAGAGAACGCATGGGACGACTTTCCGGGCGGGCCCCGGAGCGGGGCTTTGCGGCACTGGCGGGGACGTCAGTGATACGCGCCTACGGGTACGCGTTGATGGCGACGTACCTCTCCTTCTACGCGGCGGCGTTCGACGCGACCGGACTCTGGATCGGCGCGTTCACCACGGCGTTTGCACTCGCTCAGACGGCGACGACGGTTGCACTCGGCGCCTGGGGAAGCGGCGACAGGGTCCGACGGCTACTCGTCTGGGGCGCGTTGGGGAGCGCCGCGACGTACGTGGGGTTCCTATTCGTCGTCGACGAGGTGACGCTCGTCGTCGCCAGAATCGCCCAGGGAATCACGATTAGCGTCCTGTTCGTGCTCGGGACGGCGGCCGTCTCGACCAGAGCGTCGACGGACGAACGCGGCCGCCACGTCGGTATCTTCAACCAGGTTGGTGCACTCGCCGGCGGACTCGGGACCGCAAGTGCCGGCGTGATCTACGAATTCGCCGGGTTCGCGCCCGGATATCTCCTGCTCGCCGCCGCGAGCCTCGGGAGCGCGTGGTTACTCCGCGGTACCGACCTCGGTGTCGACGGGCTCGATGCCGGTGACGGGGTGAACGGATACCGACAGCTCGTCGAGCAGCCCGCAATGCGCGGCCTTGCAGCCTACCGGGTCGGGACCGGGTTCGCAAAAACCGCCGTCAGGGTCTACCTCCCGATCTACGCCTATCTGGCCGTCTCGTTGTCCGGCCCCCAGGTCGGCGTCGTGTTGACGGCCCCGCGTCTCGTCCGGGCGCTCTGCCAGGGCTATACCGGGACGCTCGCCGACACCATCGGGCGCCGACCGCTGCTCGGGGTCGCCGCGCTCCTGTACGTCGGCGCAGCGGCGATCGTTCCGTTTACGGCGTCGTTCTACCCGCTGATCGCCTGTGCGCTCGTATTCGGTGTCGCCGACGCGTGTCGCGTCCCGGCAAGCGTCGCCCTCTTCACGGAGATCGGAACCGCGTCCCGAGCCCTCACCTCGCTGTCGCTTCGGAGTTTGCTCTGGAAGCCTGGCGCCGTCCTCGCGCCGTTACTCGCCGGCGTCATCCACGATTACGCCACAATCGGGCTCGTCTTCTACGCGACTGCGGCAGTCATGCTCGTGAGCGTGACTGTCGCCGCCTGGCTCGACACGTCCCAGTCGGTGTTTGGCTCAACCTCTCTCCCACAGTGATCGGCGGCCGTTCAACAGATTATTATATGTTTAGGCTAGCCTAAACATTATGCGTCGAAGATTGTTCATTGCAGGTGCGACGGGCGTCACAACCGGGATCGTCAGCGGCTGCCTCACCAAAGCCGGCGACGAGCCGGACGAAACGACCGGCTCCTACTCCGTCTCGATGGAACCGATGGGGACGGTATCGTTCGACGAGCCGCCCGAAGACTGGGTCGCGCTGTTGCCGAGCTACGCCGACATGGGAATGGCACTCGACGTGGGCCAAACGCTCGGAATCCAGTTGCCGTACCGCTACGCGTCGCACGTTTACGAGGAGTTACCGGGGGTAGCGTACGATCCGGACGACGTGCGAACCCTCTATCAAAACGGCGTCGACAAGGAGCTCTTCTACGCGATGCAGGCCGACGTTCACTTCATGGAGCCCAAGCAGATGATTCAGTGGTACGGCTGGTCCAAAGCGGACGTCGCCGACATCGAGAACAACGTCGGTCCGTTCTTTGGAAACTTCATTCGACGGCGTAGCGACGACTGGCACGAGTACCGCTACTACTCCCTGTACGAAGCGTTCGAGAAGATAGCCAAAGTGTTCCAGCGCGAGGATCGCTTTCGGCAGTTCAAATCGTTCCACGACGACTTCCTCGCCGACCTTCAGGACCGACTGCCGAACGAGACACCCGAAGCTGCGCTCGTCTATCCGGCCGACGAACCACCCGAGCGGTTCTACCCATACGGACTAAACGACGGCGGCGTCGGCAAGAAGCAGTGGCGGGACCTGGGACTTCGGGATGCCTTCGAAGGAACCGACATCGGCCACTACGCGGGAGATACGACCCTCGAAGTCGACTTCGAAGCGCTCCTCGAAACCGATCCGGACGTGCTCCTCGTCCGCGGCCAGGAAACGAAAGACCGCGCAGCCTTCGAAGAAACCATCGTCGAACATCTCGAAGACCACGCGGTTGCCAGCAAACTCACGGCCGTTCGAAACGGGGACGTCTACCAGGGCGGCTACCTCGACCAGGGGCCGATCATCAATCTCTTCCAGACCGAACAGGCAGCCAAACGGATCTTCGCCGACGAGTTCACCGAGGATCGACTTTTCGACCGACAGCAACTCGCGGATATCATCCTCGGCACCGCCTGAGGCGACGGCGCACGGAGCGGGCATCCGATAGTCTGAACCCACCGTGTCACCATCCCGCCTTTGCCCTCGATGTATTTGCGTCTCTCGGCGTCAGGTCACTGCTACGTCCAGCGATCGAGCCCGGACTGGACGAGCGATTCCTCGATCCGTTCGAACCCGCGGGCGACTTCGTCGGCGTCGACCGCCCACTCCTCACAGACGTAGTCGCGAGCCGCCGCGACGTCCGGGTCGAGATCGGTGGTGAACTCGTAGTCGTCGGTGACGTTCGGATCGCGAAACAGCTGGCGAACCCGATCACCGTACTCGACGTGATCGCCACGGGCCTCCAGTGCGCTCCAGAGGTCGCCGTGTTCGTGAACGAGCGAGAGCGCCGTCTTCGGACCGACCCCGTCGACGCCATGGTTGAAGTCCGTCCCGATCATGATCGCGACGTCGATCAGCTGTTCGAGTGTGAGGTCGTGATCGTCGAGGGTCGCCTGGAGATCCATCAGTTCCGGATCACCTTTGCTGGTGAGCTGGCGCAGCGTTCGAGGCGAGCCAAAGAGCAACGCGTCGTAGTCTTCCGAGCCGACGTAGTCGGCGTCGCCGTTCCGGACGATGTTCGCCGCCTGGGCCTCGCCTTCGGCCGGCGCCTCGACCACCGGGACGTCGAGGAATCTGAGGAGTTCCCGGCTCGTCTCCTGGATCGTCGGGGTGAGCCGCTGCGTATAGGACTCGAGCTGTGCGATGGCGACCTGGTCGCCCTCCTCACGGGCAACTTCGAGTTGTTCCTCGTAGGATTCGCGTTGCTCGCGGCGAGATTCGATCTCGTCCGTTTTCAGGTCCGACGGGCCGCCGTCGAAGACCATCACCGGGACGATGTCGTGCTCGAAGAATTTCGGCAGACCCTGAACCATACCGACGAGGTTCGCGACCTCCGTCCCGTCCGGAGTGGTATAGGTCGACGAATTGGTCCACTTTACCGTCGTCGTCAGGTACCGGTAGAGCCAGTTGTGCGCATCGACCGCGACGACCGACCCCTCGAGCTCGTCGAAGGGGATCGATTCGATCGACGCGATGTCCCGAAGTGCTGCGTTTCCCATCGACACGTCCTTCGAACGGCTGGGATTTGAGCGTTGGCCTCTCCGATGGCCACTTAGTTTCGTGACCCATCCGTTCGGTCGCCTTGGTCGGCCCGATCGGCCACTCCCGTTCGGTCCGTCCGTCCGGCGCGATCGCCTGACTCAACCGGTTCACCCCGTTCGAGACGCTCCGAGACGAAGGATCGTTCCGCGTCCGTGATGTCTCGGTCTCGAAACCGCTTCAGCCCGTTTCGATAGCGCTCGTCGACGGTGTCCTCCGGCGGGAACGCGAGGACGAGTTCGGCGATACCGGTCGTCTCGCCGGTGAACCCGAAGCCGGCGCGGTACAACGCTTCGTACGCGTACGGATTGTTGACCGCGATCCGCAACTCCTCGTAGCCCCGTTCCAGCGCACGGTCCCTGACGTATTCACAGAGGCGCGGGCCGATCCCCTCGCCCTTCCGATCCTGGCGGACGGTCACGTAGCGGAGCCAGCAGACGGTCTCGTCGGTCCGATCGGCGTTGAACGCGACCGCTCCGACGAGTTCGCCGTCCTCGCGGGCGACGGCCTTCCCGGTCGAGGACATGACGAACTTGCCCGCGTAGGCGAAGCGCTCGTAGTCGAGTCTGAGCGTCGGTCCGTCGGCCGGCCACCCGAGTAGTTCGACCTCCACGGCACGACAGTCGGTCGCCCGACGGAAAACGTTCGCTCATTGGGCGGTCGTGAATCGCGTGCTCGGCCGATCGACTCTCCCTCGCGTTTATTCGTTTTGGGAATCACCGTCGCGGCCTTCTTCCCGGAGTGAATTTCTCCAATAGAAAGGTATAACATGGTGAGATTCCAATTATCCGCCATGGCAACCACCGACGACGCCTTTGACGGACTCACGGAACATTGTCAGGAATGCGACCTGGATACGCTGCACGAGGTCTCGGTACAGCTTCGAACCGAAAGCTCGAAGGCCGAGAACGCGGCGTTCTCTCGCGAACCCTACCGCGTCACCGAGTGTCAGCGCTGTGGCCACCGCGACAGCCAGCGCATGAACAACGCCTGATCGGGTCGCGAGCGACCGATCGACTCGACCGCCGAAAACGCCCTGGCGTCGTCGGCGTCGCGATCACGGTTTCTTCGGTTTTCTGCCCCACGGTGAGTGCTCAGTCACAGGTATGCGAGGCGAGCCGGTGGGGGACCGGCTCCCCCACGGGCCCCGTCTCGTCGACCGACTGGTCGACACGATAGAGCGTGACGGACCCGACGGTCGCCGGCGCCTGATCACAGGCGTACCGCGCTGCCGATTCGGCGACTGCGGGACCCGATCCCTTCCCTTTGGAGCCGTATCGCTTCCAGAGTGTCGAGGGATAGCGGTCCATAGCGTCCGGTGGTCGATCGAACGCCGCGGGGCCGCCGTCGACGAGATCGATCGACTCCCCGCCATCGCTGTCGGCCTCGGCGACGTACCAGCTGTACGACGAGGGTGGATCGGGAGCGAAGAATTTCCAGCTACCACGATCGAGGGAGTCGTCCGCGGCCGCCGGCGCATCCACGACGTCGGCCGTGACGAGTTGCCACCCGACCGTGGCCGCCAGTGCCGCAACGAGGATGACCGCGGCCGCCGGTCGGATCCAGTGACCGGTGAACGACGGGAGCGACCCTCGCCGTCGCGTCGCAGCCGAATCCGCCGTCGACGACCACGTGACCTCGTCGAGGCGCGCGGCGAGCGCGCTCTCGGCGACGGCGCGATCGACGCGGTTCCAGATCCCGGGCGGCAGGAACGGGAGCACCGCGACGCACATGATGAACGGAAACGCACCCAAACGCATCGTCGCTGCCATCCCGAGGTGGGCCGTGACGTAGGCGGCCACAACGGCGATCCTGGCCCTGCCACGGAGACAAACGAGGCCGACGGACGCGACGAGCGTCCCAACCCACAGCCAGTTGATCAGGGTAACCAGGGCCGTGTGCGAGACCAGGGTGGGTCCGAGCAGATAGGCGAAATCCTCGAGACGAAGGATGCGACGAACGGCGATCCCGCTCATCCAAGCGTCGCTCTGGAACTTTAACACCGCGTTGATCGCGTAGATGACGGCGACGTGGGTCAGAAGGACCGCCGTCGCCGGTGAGAAACGGCGACCGGCAGCCTGGCCGCCGCGAATCCGAACAGCCCAGCGCGAATCCAGTGGGAGGGCTGCGCCGAACAGGAGCAGCGAGATGAGGACCGTATCGCCGCCGTTGACCAGGAACGGGTTACGCGCGTGCATCGACGTGAGCAGGATTGCGAGGAGCACGGCGGCGATCCGTGCGCGATAGCCCACGAGCACGCAGCCGGCGACGGCGACCGTGCACCCGACGAGCAGCGCCTGAACCCAGGCCGCTCCGCTCGCGGCGTGGAGGGACCATCGCGCGAACGTCGGGTAGACCTCAGCGAGCGCGCTCCGTGAGAGGACACCTCGATCGGTGTAGAAGGTGACGAGTCCCGGGAGCCGGAGGACGAGCAGGTCGAAGAGAGTGACCAGCCCCAGCCCGATCCGAAACGCGGCGATCGCCCGGACGTCGATACCAAGTCGCGTACGGAGACGAGCGAGCGCCGTGGCTGTCGTCGTATCATCGCCAGTCGTACCCGCCATCCGCTCGAGCTGGGACCCCGCCATGGCGACGTGTGATCTGGCCGACGGTTCGCAACCCCACCATAAGGAAGTTCGCGTTCACGGGCCGTAGTCAGACATGGAAACGGACCAGCGACGTCGACGCAAACACCGAGAATCGTGTGCGATGTACCCATTTCGGGGAACGGCGTGCATACACTACTCAGTTCGTGGCCCATTGTATGCATACATCCCCGACAAATTCATACACAAGGAGTTTGTATGAGCTATGGATGCATGGAAGGTGATGAACTGGGTGAGTCGGCGCCGGGGACGCTCGTTCCATACGGTCGGAAACCCTACTACAGGCCCGACCCCCTTCCCCCATCGCGCGATCTCGCACTCGACGGATCGTTCCACGAGATGCTCGCGGACGCGACGTTCTGGCTCGGTCGACTCGGTGGCATCAGCCAGGAAACCGACTTTCCACCGATTCTCTACACCTCGCTCCTCCGGAAGGAGGCGATGGAATCTGCAGAGATCGAGGGTGCAGACGTCGATTTTAACGCCCTCTACAGCCTCGAAACGCAGGAGTTCGACGAGAGTAACGAAACCGGTAGTGAGCAGCGAACGCCGGTGCGCGAGACGAAAGATACCCGCGAGGTGTTGAATTGCGAGCAGGCTGTCACGGAGGGGATCAGCACGCTCGAAGGCGGTTCGGAACTAAGCGTCGGATTGCTTCACGACCTCCACGAGACGCTCCTCTCGGGCGTCCCAGCCGAACGAGTCGAGACGGAGACGATCGGTGCGTTCAAAACCGCCCCAAATCATCTCGGGGAGTTCCTCCCACCAGTGCCCAGTACCGTCGATGGGCTCGTGGACGCGCTGGTGACGTACTACCGGACCGGCGGCAGGTATCATCCGCTCGTCGATATCGGCCTGTTTCACTACCAGTTCGAGACGATTCATCCGTACGGCGACGGCAACGGTCGACTCGGCCGAGTACTCATCACGCTGGAGTTGTGCGATCGGGGTTTCCTCGAACGGCCGAATCTGTACCTGAGCGAGTTCTTCAATCGCAACAAGGCGACGTACGTCGACCGGCTCACCGCGGTCAGAACGGGTGGCGAGTGGGAGGCGTGGCTCTCGTTCTTCGTCGAAGCGATAGCCACACAGGCCGAGGAGGCC
The DNA here is from genome assembly GCF_000337515.1 of Halovivax asiaticus JCM 14624. Taxonomy (GTDB): domain Archaea; phylum Halobacteriota; class Halobacteria; order Halobacteriales; family Natrialbaceae; genus Halovivax; species Halovivax asiaticus. The sequence goes on from NZ_AOIQ01000008.1 coordinate 191,805, forward strand.
GTCTCGCGGACCCTCGCGCTCGACGCGCTTCGCCAACGCTACGAGGCCGAATACGGAGACAGCACGTACGCGAAGGACCGACTCGCCCGTTCGCTCTTCGAACGGCCCTACCTGACCACGAAGACGGTCCAGACGATGTTGGACGTCGAGCAATCGACCGCCTCACGTGCGATTAGCGCCCTCGAAGCCGACGGAGTCCTCGAAGAAGTCACCGGAAAGGCGCGGAACAAGGAATGGCGTGCGCGGGAACTCTTCGAGATTCTCGAACGCCCGCCGGAAACGTACTGAATCGGTCGTCCATCACGGACAGTCGATCCCTCGCATCGACAACGGCCCGAACCAACCCGTGGTCGCGAGCCCACGTGCGTCACGCCGACTCGCATCCACCGCCCGACTCATCAGCTGCCGAAAACTCCAGCCTCCCGAGCGCGGCCACACAATCCACGCAGATCAGCTTCGCCGAATCCCGGTACTGGTCCGACAGCGTCCCCTGATGGAGCGCTTCGAGCCGGATCCAGTGATCCGCCGTGAGTCACACCTCACAGCGCTCACACGCTGGCTCCGGCGTGGGCGCGTCGTAGTCGTAGCGCCCCATCACCGGCCCTCCAAATCGACAGTGTCGATGCTTCCCGCCTCATCGAGGCTGGAGAACGTGATCGAACAGTGCAGTCGCTGTTTATGCAACCTGCTGGCGAGACGTTTTTTGTCTCGGTGGTGTATTTCGAGTCATGGTGACCAAGCGCTGGCTTGGAAGCCACGTCTGGGGTGGTGGACTCACCCGGGACATTTCTGAGGCATGTCCTCGCACGAGATGGAGAGCGTGGCTTCCATTCTGACGGATATCGTTATAGAATATACAACTATTGGACATAGTGAGAAATAGGTGAGAGGAATACAGTTCCGAAAATGAGAGCAAGCGGAGGAGATACCCAGCAAACATTTTCGCGGAGAAGTCACTGTTGGGACTTTTTGGCGATGTTCTATGACGCTTGCGGATCACCGAATGTGAGGAGGCCGACGCCAAGTGCGATGAGAAGACCACCGATGGCAAGGCCCTGTGGCGGCGCTTCTCCAAGGAGAAAAACGGCAATGGGGACGCCGACAACGGCACCGACCGAGCCGAGGAGGCTGAGATAGATGGGTCCGCCGTGCTTCTGGAGGAAGAAGAACAGGAGATACATACACGAGAACGTCAGCGTCTGCGCGATGATGAGAAGGACCGGCACAATGTTTTCTGTCGGCACCACGAGGGAGAATCTCGACACACCTCCCAAAAGAACCCCCGTGATCGCACCGACGACCAAGAGCATGAGCCCGGACGCGGCGAGCATTCCGGGCGCAAGCTCGTCGGGGGCGGCCCCTTCCGGCCAGCGGAGTGTCCGATAAATATTCCCGACAGCGAGGAGGACTGGTGCAGTGAGCGTTGTGACGATCCAAAACGCGTCGGCATCGGGTTCGGAGAGCTTGAGGGCAGCAAGTAAGGCGGCGCCCCCCAGTGCAAACGCAACACCTGCCGCGCGACGAGTCTGGAACTCCTCCATACCGAGGAGCAGTGCGCCGAGGTACGTGAACAGGGGCGGGAACGCAATTGAGAGCGCGACAAAGCCGGCTCCGACGCGGGGGACTGCAGCGAAGGACAGGAGATTCGGCACGGCAACGCTGACGAGGCCAGAAACTACGAAGTACTCGATAGTGCGGGCATTGATCGGGGGGAGCCGATGGCGGACGGCCCCGATCACAGCGAGGACAGTCGTGGACCCAACGAGCGACCACGCGAGGAAAGCCAAGGGCTCGAGGCCGACGCCGGCGGCGATCTTCGCGAGATTGGTCGAGAGGCCGAGGAAAACGCCCGTGGCGAGGAGGAAAGCAAGCGGAATTACCCAGTTCGACTCGGTTGGAGTAGTCATTACTCGTCTCCCTCCTCCGAAACACTATCGAACGCTCCCTGGTTGACGATATCATCCAAGGACTTCCTGTCACTCGGCTCTTCACGCTCCTGGAGGTCAGCTGGGAGTGATTTCGCAGGGCCTCGAATGCCGATTGCGGCCATCGCCTCGATCGTGTAGACCGCAGGAATGGAGAGGGTTGCTGCTGCCCGCTCGTAATCAAAGCCACCAATTCCGTGGACGACCAGCCTGCGCCTGGCTCCTTCAAGCGCGAGATTTTGCCACGCGGCGCCCGTATCAAACGAGTGCGTTCGTGACGGTTCCCCGTTGTAGTCGACTGTTGTTTTTGAGAGGATGACGACGAGCACGGCTGCCCGTTTGGCCCACGTTTTGTTTTCTGCCGAGAGAAAATCGAGATAGGCATTCCAGTGGTCGTCCTCTCTGGTCGCGTAGAGGAACCGCCATGGCTGATTGTTGTACGACGATGGTGCCCATCTTGCCGCCTCGAACAACGGCATGAATTCATCTTCATCTAGTGGCTTGCCAGTCATCGCTCGTGGCGACCAACGGTTCACGAACAGCGGTGCGATGTCATAATTTGGCGTCCGGTGGTCACGTACATCGGTGTGAATCCACCCTTCTGAATTCCACGTAGGCATGGTGGATAGTAGCTGAGAGGCCGCCCTGTCATCACGCGTGAATAACTTTCTGTCTTTAAGTGACCCGACAGCTAACAATCGATATGCCCCGCATCCAGTTGCAGGTCAACGGTGCCCCAATGGGTGATTGGCTAGCCGACACCTCTACCGAATTCCCCGACGCTGAGTTTAAACTGTTGGCGTCCCGACCAATAGATGGCCGCTTGCTCGAAATCGTCGAAGTATCGATCCCGGACGGAGATGCCCTCGTTCACCATCTCGAGAAGTCCTCCGAAGTAGGATCGTTTGAGGTGATTCATACCGACGAGGGTATGGTGCTGGTTCAGTTCGTGATTCCCATCTCGGAGACATATGCAGCGTTGAGTGCATCTGGGATCCCGCCACGATATCCGACGCTCCTCCACGATGGATGGTACTCCAAGGAGATAACGGCCTCACACGAACGATTGGCGAAGTATACGGAGGAGTTAGACAACACAGATATCCCGTATCAGATCACGTCGTTAACCCAGTCGCATGATTCGAGCGAGCTGCTCACGGAACGCCAATGGGAATTCATCACTGAAGCATTCGAGCAGGGTTTCTACGATATCCCTCGGGACTGTACACTTACTGAGCTGGCAGAAGAATTCGATATCAACATCTCGGCAATCAGTCGATTGCGTCACCGGGCTGAAAGCCGGATTATCCAGGAGTTCGTCGTAGGGGCAACTCCAAAATCAGGCCAGACCAGTGTTCCGGAATGAATTTCGGATGGCCTGGTGGCGATTTCAGTTACCGCCCCAGTCCGAAGTTCGAACAAATGGTGTCAGGCAAATAACAATCAATGCTCAAAGTCGCCGCACCCGATAGTTCACCCATGAATCGCTCCAGTCTACCAGATTCAGCGTTCATCGACCCAAGCGGAGCAAATACCGAGGCCGCGCGTGGCTTTGCAGAGGAGGTCCTCGACCAGCTTCTCACACAACTCGAAACCGCCGACGACCGCTCACCGTTACCTGCAGAGTCGACCACCCTCTCTGCTACGATCTCAGAAGGGCCGCGATCCCCGGACGACCTGCTTGAGGATCTTGAAAAGGCCGTCGAAGGATCGATGAATCCCGCCCATCCCGGATACATCGGCCATATGGACACGATGCCGACGACAATCTCCATACTCGGCGATCTCGTCGCGTCGGCGATCAATAACAACATGCTGAGCGTGGAGATGTCACCGGTGTTCTCCGAGTTGGAGGTCCAACTGACCGAGCAAATCGCTGCCGAGTTCGGCCTCGGGTCCGACGCTGGCGGCGTGCTCGCCAGCGGCGGCAGTCTCGCGAACCTCCACGCGCTGACTGTCGCCCGAAACCAGATGTTTGACAGTCACGCGGACGGGCTCACTGAGGAGGACCGTAAGCCGGTTTTGTTCGCCTCGGAGGTAGCTCACACCTCACTTCAAAAGGCTGCGATGATACTCGGCTTGGGGACGGACGCTGTGGTACCGGTTGAAACAGACGAGAGCTCTCGACTGAAACCGATCGCGCTAGAGCGGGCCGTGGAGCGAGCGAAACGGAATGAGCGAGCACCGTTCTGTGTCGTCGCAACGGCCGGTACGACGACGACCGGTAACATCGATCCACTGCCAGCGATCCGGGATGTCACCCGTGAGTATGACCTGTGGTTCCACGTCGATGCGGCCTATGGCGGGGCGCTCGTGTTCTCTGAAGACGAACGGAGCCGACTCGATGGGATCGAGGCCGCTGACTCGGTGACGTTCAACCCGCAAAAGTGGTGTTACGTCGCGAAGACCTGTGCGATGGCGTTGTTCACCAACGCCGACGTGCTTCACGAGGACTTTCGGATCGGGGCACCGTACATGCGCGGCGACGATGCTATTCCAAATATCGGTGAACTGAGCGTCCAAGGCACCCGACGGGCAGCAATACTGAAGCTCTGGCTCACCTTCCAACATCTCGGTCGTAACGGGCTCCGCCAACTGATCGACGAGAGCTACCGGCTGACAGCCATGATTCGCGAACGCATCGTCGGACACGACGCATTAGAGCTGGCCAGCGAACCGGAGATGAATATCGTTTGCTTCCGGGCGGTGCCCGAGTGGTGTCCGCCGGAAGGACGGGACGACCTGAACAGCCGACTTCAACAGGCGTTGCTCTCTGAGCACGAAATCTTCGTGTCGTTACCAACCTATCGTGACAGTCAGTGGCTGCGAGTCGTCCTCCTGAATCCGTTCACCGGAGAAGACACTATTCAGCGGCTTTTCGGCGGGATTGATACATTCCTAAACGCAGAAGAGACATAATATATCTGCCCCAACATCCTGAAGGGGAAATTCTTCCCACAGCCGTCTTTCGAGATTATGAATTACCTGTTGTAGAAGTGACGGCGTTCACCAAGCACGAAGCGCTCGGGCCGACGACCGACCCAGAAAGCGCGACGCTATGCGCCGCGAGAAGTCGAACGGTGAAACCGTGAAACGCGGGCGGAGCGAGCGGTGAGGAAGGAGGAGTGCTTTTGATCAACATTTTGCCGAGTGGCGGCGGAACGTGCGCCAGCAACGCTGGCGTCGTTCCGCCAGAACGTAGCGCAAAAGGTTGATGCGCGGAGGGGGATTTGGACTACGCGAAGACGGTCCTGCTCACTTCGTTGCGCGGGCTGCGACTTCTCTACTTCAAATCCCTCGGACGATTGCTGCTGCTCGCGGGTTTGCTCGCAGCAGCAATGCGCGGAGGGGGATTTGAACCCCCGCCATGAGCTTGGAAGGCTCAGGTCCTACCACTAGACCATCCGCGCTCCATCCCCCGATTGTTGGTGCTCGGTTAAGAGAGTTCTCTTTTCTCGGAAGGGCAGGGTGGTACTGGCGGGTCGGGGCAGCGTTATTGGGCGCCTGCGACCGTCGCGTAGCAGTTGCCGCTCGAAACCTCCCACTCCAGCAGGTTCAGCTCGCTCGCTTCGAGGTCCCGTTCGAACTCGTCGGGGGCGTAGATGTGGTAGAAACGGCCCACAGACTCGCCGCCGGGGAGCGTCCACTCGACCGTCGTGTCGAAGCCGGTCGCATCGGCTTCGGTGGCGTCGTCGAAGCGGTCGTGGGCCGTACTCCAGGCGCTGACGAGCGCCCGGCCGTCGGGTGTGAGGACGCGCCCGAGTTCGTCGAGACTGCGGCGGCGATCGGCCTCGGTCGGCAGGTGGTGCAGCGTGGCAACGTAGACGGCCAGGTCGACCGTGTCGTCGCGGAGGGGAAAGGCCGCGGCGTCGCCCTGGATCAGAGCGAGGGAGACTTCGAAGTCGCGCTCGGCGGCGCGGTCGCGACCGGTTTCGAGGAGCGCACGGCTCGCGTCGAGGCCGACGACGTGTTCGACGTGGTCGGCTATGACCTCCGCGTGCCGGCAATTGCCACAGCCGAGGTCGAGGCCGCGATCGAACGACCGGTCGGCGGTGACCCGGGCGACGAACTCCTCGACCTCGGGCCAGGCGTACTCGCGCGTCGTCGCGAAGTGACGCCCAATGCGTTCGTACGTGTCGCGGACGTCGCGCCGGCGGGACATGTCTCGGGGTGGGGCAGATGGACCAATAACGGATTCGGTCCGCGACGACGCCCGTTCGGCGCCCGACTAGAGGACCAAGGTGAAGAGAACGAACGCGATGAAGGTCATCAGCGTCGCGTGCTTCGCCCCGGAGCGAAGGTCACCGGAGGCGAGCTGGCCGGCGACGAAGCCGGAGGTAGCCCCCTGGATCACCGTCGCGTGGTAGAACAGCGTCATGTAGACGTCGGTGTCGGTCGTCCCGAGCGCGGCGATCGGCCCGTCGAGTTGCTGACCGGTCGCCTCCGTCACCGACTCCGTGGGGAGACTCGGGAGCAGGTACGCCGAGAGGACAGCGATGATGAAGATGAAGACGAGGAAGGAGACGTAGACGACGACCATGTACTCGGTCATCACCTGCTTGCGCTCGCGATCGAGGCGCAGATCCGCCGAGGCCTGCCGGGAAGCGATCCGCAGCACCGTCGCGAGATCGCCGCTGGCGTTCATCGCCTCGGTCAGGAGTGTCACCATGCGGGAGACGGCGCGGGTACGAACGCGGTGCTCGAATCGCCACAGCGACGTCTGGAGGTCGGCCCCCCAGCGGACATCCGCCCAGACGCGATCCAGTTCGTCGTCCAGCACGCCGAGATCGGACTGGCGAACGCGATCGACAGAGGCGATGACCGACATCCCGGCCTCGTTCACGCTGGAGAGCCGATCGAGCAGGTCAGGGACCGCCCGTTCGATCGCACTGATTCGGTATCTGTGGCGTTCGTAGACCACCGCGTACGAGCCCATCACGACGAGTGCGAGCACTACCAGCGCGTCTTCGATCGCCGTGATGCCCGCCTCGAGCGCTCGCGGAATCAACAGGAGGACGATCACGGCCGCCAGGGGAAGCGTCACCCACAGGAGTCGGTCCGGCCGGTCAAGCAGCGTTCGGAACGGGCTGGCGAGCACCCCTCGAACCCAGCGCAAGCGCTCGTAGATCGCCAGCCGATGTCGCGTCGGTGAGAGGGACCCGTCGACAGGATCGACGTGGCCATCGCCCAGCGCCGACGCGCCCGTCACGACGGACCCACCGTCCGGGAGGGTCGCACGGGAACCGGGACCGAGTGCCCCCTCGCTCGGCTGATTCGACCGACCGGGATTGATCGAATCGGTGACGGTGCTCAGGTAGACCACGAACGCGAGGTTGCCGAACGGGAGGATGACGTAGATGACCGCCCGGAGCGAGTCGACCGTGTCGCCGACGGAGAAGCCGATCACCACGAGGATCGTGATGAGAAAGAGCGGGCCGGCGACCAGCACGGTGACGTAGGCCTCGGCCAGCGTCGCGAGCATGTTGAGGATGCTCTCTTGCTGTGATTCGGCCTCTTCCTGGTAATCGTGGTACTGCCGTTCCAGAAACTCGGAGAGGCTGTGGCCGCTCTGGAGGACACTCACGAGGTTCTCGGTGAACTCGCGAAACTGGTCGCTGGCCGTTCGCCGCCCCATCAACTGCAACGCTGCGGTAACGTCCATCCCGAAGGCGTCCATGTTCGTGACGGCGACATCGAACTCCGCGGCCGCCTGTCCGTACGCGTCGCCGTTGCGGGCGACGATTCGGATCGCCTCGGTGAACTCCATCCCGCTTCGTGAGAGCGCGTAGCAAAAGGCGACCGTCGACGGCAGCGACGCCTCGATCGCGCGCGCCCGCCGGGAGGCCACGTAGCCCGGATACCACCAGCGCAACCAGTAGGTGATCCCCCCGAAGACGACGCCGAGCGTGAGCCCAGAGACGAGGAGGAGTCCGAGCAGCGTGGCCGGAGTGGCGTTCCCCACAGCCGCGATCGCCGAAAGCGGGGCGAGAAGGTCGGGCAACGAACTGCGAAGCGTCGCCGCATCGATCGAGAGGCCCGTCAGGACGGCCCAGATCAGGTAGACGCCAGTGACGCTGCCGACGAACCCGCCAAGGAGTGCGTAAACGAACGACCGAGCCCCGTATTCACGATAACTCGCTGGCGCGTGTGCCGCACGGAGCGCCGCCTGGCGCTGCGGGTGTTCGCTCCGGAACTCGTCGACGTAGTCGCCGAAGGCGTGAATCGACAGTCGGGTCAGGACCCGATCCACGGAGGGAATTACCTGCGCCAGGGCGAACGGGAGCGTACACAGCACGGCGACAGCGAGCGGCAGAAGGGCACCGGGATTCATCGGTCTGACTCCGCCGACGCATCATCCGGTGTATCTGTCGCTTCGTCGGTGGGAGTGTCAATCGAGTCGTCGGTGGAGTGGTCGATCTGTTCGACGCTGGAAGCGTCGGGCGAGTCGTCGGTGGGGTGGTCGCTCGGTTCGTCGATGGAGGCATTGGTGGGTTCGTCGGCGGGGGCCCCATCGGGTCCGGATCCGGAACGGGCTGAGTCGTCGGCGAGTGGGGACGATTCCGCCAGGTCCCACGACGACGCACCGTCGGTCAGGTCGTCACCTGATTGGGCGAGGGCAGCGGGTGCGTCGGGACGGTCGTCGTTCGAATCGTCGTCGGCCTCGATCGCCGTTGCGTCGGTTCCACCGTCGTCAGATTCGTCACCGGTATCCGTTCGGCCGGCCGGACTCGCCTCGATCGCGTCGTCGCGGCCGATGCGCTCGAGGACGGCCGGCTTGTCCGCGTAGTACTCGTTGACGAGGGCGGTAAAGCGCCGGTAGTCCGAGAGGCCGCGGTCGTGGACGTACTCGAGGAATGCCTCGCGATTCTTTCGTTCGACGCGCAGCTCGCGTTCGGTCCAGCCGCGTTGCTCGCGGATGTCCGACAGGATCGAACTGCCCGATTCGGAGAAGGTGTCGGTCTCGCCGTCCCAGGTGTACGCGGTAGAGTAGTCGAGTTCGCCGGTCCGCTGGTCGATGCCCTCGATCTCGGCTAGCGTGTCGTTCCGGCGGACGCGTTCGCCGTCCTCCAGGCGCGTGAGCGTCTGGACGGCGAGGATGTCGAGGCTCTGGACCATGGCCCGCGGGACGTTGATCGGCTCGTTCTCTAAGCGATTGATGACCGTCTGCACGGAGTCTGCGTGCATCGTCGAGTAGGTCGTGTGGCCGGTGTTCATCGCCTGGAAGAGCGTGATCGCCTCCTCGCCGCGGACCTCCCCGACGGCGATGTACTCGGGGCGGTGGCGCAGCGCCGAGCGCAGGAGGTCGTACATGGTCACGTCGGTCCCCTCGTGGATGCGTTCCCGGGTGACCGACGAGAGCCAGTTGTCGTGATAGAGCTGGAGTTCCTGAGTGTCCTCGATCGTGAGGATCTTCGAGCGGGGCGGGATGAACATCGAGACGGCGTTCATGCTCGTCGTCTTCCCCGACGCGGTGCCGCCGGCGAAGATGAGACTCTTGTTGTGCTCGATCGCCAGCCACAGGTACGCGAGTTGGGCGACGTCGAACGTTCCGTACTCGATCAGGTCGACCGGGGTGAACGGTTCGTCGGAGTACTTTCGGATGGTGAATGCCGATCCTCGCGGCGTGACCTCCTGGCCGAGCGCCAGTTCCGCCCGCGAGCCGTCGGGAAGGGTCGTCTCGACCATCGGATCGCCGATCGAGATGTGGCGACCCGAGCGCTGGGCGAGGCGGACGACGAACTGATCGAGCGTGTCGGCGTCGAACGAGACGTTGGTCTCGATGTCCGTGTACTCGTCGTGATAAACGAAGATCGGGAGGTCGTAGCCGTCGCAGGAGATGTCCTCGACGTGCGGGTCGTGCATGATCGGGTCGAGCCGCCCGTAGCCGAGGAAGTTCCGGTGAGCGTAGTAGAAGAGGCGGTAGAAGCACTCGACGGAGACGTCGACGCCGTAGCGTTCGAGGAGTTCCAGCAGCGCCTCTCGGAGCCGCGTTTCGGGGTCGACGTCGCCGCCGTCGCGATAGATGAGCGGGTCGCGGATGTCCTCGAGGACGGTATCGAGGAGGGCGCGTTCGTCCGTCGAGAGCGACGGTTCGACGACGTGGTACCGGAAGGCGTTCCGCGCCGGATCCTCGAGGATCGCGACGAACGCGAAGGGCGCGTTCACCCAGTAGCGCTCGCGTTCGATCGTTCCCTCGACGCCGTCGAAGGCGACGAGCGGCTCGTGGACGGTCGGATCGTACCGACCTATGTCGATCCGCGTGCCCCGTATCACGTCGCCCAGTGCCGACAGCGAACGTCGAACGTCGTCGAGGCGGTCGCTGAGTGTCGCTCGGATCGACGACGGGTCGGACGCCGGATCGTCGGCGTGCTGACTGGGGTCGTGTTGGTCCATCGGGGGTCACGGGACGTCTCGGGTGACTGTCTCCGATATGGGGGTGGTGACCTCTTAAATCAGGTGGCCGGGAACCCGAGCACGTCGAGGGGCGATAGTGACTCGGATCACCCGATAGTAGCAACTCAGATCACCCGGTGGCAGCAAGTGAGATGTGTTCGGTCGCGATGGCGAGGAGGCCGCAGTGGACTGGCCGATACCCCACGAGACGGACTGGTCCGAAACGGAACCGATCAGCGAGCAGTCCGATTCGTTTCGGTGGCCGTGGGCGTTACGTTCATACCGCCGGGGACCCAACATCGGGTATCGAATGAGGCGCGAACACATCACGCTCTCCGTCGACGACGTCGAGTGGGTCGACGCCGACGGCGATCCCCGAAAACCGTCGGTCACCATCGACTGCGCCGAAGACGGGCCGGATCTGCGTGACCGCCTCACAGGTCCAGGCGACGAGTTGCTTGCCGCCGACGAGACGGACGTCGCCCTCCGCCTGCAGGGGCCCGTCGACACCGACGCGACGGGCGTGGTCAGCGTGACCGATCGCCTGACCGGCGACTTCGTCCTCGAGTTGAACGTCGACGCCGACGACGTGCTCACCTTTATCACGGCCGCGCGGCGCTACGGCGAACAGACCAGCGACGACGACGGCCGGTACGACGTTACCATCAAGATCGACGGGGAACATCTGATCAGTTACGAGAAACAGACGTTCCTCGTCTACGACGAGGAGGGGAGTCTCCTCCGCCAGCGGAGCCTCATTCCCGGCGGCGTCGAACTCTGAGCAGTTCGTCGCAACCGGCAACTATAAGTCATTTAGGGCCACCTAAATAGACGAGTGCCGGACCCGACCGGACAGTTCGAGACACCCATGGCTCAGAGCACGGGACGAACGGAGACGATCACGACGGAGACGGCGTCATCGCAGGAAAGATCCGATGAGCGCCAGGACGAGCCCGTCCTCTCGCTAGAGGCAATCGAACACAGCTACGGGACCGAGTGTGTCGTCGAATCGTACTCGCTCGAGGTCTACGACGGCGAGATCCTCACGCTGCTTGGTCCGTCCGGCTGTGGAAAAACGACGACGCTCCGACTCATCGCCGGGCTCGAATCGCCCGACGCGGGCGAGATCCAGCTACACGGCACGGTCGTCGCCGACAGCGATCGATCGGTGGCACCCGAAGATCGTAACGTCGGCGTCGTTTTCCAGGACTTCGCGCTATTTCCCCACCTCACCGCCGCCGAGAACGTGCGATTCGGCATCGACGACTGGCCGACGGACGAACGCGACGAGCGCGTCGCCGAACTGTTGGATCTCGTCGGGCTCACCGATCAGGCCGATGCCTACCCTGGCGAGCTCTCTGGCGGCCAGCAACAGCGGATCGCCCTCGCCAGGTCGATCGCCCCGGAACCCGACCTCCTCTTGCTCGACGAACCCTTCTCGAATTTAGACGTCGATCTCCGCGTGGAGATGCGCGAGGAGGTCCGACGTATCATCAAGGAAACCGGCGTCACGGCGATCTCGGTCACGCACGATCAGGAAGAGGCCCTCTCGATCTCCGATCGCGTCGCCGTCATGTACGACGGACAGTTAGAGCAGGTCGGCGTCCCCGAAACGGTCTTCCAACAGCCGACTTCCCGGTTCGTCGCGGGCTTTCTCGGTCACGCGAGTTTCCTCTCGGGGACCGTCACCGGCGATCACGTCGACACCGCACTCGGTCGCGTCCTCCGTGACGACGTCGGCGGCCTCGTCGAGGCGTACGACAGCACGGAGGTCGATCTTCTCGTTCGGCCGGACGACGTGACGGCCTATCCGGCGACCGGCGCCGAAACCGACGGCGAGGTGATCTACCGTCGCTACCTCGGCCCGACCGTCCTCTATCGCGTCGAACTCGACGATGGGGAGACGATCGAGTGTATGCACAACCACTCGGATCGCATCCAGCTTGGCCAGCGCGTCGGCGTCCGGGTGACGGCCGATCACGAACTCGCCTGGTTCCCCGCTGAACAGCGAGAGAGCGCCGATCCGGCCGATTGAGTGGGGAGACGCCCCACGGCGCAAAACGCTTAACATGGAACCGTCCGTAGCGAGCGTATGCACAAAGACGAGCTTCTCGAATTGCACGCCGAACTGGTGGTCATCATGGAGTACTTCTCGGAACAGGAAAGCGTCGACGAGGGGCTCTTCGACGCCTACCACCAGATCGACGTCGATCCGGACGACGCCCACAAATCCAAGAGCGAACACAAACACGCCGTGTTCGTCCTCGGAAACTCGCTGGCGAACGCGATGAGCGAAGACGAGTTCTCGAGTGCGGGTCGGATCGGCAAGCGGATGAAAGAACTCGCCGAGGACGCCGAGTCGAAGATCTGATCGGACGAACTAACTCCTGATCGGCAACTGATTGGCTGGGTCCTCACCGGTACCTGACGAGCTGACCCGTAACCGGTAACTGACGAGTTGGCTTCTGACCGGCAACTGGCACACACGGGACGACCGTCGGTTCGTCGCCCCCATTTCCCTTCGACAGGCGAAACGGTTATGGTCGGGTTACCGTTTGTTTGCGTATGGACCCGCGCACGAAAGAGCGCGTCGAGCGGTGGGAGTCGCGGCCGTTTTCCGGCGGCAAAGACGCGCTCACGACCCTCGCCGACGACACGTTTTCCGGAGCCGTAACGGCGGCCGGCGTCTGGGCGTTCATGCTGAACGGCCGGATCGTCGGCGTCGCCGACGGTTCGATCGAGACGCTCGTGGACGCCTCCGGAACCATCTACGAGGCCCCCGCCGACGCGCTTCCCCTGCTTGCTGCGATGCAGACGCAGGGAGGCGACCCGCGAGCACAGTACTACACCAACGATACCGCTCTCGCATCGGTGGATCGCAAACTGCAGCAGGGGTCGTTCACCGGCTACGTCGAACTGAGCGAACAGGTGCTCTCGGGCGACTACTACCTCGTCTACTACGGCGGCAAGCGCATGGCCGCCGCCTACATCGGAAACGCCGAGCGCCTGCTCACCGGCGACGAGGCGTTCGAGCGCGCCGACGACGAGATTGGCATCTACTCGGTCATCGACGTCGACATCTCCGTGACCGATGTCCCCGGTCACGCGTCGGCGAACGAAACTGCCACCACGAGTCCCGAGGACGCCGCGCGGACGAACGACACTGCAGCCGACACAGCGGCGGGCACAGCGAATTCCGCGGCCGGGACAGATTCCACCACCGTTGCGGGCACCGGCTCCGGTGACCGGCTCTCCACAGGCGAGTCGACCGATCCCGCGACGGCTGTGACCGACACAGACGGACCAGTCGGGCAAGACGAGCCGTCCGCCGGGCGAACGCCGAGCGACGAGACGACGGTGAACGCGACCGGAACCGACATTGAACCGTCCGAGACCCCGGAAGAGACCCGATCCGAGAAAGTGGCGGACGACGAGTCGGTGACCGAAGACACAGAAGTGTCCTACAGCGACACCGAAACCGGGACGGCCGACTCGACGGCGGCCGCCGAATCGACGAACGCCGGCGGACAGCCGGAGGAAGAGCCCGCAACGACCGAATCGACTGCCGACCGGCCGGGGATCACCACCGAACGGGAACCCACCGAATCCTCCGCAACAGGCATCACGACCGGCGAAGATTCGACAGGAGGCGATCGGACAACGGTCTCCGGGTCAGCCTCGTCGGATACCGGGTCGGGCGATCAGCGAACCGAGACGGCCCCGACCGAATCGGACGAGCACGACGAGCGCCTCAAAGAAGAAGAGCGCTGGCGCGAAACCCGACAGATCCCCTCGATCGATCCCGAATCGTCGAGTGAGGACACGAACACACAGAGTTCGGCCGGTCGTGGCAGCGCCCGCTCGCAGCGTGGCCAGTCCGAGTCGGACACGAGTCGCTCGCAGTCACAGGCCGATAGCTCGCGCACACGAGACGGGCCGACGCCGGCGGACGTCGCCTCGACCGAACAGGCACTCCGGTCGGACATGCTCGAACGCGAAGACAAGATCGATCACCTAACCCAGCGGGTGACCGAGCTGGAGGAAACGCGCAAGCAACTCGTGCGCGAGCGCGACCAGTTGCAGAGCGAGAACGAAGACCTCACAGCGCAGGTCTCCCAACTCCAGTCGACGATCGAGGAGCTCGAGGCCGAGCTCGAACGGGTCAAGTCGCAACCGGCCCCGACTGGTGGGGACGCTCCGGCGACGCCGACCGAGTCGACGCCCAGTGAGCCGGAACGCACGCTCACAGCGCAACAGGCACTCGAACAGACGAACGTCTTCGTTCGGTACGGCTCGAAGAGTCAACCGACGCTCGAATCGGCCCACGAAGGCGAGGGCTCGCGTGGCGATCTCGACCGCAACCTGCAACTCGAACGGCACACGCAGTTCGACGCCGAGACGACGGCCGTCGACGGACAGCCCTACGACTCGTTCGTCGAGGCGTCCATGCAGTACCGCTTCGTCGAGTGGCTCGTCGGAACCTGTCTCTTCGAGATCAGGGAGACCGGCAACGCCGCCGATCTCGCGGACCTCTACGACGTCATCCCGCGTATCGACCGCATCGAACTTGCAGCGACCGTCTCGCTCGAAGAGGACGACAGAGCGGACGTCCCCGATCAGGTGACGTTCGACGTCGCCGCGTTCGACAAGCGCGGGACGCCCCTCGTCGTCGCGAACTGTAACGATTCGCGCGACCCGGCGACAAAAGGGATGCTCGAAGGGCTCGAGGCCGACGCCTCGGCTGTGTGTGCGAACTATCCCGACCTCGGCGCGGCGGTCGTCGTCACGTCCAGTTTCTTCGACCCCGGCGCGCTCGAACTCGCCGAAGAGGTGACGACGAGTGGCTTCCTCAGTCGCAGTTCGAAGGTCAGCTACGTCAACCTCTCGCGAAAACAGGGCTATCACTGCTGTCTCGTCGAATCTCGCAGTGGCGGCTTCCACATGACCGTCCCCGAGCTGTAGGGCTTCACTCGGCTACCGGCCGCTTCGCCTCGAACCGTCTCTGATGGCACCGGTCGTTCGCGGGGCTCGATTCCGACACTCGGGAGTACGGTTACCGCAAACGGGACTCAGAATCAGTGAGAGCAAAATGGCCGTTGGCGGCCAGGAGGATATCAGTTCTCGGCTTCGGCGGTGTTCTCGATCTTCATCCGTTCTAAGGTCTCAGAGATGCTGTCGATCTTGTCGTCGAGGTCGGCGACGAAGTCTTCGGTCTCCTCGGTCTTGATCGCTCCCTGGCTCGACGGCTCGATGAGATTCTCCTCTTCGAGGACGCGCAGCGAGTAGCGAACTTTGTGGTGGGGGTAGCCGGTCTCGTTCGACATCTTGACGATCCCGATCGGTTCGTTCTCGAGAACCATTTTCAGGACCTGCAAATGTCGTTCCAGCATGTCTACCTCCTTCTCCAGTCGGTCTATCATGGCATTTGTTAACTTGTCGTTGCCCCTTTTAAAGCTTTTCGTCGGGACGGCCGCAAGACGATAGGAAGGGTTTCGACGTGGCAGGGGTTAACACTTCTGGTCGGATCTGAACCGAGTCGGTGACACCGCGCGATCGGACCGGATGGCGCCAGTGTGAGCACCGACCCGTCTTCGTGATAGCACCGGTGGCGAGGGGGTTGCCGGCTGTTCGTCGGGAAGGAATCCTCGTCAGATACGACAAGCGTTCGTCGTCGATGGAGGGCGGCACCGATTCATCGACGGAGGGATCGTAATCGGTTTATCGACCGGGAAAGAAGCCGTCGCTGTCATGACCGTCACTATCGTCGGGTCACAGCTCGGCGACGAAGGGAAGGGCGGCGTCGTCGATATCTACGGTGAGGCAGCAGACGTCGTCGTCCGGTATCAGGGCGGAGACAATGCGGGCCACACCGTCGTCTCCGACGGCGATACGTACAAGCTCTCGCTCGTTCCCTCCGGTGCCGTCCGGGGCAAGGTCGGGGTCCTCGGCAACGGCTGCGTGGTAAACCCCGAGACACTGTTCGAGGAACTGGACGAGCTCAGATCGCGCGGGCTCGATCCGGACGTGCGCGTCGCCGCTCGGGCGCACGTGATCCTCCCGTACCACCGCGTTCTGGATGGGATCGAAGAAGCCGAGAAGGCGGATCTCGCGGCCGGCACGACCAAGCGCGGGATCGGCCCGACCTACGAGGACAAGGCCGGTCGGCGCGGCATCCGCGTCGGCGACCTCCTCGATCCGGAGGTGCTTCGATCGCGTCTCGAGTACGTCGTCCCGCAGAAGCGCGCGCTGGCGCGCGACGTCTACGGCACCGAGCTCGACGACGCGTTCGACATCGAGGAACCTGTCTCTTATACACATC